>NZ_JBQZFO010000003.1:0-475915 GCF_052691715.1 Serratia sp. NA_112.1
CGTCAGCGTGGTGAAGAATCTGTTCATCGGGGTAGGTAATGCCCTGAGCGTGTTTGTCCGTAAGCTGGGGATCAAGCTCATTGCGAATCAGGGCCCGGTGCAGGTGCAGGCACAGAATGATCTGATGGAGCTACTGGCACGAAAGGGGATCAGCATTGTCAGCACGGAGGATGAAATCAAAATCATCGCGAAGAAGAAGCTGACTCTGAATGGTGGTGGGAGCTATATCAGGATTGATGCAAGTGCGATTGAATCTGCTACTGCAGGTGAATATCGTACGAAAGCAGGACACTATGGGCGTAAGGCAAGCGCATCAGAAAAGGTCGCGCTGCCTATATTTCCTGTAATGGAACCTGGCGAACAAAGCTTGCGTTTTGCTTTCCCTGGTGCCGATAGTGTCAGCCAAAGTATGGACTGGATGACAAATCAGCCATACAACATTACTGACAGCAATGGGAAAATCCTGTCGACCGGCACGGTAGACATTTCAGGTCGCTTCCCGAAAATAGTGCTTCCTGAAAGCGATACATTAAACTTAATCATTGGGCGAGAAACCTGGGTCAAAGAAGAGCTTCCAACATCAGTCGAAGAGGCTGAGGTAGATAGTGCGGAAGATATAGAATCACTGGAGACTGATACTGATTCGGATGATACCGAGACAGCTGAAGGTCATACTTCTGCGCTAACTGAATCAATGATTGCAAAACTATTAAATTTAACTACGACAGGGTGATCTATGTTAAAGGAAATTTGGAAGTCTATTTTTTGTTTTATATTCGTACTTTCTAGCTTTAGTACATCTGCTACTTGCCTAAAGGAAGGGGATAAAGTAATTCTGACAGGAGTGATTAGCGAAAAATTATACTACGGCCCTCCTGGCTGGGGAGAGGATAAAGCGAATGATGAGAAACTACACGAGTGGATATTGCATTTAAAACAGCCACTCACATGTGTAACAGACGCAGATACTGACAACCAAAACTGGAATCAGGACGTTCAGTTGATAATGCGTGATAGTAATGACTATAAAGTAAATAAAAATCTTCTTGGGAAAAGTGTCAGTATTGATGGCGTAATATTTCTTGCCGAGACCGGATATCACATGACGCCAGTTTTATTAGATGATGCAAAGTTTGAAGTTGCAGGCAAATAGTAGAGAGGATTAATTAAAATGCGCTTTATAAATTCTATTTATCATGCATCGACGAAAACGGTAGAATATGAGTCATCGAGTGGCACAAGATTGTTAAAAACTGGGGGCTCACTGAATTGGCGATTCAATAACCCAGGTAATCTCATTTCTGTAAAAAATCAGCAAGGGAAAATCGGTGTTGGAGTTGTCTACAATCCAGACAAACATTCATTCGCAATATTTTCTAGCATAGAAGCTGGTGATAATGCCAAACGATCTCTGCTCAAAAGGAAATATAAGGATTATACTATTCCAGAAATGATGAAAAAATATGCACCGGGGAATGATGGTAATAACCCTGAAGATTATGCCGATTTTATCATGTCTGAAAGTGGGGTCGGTAAGGAGGAGAAAGTAGGAGATCTTGACGATACAAAATTCAGTAAGGTAATCAAGGCAATTAGCAAAAAGGAAGGTGGCTTGAAGCCGGGCACCGAAAAATGGGTGTATGTGACAAATGTGACTGTTTCTGATGGCTCTCGACCAGTTGCTGATGTGCCATTTAAAGTGACACTAGGAAGCACTAGCTACGAGTGGAAAACAGATGCTTACGGCAAGCTCAAGACAATCATCCATACGAAACAAGGAATGGCTATTGTCGTCAAATATACTAATTCTGCTGGAAAAGAGGATGTTGTTTATTCAGCTGTTTCTGGGGATGAAACGAAGAATATACTGCTCACGAGAAACTTTTCTCAATTCTCTGCCAAAACACTTGCCGAGACCCCCAAAGCCGCACGTGAGAAGAGCGCTCAGAAGCCGATAGAGTACATAGTCATGTCAGGAGACTCTCTCTCGAAAATTGCCGATCGTTATAAGACAAGCGCTGATAATATCGCCAAAAATAATAATATAAAAGATGTAAGTAAGATCTTCCCAGGGCAACGCCTGGCCATTTATGGTGTTAATCCTAGGAGCTCTTTAATTTATCTGGTTGCGCCTGGCGACACATTGGCAAAAATCGCAGAAAGAAATGGCATGACTGTAGATGAGATTGCTCGTCAAAATAAAATTTCAGATCCTAATAAAATATATCCTGGGCAATCAATATCCATAAGTAAAAACGATCGTAATACCGCCACGCAGAGTGGGACGACGAAAGCTACATCTGGCGCTTCAAACCCAGCGGACAAACAACCACAAAAAACCAGCGCCGCGAATACGAATAAGAAAGAACTGGAATCTGTCGGGGGAAAGAATTCGGGTAATCCGATTGCTCTACTACCGCATCATCAGCGAGAGGCTCCTTGGATGGCGGTTGCATTTGAAGAGGGTGAGAATCGATGGAAATGGGGGAAGGTAAAGGAAGGTGATGGCGGTATAAACTATCATAAGAAAACTGGAATTAATATGGCATCTATGGTTGGTAACTCAAACCCATGGTGTGCTTCTTTTATAAATTACTGCCTTAAAGAATCTGGGTATCCAGTATCGGGGAGTGCAAGTTCGCAATCCTTTTCAAAAAATAAAAATTTTGTGAAAATATCTAAACCTATATACGGTGCAATAGTTGTATTGCGAAAGAAAGGATCGTGGACTGGGCATGTTGCTTTTATATATTGCCAGTTTAAAGATGGGGAGATAGGTGTGCTAGGTGGAAATCAAGGAGATAGTGTTACGATAAATCCATTATATCAAGTCTATATAAATGGGCGTTTAGGTTATAAATTGATTGGATATTATGTGCCTAAATCGTACTATCCACATGCACAAGGAATTATTACTTCAGGTGCAAAAGAGCAACCAACAATGTCTAACATCGGAGAGTTGCGTAAAAGCCTGGGGGCGAATGACTCTTCTAGAGATGATGAGAGAACAAGATAATTAAATGTAATGGTATTTTTTTGGAGAGTGATATGAAGTTCTTTTATTTGATTTTACTGTTTAGTTATGGTTCTTATGCTTCAACTGAAGAATGTATAAATAAGTCGGATGTGGATTCATTGATAGGAATTTTTAAAAATAATGAAAAACAATCATTAATTAATTTTTCTTCTGATGCTATAAAGGGTGATATTGAGCAGGATGAACTCATTCTAAATAAAAAAAGCACTCTTGTTAATATGTCTGAGGTTTATTATGGCTGGGGCGTGGATAAGAATTCTAAATATCCAATGCATTCGTCGCCAGTTTTCCCTCGTGAGAGGGTATGTGTGTGGAATATTTCTTTTGCGTTACCAGAGTCCATGAGAAAAAAATGTGACGATGAAGGTGCATATGGATACTTTATTGATTTTAAAAAAAATGGAGGAAAGTTGTCATTATATAGATTTACTTCCTTGTTTGATGCTCTTCCTGATGGGACCTTAGCGTGCAAGGCTGCAAACAAATTTATGTTCCCCAAGTGAACTTGAAAGTGACTTATCTTACAGCCGATGAGGTAATATTCACTACATCTAATAATGGACATGTAAATGAAACATTTCTTTCACTTCCCATTTTTTAAATTTATTTGCATATTAGTGATTGTTCAATGCCCCTCCGTTTTTGCTAAGGATTTGTTCATTAATAGAACTTGGATTGACGATTCTGGTGAGCATAACTTATTGATAGAAAGGGATTTGCTAAAAACAGCTCTGGTGAGTATTTGTCAGTGAAACAAGTAACAGGAGGGAATGTTGATTGGGTTCTTAACGATTATGCTAATGACTGCGGAGTTGATATCAATCTGGATGTGATAACTAAATCAATTGAGATAAATCGGGCTTTTTCTAATAACGAAGCGACAGTTATGTTCGCGTATAAAATTGGATGCATCGGTGGGTTAGATCCTGTTACTGTGAAGTACTTTGCATATAAAAATGGAGTGAAATATGCCTTGAGAGGGGAAGAGCATATTGTTGTTGAAAATGGTAGTTATGGTGGGGAAAATCCACCGATTCCAGATTCTAATTTAAGAGGTGGTAAACCTCTTCTGGATTACATGATGAAAAAATGGAAGGCCATTTCAATGACAAAAATAAATTAGCGCTCTGATTTCTGTTTTTCTTTAACAGAAATGATGGTTGTGTATTTGAGCGTGAGTTTCGACAATGATAAGAATATAACATGGTGAATTCTTGCCTCGTTTGCATACCAAGCTAATTTAGCCATCCTGTAATATGAGAAAATTAATGTCATATACACTTAAATATTTACCAGAACGCTATCCCAGACCTAAGTCTCTAAAATTTTCTCGTTGGCTTATTGCTCTGGTTGCCATGCTTTCGGTCAGTGTTATATTAATGCGTATATTTGGGCGTTATGTTGAAAACCTGTATTTTTGGAAAATTTCTTTAGGTGTGCCTATTGTTTTGTGGAGTGTTCCGTTTGCTTCTTGTCTGCTTCTGTGGGCATTGCAGGATAGCAAAGCAAATGCTTTCGACAAACAACGGGAACAATGGATTCTTCGAGAAACCCGTAAGGCACGTCGTGCACTGCAGGTGCTGAATGCAACATTTATTACCGGACACTCATCAGTTGCTCAAAAAGATACAGCTATTGCCATGCAAAATAACGATAGCATTATTGTTTCGCAGGTCGACCGGGATGGTAATGAAAGCTCCAGAATGAGCCAAATTTCTTCTAGCCCGCAGGACTCGCTAAAATTCGTGATAACGAATATTTTTTCGCAGTTGATTGCTGGCATTCCTTTCGCACAAATCCCTGAAAAAGTACCACTGGTAGTATTTTTTGATGTAACAACATCGCTGCCTCTGGACAACATTCGCCATTACTGGGATGAGGCCTGGCAAAAGAACAATATTACTCTTCCTGTTGAATATGCTGAAGGGAGTGGACTCAGCGTGATTGACCGCTGGTTGAATACACGTATTAAAGATAAAGCAATGTTATTGATTGTGGGGCTCCAGTTTAAGCCCTCCGTTTCTGATAACACCGCAGAGACCGGTGTAGCGCTGCTTCTTGGCAACCGCATGACGCAAGACGCGCTTGAACCCCTCGCGTTGCTGCACCGGCCAGATGCTGCCCGGACAGGTGAACTGAGCGAGGGGATGAACATGGCCGCCTATAACGTTCCGCTCAAAGAGAATATCGTGAAAAATTTATGGCTTGCCGGACTCACTGGTGAGCAGCGTGCAGAAGTGATCGCGTGCCAGAATGCACACCCTGCGCAGTCTGTAAAGGACGACGCCGTCATTTCGCTCGATACATCCATGGGACATGCCGGAGCCGCTGCTCCCTGGCTGGCCATCGCTGCCGCCACTGAAATCGCCCGACAAACACAGTCACCACAGATGATTATCTGCGGTGATACCACGCCGAATGTGCTGTGGAGCACGCTCATTACCCCGATTGCTTCCCGACAGGAGATGGATCCGTGAAGCTACCCTTAATGCCGAAGACCACGGAAGGCCGCTATCTTGCTGTCGCATCGATTTTCTTTTTGCTGTTAGCCGTTATGACGTTCATGGTCTGGAAGCATCCGGATATAGCCGGGATTGAAGACGGAAGTCAGCAGCAAATTTACTGGCTTATCGCCGGCGGATGTATTTCAGGCTGTGCCCTTATCGTATCCTTAGTGCTCCTGGCGGCGGTACGCAGTGCCGGTAAGCAGGAGTTTAATGCGCTTGTCGACAACACCAACGGTGATGATGAGAAAAGGAAACGGGAAAATGATAAAGCGCCTGTTCACCCTGCGGTGGCCATGTGTAACAAGATTCGGGGACATCTCCGCTCCCGTATTGGCCTTTACTGGCGTTGTAAAACCCGTCTGTTGTTAATCACTGGCGATGAGGCGGCAATCGAACAGCTGGTACCTGGCCTGCAGGAAAACCAGTGGCTTGAAGGTAACCGTACCGTTCTGATTTACGGCGGCAGTCTGACTGCTGAGCCCGATAAGGAAAAATACACCGCGCTGCGTAAACTGCGTCGCGGGCGCCCACTGGATGGTATTGTCCGCGTCATGCCGCAGTCGCTTAATATCACTCCTCAGATTAGTGATAACGATTTACGCGGACTGGAAAAAATCAGTGAATTACTGCGCTATTCCGCCCCGGTCTGGCTGTGGCAACTGTGCGACAGCAAGTGGTCGCAGGCAAAACGCACTGAACAGACGGTAGGGGCCAGTTTCCCGCTGCGTGCTAAGCCTGACGATATTACCCGCCAGCTAGAACTGATGCTGCCGGCCCTGCGAACGCAGGGGGTGAGTCAGGTCGCTGAGAACAACGGCCACGACTTCCTGCTGCGCCTGGGACAGCACCTTAAAGACGGCGGTATCGCCCGCTGGGTTCAGCAACTGATGCCATGGCTGGCTGCCTCCCAGCAGCGCGTTCCGCTGCGTGGCCTGATGTTCAGCCTGCCGGAGAATAAACCTGCCGCTATCGCAGGAGAAACAGCCGGTGCTGCACCTGCCGACGCTGAGAAATATATCCCGGAATCACAACGCCATGCGCTGACCCTGCCGTTAACCTGGCAGGGCATTGTGGATGACTGCACCCATGTTCGTGGCCGCCGTGTCGGTATGGCGTGGGAACAGACGCTGGCCTGGACGCTAATGGCCATTATCGGTGTCTGGGGGGCGGGAACGCTACTGTCGTTTGCGGTCAACCGTCTGCAGATTGTCTCTGTGGCGCAGCAGGCGCATGCGCTGGTGGAGCATCCTTCCGTATCGGATGACCAACTGACGGCCCTGCATACGCTGCGTAATGACGCCGGTCGCCTGCAGCACCGTATTCAGGAAGGCGCGCCATGGTACCAGCGCTTTGGTCTGGACCATAACCAGCAGTTGCTCAATGCGATTCTGCCCTGGTATGGCGTGGCGAACAACCGCCTGATACGCGACCCGGCGAATGCCGCCCTGACACAGAAGCTCAGTGCGCTGGTCGGCTCCGCACCCAACAGTGACCAGCGTGCTGCGCTTGCTAAACTGGGTTATGACCAGCTTAAAGCCTGGCTGATGATGGCCCGTCAGGATAAAGTCGACGGCGCATTCTACGCGCAGACCCTGAAAACCGTGCAGCCGACGCGGATGGGCATTTCAACCGGCCTGTGGCAAAGCCTGTCGCCGGATTTGTGGGTCTTCTACATCACCGAACTGCCTGAGCAACCACAGTGGAAAATCACCCCGGATGCGCAGCTGGTGAGCCAGAGTCGCCAGGTGCTGTTGCAGCAGATTGGCCGCCGCAACGCTGAAAGCACCCTGTATGAGAACATGCTCAAATCAGTGCGTCGTAACTTTGCCGATGTGTCACTGGAGGACATGACCAGCGGGACCGATGCGCGGCGGCTGTTCACCACCGAGGAAGTGGTACCGGGCATGTTCACCCGCCAGGCCTGGGAAGGCGGCATTCAGCAGGCTATAGAAAAGGCCGCAAATTCCCGCCGGGATGAAATTGACTGGGTGCTGAGTGACAGCCGGAAAGCGGTTTCCTCAGACCTGTCGCCTGAAGCCCTGAAAGCACGTCTGACGCAACGTTACTTCACCGACTTTGCTGGCAGCTGGCTGAGCTTCCTCAACAGCCTGCAACTTAATCCTGCGAACAACATTGCTGACGTTACCGACCAGCTGACGCTGATGAGTGATGTCCGTCAGTCGCCACTGATTGCCCTGATGAATACCCTCGCCTGGCAGGGGCAGACTGGTCAGAAGGGGGAAGGGTTGTCCGACTCTATCATCAAGTCAGCCAAAGACCTGGTAGGTGGAAAAGATAAACCCGCGATAGACCAGACCGCATCGGGCCCGCAGGGGCCGCTCGATGAAACCTTTGGCCCACTGCTTCAGCTGCTGGGTAAAAACACAGGCGGCAACGTCATGTCGGCTGATAACTCCCTGAGCCTGCAGACGTATCTGACCCGCATCACCCGCGTGCGTCTGCGTCTGCAACAGGTGGCCAGTGCTTCTGATCCGCAGGCGATGATGCAGACCCTGGCGCAGACCGTATTTCAGGGAAAAAGTGTGGATCTGACCGACACCCAGCAGTACGGCAGCCTGATTTCGGCGAGCCTTGGCGAAGAGTGGAGTGGTTTTGGCAGCACGATGTTTGTGCAGCCACTGACCCAGGCCTGGGAGACCGTGCTTCAGCCGTCGGCGGCGGGTCTGAATGACAAATGGAGCCGGTCCGTGGTGGCGAACTGGCACACCGCCTTTGACGGACGTTTCCCGTTTGCGGCGAGCAAAAGTGATGCCTCCCTGCCAATGCTGGCTGAGTTTTTGCGCAAGGACAGCGGACGTATTGAACGCTTCCTGACGACAGAACTCAGCGGGGTACTGCACAAAGAGGGCAGCCAGTGGGTACCGGATAAGGTCAACAGCCAGGGGCTGAGTTTTAACCCGGCTTTCCTGCGGGCGATTAATCAGCTGAGCCAGCTGTCAGACATTCTGTTCACCGATGGAAGCCAGGGCATCAGCTTTGAGCTGCAGGCTCGCCCTGTACCGCAGGTGGTGGAGACGCAGCTCACTGTTGATGGACAAAAGCTGCACTATTTCAACCAGATGGCTGACTGGCAGAGCTTCCGCTGGCCGGGAGACACTTACAAGCCGGGAACCATGCTGACCTGGACCACGGTCAACGCCGGTGCGCGCCTGTTCGGGGATTACAGCGGGGCCTGGGGCTTTATTCGCTGGCTGGACCAGGGCAAGCGGCAGCAGCTTGACCGCAGCCAGTGGATGATGAGCTTCACCGCCCCGGACGGTCGAACCCTGCAGTGGGTATTGCGCTCACAACTCGGAAAAGGCCCGCTGGCGCTGCTGGATCTGCGCGGATTCACGCTGCCGGATCAGATATTCAGTGTCGACAGCGGGGCCACCGTGCAGGCGCTGATGGCTAATACGGAAAACAATGACATGGAGGGTGTCGAGTAATGAGTACACTGCAGAATCTGGTCGCGGCCTGTCACGCTGACGATACTCAGCTGCGGCAAGAGGCGCAGACACGCACAGAAAACTGGCAGACCTGGCTTGCTCCAGTAAGCGATGCCAGCCCGACCGGAGAAGACCCCGGCTATGACGATGATTTTCAGCGTATCCGGGAGGAGGTCAATAAACTTTCCGGCATCGATACCGGGCTGATTTGCACGCTTGCCGAAAAACTGCTGACCACCACGGCAAAAGATATCCGGATTGCCACCTATTACTGCTGGGCGCGTCTGCACCAGGACGGGGAAACCGGCTTTGCCGAAGGGCTTGAGCTACTGGCGGGGTTGATACAGCGCTATGGAGTGCAACTACATCCTCAGCGTGAGCGGAGCCGTAAACCGGCGCTGGAGTGGCTTGCAGGCTCCCGCGTTCTGGATAGCCTGTCACTCTGGCCGGAAGTGGTACGCGACGATGCACTGCGCACTGCCGGTGCGCTGTTGCTCATTTTCGACAGCATGGAGACAGAACCGGCAGCGTCACGGCCAGAGCTAAATGCCCTGTACAGCGCGCTGGAATCTCGCCTGATGAAGGCGGGTGGTGTGGATGCTGTGGTACCGCAGAACGCAGGTAACAAGACACAGACACAGACCCCCACACATATGACAGAGTCTGACGCGCCAGTCCTGAGCCGCATTACCTCCGGCCAGGATTTGTTGGCCCAAGCCCGTACACTGACGGAATATCTTCGTGAGCAACCTGATGGCTGGCTGGCCGCTCACCGGCTGATGAAAAGCCTGCGTCATGACACGCTGCACAGTATTCCTGCTCCGGATGCACAAGGGAAAACCCGAATCGAACCGCCGCGTGCAGACCAGCGGGCCATGCTTAAGCGCCTGTATCTGCAGCAGAGCTGGTCCGAAATTATGGAGCAGGCCGACAGCGCTTTTTCACGCGGCGCCAACCACCTCTGGCTGGATTTGCAGTGGTATATCCATCAGGCCCTGGTGAAATCGGGGCAGGATGTGCTGGCTGATATCATAGCCGCCGACCTGAAAGGGCTGCTGCGCCGCCTTACCGGGCTTGAAACCCTGGCCTTTAATGACGGTACGCCATTTGCCGATGAGGTGACGCTGAACTGGATAAATCAGAGCGTGCTGGACGATATGTCCGGCTGGCGGGATGAGCCGGTCAGTGCTGTCAGTGAGACGGATAATGACATCCTGGCACTTGAACCGGAAGCACTAGAGAAAGCGGACACTGACGGTCTGGATGCCACACTCCACTGGCTGCAGACCCGCCCTGGTGCGGATTCCGCGAAAGACAAATGGCTGCTGCGTCTGCTGATGGCTCGTGTCGCCGAGCAGAAGGGCAAAAATGAACTGGCCCTGCATCTGCTGGGAGAGCTCGACAATGCCGCACAGTCGATCACCCTCACGCAGTGGGCACCGGCACTGTTGTTTGAAGTGAAATCACGTCGCCTCAGACTGCTGCGCATGAAAGCCACACGCAGTGAAACTGATAAATCAAGGCTTCAGCCCGAGATGGATTTGCTTCTGTCCGGTCTGATTGCGCTCGATCCGGCCAGCAGTGCGGTGTTGTGCGGGTAATCAGAACTGAATTAAGGGAAAAGGGAAACGTATGGGAGCTGAAGGGTATTATCTGGTGCAGGGTGACAAGACGACCTGCGGCGGGAAAATCACCACGGGCGCAGAGGATCACACTCTGTTTGATAAACCGGTTGCCCGGGAGCAGGACAGTGTGACCTGCGGGAAGCATGCCGGACTATTCAAGATAGCCGGTGGCATCGACAACGATACCATTCATGACCGGCGAATGGCCGGAACCCTCGACAGCTACAGTACATGCCCCTGCAAGGCGAAGTTTATTCCATCAATGATGGATGATACGTATGAAAAAAGCAGCGCCGGAGCGGATGCTATATCGAAATCTGGCGTTATCGCTTCAACTCAGGCATCACCCGAACGGCCGTCACCTGTAACAGATGCGCATACGGAAGAGGGGGGGCCGTATCACTGTACGCATAAAGATGGTGCGATAGCGGTGGCTGAATATATTCTCAGCGAAATCAAGAAGAATGTAAGTGGCCGGACGGCGGAAATAATACGTTATCTAATCGACGAAGAGATCTTAAAGCAAAGGCGTGCTGAATGGGATAAACTTCCCTTTTATGCAAAGTTGGCTCCGCCTCCTCAACCTGGTTTGCTTGCTGCAATGACAGTCTGGTATCAGACTGTTAAAACAGGTTCAACCTGGGATCACAAACCAAAGATCCGGGATAAATTCGGTTCGTTAGGCGTTGCTCGTCCACTCCCTCCGCCAAGTAATACTCCGTCTAAGTCCTATTATCACAAATATAAGCAGTATGATTACTTTTATGATGTATGGTCGAATATTCATTATGGATATATTGGGCTAAGTGTTGGATTCAGTGAGGATTTGCTGTTGTCCGGTTCAACGTGGGAGCAAAACATGACACCAGGTGCTGTGGGTGACGATACCTTAGATGATGTAACCAGTATTAAAATAGGTTTTGATCTATACTATCAACATGGGAAAATGGCGGGATCATTAACGGCTTTGGATATCCTGAATGCACTGGAGTGCACTCCAGAAAAACAACTACCGGTGTCAAAGCAAAAGCACTGGTGCTGGAATGTTGAAAATCCAGAACGCATTGAGGAATAATAAATATGAAAAAATTTGTTATTTTTTTATCGCTTTATATTTTTATTATAATTTTTTCTGCAGTCTTTCTTCCTTTCAGACCTACGATTACTGTCAAAAATGAATCTAGTGAGTGCTTATACTTACATTCTGATGAAATAAAACATGATGTTGAGCCAACCCCTGAAGAGGTGGAAAGGATAGTAAAATCAAAGCCTGATGTTGTTGAACCTGGTGCAACATTTAAGTTAACTACTTCTTTCAGTTCTTTAATGATAAGTGGTATTGAATTCAATGTTGGATGGCTTACCGGTGGAAAATATTCATACAATGCTATTGGTGGTGGAGGGCAGAATTTTATCATCACGTCAAAACAAGGAGAGTGCTCTTTCTCTTTGACTATTCGTGATGGGTATAATAACTACGTGTTGAACAGCCAAAAAGGCAGATTCTGCGTCACGAAATTATCACCACTCTAATAGTATTTGATAGTTGATGATGCTTAAGTAAGGGGGGTATTTTTCTTCCTATATATGGTTGATATTTTACTCACTTAATCGCGTGCCCACTATTGGTGAGTAGGAACAGTAATGAAAATCAGCATTGTATCTGTAGTCACATTTGTCGTTGGAAGTGTCGTAGTAACCCCGTTGATTGCATTTAACCTTGTAATAGTCATTGGCGTTGGATTTTTTGCTGCCTGGGGTTTAAATAAGCTGGACCAGAAGTTTGGTGTGACAGACAAAGTAGTTGAGTACATTGATGCGGCTCAACAGGAATTTGCTGAAAAAGCCAGAGAAATGGAAGATGGTTTTTGGGATTTAGGTGCTATGCTTGCAGGGCAAATGTTAAAAAAAGGAAAGCAAATTATAGAATCGGAGATTAGGGGATATTTGAGAGATTCGATTGGCGGCATTACCAAAAGGACATACTAATATATGAATAAAAAAGCCAAGGCTGTTTTTTCAGTTGTTATATTGTTGGTTGTTTCTATTGTGTCATTTTGCTTTTGGTTGAGCGAACTATCTGATTATCTTGAATTCCCTGAAGAGGTTGTTTTTTCGTGGATGTCATTAAGTCTTATATCGATACCGATAATGTTTGCATTTCCCTTATACTGGTTTTTCCTCTCACTTCGACATGGGGAGAAACATGCACTTAAAAAAGTGAATGGAATTATGCCGCTTTTTAAGTGTATGTGTGTTTTTACTTTTGCATTGTCATGTGCGATGTCGTTTGGTTATTTATCAGCACTAAAAAGCAAAGGTTACATTCTTTGCTCAGGAGTACCTTCTGGATGGACACCAGGAACAGCCAGCAAATATGTATTAGATAGAAAATTATGCTTCAGTTCGGGTTTGCAACATGAAAGATAGAGTTCGCGCATTTTTCGCTATCATTATCATTCTTGGGTTGTGTTCTCTGAGTTTTTATCTTGGGGAAAGTATATTTAAAGAATATTTCAGCTTTGGTGATGAAATTTTTTTTCATGGTTAACCGTTGCTTTGGTTGCGTTGCCTTTCGTGATGATATTCCCACTGGCCTATTTTATTCTGGTTCTCTTCATGGAAAAAGAGTTTGCTTTCAGGAAGATGGATTACTATGTTGTATATTTTAAATGGGGTTGCATTGCTATCGTAATACTGGCTCTGTTGTACTCCATCTTCTATCCCAAAGAGCTGATTAGCAGAGGATATGTACGCTGCAATGGTATTCCATCGGGCTGGATGCCAGGCACAGCCACTCGTTATGTAAAAGAAACATTCTCCTGTAAACCATATTGATGAGCGACCTTTTTTATTTGAAGTCGCCTGTCGGTTTTTGGAATTCCTTTAATCGCTCATCACGCAGTAATTAACTAAACAGAAACTATTATGGACGACTTAACCCTGCGTTATTACGACGCCGAAATGCGCTACCTGCTGGAAGCCGGTGAAGAGTTTGCCCGCGCTCATCCTGAGCAGGCGGCGATGCTGAATCTTGATAAAGCGGGCGCGCGCGACCCCTATGTGGAGCGCCTGTTTGAAGGCTTTGCCTTCCTGATGGGCCGTCTTCGTGAAAAGCTCGATGACGACCTGCCTGAACTGACCGAAGGGCTGGTCAGCCTGTTGTGGCCGCATTACCTGCGCACCATTCCGTCCATGTCGGTGGTGGAGTTCACCCCCGACTGGCGTGAAATGAAAGAGCAGATGCGTATTGTCAAAGGTTTCGAGGTGAACTCGCGGCCGATCGGTGAGAAGGGCACGCGCTGCCGGTACACCACCACCAAAGAGATAACCCTTCAGCCGCTGTCGCTGGAGCACGTTCGCCTGTCGACTGACCCTGACGGGCGGTCGGTCATCAGCCTGCGCTTTAATTGTAGCCATCTTGCAGACTGGAGCCGTATGGATCTCAGCCAGATCCCGTTCTACTTCAACGCTGACGCACCGCTGGCCTGCGCCATGCACGAAGCCTTTACCATGAACGCTGCGCGTCTGTGGCTGCGGATGCCGGGTGACGTGGACAGAAGACCGCTCGACGGGTATTTCGCCGCGCTGGGGTTTGGAGATGATGACGGGCTGTGGCCGAAGGGTGACAGCAGTTTCAGCGGCTACCAGCTGCTGCTGGAGTATTTCACCTTCCGCGAGAAGTTCATGTTCACGGGCCTACGCGGGCTGGAGACCGTGGTCTTTCCGGCCGAGCTCCCATGGTTTGAAATCGACGTGGTGCTGGCGGAACGCTGGGAGCATGACTTCAGCTTTACCGAAAAGCATCTGCGTCTGAACTGTGTACCGGTGATTAACCTGTTCCCGCTGGAATCCGATCCGCTGACGCTCAATTCTCTGCAAACCGAATACATGCTGCGTCCGATGCGCGTCCAGGATGGTCATACCGAGATTTACGCGGTGGATTCGGTGATGTCATCGAGCCAGCATACCTACGTGCCGTTCTCGAGCTTTCGCCACAAAGGCGGAATGATGCGCCATGAAGCGCCGGAGTATTACTACCACACCCGCGTGCGCCGCGGCCCGTCCGGGCTGCATAACACCTGGCTTATCCTCGGCGGCGAAGCCTTTGACAATCACACGGTGCCGGAAGATGAAAGCCTGTCGCTGACGCTCACCGGTACCAATGGCCAGTTACCGCGCCGCGCACTGCAGAGCACGGTGCTCGATACGGTGATGAAAACCACCTCGACCAGCATAGCCGTACGTAATCTGTGTGCCCCTACGCTTCCCTGTTACCCGCCGGCTCAGGACCGGTTTCACTGGCGCGTGCTGAGCCACCTCGGTAGCGGTTTTCTCTCGATGATGGATAATGCCGATGTGCTGCGTGGCACGCTGGCGCTGTATGAGTGGACGGACAGTGAGATGAACCGCCGCCGTCTGGAGGCGATTATCGACGTGAAGCACAGCGAAACGGAGCGTTTTGAGCAGGGCTACCTGGTGCGCGGCGTACAGATTGAAGTGACACTGGACAGCCACGGTTTTGCCGGACGGGGCGATATCTGCCTGTTTGGCGAGATGCTAAGCCGCTTCTTCGCCCTCTATACCGATATTTACCTGTTTAACCGCCTGATTATTATTCTGCAACCAACCGGAGAGCGTCTGGAATGGGAAGAGAAGCACGACCGCCGCATTCCCGGCTGACCCCACGGCTGGAAGCCGACCTTCACCGGATAAACTTTTACCGTTTATGTCAACTGCTGGAGAAGCGTAATCCGGGCAGGCCGCTGATGGGGTCGACCAGCCATCCCGCTGATGACCCGGTGCGCTTTGCGCCGCACCCGGGGATGGGGTTTCCCGCCAGCGAACTGAAGGCCGTTGAATACGATGAGGATGATGACAGCAGGCCACCGCTCATCCGCACAACCTTTATGGGGATGTACGGCGTCGACTCACCCTTGCCAACGGCCTATCTCGATGACATCACCCAGCGCCGGGAAGGGCACGAGGCGCTGCAAGGGTTTCTCGATATCTTCAGCCACCGCATCCTGACACAGTTTTATCGCATCTGGCGAAAATATTCCTACCCGGCCACATTTGAACCCGGTGGCACCGACTGCATCTCACAGTCGCTGCTGGGCCTGGTGGGGCTGGGCATACCAGGCACAGCAGAGCATATTGCCACCCCGGTATCCCGCTTTCTGGCTCTGCTGGGAGTGTTGCAGCAACCGTGTAAAACCCAGGAGGGGATGCAGGCGCTGGTGAGCTTGCTGGCACCGGACACTGTGGTGCTGGTCAGTCCGTACTGTCTGCGGCCGGTGGAAGTCAGTCAGCCGCTGGGTTTTTACGGGGATGAGGATTTTCTGCTGGATGGCAACACGGCGCTTGGCGACGAGGCGATGGATGCCAACAGCCAGTTGCTGATTGCGCTTTCAACGGATAACGAGCGGGAAGCGCAGGGCTGGAAGCCGGATGGCCTGCTGTACCAGGATCTCCTGGTGATGCTGCGGGTGTACCTCGGCTGGCGATTCAAGGCCAAAATCACTCTGACCACCGCCACTCGTCTGCTGGCTGCGCCACCGCTCGGCGAAGCTCCCTTCTGGCTCGGCATGAACGGCGTATTGGGTGTGGAAGACGAAGCTCTCCCGGAGGATATTCCACAGACCTTTACGACCGAACTGGGTTACTACGCCGGGCTGGAGCCTGCGACACCACAACAAGGAAACCGACGTGTTACGTACAAGTTTAACTAAAACAGCGCGCTGGCTGTTACCCCTGCTGGCATTCAGCCTAGTGGGGTGCGGGGTGACGCAGGGCATCACCGATGGCACCAAATCGGCATTTAACACCGTGTTCTACAAAAAGATTAAGGTGCTGCACCTGGATTTCACCGCGCGTGAGGCGCTGAATACCGATTCGCGCGAGAGCAACTCGCTGTCTGAGCCGGTGGTGGTCCGTGTCTACCAGCTGAAAGACCGCAAAACCTTCGATAAAACAGTCTACCAACAGTTGCTGAAAGACGGGGAGACCATTCTGAAAGCTGACCTGCTGGCGAGCCGTGATGTGGTGGTGAAGCCGGGGGGGGATGCGAACCTGAATATGCCGATGGAAGCCGATGCACAGTTTGTGGCGGTGGTGGGGCTGTTCCGTCACCCGGATATGGTCAACAACACCTGGAAGCTGGTGATAGGGCGCGAAGACCTTGACCCGGATAAACCGCGCATTCTGGAAGCCGGTAACAATCATCTGACGCTGCAACCTCTCAAGGACAACTGATGCCCCAGGGACATAACACGCCTTCGCTGTATGAAATGCTGACCGGAAATTTTACCGGTGGCCTCGACCTTCATCAGGTCAGCGAGCAGAACCAGGTGATTCTGTCGGTGCTCGACAACATGCAGCGCATTCTTAACTGCCGTGCGGGAACGCTGGCGCATCTGCCGGATTATGGCCTGCCCGATATGACCAGAATCCTGCAGGGCATGCCGGGAACGGCCCATGAGTTGATGGGTACCCTGTCTGCTGTTCTGCTCAAATATGAGCCACGCCTGAAAAAAATAACGGTTGTCCTGCTGGAGCAGCACGTTCCCGGTGAACTGCGCTATGCCATTGATGCTGAGCTTAAGGGCATTGGCCTTGTGCGTTACGGCACCGAGTTTATGCCCGAGGGACGAGTGATGCTGAGACACCTGAAGCAACAGCAGTATATCGATACCACAACCCGTCTGTAAGGCCAGATAGCATCATGTCAGTAAAATCACAGTTTCTCGAAAAATTGCAGACCAGACAGTCTGCTCCGGCTTCATCTGTCAGCAAGACTCAGGCTGATATTGCAGAGTTTCGCCTGCGAATGACACAGCTTCAGGAACAGATGGACGCGTGGCTGGTGGGTACCGGACTGAATGTGGAGACGCTCAGTACACCCGTTACGGACCTGCTGGTTGAGGGGGGAGCATTTGAGATTGCGACCCTCGTTCTGCGTATCGACGACCGGTCAGTAAAATTTGTGCCGGCATTCCTTTATGGTCAGGGTGTAACCGGGTGTGTGGAGGCGACCTTCCATAATGGAGGACTCGTGACGCCACTGGGGCGATTATTTATGCGGTCTGGAACGGTGAACAAGTGGACCTTTACTCCGCCTGGTGCTTTATCCCTCTCTGGGCAGGGTTTTGATGAGAGCACATTTTTTGGTTTGATTCTGGCGCTCCTTCCATAGCTCAGCCGGAATGAGTAATAGGTTGTTTGCCTGTCTGTCATTGCATAATTACCTGGCGAAACAGTTAATGGCTGATGGAGAACAGAGCCACAAAATAACGAATTAAATTACGGATATGGAAATGAGAAAATTAATCTTCCTTCTGGTCTCAGGAATTCTTTTTACGGCACAGGCTGATGCTGCGCGAGGAAGGCAGCCCTGCTCAGGTTCAAAAGGCGGTATAGCGCACTGCACATCGGATGGACGCTTTGTCTGTAATGACGGGAGTCTGAGTCAGTCGAAACGATTCTGCTCCGGATATGTTTCCTCAGAAACCAGCAATCCGGTAAAACCGTCTACGTCCTCCCGCAAAGCGCAGACGAAAAAAGTGCCAACAGCGAAAAAGCAGAAACCGCAACGCGTTGCAGAAAACGACGAACCGGTCAGCACGCAACCCCGACAGCCAACATGCGCTCCCCTCTATATGGTCAACAAGCCCGGATACACCCATTTACCGATTTGCTCAGAGAACCAGTATTAATCGGATATGGCAAAGATTCCCTGCCCGTTGTAAAGATTAAATAGTCAGGATTAAAAGAAGAAAGGAAAAAATAAAACATGGCACGAAGAAAAAAAGATGACAATGCTGCGGGTATTATTCTGGTTATTATTGGCGTAATTGCCTGGGGTATTTATGTTGCGGTAAGAGCATTAATTAATCTGAATGAGCGATTTATTGAATCTGTGTCGAATCCGGCAGGAATACTCGGTCTGTTCTTTGGTTTACTGATAGCCGTTGCGCTGATAATACGGGTTTTCATTTACCGGGGCTTTCGGAAGAAAACAGCAGAGCTCGGACAGGCCGCTTCGGATCTGGCACAGAAAGAGAAAGCCTTTGAAGAAACCGTCAATACTGAAGTAGCTCGAGGTCTGTATCAGGAAAAGAAACAGCTTTCGGGTCAGTGGGATGACTTTCACAATGCCAGAAATAAAGCCTCCCGGGCACTGCAGCGTATTGTGGACTCGGCATATAAATTCAAAGTCAAAACACTGCTTTCCGGTACCACGGTAAATAACTGGCAAAGCAAGTACGACCAGCTCAGGAAGGAGAGAGACGCTTACGCGGCTATCAGCGAAAAAATCACCTTTCTGGAACTTGACGATAATGCCGACTGGGAAGGCGTAAAACAGCAGTTTCTGGATAAGGTTGCCCTGCTGGAAAAAGCGCAGGAAGAAAAGGAATATCAGGCTGAGCTCAAGCGTCAGATGCGGGAAGAAAAACAGCGTCAGGATGAACTGGAGCAGCAGCTGCGAGAAGCGGAAGAGGAGGAACAACGCCTTGCGGAGCAGCAGCGCTTACTGGAAGAAGCCCTGCTCGCCGCTGAAGGTGCTCACAGAGAAGAGCTGGAACGACAGCGCCTGGAGCTGGAGCAGAAAATCCAAGACGTGCATCAGCAGTATGAACGCGCCAAATCCATGGCCCAGCTCACCAGACAGGGACATGTGTATGTGATTTCGAATATCGGCTCTTTCGGTGAAAACGTCTTCAAAATCGGTATGACCCGACGACTGGAGCCTATGGAGCGTGTGAAAGAACTGAGCGGGGCAGCCGTGCCGTTTGATTTTGACGTCCACGCCATGATTTCCTGCGATGACGCTCCTGCGCTTGAAAAGACACTGCATGACCATCTGGAAAGCTACCGGATTAACCGAATCAACCTGCGCAAGGAGTTTTTCCGGGTCGAGCTCAGCAGAATTATTGATGAGGTGGAGCGTCACCACGGGCAGGTTGAATATATTGCTGACCCTGTGGCGCTACAGTATCTGCAGAGTCTCGAATATGCAGAAAGCGAAGCCGCATAAACAATCACTTTCAATAGCTCCTTATATGTCAAATGGATATCTGGTCATGAATGACATTCCCTCCCGTAAAATCAAAACCGGCGGCGACCCGCGCACGCTGCCGGATTATGCTGCCCTGCGCGATGAGCTGAGCAAGCTGTCACATCCGGCACGTCCGGATGTGAACTGGCGTTATGCCGAAAAACTCTGCCTCTCGCTGTTTGAACAAAATGGCGTGGAGCTGCAGACAGCGGCATGGTACACGCTGGCCCGCACGCAACTTGCCGGATTATTCGGTCTCAATGAAGGGCTGGCGATACTGGAAGCCCTGATAAGCCATCAGTGGGGGGTACTCTGGCCGCAGCCGGTACACGCTCGCATGGAAATCCTCAGCGCTCTGAGCCAGCGTATACAACAGCTGATGCGTACTCTCCCACTGAATTACAGTGACCTCAGCCAGCTTTATCGTGCAGAACAGCAGCTTGCCAGCCTGGGGGCGATATTACAGCGCTTGGAGCTCAAACATCTGAGTCAGTTCGATACCTTGCGTACCCTGATGCATAACAGTGCTGTTCGTCTGGAAAACAGTGACGGCGCATCGGGTTCCGGCGTTGTTATTCAGCCCGGAATCGTGCCGTCTGCTGCGACAATGAATGACTTGGGAATATCATCTGAAGCCCACTCAGGTATCCCGATTGCAGAGAAAGATGCACCGGCCAGCCCAGTGAAGTGGGTGTATGTAACGCAACCAGAACACCAGGCGAATGTGGAAGTACTGGCAGCGGTGCCAGCTCCGGAAAAAAAGTGGCATTTCTTCGCCGCCGGGATGTGTTCCATGCTGGTGACAAGTTTGGCAACGGTGTGGGGTTGGCATGTCTTGCACCGACCTGACCCGTTACAGACTCAGTTTGCTGCATCTCTGGCACCGTTACCCGCAATACTCACACCTGAACAGTTGGATATGTTGCGTCAGCAATCCCTGTCATCACAAACAGTGATAGCGCAAACACAACAGCAGCTTGCCCGACTGGATAAATTACCTCCTGACTGGAATATTGCCTACAGTCGGCAGCTTCTGGAACAGGCTCAGTTGCTGTGGCCGGAACAGACTAAACCTCTGGTACAACAATGGCAGCGGCAGTTGAACGCTGCTGGCATACCTGCAGAGAACCTGAATGGCTGGCATCAAGGGATGACGAAGCTACAGCAACTGAGTAACCGGCTGAGCGGGCTGGATGAGCAGAAGGGTAAATACATGACGGTCAGTGAGCTCAAGTCCGTGGTATTTTCCACCATGCAGTCATTTAATCAATCCATACCGGCTGAAGAGCAACTGCGGGCATTATCACAAAATCCTGCTGGAGAACCTTTACCTGCCGCTCTCAGGGCTCAACTGGAGATGCATCTGAAGCAACTGACTACCCGATATGCTGAAATAAAACAGAATGCATCAAAATAAAAACGGTGCTAGTTATGCAGCCAGTTCTGGATACCTGCGACTAATTGTTCGCGCATAGTTCTGGCAAGTTTTCCGGCTTCGGCGATACCGATCTCGGGGTAAATACCTAGCCCTGCGTTACGACGCTTTTGTGTTTGAGGGCTTATAAAACGGAGTACCCATTTTCCGCGCCCCCGTTTTGAGGATGGGTGAAGCGCCAGGCCAGTTACGCTTCCGTGAGGGATAGGTTTGTCGTCCAGTTTGATATTTTTTGCTTTGGTATCGGTGATTACAGCCATGGGCTTTCCTCGAAATCCAGTAGGCCATTTGTTTTGGCTATCAGTGGATTTGATTGAACAGCTTTAAATGAGTGCTGTAAATAACATCATGATATTAAAGATTTAATTGAATTGCGTTGGATTGGATGTGAGATAAGAGGTCTGTTCCTCCGCCATAAATTATGACCCCGTGCTCTTGGATCGCGGGGTTTTTTTATGCTCAGAAAATGGTTCGCCGTGCTCGATCCAAAAAAACCGCCCCGGATGGGGCGGCAGAGTAACAGCGAAAAGTACTAGCGTACCAGGTGCAGGAAGTGCAGGTGTTTCTCGTACTGGTCGAGAATATCGTGAATGATCTGTTCTTGCGTCCAGCCCATCACATCGTAATCCTGGCCCCCTTCTTTCAGGTGGACTTCACCCCGGTAGTACTTATGTTCCTCATCACGTTCCTCGTCTTTCAAGCCCGCCAGAGCAAAGGCCGGTTGAATGTAGGCCCGCAGGCGAACCTCATAGACGAAGTTCAGGTCATCACCCAAATCGACTTCGAAACGGATGCGATCGTCCTGTGAATCATCAATAGAGGAAGTGGTGTTTTGCTTGGCTAATTCAGCTTCTACCAGCGCCATGGCCGGTTGAACCACCTCACTGACAAAGCGTTTTACCTGAGAACGTTTCGGGAAGTAGGCGATATTGCGTAACCGCCGTTGCCAAGAAATCGGGTTGCGTGCGGCGGTCGGTGCAATAGTGGTCATCACCTGGCTGTCACGCTTATAGGCGTCGATGCGCAAGGCCTTTAACAGCCCGTAGATAGACATCAGCAATATCATCGAGAACGGCAGGGCACTGGCGATGGTGACGGTTTGCAGTGCGCTCAGCCCACCGGCGAGCAGCAAGGCAATGGCGACCAGGCCCATCATGCCGGCCCAGAAAATCCGCTGCCAGACCGGAGTTTGGTCGGTCCCCCCGGAAGCCAGAGTATCTACCACCATCGCTCCCGAATCCGCTGAGGTGACGAAGAAGACTACCACCATGGCCATGGCGATAAATGACAAGATATTAGAGAATGGGAAATGTTCCAGGAAGTTGAACAGTGCCAGTGCTACGTCATTTTGCACCGTGTTAGCCAAATCTCGCGCACCTTCGACCATGATCAGATTAATGGCACTGTTACCGAACACGGTCATCCACAGCAGCGTAAAGCCCGCGGGGACGAAAAGCACGCCGGTAACGAATTCACGGATGGTACGTCCACGTGAAACGCGGGCGATAAACATGCCGACGAAAGGCGACCAAGACAACCACCAGCCCCAATACAGCAGCGTCCAACCGCCCAGCCAGTTACTGGATTTCGGCTCATAGGCATACAGGTTAAAAGTCTTGCTGACGATGTCAGAGAGATAACCGCCGGTATTTTCGACAAAGGATTTTAACAACAGCACGGTCGGGCCGAGCGCAGCCACCAGCACCAGCAGCAACACCGCCAGGCCGAGGTTCAATTCGGACAGAATTCGGATGCCTTTATCCAGTCCGGAAACCACTGACAGCGTAGCCAGGCCGGTGATCACCACGATCAGAACCACCTGCACCGTTGCGTTGATCGGCAAGCCAAACAGGTGGTTAAGGCCGGCGTTAACCTGCAACACACCGTAGCCCAGCGAGGTGGCGACACCGAACACGGTACCAATCACCGCAAAAATATCTACCGCGTGGCCAATCGGCCCATAAATGCGATCGCCGATAATAGGATATAGCGCGGAACGCAGCGTCAGTGGCAGGCCGTGGCGATAGCTGAAGAAGGCCAGGATCAGCGCCACGATAGCGTAGATTGCCCAGGCATGCAGGCCCCAGTGGAAGAAGGTTAGGCGCATGGCCTGTTTAGCCGCTTCCACTGTTTCCGGCGTTCCGATTGGGGGGGAAAGATAATGCATTACGGGTTCGGCGACGCCAAAGAACATCAGGCCAATGCCCATCCCGGCGGAAAACAGCATGGCGAACCATGAAACATAGCTAAAGTCTGGCTGGGCGTGATCCGGCCCGAGCTTGATATTGCCGTAACGCGACAATCCCAGGTAGGTCACGCTCATCAGGATCAGTGCCACCGCCAGAATATAAAACCAGCTGGCGTTAGTGAAAATACCCTGTTGCAACGCTTTGAATTTGCGATCGGCCAACTCTGGGTAAAAGGCGGCAAAGGCCACCAGGACGATGATTAAAGCGGCAGAGATAAAAAATACCGGAGGATTGATATGGCTACGACGTGCCACAATTTCAGTGTCGTTTTGGCTCATAGAATACCTTCTAGCTAGTCCGTTAGGAGTGAGGGTTTATCCGTTAAAACAGCTCCATAAAAAGTGGGCGAAACAGGCTGCCCGAGAAATCTAACCTGGCGAGTATAGCGGAAAAACGGGGCTATTAACATTTTTTGGTTGAAACGGCTATTTTAAGCGGTTTGGTTAGACTTTTTAGCTATATGAAAAAAGAGCCTGTGAGAAAGGGTAATCCGCTCTTTTCGAAGGGAAAAACGAGTCGGCCAAACCGGCAATAACAGCAACTGGACAAACAAAGCCTCTGGTGGGGAATCGGAGGCCGTGCAAGATGCCGCTGGCGGCAGGGTAGAGCAATTCCTGATAGAAATGCCTATAACAGCGGCCCTGAACCCGGGGGATAGGTCGTTGACTATTGATCGGGACAATGCAGAGGGTAAAATAGACTGACGCGATCGCGTTTAACTCTTTCATGGAGATAGAGATGACCTGGTATCAAATAGCATTGTGGACCATGATTTTTCTGAAGTCCGGTGCGTTTCTGGTGTTCGTTTGGTGGTGGATGTTCAAACGTGCCACCAAACCTTATGTTCGTCCGCAAGATGTTGTCATTGATGAAACACCGGATGATGAAAATCTGACCATGGAAGAAGTGATGAAGAAACACGGCATCACCCGTGTGGAAAATCAAACTCAATAAAAGCGAACTATGCCGAATTCCTCAGGATGAAGGCAGAAACTATCCTTGCGTGGCTTGCGGCCAAACCTGCAAGCCGGGGATAGCTCCCCAACCTGCAATCACAGGATTTAACGCTGTTTTCTTCCCACCAGCCAGACCAGGATGAGCAAGGCCAGTACCGCCACGCTGATTGCCGGAGCCATATAAGGCTGTAGGCTGGCCAGCAGCGGGATCGGGCCACCTTGCCGCAATAGGTTGACGTCCGTGGCGCTGACCTTAACCGCCGGATTGCCATACTGTTGCAGGACATAGTTGCTGATAGCACCGATCTGCTGGTCGTTCAACGCCGAACCGAATCGCTGAGATCAGGTTGGCCGGGTTACCGGAACCGGTGGCCGTGTTATTGAACAGAGAAGGGTAAGCCTGATTTTTACTGCCGCTGCCGTCCGGCTGGTGGCAATTGGCGCAGTTGCCGCTAAACAACGTGGCACCATTGCTCAGGGTGTTATTGGCCATGGCCGACGGTACCGGTATACCAGGCGGTGATAATCGCGGTGACCACATCCTGCAAGCCGGCCTGAACGGCCTGTTGCTAAACTTGCGTAGTGAACTGGGCATTCTGATTATGCAGTGCAGTATGTATTTACAGTGAAATTAACTTATCGCAACGAAACGAATACAATAATGAAACACATTCACGTTACGAATGTGTCAGCGTTGGTACAGCAACGTTGAGGAAAAACAGGCGATACGGCGACAGGGCGGCGAAGGTATCAAAAACGCCAAAAAGCTCGGGAGCACAAAATCAGTATAGGGTAGATCTCAAGGCGGCCCAGCAACATCGCCGAGCACATTAACCATTTGGCCGCATCGCTGAGCGTACCAAACCCGGCGGCGGTTTCACCAAAGCCTAATCCCATATTATTAATACAGGCGGCGACGGTAGCGAAGGAAGTGACCAGGTCATAGCCCATCAGGTTCAGCAGCCAGACGAAGAAACAGCTGAAGAAGACATACAGAAAGAAGAAGCTCCAGACCGAACGCAACACGCGATCCTGAATCGGCGCGTTGCCAACTTTGATGGTGAAAATGGCGTTGGGATGAACCAGTTGGTTGATCTCATGCCGGCTCTGCTTATACATGATCAGAAAACGCAGTGCCTTGATACCGCCGCAGGTCGAACCGACACAACCACCAAAAAAACTTGCCGCCAACAGCAACATAATGGTGTGAGAAGGCATTTTGGCATAGTCGGCGGTGGCTAACCCGTTATCGGTCATCATCGAACTGGTGAGGAAAAAACCGTGTACGAAGGAGTCTTTGGCACCGTACATGTCAGAGCGGTACAGCTCGAAACAGACAATCACCACAATAATCGACAGCACCAGCAGGAAAAAACGCAGTTCCGGGTTTCTGTAGAGCGGCTTCAGGCTGCGGCGTCCCACGGCGACGAAATACAGGGTGAAGTTCACCGCAGCCAGGATAGAAAAAATCCCGCCGACCATTTCCACCGCCGAGCTATCGTAAAAGCCCAGGCTCTCATTGCGGGTGGAAAACCCCCCGAGTGAAACGGTAGAAATCCCATGGCAGAGGGCATCAAACCATGGCATGCCCGCAATGCGAAATGCCACCGTGCAGGCCAACCCCAGGCCGAGATAAATCAGCCACAGGTTTTTCGAGGTGTCGGCCAGCCGCGGGGTCAGGCGTTCTTCCTTGAACGGGCCGGGCATTTCCGACTGATAAAGTTTGGCGCCACCAATGCCGAGCAAGGGCAGTACCGCCACGGCTAATACAATGACGCCGAGGCCGCCGATAAAATTGAGCTGGGAGCGGTAGTAGAGGAAAGATTTGGGCAGGCCGGAAACATCATTGAGCACCGAAGCACCGGTGGTGGTGATGCCGGAAACACCTTCGAACATGGCATCGGTCAGGCTGATGTTTAGCGTGTCGTCCATCCATAACGGCAGGGCGCTGACCATGGAAAAAAGCAGCCAGAACAACACAATGATTAAAAAACCGTCCTGCGTGCGCAGCTGTACCCTGGACTGACGGGTGCTAAACCAGCCCAAACCGCCGAGCGAACCGGCAATCACCAGCGTATAGAAGAAAGAAAAAACGCTTTTTTCTTTATACAACAATGCCACCAACAGAGGGGGGATCATGGACAGGCTGTAAAGGAAAACTAAAAAACTGCAAAGATGAATAACGACCAGAATCTGCTTATTCTTGACCATACTTGCGCCCGAGTTGCCTGTCGGCAATGAGTCGATTTATTCTTTAAGTCTATAAAGAATAAGGCAGACGATATAAAAAAGGCGTAAAAATTTATATCGTCTGCGAAGGTTGGCACGTTTTTTAACCTTGTTGGTGTTTATTCCAACAGGTTGTTGACGGTGCGCCGCACGTATTGCGTCATCTGAGCCAGATCTTCGGGCGATACCGGCCCACCGCCAGCACGGACTACCTGCTGTTCTATCTGGGCAATTTCTTGCTCGACCTTATTGGCAATCTGTACCTTGACGATTTTATCCACCGACGAGAGCAGAACCTTCAGCACCACTTTCAGCGCCACATTCTCGCAGAACGAATCGTAGTGATGAACCGCAGGCGGCGTCACAGGTGGTTCGGGTGCGCGTGGGGCCAGAGCCTTGAAACTGTCTACATTTTCAATAATAAGATCCATGTCTCTTATTAGTTCATCAAAATCTTTAGACACTGACTTATTTCCCTTCGCTATGCGCAAAAACAGAACGCCCGTCATCAGGGCACGGGGCGGTGATTGACGGGCAGAACGAATTTCGACCGTGACGTTCAGGTAGTGAATGGCAGGCTGAGCGGCATTTTAACCTTGCTGTGGGTTGGCAACAAGATGGGGTCGAAGGAATCAACGACCCCGTAGTGCAGGTAACAGAAGGTTATCGCTTAACTTTTCAGCTTGGCGGTGATTTTTGCCACGTGTTCGCCCTGGTAGCGGGCAATGGTCAGTTCTTCCTGGCTCGGCTGGCGTGAGCCGTCCCCCCCGGCGATGGTGGTTGCGCCATAAGGCGTACCGCCACGCGTTTGGGAGACGTCAAACAGTTCCGGGGTGGCGTAACCGATCGGCACAATAATAAAGCCATGGTGCGCCAGGGTGGTCCAGGTGGAGGTAATGGTATGTTCCTGCCCGCCGCCGGTACCGGTGGAGGAGAAGACGCTGCCCACTTTGCCGTATAGTGCGCCAGAAGCCCACAGGCCGCCGGTTTGATCGAGGAAGGTGCGCATTTGCCCGGCCATATTGCCAAAGCGGGTCGGCGTCCCGAAGATAATGCCATCGTAATCGGCCAACTCCTGTGGGCTGGCCACCGGTGCTTTTTGATCTTGTTTACCACCGGCTTTGGCAAAGGCTTCTGCCGCAATGGTTTCCGGCACGCGTTTCAGGGTCACTTCAACGCCACTGACCCGGCGAGCGCCTTCCGCTACCGCCTCCGCTAAGGTTTCAATATGTCCGTACATCGAGTAATAAAGGACCAATATTTTCGCCATGTTCCATTCTCCGCTTTGGTGATTGAACGATATGCCCCCCTAAGCATAGAAGTGAATGCTGAACTTATCTTCGCGGCATTATTTTATTCCGGCCAATGCCAACAATGTGCCGAAGGTAATCAGCAGGCTACCGAAGACTCTGTCGATACCTTTGCGCATACGCAGCAGGCGCGTATTGATGCGGGGTGCGGAAAACAGCAGCGCGACGGCACTGAACCAGAAAATATGGGCAAGTGAAATAAACAGCCCATAGCCGATTTGTACGCTGAGCGGTGTCTGCGGATTAACCACCTGCATAAACAGGCTGACGATAAAAATGGTGGTTTTCGGGTTTAGCACGTTGGTTAAAAAGCCGGTTTTCAGCGCAACCATATCACTAGCGGCTGTGGGCGAACTGGACGACGGAGCTGCCTGGGCACCGGCGTTACGCAGCATACTGACGCCAAGATAGATCAGATAGGCGGCGCCAATCGCCTTCAGCAGGGTGAATAGCCACAGAGATTGCTGGATTAACACACCGACCCCAATCAGGGTATAAGTGACATGGATCAGTACACCAGCGCCAATGCCACAGGCGGTCACTACCCCGGCGCGGCGGGAAAGCAGCAGACTGTTGCGTGACACCATGGCGAAATCCGGCCCTGGGCTGATGACAGCGAGTAAAGTAATGGTGACGACAGCGAGGAGTTCGGTCATAGTTATCCTATTAATAAATCAGAAGAGAGTCGCTGATTTATAAGAGAAATGGTCGAAGGTGACAAACGATGAAAACTGACAGTACCGGTGAGAAAAACTCACGCAATGCTAACCGCCCGTTATCCTTGGGTGGTTTGCGTTGTTTCGAGGCCGCGGCGCGGCTGGAGAGTTTTACCCAGGCGGCGAACAGCCTGAGTTTGACGCACGGTGCAGTTAGCCGTGCTGTCAGGGGGCTGGAGGATGAACTCGGCGTGATGTTATTTGAGCGCCGTCATAGGCGGGTGTATCTGACGGCGGCGGGTCGTACGTTATTGCAGGCGTCACAACAGGCATTCGGTATTTTGGAGCACAGCGCACAAACGCTGCGGCAGCAGGCGCAGGACGCACCGCTGGTATTGTCCTGTGAGCCGACGCTATTGATGCGCTGGCTGATACCGCGTCTGCCGGCATTTCAGTTGGCACACCCGGACATTAACCTGCAACTGGTGGCTGGTGGTGGGCCGTTTTCGTTTCACGATGGGATTAACGCCGCTATCCGTCGCAATGATTTTGACTGGGACGACAAGCTGAACAGCGTGACGTTGTTCAACGAACGGGTCGGGCCGGTGTGCAAACCTGAAATGCTACGGCGTTTCGTTACCGCCAAGGGTGGCCAGCCGCAGTTGAGTCAAGACGCGGTGTTATTGCACTCGGCCACCCGCCCCGATGCCTGGCTACAGTGGGCACACGTGCAGGGCGTCGCGCTGGTGGGGCGTTCGGAACAACGCTTTGATCATTTTTACTTCAGTTTACAGGCGGCGGTGGCGGGGATAGGCATTGCCATCGGCCCGTGGCAGCAGGTACGTGATGATGTCGCTAACGGGTTGCTGTGCGCACCTTTTGGCTTTTCGTCGGACGGCAGCGGTTACTGTTTGCTGACGCCGCAAGAAATCCGGCCGGGCAGTGCGCTGGCCCGGTTGGCGGATTGGCTACAGCTTATGGCATGCGCCTGAGTTTTTCTGCCAACCGTTGTTGTTGCCAGCGACGGAAAACATCACGCAACAGCAGGGGCCTCATGGCACGCAAGACGAGCGCGATGCTCATGCCGCCGATGGCCCACAGTGACCACAGATCTTGCGGATGGGTAAACCAGTTGATGGCAAACTGCTGTTCTCCAAAATGAACGTTCACTGAGCACAAGTGTAGGGGCTGCCACCCTCGGCCGCCACGACAGTAGCATGACATGGGGACGACAGAGGGGTGACAGCCTGCTGAAAATGCGGGCTGACGTGGCGACTAGAAGGTGACGTTGCAGATAAAACGTATTGGCAGCTCGCTGCGGTTGGCATAGGCATAGTGCTGATCGCTGTTGAACACCTGGGTTTGTCCGGCCTCCAGTGTCAGGGTTTGCTGTTCCAGTACCAGCGTCAGGCTACCGACGATCACGTAGATAATTTCGCTCCAGCCTTCGGCATCCGGCACTGAGTCGTAGTGCTCGCCCGGCATTAGCGTCCATTCCCAGAGTTCAACCCGCTGGCGCGCAGGCACGCTGGCAGCGAACAGCGCCTGACTTGCCGGTTGTACTCCCTGCCAGGCCAATTCACCCACCAAATGGCTGCCGCGCGCTTCGGGCGCCTGGATCAGATCGGTGAAGGCGATATTCAGGGCGTCGGCCAGCTTGTCCAGCACCGCCAAACTAACGTTACGGTCACCGGCCTCAATACCGGCCAGCATGCGGCGGCTGACGTCAGATTTTTCTGCCAACGCCACCTGGCTAAGCCCCGCCTGCTGGCGATAACCGCGCAGGTTGCTGCTCAGGTATTGCAGTACCTTGGGAGCTTCATGTTTACCGTTGTTCACTGTATTGCCCATCCACTGGCTTTACCTCATACTGGCAGGATCTGTGCATTATATTGCACCCAGCAGGAAGGGCAAGCCGGTGTCCGTAGTAAAAAAATCCTTTATTTCCACGTACATTCCCAAGATAAAGCGACAGGAAGCGGTGCTGATTTTCATCACCATGATCTGGGGCGGCACCTTTTTGGCGGTGCATCTTGCCATGCAGGTCAGCGGGCCGTTCTTTTTCGTTGGCTTGCGATTTGCCGCAGCCACGCTGGTACTGGTGTTGTTTTCGCTGCGCAGTTTGCGTGGGCTGACCTGGTATGAGCTGAAAGCGGGCGTGTTTATTGGCGTTGCCATTATGTTCGGCTACGGTCTGCAAACTGTGGGGCTACAAACCATCAGCAGCAGTCAGTCGGCGTTTATTACCGCCATGTATGTGCCTATGGTGCCGCTGCTGCAGTGGTTGGTGTTGGGCCGTTTTCCCGGTGTGATGGCCTGGGTCGGTGTGTTACTGGCCTTCACCGGCCTGATGCTGCTGGCAGCGCCGAGCAGCAGCGATATGACGCTCAGCGTGGGCGAGATACTGACGCTGATTGGCACCTTGGGCATGGCCGCCGAGATCATTTTGATTGGTGCCTATGCGGGCAAGGTCAATGTCAAGCGGGTGACGGTGGTGCAATTGGCTACCGCCTCAGTGGCCTCGTTCCTGATGATGGTGCCTACCGGTGAGTCGGTACCGCCGTATAGCAGCTACTTGTTGTACAGCGCGCTGGGGCTGGGGCTCGCCAGTGCCATCATTCAAGTGACGATGAACTGGGCGCAACGCAGCGTTTCGCCAACGCGTGCCACGGTCATCTATGCCGGGGAGCCGGTCTGGGCCGGGTTGGTCGGGCGTATTGCCGGCGAGCGTTTGCCCGGTGTCGCCCTGTTGGGGTGCGCACTGATCGTGCTGGGGGTGCTGGTTAGCGAACTGCGTATTCGCCGCAAAGAGAAAGCGGCGGCGTTGGCCGAATAAGACCAGCGCCGTTTAATTAACGTACGGTACTGTCTGCCAGCGGCAGCGCTTTACGCTTGCGCAGCAGGGCATTAAGGATAATGGCGCCGAAAGTGGCGGTGCCTATCCCACCCATGGTGAAGTTGCCAATAGTCAGTGCAAAATCGCCCGCACCCAGTACCAGGGTGACGGCAACCATAATCAGGTTGCCGTTATCGCCCAGATCTACTTTGTTCTGCACCCAGATGCGCGCGCCGGCGACGGCGATCAGACCGAACACCACCACCGAGGCACCGCCCAAAACCGGGCCGGGAATGGTGTGGATCAGCGCGCCGAACTTCGGTGAAAACCCCAGTACAATCGCTACCAACGCCGCCGCGATAAACACCAGCGTAGAGTAAATTTTGGTCACTGACATCACGCCGATATTCTCGGCATAGGTGGTCACCCCGGTACCGCCCACTGAACCTGAGAGCATGGTCGCCAGTCCATCCCCGACGAAGGCACGGCCGATATAAGGATCGAGATCGCGACCGGTCATGCCCGCCACCGCTTTGACATGCCCGAGGTTTTCCGCCACCAGAATGATTGCCACCGGGGCGATCAGCAACATGGCGTGCAGGTGAAACACCGGCGTGGTGAACTGTGGCAGGCCGAACCAGGCTGCCTGACTTAGTGCGCTGTAATCCACCGGTTTGCCAAGCCCAAAGCCGTTGGTGGTTATCACGTAGATTAAATAGGCGGCGAGCAATCCCACCAGGATCAACAGCCGTTGCATCAGCCCGCGGGTAAATACCGCGACCGAGCCAATACACAAAATAGTGGTCACCGCCATCCAACTGTCAAAGCTGGAAGCTGAAACGCTGCGCACCGCGATAGGTGCCAGGTTAAGGCCAATCGCCATCACTACTGCACCGGTCACCACCGGCGGCATCAGGCGTTCGATCCAACGGGTACCTACGCTCATCACCACCAGGCCGATCAGCAGGTACACCAAGCCACAGGCGATAATACCGCCAAGCGCCAGCGCAATATTCGGGTTAGCGCCCTGGCCACTGTAGCCGGTCAGGGTGATTACCAGCCCGACAAACGCCGCGCTGGAACCGAGATAACTTGGTACCCGGCCGCCAACCACCAGGAAAAACAGCAGCGTGCCGATGCCGGACATCAGAATGGCCAGATTGGCGTCAAAGCCCATCAGCAGCGGCATCAGTACCGTGGCACCAAACATCGCCACCGCATGTTGCAACCCCATCACCAGCGTTTGTGCCAGCGAAAGCCGTTCATCGGGCGCAACAATCGAACCGTCCAGACTGCCTTGTTTCAGGCGCCATTGGGGAAACCAGGTCTTCGCCATCGTTATCTCCAAAATTTTAGGGTGTAGGTGAATGGGTTTGAGCGGGTTATGCGCCGCTCATTGTTTCAACAGCGAGTGGTAGCGCCGGTCGAAATAGGCCAGGCCGTGGCTGTCGTCATTACGCGTCAGTGCCACCGCCTGGCAGAACAAAATGTCGTGGGTGCCGACGCTGACAATCTGGCCGATCTGGCAGTCGAATGAGACCACCGCCCCGTGCAAAATGGGGGAGCCGGTCGCCAGCGTAGACCAGCGTGCAGCAGAGAAACGCAGGTCCATCGGGGTTTTACCGCCGAACAGATTCGACAGCGACTCGTGTTCCGCGGCCAGCGTATTGACGCACAGCGTTTGGTTTTGTTTGAACACCGAATAGACAGACGCGGAACGGTTAAGGCACACCAACAAGGTTGGTGGCGTGTCGGTGACGCTGCAGACTGCCGAAGCGGTAAAACCGGCTCGGCCGGCAGGGCCATCGGTAGTGATGATATTGACCGCCGATCCCAGGCGTGCCATGGCGTCGCGGAAGTCCTGTTTTTCTACAGACGGCGGCTGTAGTGGCGTATTGGAAAGCAGCGTTTGGCTTTGCATATTGTGTCTCCGGGCTAGGGTTGCAGGTGGGCTTGGGCGTATTGCGTTTTCAACAGCCAACCCAGCAGGATGCGGTTAAAGTGCTCGGTGTTGGTCACGCTCATGGCATGACCCCCGTAGGCCATCTCGGCCAGTTCGCCGTTCGGCAGGCTGGCCGCCAATTGATGCGAGCAGTGGTAGGGCACCAGCAAATCGTCGCGGGAGCACAGCGCCAGGGTCGGCGTGGTGATGTCCGCCAAATGTGGACGGAAATCGGTGTTCATCAAGGCATGCAGACGGCGCAGCAGGTTTTCGGTGCCCTGAAAATGCGCGGTCTGATGCTGCAACTCTTCATCCAGCAAACTCTGGTGGTGCGACAGCCAGTCGGCGGGGAACAGGAACAGCGGTTGGGCACGCACGTAGGCTTCCACGCCGCTGTTGAGCAGCAGATCCTGACGTACTTTAAAGCAGCGCTGTGTCTGGCTGTCCAACGCCGACCAGCCGTTAACCACCACCAGCTTTTCGACCCGTTGCGGATACGTGAGCGCCAGTTGCAAGCCAATCATCCCGCCGAGTGCATGGCCGACGAAGTAGCAGCGTTCTACATTGAGTGAGCGTAGCAACTGCGCCACCTCATCAGCCATGTCGGCCATGCTGTAGCCATTCGGCACGCTGCCCTTGCTGTGTGCGGTACCGAAGTGATCGTAAACCACCACCCGGAAATACTCACTCAGCGCGTTAATCTGCGGTTGCCAAAAACTGCCTGCGCCACCCAGCCCGGCAGACAGCACCAGCGTGGGTGCCAACGGCGTGTCTTTTCCCAAAATCTCAAAATACATGCTCAGTCCTCAGTGGATAATGACTCAGCGGCCCAGATGGGCCACGGTGGCAATTTCAATCAGGGCGTCCGGTTTTACCAATCCGCACTGAATGCAGTAGCGTGCCGGTTTGTCGCCGGGGAAATACTCGGCATACACCTGATTGATGGCGGCATAGTTTTGCCAGTCGGTGAGGAATATCGAGTTAAAGGTCACGTCGTCCATGCTGCCGCCGGCGGTTTCAATCACGCTTTTGATGGTCTCAAGCACGTGACGGGTTTGCGCCGCCGCGTCACCGACGTGTACCACGTTATTGTTCTTATCGAATGCCAGCGTGCCCGAGACGTAAACCACGCCGTTGGCCAGGGTGCCGGGCACGAAAGGAGCCAGCGGTTTGCCGGTGCCCGGCGGGGTAATAATGGTTTTTGGCATAGTGGTGCTCCTGGAGAAAATTTAATTTTGGTTAAAGGCGGGCAAAACTCATGCCGTCTGGCTGAGCGGGGCGGCGAGCACATCACAGAAACTGTCGACATCCGACACCCAACCAAAGAAGGTTTCGATGTTGTACAGCGCCGCCTGCTGGGCGAACGGTGGCCCGGCCTGGTGGGTGGCGTCAGCCAGCACGATGCCGAAATATTCGAGGAAAAAGCCGTCGCGCAGCGTGGATTCCACGCAGACGTTGGTGGCAATGCCGGTAAACACCAGATGATGAATACCATACGAGCGCAGCAGGCTGTCGAGCTGTGTGTTAAAGAAGCCGCTGTAACGCGGTTTCGGGATCAGAATGTCGCCGGGCTGCGGTTGCAGTTCGTCAACCAGATCGTAATCCCAGTCGCCCTTGGCCAGTAGCTTGCCCATCAGTTCCGGGCGTTTACGCATGGTTTTCAGCGCGTTGGATTTATGCCAGTTGGGGGAGCCCTGGCCACCGGCTTCGATGTACTGGTTATCCCAGCCATTTTGGAAAAAGATCACCTTGATTCCGGCGGCACGGGCAGCACTGATGGCGCGTTTGATGTTGGCGATCACCGGGGCGGTGGCCGAGACATCAAAACCGGCGAGATCCAGATAGCCGCCCTGCGAAGCGTAGGCATTTTGCATATCGACCACGATCAGCGCGGTTTCCTGTGGTGCAAAGACGATAGCCTCCGGACGGGCAGGCAGGGTAAGGGTAACCCCGGCCTGTGGTGACTGGCGGCGCACTATTGGTTGGTTTTCAACAATTTTCATTATGCTACCTCGCGGCTTGTGGCAGTCTGTGGGCAAACGTCGGCGCGACTTTTCATCAGTGGCTGGATGCGCTCGCCGAAGTCTTCCACCCCTGTGACGAAATCATCGAAGGTCAGTAACACACCTTCGGTACCGGCGACGGTGGCGATTTCATCCATCATGCGCGCCACGTTGGCGTAGGAGCCGACTAGCGTGCCCATATTGATATTGACGGCGGAGGTGGGATCCGCCATCTGGCGTACGTTGGTGTCGGCACCGGATTTGGTGTCCTTGCCGCTTTGCTCCGTCAGCCAGGCCAGGGCTTCGGTATCGGCCCCCGCTTTATAGCTTTCCCATTTGGCACGGGCGGCCTCGTCGGTTTCATCGGCAATAATCATAAACAGTACGTAGCAGGCCACGCTGCGGCCTTCGCTATCCGCCGCAATTTTTAAGCGTGCTGCGGTTGGCGCAAAGGCGGTCGGCGTGTTGACGCCCTTGCCGAAGCAAAAGTTGTAATCGGCATATTTTGCCGAGAAGGCCATGCCCGCATCGCTTTGTCCGGCGCAGATCACCTTGATGTCCGCCTGCGGCTGCGGGCTGACGCGACAGTCGTCCATCTGGAAGAACTCGCCTTTGAAATCGGATTTACCGGTGCCCCACAGATCACGCAACACATTGACGTACTCCGCCAGATAGTCGTATCGACGGCCGAAGTAATCGTCGCCCGGCCACATGCCCATCTGCTCGTATTCCGGCTTCTGCCAACCCGTCACTACATTCAGGCCAAAACGCCCGTTGGAAATGGAGTCAATGGTGGAGGCCATACGGGCGACGATCGCCGGTGGCATGGTTAACGTGGCTGCCGTGGCGTAGATCTTGATGCGTGAGGTGACGGCGGCCAGCCCGGCCATCAGGGTGAAGGATTCCAGGTTGTGGTCCCAGAACTCGGTTTTGCCGCCGAAGCCGCGCAGTTTGATCATCGACAGCGCGAAGTCGAAGTTGTAGTGCTCGGCCTTCTGCACGATGGTTTTGTTGAGTTCAAACGTCGGTTGGTACTGCGGGGCATTGCTGGAAATCAGCCAGCCGTTGTTGCCGATCGGGATAAATACGCCAATTTTCATTTGAACACCTCGGTTGCTAGTGGGACGGATCATGCGTCGCCTGAATGCTTTCTGCAGGCGGCGCTGGATACGGAGGCTTTTGCAAAGGCGGTGCCAGTTTTGAAAATGGCTTATTTATCAACGAATTTTTTTAAGGTGTAATTTTTTTTGTTGAGTGAATGGTCTAAAACAGACCATTTGGTCAAAAATAGCTGCACAAAAAACAGGCGAGGCTGCGCGTTAAAGGTGCAAATAATCACTCGAAAGGGGTAGGCAAAAGCGTGGGTTTCACCCAATGGCTTTGTTATGCTGGCCCGAATCAGGTTGCGCCAAGGAGTCGCAGTGAAGCCACAAGCCCTTAAACCTCCCACGCGCCGCTCGCGTGCGGTGGCTGCAAAACGCAGCACCATTATGGATGCGGCGCTGGAGTTCTTCTCGCTGTACGGTATTCATGGCACCAGTCTGGATCAGGTGGCGGAACGCGCCGACGTCTCCAAAACCAATCTGCTGTATTACTTCCCTTCCAAAGAAGAGCTGTATGTGGCTGTGCTGAAAGGCATTCTTGATGTATGGCTGGCACCGCTTAAAGCGCTGCGTGCCGATCAGGAACCCTTGCAGGCCATTCGTGAATATATTCGGCTGAAGCTTGAGGTATCCCGTCATCATCCGCAGGCTTCACGGCTGTTTTGTCTGGAGATGATCCAGGGGGCGCCTTTATTGAAACTGGAGCTGCAGGGCGGGTTGAAGGCGCTGGTGGACGAGAAGTCCGCCATGATTGAGCGCTGGATTGCCGAAGGTCATATCGCGGCGGTAGATCCGCACCATCTGATCTTCATGCTGTGGGCAACCACTCAGCATTACGCTGATTTTTGGGTGCAGGTAGAAGCGGTGACCGGCAAGACCCTGGACGATGAGGCGTTTTTTCAGCAGACGGTGGAGAACGTGCAGCGGGTGATTGTCGAGGGTATTCGGCCGTGCTAAGCGCCAGGAGCGGAAAGGGGGATAGCGGACTATCCCCCAGCAGCGTCTTAAGCGGTTTTCTTCTTACGCAGGAACACGTAGGACAGGCCGAGCACCACAAACCACAGTGGCGTGACGATCAGCGCCTGGCGGGTATCTTCGCGCAGCGTCAGCAGCACCAACACAAAGGCGAAGAACGCCATACAGACCCAGCACATCAGTTTGCCGGCCGGCATCTTGTAGATCGATTTCTGGTGCAGCGCCGGGCGTTGTTTACGGTAAACCAGATACGAGCACAGGATGATGGTCCAGACAAACATAAACAGGATCGCTGAGACGGTGGTCACCAGCGTGAAGACTGTCATCACGTTCGGGATCAGGTAAATCAGCACCACCCCACCCAACAAACAGATACAGGAGAAGGTCAGGCCATTAGCCGGTACTGCTCGCTTGGACAGGTGGGAAAACGACTTGGGTGCATCGCCTTCCTGTGCCAGACCGAACAACATACGGCTGGTGGAGAACACACCACTGTTGGCGGAGGAAGCGGCGGAAGTCAGTACCACAAAGTTGATCACGCTGGCCGCGGCAGGCAGGCCAATCAGCACGAACAGTTCCACGAACGGGCTCTTATCGGCGACCACGGAACTCCATGGCGTGACTGACATAATCACGATCAGGGCGAACACGTAGAACATGATGATGCGGATAGGAATCGAGTTAATCGCGCGCGGCAGCACTTTTTCCGGGTCTTTGGTTTCAGCCGCGGTGGTGCCCACCAGCTCAATGCCGACAAAGGCGAACACTGCAATCTGGAAGCCGGCGAAGAAACCGCTGATGCCTTTCGGGAACATGCCGCCGTCATTCCACAGATGTGAGAACGAGGCGACGGTGCCGGTAGGCGACTGGAACTGCATAGCGATCATCACCAGCCCGGCGATGATCAGCCCGACAATGGCGACGATTTTGATCATAGCGAACCAGAATTCCATCTCACCAAACATCTTCACCGTCGCCAGGTTCAGGCCCAGCAGCAGCAGGATACACAGCAACGAAGCGATCCACTGTGACAGTTCGGGGAACCAGAACTGCGCGTAGGCGGTGATCGCCACCACGTCGGCAATACCGGTGACCACCCAACAGAACCAGTAGGTCCAGCCGGTAAAGAAGCCGGCCCAGGGGCCGAGCAGATCGGCGGCGAAATCGCTGAAGGATTTATATTCCAGATTGGAGAGCAGCAACTCGCCCATGGCACGCATCACGAAGAACAGCATAAAGCCGATAATCATGTATACGAAGATGATCGAAGGTCCGGCCAGGCTGATGGTTTTGCCGGAGCCCATAAACAAACCCGTACCTATAGCACCGCCGATGGCAATCAGTTGAATATGTCGGTTAGTTAGGTTTCGCCGTAGATGATCTTCTGATTCTGGCGCGGCCTCTGTGGCTATTTTAGAGTGATCTACCATCTTATGATGTCCTGTTTTACCTGTCATGAGTGAAATAGCGAGCTCTGAAGTGGCTCTTTTTTATACGATTATCCGGTTGGCCCGGCTTTAGTAAGGTAGTGCAATAACGCCACCTTCGTGCAACATATTTACAACATTTATGCGAGGGATAAAAGTCGATTGTTCTTTACACTGCGGAGACAAATCGGACGTCTTGGGGGCGGAAGATTACTCTGGGTCTTAGCAGATTAACAGCCCTAATGTGGCTTATCTTATTGATAAAACAGGGGGTTAAAAATATCGCATGAGAAAAACTAATGCGTGTAAGCGTTTTGCATTTGGGGAACGGAGGTGAATAAGTTAACACCTTGAGTTGTTAGCACTGTGGGTAGCATCCTTGAGGTTTAATTAATTGATTACGGGGTTGGATTTAATAAAAAATATAAATTAAATCAATTTTTTAGCGGTTTTTTTCTTCATGGTTTTTTAACGATTAATACCTGATTGAGACTCTTCCCACAAAAATTGCCTCCTTTCAGGAGGAATTTGCCGTTAAGTGATCTGGCGCAAGGTGGGCTTCCGATCTCAACCTTTCGGGTGTGGTACAGCCAGCTATTTCCTGCAAAATTGATAATGGGACTTCGATTGAATAAGCCGATTGCCTTGGGAGCATGATATATGCCGGACGTAGTGGGAAGTGTCTGGATGCCGGAAGTCTATCGAAAAGTGTTGTTGGCTTTCTGTAAAATGAAAACAGCCATCGATAAAGTTATTGAGAAAGATAAATGCGCTGTAGGTTTGAGTAATGTAGTTATCACTCAGCTCAACCATGCCTTCCTGTTTGGCAAGATTGGTGTTCGGGCAGAGGGTAACCTAATTATTGACCGTAGCCTTCCGGGTTGTGAAAACCACGCGTAACCATCGAGCCACCTTTAGGTGGCTTCAGACTGATGACAAACCTCATTCCTGCCCAGAGCGAGTAGAGGCCGATAAATAAAAATCAGGAAAATCAATTTATTGATTTTCGGCTGCTCACCACAAAGCAGGAAAAACCACGCTTTTTCCTGCTTTGTCAGCAACCTAGAGCCACCTTTAGGTGGCTTTTTACTACCTTAGCCATAGTATCGGCCAGTCTGGTATTGATAGTCAGGTCAAAACACCCGACTAACCAATATCAGAGCCAGCGCCCAAATCCCGGCGGACAGCGCACTGGCGCAATAGACCTGCCTCAGGGGCAATGTAATGATGCCGGCCACCAACGGCACGCTGTAGCGCATCACCGCCAAAAAACGCGAGATAAACAACAGTGGCATGCCTTTTTTCTGCAGTGCGGTTTGTGCCCTGTGCAGTGGTGCATGAAATCTGACCGGTAACCCTTTGAGTGATCCCCGGAGGCAGAACAGCGCGCCACAATGGAAGGACAAAACGGAGCCGAGTAAGGCGCCCAGGGTAATCGCCCCCCAGACATGAACGTCGGGGAGCACGCTTTTACCGGCAACGATGCCCAGTATTAGCGTGACCGACGCGGGTGGCAGCAACGAGGAAATAAAAATCACTGACTTTCCCAGCGAAAATAAAAAGATAATCAACAACAGGAATTCAGGTTCCGGGCTGTATTTGGCAATAATTTGTGTGAGTTGTTCCATCGGCCACCTTTGAAAATGTATCCTCTGGTGACCAGTTTCCCATTGATAACCTCAATAAATGGTAAATTAGGTTTTGTTAACTGAATAGGTTCATCCTGATGAGATAGCGCGGTTACCCTGATGGTTCGCTTGAGATAAAAACAAGGAAGGTAACAATGTTAAAAGTGATTGCTGAAGATTTTATCAAGCTCGATTGTGTTGAAACGGTGATGCCGCTGTATCAGGAACTGGTGCAGAAAACCCGGCAGGAGCCGCTTTGTCTCTCCTATGAACTGTTTATCGATCATCAGGACGCGGGGCATTTTATTTTTGTCGAAGAGTGGCCCGATCGCGCCGCGCCGGACGCCCATTGCCAGACGGAACATTTCAGGCGTTTGGTACCGTTAATCAACCAGCATCAAAGTAAACCCTGCACCTTCCTGTTTATGCAGCCATTTGCCTTGGTGAAGGGCTAAGGGAGCAAAAAAATCCCCGCAGAGCGGGGTTAATGGCTTCTCAAGCACTGTCTTGTAATGATTAAAAATTAGACTGCGAATGATTACCATTCATTAAGAATGTTCCTAAAAGGATATTGCCGCCTGACGCGCCCGGTTTACCCCACTTTGTTGGTAGTCAAAGGAAGGGGCTTCGTGTCGGTTTAATCCATGGTGGACGATGGCCTTCACCGCCTGACTTGCCTGCGGATTTTTCTGCGCAATCTGCCGGGCGAGATTCAGCGACTCCTCATATGCGCTGCCCTCGCTGATGCGGGAAATAGCCCCCTGTTGCCAGGCTTCCTGTGCGGTGATGATCCGGCCGGTCAACAACCAATCGAGGGCGATGTAGGGTGAGATGCGCGCCGGCAGCCGTGAACACTCTCCCTGCGCGGCTATCAATCCCAGCCCGGTTTCCGGGAAACTGAATTGCGCGTTGCGGCTGGCGACAATCAGGTCGCAGGCCAGTGCGCGTAACGAAACCTTCTTCCTGTGGTTGGCGCAGATGGTTCATAAAACGCTGCGTGAGGCATTAATATCGGTAAACGACGAGGCAATCAAAGATGTGCTGACTCTGCGCGAAAAGGATATTTTGCGCTGGTGCAGCGAAGGTAAAACCTCGGAAGAAACTGCTCAGTTAATGGGGCTGAGTGAACGGACGGTGAATTTCCACATTGGCAATTCGATTAAAAAGCTTTCGGTGGCCAATAAAACCGTCGCCACGGCGAAGGCGGTGTATTTACAGCTTATTTAACCGCGTTTGAAATAGTTAATCGGCTATCCGTTAGAAATGTGATGTTTATATTTTGTTAAATAAGGAATTATCCTGGTCAGTATTTACCGCCGATCACAAAAGCGCGAATAAGCGGTTCACCCGTACTCTTCCCGGCAGTACCCTGTAGGCACCAAGGTTGCATAGAAGGGATGTGATATGTACAAGACTATATTAGTGCCGATAGATATTGAAGAAGATCTGTTGACCGAGCATGCGCTGGAGCATGTTGAGTACCTGGCGAAAATATCCGGTGCCAAAGTGCATTTCTTCCATGCGCTGCCGGATGCTTCGGCATTCGTTACCGCTTATTCTTTCGGTATCAAGGAATTTGAGAATCAGGCGGAAGTGAAAGCGGTAGATAGGCTCAAGAAGATCATGTCGGAAATAGACATTCCCCTGGATCGCCTGGATTACACCATCAGCTTTGGTTCGCCGCGCGATGAGGTGCTGCAGTTGGCGGAGGAGATCAAGGCCGATCTGATCATCATCGGCTCGCGTCGCCCGAGTGTAAAAACCTACCTGCTAGGTTCCAACGCGGCGGCCATTGTGCGCCATGCCAATATCTCGGTGATGGTGGTCAGGTAATCCCGTTAAATCAGGCCCGCAATATTGCATTGCGGGCCTGATTCGTTCATCGGCAGAGCGCCACAATCTCGTCATACAGCGTCTGCTGCAAGCTAATGCCGTGCTGCTCACTGTACTGTAGGCGCTCAAAACGCCGTTCCCCCGGAATACGTGTCCCTTGATCACTCAATCCGCAAATAAGACTTCTGCCCTGGCCAAATGCACCGTCTTGTCCGCCCCCAGAAAACGATCGGGATCCATCGCGATAATCAGCTCACCGCCGTAAGGGGAGGAGCCGGTTTGCCGATCGTAGGCCAGTGATTCCTTACTGGTCATATCGCCAATCAACGGCCCGGCGCTCAGTTCGACCATCGCCGCCAGCGCCGACCCCTTATGACCGCCAAAGGTCAGTATCGCCCCTTGCAACACGCTCGCCGCATCGGCGGAGGGTTGCCCCTGGCGATCGATGCCCCACCCCGGTGGCAACGGCTTACCGGCGCGGCGATGCAGTTCGGTTTCACTGCGTGCTGTTGCGTTGGTGGCCATATCGAAAATAAAGGGTGGTCGCTGAGGACGTGGCCAACCGAAGGCAATCGGATTGGTACCAAACAGCTGCCGGGTTCCTCCTGCCGGCGTGACCCAGACATGGTTGGGGGTATAGGCCTGGGCCACCAGCCCCTTGTCGGTCAAGGGTTCGATATCGGCCCACAGCGCCGAGTAATGCACATGCCGAAGGTAAACTGCAACGCATGGCGGAGTATGGTGTGAGCAGCCAAGCACTGAACGCCGCGCAGGTTACCTTTGTGCTTAACCCTATGCTGAAAACGCTGGCGACACGGGAAACGCTATTGTGTCGTTGTGAGGATGTGCCGCTGCATCAGTTAAGTAGATTAGCCGATTGGACGGCCGCCAAGTTGAGCAGCCGCTGTGGCATGGGTGCTTGCCAGGGCAAGATTTGTGCGGCGGCAGCGCGCCATTTGTTCGGCTGGCCACTGCCGGTCCCACGGATCCCCCTGACGCCAGCCAGGGTGGCTACTCTGGCTCGGTTGGGCCATATCGAGCACGGCGGATAAGCCTGCTACACTCAGACATAGTGACCAGAAAGATCGGGCGGACAACGGATGATAAATGCACTGATTACGCTGGGGCTGTGCCTGCTGCTGATACCGCTGCTGCTGTGGCTGATTGGTCGGGCATTATCGGCCGCAAAAGATAAAAAACCGGAACAGAATAAAGCTAGGCCGAGGACCGGCATGCCGCACGGTGATGATGAATAATCCCCGGCGGTAAGCAGTGTCAGTTGAGCTAAGTGCCAGCCTCGACAACGCTGAGATTACTGTGGCCAGTAATAGGTTTTCTCATGCCAGCCTTTGCCATACATACAAGCTTCGATAGTCGCCGTTCGTGCCTCTTCATTGCGATCGTTTTGCACCGTTTTAAACGAGGGTTGTTTATCGTAACGGTAGCCTTTCGGGCAGTCTTTTTTGTCTTTCTCGCAGCTGTGGTATTGGTTCTCGTAGCTAAACTCAAAGTCACGTACCACATCGGGAGGAAACCGCTCGTATCCCCGCCCCTTGCATTCTGCATACTCCGCATCACGGGTGGCGTTGCCGGCGCCAGCGCGTTCCCATTGGGTACAGGCGGTCAATGTTACTAACGGTAATAAAATCAAAAAGCTATACTTCTTCATGGTATTCCTGACTCTTCCTTTCGTCCTAAATGCACACGCTGAGAATTTTCTCAGGTGGAGCCTGAGTGTAATAAACTGCTGCTAAAATTGAAAATGATAATAGTTATTGTTTAGATGGGGTTGAGGTGAGGCTGGTGGCAATGTGTGAGGAAGATGCCTTGTTGATAAGTAGAATAATACTTATTTGTTATCATGTTCGTGCTAATTTTTTTTCTGTGTTTTTTTATTTTTTATTGTTTATTCATTAAGATATTTGCCTAAGGATTTATTCTTATTATTTGCTGTATAAGGATATTTGTACTCTGCGTAATTAAATTGAGTTTTTTTATATTGCTTTTTATAAACAATCAAGATTAAAAAAAATATTGAATATGTCGGTAATGAGATTGCAATTCAGGTGTAAATTTTTTAGATTCAGGATCGATGAATGACTGTCATGGTGATGAAGACATTAAAGGGATTTATATTTTGGCGAACAAACCTAAAACACTTAAAGATAGTGGTGATTTACCTTCATTATCAGAGGATTGTGAACGGCTGAGAAATCTTTCTGATGTCGGTGATTCATTGGGTTATGGCCGTACTCGCTTCTATCAATGGTGTCGTGGCCGCGGTTTTCTTACTCTTATGAATGCACCCTCTACGGAGATGATTAACGCAGGTTATATGGTGACTACGCTGTCAGAAAACGGTTACTCGCGGGTTTATGTGACGGAAGATGGTTTTAACTATGTGGGTAAAGCCTTTCGCGATGACATACAAAAACGCATGGTCAAAATTTAGAAAAACCATAAAATTTTTATTATTTTCAATATACTGTATACAGAATATTCTTATCTCTACGGACTGCCTTGCCTTGTAGCAATAGAGTTGGCGTGGGTAAGATTATTCCGGCTCTTTTTTTCTCAGCCCACTGGAAGTTATCCTATTTTTCTATTGGTGATACCCCGGTGCTACAGTCAGTGGCTATTCTCTTGCTAGTATGAGGGTTGGTTTATTTCAGGAGCAAAGGATGAAGCATTACGCCGCGTTACTTGTTACCACCGTGCTATTGTCTGGTTGTGCCACCCAGGCCGTTCCGCTGCAGCAGGCCGAATCACCGCCGCCCAGCCGGTTGCTGCTTTATCAGAATGTGCCACAAACGCCATTTGCCACCATAGTGGTGGTACGCGACAGCGGGATGCTGGCGGGAAGTTGCCGGACTGGGGTTTATATCAACGGCGAGTTCGCCGCCTCGCTGGCATCCAAAGAGAAGGCCGAGTTTCGGGTGCCGGTAGGCAATAACGAAATCAGTATTGGGCAGGATATGATCGAAAACAGCCTGTGTATCTGGCGTGATACCAGCGGGCGGCTGCCAATGACGCTACGCGCCGGTGAGAGCCGCTATTTCCGCGTTGCCGGTGATATGCAGCGTGGGTTTGTACTGCAGGCCGGTAGGCCTTAAGCCTGGCGGGGGGACTATCAGCGCCGCTGCCACCATTCTCCTGGAGGGAATGGTGGCAGCGGCGATAAGGGCAGGCCGGAAGGGTGACAGATTATTGACGGTAAGCGTGCTTAATCTGTTGGATGCTGTTTTTAAAAATTTCGGCCTGGGTCGGGTCTTCAATCTGCGCAATAAAGCGCTCCATGTTGATAATGACTTTCCCGGCATCGGCCTGACCGATCGATTTCAGGATCAGCGTCAGCGTGGCTTTAAGGCAGGCAACTTCTGTTGCTAGCGTTTCCGGGTTTGCAGACGTAGTGAAATCAACGTTGCTCATTTTCTCTCCTGGTTTTTGAGGCCGAAGCCTGAAACAAAATGCATTTTGATGCGCACCCACACCGATATCATTCACTCGAACCTGCAGATGCGTATTTAACTGGGCGCGGAGTATAGCATAGCATGCAGCTATCCATCTGCACTGATAGCGCTGTCGTAGTCCGTACCATTAACTGGAGTCAGTTCCAGGGTTTAAGCGACTTCACATTATAGTGCATACTCACTATTGATGAATTAATCGGCTTGCTGAACAATACCGCCAAGTTATTTTTTTTTGAGTTAATAAGTATTTGTCTGGCAGGTTATTGTTACCTTGCTCCTGTTATTTAAATGATCAACATTAGTCTCTGGCCTGACGTTGGCTTGGCATGGATTGAATAATTTCTTTTGCAATGAATTTCGCCATGTGAGATAAAGATAATCTTGCCATTTTGTGTTGTTTCAATAAATTACAAGCTGGTCATGCCGGTGTTAGTATTATCTGTGTTGCGATTGCTTACACTGGTTTTACCTGCGGGTTAGGTTAGACGCACTATCATGAGGTCAGAGGCCCGCATGGTAATATTCATATCGTCGGTTTTTTATCGACAAACAACGGTTTTATCGGGCTGCCTTGGGTGACTAAAATTCAAAAATTTGGCCCATTGCGCAAAGTTAATCGGGAGTAAGTATTAATCTGTGTTCATTCTTGGCTGAAAAACAAGTAATATCTCTGCCTATAACAGCGGCTGATTGCGTTACTCCCTTCTTTTTGGAGATTTTTCCTTGATTAGCGTTCTTCTTGTTGATGACCACGAACTGGTGCGCGCAGGGATACGACGCATTCTTGAAGATATCAAAGGTATAAAAGTTGTCGGGGAGGCCCAGTGCGGTGAAGACGCCGTGAAATGGTGCCGTGGCAATGCTGTAGATATCGTTCTTATGGATATGAACATGCCGGGTATTGGCGGGCTGGAAGCCACGCGCAAGATTGTACGCTATGCGCCCGACGTAAAAGTCATTATGCTGACAATCCATACTGAAAATCCATTGCCGGCCAAGGTAATGCAGGCGGGCGCCGCAGGCTACCTGAGCAAGGGCGCGGCGCCACAGGATGTGGTGAATGCCATTCGCGCCGTGCAGGCCGGGCAGCGCTATATCGCGTCCGATATTGCCCAACAGATGGCATTGAGCCAGTTGGAACCGCAGACGGAAACGCCGTTTAGTTGCCTGTCTGAGCGCGAACTGCAGATTATGCTGATGATTACCAAAGGCAAAAAGGTTAACGAGATCTCAGAACAACTGAGTCTCAGCCCCAAAACGGTGAACAGTTATCGTTACCGCATGTTCAGTAAGCTGAATATCAGCGGTGATGTTGAATTGACACACCTGGCTATCCGACACGGATTGTTCAATGCGGAGACTTTGTTAAGCAGTGAGTGACCGTTTTGATGCCAAAGCATTTCTAAGCACCGTAACCAGCCAGCCCGGCGTCTACCGAATGTACGACGCCTCTGGCACGGTTATCTATGTCGGTAAAGCCAAAGATCTGAAAAAACGCCTTGCCAGTTACTTCCGCCAGCAGGTGGGAAGCCGTAAAACTGAGACGCTGGTTAAAAATATCGCACAAATAGACGTTACTGTTACGCACACCGAAACAGAAGCGCTATTACTGGAACATAACTACATAAAGTTATACCAGCCTCGATATAATGTTCTTTTGCGAGACGATAAATCTTATCCGCTGATCTTCCTCAGTGCGGACAGCCACCCGCGGTTGGCCGTGCATCGTGGTGCCAAACATGCCAAGGGGGAGTATTTCGGCCCATTCCCCAATTCCTATGCTGTGCGTGAGACGCTGGCGCTGCTGCAGAAACTGTTCCCGATACGTCAGTGCGAGAACAGCGTATACCGCAACCGCTCGCGCCCTTGTTTGCAATACCAGATCGGCCGTTGTCTGGGACCTTGTGTCGCCGGGCTGGTGAGTGAAGATGAATATCGTCAGCAGGTGGAGTATGTTCGCCTGTTCCTGTCTGGCAAGGATCAGCAGGTACTGCATCAGTTGATTGAAAGGATGGAAATCGCCAGCAAGGCGTTGAACTTCGAAGAGGCCGCGCAGATACGCGATCAGATCCAGGCGGTACGCAGGGTGACTGAGCGTCAGTTCGTGTCCGGTAACAGCGACGATCTGGACGTGATCGGCGTGGCATTCGAGGCAGGCATGGCCTGTCTGCACGTACTGTTTATCCGCCAGGGCAAAGTATTGGGCAGCCGCAGCTACTTCCCCAAAGTGCCAGGCGGCACCGAAATGAGCGAAGTGGTGCAGACGTTCGTCGGTCAGTTCTATTTACAGGGTAGCCAGATGCGTACCTTGCCGGCGGAAATCCTGTTGGATTTCACTTTGCCGGAAAAAGACCTGCTGGCCGAGTCGTTGTCTGAACTGGCCGGTCGCAAAATCCAGATCCAGAGTAAACCGCGAGGCGACCGTGCTCGTTACCTTAAACTGGCGCGTACCAATGCCGCGACAGCTCTGACCACCAAGCTTTCCCAGCAGTCGACCATTCATCAGCGACTGGCCGAGTTAACTAAGGTGCTGAATCTTTCCGAGATTAACCGCATGGAATGCTTCGACATCAGCCATACCATGGGTGAGCAAACTGTAGCTTCCTGCGTGGTGTTTGACGCTAATGGGCCGCTGCGTTCCGAGTATCGTCGCTATAATATCACCGGCATTACGCCAGGGGATGACTATGCGGCGATGGCGCAAGTGTTGAAACGCCGCTATGGTAAGGCTCTGGAAGAGAAAAAAATCCCCGACGTTATCTTTATTGATGGTGGCAAGGGGCAGCTTGGTATGGCGATTGACGTATTTAACTCGCTGAACGTGAGCTGGGATAAAAACAAACCCTTGCTGATCGGTATCGCCAAAGGAGCAGACCGTAAAGCCGGGTTGGAAACACTTTTCTTTGTACCTGAAGGTGAGGGGATTGCTTTGCAGTCGGATTCACCGGCGCTGCATGTGATCCAGCACATCCGCGATGATTCACATAACCACGCGATCACCGGGCATCGGCAGAGAAGGGCAAAAGTAAGAAATACCAGCGCGTTGGAGCTGATCGACGGCGTTGGACCAAAACGGCGACAGGTGCTGTTGAAGTATATGGGCGGACTTCAACCATTATTGAACGCCAGCGTTGAGGAAATTGCAAAAGTGCCGGGTATTTCACAAGCATTGGCAGAAAAGATCTACAATGCATTGAAACACTGAGGGCAATGTAGCAACATACTCTTAATTCCCACTCCAGCCAGATAGTTACCCTAGCATTATGCAATTGAATATACCGACTTGGCTTACTCTGTTTCGCGTAGTTCTGATCCCATTCTTTGTTCTGGCATTTTATCTGCCGTTCACCTGGGCTCCGATGGTTTGCGCCGTCATCTTTGTGTTTGCTGCCATAACCGACTGGTTTGATGGTTTCCTCGCCCGCCGCTGGAAGCAAACTACCCGCTTTGGAGCCTTCCTCGACCCGGTCGCGGACAAGGTGATGGTGGCGGTGGCACTGGTGCTGGTGGCGGAACACTACCACGTCTGGTGGATCACTCTGCCGGCGGCGACCATGATTGCTCGTGAAATTATCATCTCGTCACTGCGTGAGTGGATGGCGGAGATTGGTAAACGCAGCAGCGTAGCGGTGTCCTGGATTGGCAAAGTAAAAACCATGGCGCAAATGATGTCGTTGGTCGGTCTGCTTTGGCGTCCGGACCGCACCGTTGAGTATGTGTCTTTTGGTTTGTTGTACATTGCTGCGGTGCTGACTTTCTGGTCAATGTTCCAATATTTGAACGCTGCCCGCAAAGATTTGCTGGAACCCTGATCAAAGCGCTGCAAAAATCGTCAAACAAACGTAATGAGCCAACAATTTTATTGACTCATTACGTCAGGTAAGTAGAATGCATCGCATCAGACGGCAGCAGTGATTTGCCGAAAGATAGCAAAAAAATCAGTAAGTTCTGATTAATGCGGGAATAGCTCAGTTGGTAGAGCACGACCTTGCCAAGGTCGGGGTCGCGAGTTCGAGTCTCGTTTCCCGCTCCAAATTTGATAAAGCTGGTGTTTTACGAGCTTTAGCCTGAAAAAGGTAAACAGAATTTAGGCGCGTTAACAAAGCGGTTATGTAGCGGATTGCAAATCCGTCTAGTCCGGTTCGACTCCGGAACGCGCCTCCAATTTTCCCGAGCCCGGGTGGTGAAATCGGTAGACACAAGGGATTTAAAATCCCTCGGCTTATGGCTGTGCGGGTTCAAGTCCCGCCCCGGGTACCAGGAAAATAAATTCAAGAATAACAAGCAATAAGTAGTAATGTCGTGACCGCCGGAAGGCGGTTTTTTTGTACCCGAAATCACCTTTCAGAACATCTTCAGAAGATGCTTTCAGAAGATAAAACCTGAAAGCAGCATAAATATTCATCCTTTCTGATTACCCACCACCGGCACTATTTTCACTTCGGGTTATTGCGGCTGGAAAAGGGTTTGCACTAGGTTTCGGCCGGGCTGTGTCCAACTCTGGCGCGCTGATAGCCGAAAGTGGTTACGAATCCCTGCCTGCCGATGGGATTTATTCGCAGTTTATTTTGTACCGTATCCCGCTACCGAACACTGAAGGTTACACGGGAACCGGCGTAATATCTGCGGGAACTATACGACGGTTCCTGACTGGCTGCGCGTCCGGTTCGGGAATGACTCATTCCTGACAGATGCTGTTTGGATCAATCACGGTGGTACGGCTGTCAGTGACCCAAGCAATTATCCGATCAATACGACGATTGCAGGATTTCGCGATAATCAGTGGCACATTGCAGCAATCGAGGCGACGAGCTCGCATCATCGTTGGGAGCATGACGGCGCACTATTACAGCAGAAAGAGATCCAGATCCCGGCTAAGCCGTTCTCAACGGCTGCATCGCGCCAGTTGATCGTAGGTGGCGCAGGCAACCCATTGAGTAACGGTTTTCAAGGGGACATTACCGCGAAAATAATCGTCCCCGGTGCGCTGTCGGTTGACGCGAAAAACACGCTCTATGCGCGATTCAACGCGTTAAAAGCCGAGTTGATGGGGTGATTATGAAAGCCGGGATTGATCCCGGCTCATTAATTTAAATCGACAGTGTGCGCCCCAGCGGTGCGCGCTCACACCACCTATCTTTATACGCCTCCGTCGGCTTGCCGAAGGAATAGCGCATCTCCTTTCCTTCCTGTTCGCATAACTCGTATGCGGCCCGAACGTTTAACCAGGTGACAATCGTCCCAGGGCAAAATCCGTTATGTTCACGGTCATATCCACCATTCACATAATCAAAGCAGATCCATCTTGGACTGTCAGTGCGAGTAATTAATTGAAAAGCACACGGCTTGCCGTTATAGAACAGCACAAAACCGAATATCATTTCACGCAGCGACGTTATCATTTCCATCATCTGACGCTTGTTTCCGGGCTCCCGGTCCCAGCGCTTGGCATACAACTCAAAGTAAATGTCTACAATTTGAGCTGGTGTTAATAATGCTTGGTCTACTATTTCACCACCTGAATTCAGGAATTTTTTTAGCTCGCGGTTCCGGCTGTTTTTTGTTGATGATGAATATCCACCTTTGCCGCAGGTTTTAGCCAGACAAATTTCACGCTGACTATTAAGCGAAAACGTAGAGTTCAATGTTGAACGGCCGTTTAAGGACGATAGGATTTTAGAGCGATAAGGGATCACTGTCTTAACGCTGCTGCTAATTGGTAAAATCATTTCGTCTTTGTTAAACGGGAACATATCAACCCCGATTTTTTTCGACTGACGTCCGACGATAGCGATCTCTTTTCTTCCATTGGTACACATACCGCCGAGTAGTGAGCCATTGGAATCCCGCTTGATGTAGTATTTATGGCGTAAGTTAAGTTGACGTTGCATAAAAGATAAAACGTCAGGGTGAGTTACAAAACTACCGCCATAAAGGCAATAACATGTTCTATATTCTTCTGCTGTGCCTATGCGCCAACCAGACGCATAAGAAATAAATTTCCGTATCATAAATTAGTTAGTTTCCTATATTATACTGAGCCATTATATGCTAAAAGGCCTTGATCTTTGAAGTGCTATTGTTCGACGTGGTCGCTTGGAAACGTCCAATATTACGATGGTCGGTCACTTTTTCATCTTGGGGTGTTTTGCAGTTTGACGGGAGTATCCAATAAGGAATTAAAGGTAACTTGGCATTCGGCCGGTTATGCATGTAATTGTTCGGAAGATGGGGGTTAGTCTTGCTCTAACTAGATGATTTCTAAATGTGAAGTTATTAATCCATGTTCCGAATTTTTAAACAACCCATTGTTTTTTAAGATGTTAACGCTGAATTTAAAATCCCTCGGCTTATGGCTGTGCGGGTTCAAATCCCGCCCCGGTACCAGGAAAATAAATTCCAGAATAATCAAAGCAATAAGTAGTAATGTCGTGACCGCCGGAAGGCGGTTTTCTTGTATCTGGCCCCCGTTGAGCCATACCTCCCTGATATCCCTTTATTTTATTCGTGCGCAAATAATTTACAGTCACCCAAACGACAACAATCATTCTGGCTTGGCGCAATACCCGGCGGTTGAGCCGGGGTTGTGCTTATCTATCTCTCCTGAAAGTCTTGGTCGCACTAGTGAATACCAAACGGCGGGGCTAGATCAGCGCTACAGTTCGCTACCCACATAATGGCCACCACGGCGGCGATAGAGAGAATGGTGCATAGATCCGATTTTCGCATGCAGTTCCTTAGCGGCCAGTGACACCAATAACTTCGATTGCCGCCCTGTGCAGCTTTTGGCAATGGTCATCGGGTTGTGTTTCGATCTCTTTGATCAAATAGGCGAGAATGCTTTGTTTGCTGATGGGCTTGTTGGCGGAGAGCACCTGAATAACGCCCTTGCCGAGCAGGTTGTAAATTTGTTCACGGTACGTCTCGACATCTTTATCGTTGAGACCGTAAAGGGAGTAATCGATCATGGAATTTTACCGCTGATGAAATGTAAAGTGCCAGCCGAAGCTGGCAGAGAAGCCATATAAAAATTAAAGTTGTGCAAATGCCACTTAGGTCACTACCTAAGTGGCATGTTAACGATAACGTAGTAAGAATATTCCTATCAATAGGGTGGAGCAATCTGGATGGCTAATTAGGAAAATCCTCAGACGATAACCAGAGTTAAGGCTTGTTCTGTGGATTTAATCTTCCGCTTGCGCACCGAGGCTTTCTGGCATTAACTGTGCCAGCAACAGATCCAGCGTCAGCATCAGCCCATAGCGTGCGGCACTCCCACCACTCAGGGGCAGGACCTTATCTGCCAGGGATGCCAGAGTGCTGCCTGCCGGGGTCAACGCGATGCGATAAGCGCCAGTGGCACCGGCTAACCTGGCGGCATTGAGCAAATCGCTATTTTCCCCACTCAGCGAGAGTAGTATCACGCACTGTTGCGTACTCAGGGTGGAGGCCGTCATGCGCATCAGTGCCGGATCCTGGCAGGCAAAAGCGGGATAACCCAAACCCACCAGGCGTTGTTGCAGTTCGTTGATGTACAACGCCATGCTGTTTACGCCAAAAATATGCACGCTTTTGCACTGGCTCACCTGTTTACTGGCGTCTATTAATGCCGAATGTTCTACCTGTTGCAGTTGTTGATGCAGCGTGGTTTCTACGTCATTGACGCGCTGCAGCCACAAACGAGGTGGCCCATTGGGGGTTGTCTGGGCAGCCAAGTAGCGTGATCCGCTGACGCTTGCCTGTGCCAGCTTCATGCGCAGATCGCGAATATCATCACAGCCTATGGTTTTGGCGAACCGAGTGATGGTTGCCGGGCTAACCCCTGCCTGACTGGCCAGCAACTCTATCGTAGCGGAAGAAGCAAAGGCGATATCGTCCAAAATGGTCTGTGCTACCTTGGCTTCCTGTTGGCTGAGTTGGTTTTGCCGCGCACGGATTTGATAGACGATGTCGCCGATATCTTCACAACCGATGGATTTGGCGAAGCGACTCAAAGTCGTGGGGCTGACACCGGGCAATTTACCGATATCGGCAGCGGACGAGAAGGCGATATCCATGCCGCCCAGTACCGGTTGCGCCACGGTGGCTGGCTGGCTTATTGGTAAAGGCTGAGTGCGCATCAACGAGATAAAGTCGTTAAGATCCTGACAACCAAGAGACAGGGCAAAATGCGTGACGATCTCGGTACTGACGCCAGCCCGCTCTGCCAACTGTTCAATAGTCGCGGTTGAAGTGAACCCGGGATTGTCCAGGATAGTCCGGGCAATTTTTGCCTCCTGACGGTTGAACGGATCCTGACGGAACTGAATGTGGTAAACGAGATCCATAACTGCAGTGTCCCTTCTGTGTGCCAACCGATGCCCGGTGCTTCAAACTAGCCTGTTTTTCGCACGCTATAAAGCCCTGACTGGCAGAATAAATTAATGAAAATAATTTTCAATGCACTCTGTTGTAAAACACGACACTCATCTCGGTGTTGATTTGTTGTGTCTTTATCTTTTTGTTTTTAAATGATTTTAAAATGTTATTGCGATTATTAAACCAAAAATTAGATCGTCGATCACAGTGTTGAAAAAAATTTTCATGATAATTTTTTTTTAATCGATTGTTTTTAAATGATTAAGTAAAAATCATAATCGAATCGTATGGATTTAAGGTATTTACAAGCGTGTTACGGAGTTGTTTTATATTTGAACAGCCGTGGTGGCTAACAACCGGGACACTGAAAAATGCAAACAATCGTCTTATGCTGTGCCGCAGGAATGTCGACCAGCATGTTGGTACAAAAAATGAAAAACGAAGCGCAAAAACGAGCGCTGGATATCGAGATCGAAGCCGTTCCGGTGGCAGACTTTGAACGCATCCTGGGGTGGGCAGACATTGTCCTGTTGGGGCCGCAGGTGAAATATGAACATGCGCGGCTGGCCGAACTGGCTGCGCCATTGGGAAAAGCCGTGGCGGTTATCGACATGATGGATTACGGCACCATGCGCGGCGATAAGGTGCTGGACAAGGCGCTTAGTCTGCTGGCCTGATAAACACTCTGGGGACGTAGTTCCCCATATTCATTTATTTATTGATTTACCACGGGTTATTTCATTAACCCGCGGTGGGATCGCCGTGTCTGGAATCAGGACGGGGGAGGTAATGATGGATTTGGAAACTAGTGTGATGGAATTGCTGGTTCATGCAGGTAGTGCGCGTAGCTCGCTGCTTTCTGCATTGCAGTTAGCGCGTCGCGGTGAATTTGAAGCCGCCAGCGCCAGGCTGGAAGAGGCGAAGGCCGATATTGGCCGGGCGCATGGCATGCAGACGGAGCTGATTGGCATGGATGAAGGCTGTGGAAAGGTATCGGTCAGTTTAATTCTGGTGCACGCGCAGGATCATTTGATGAATGCGATGCTGATCCAGGATCTGGCCACTGACATGATCGAACTTTATCGTCGTTTACCCCAGGGGGCAGGCAATGACTAAAATCACCGTAATAGGCGGGGGCAGCAGCTACACGCCGGAGTTGGTCGAGGGATTGATCGCGCATTTTCAGGATGTGCCGTTAACCGAGCTGGCGCTGGTTGATGTGGAGTCCGGCCGCGAGAAAGTGGGCATTATTGCGGAGCTGACCAAAAGAATGCTCAAGCGCAATGGGCTGGAGCAGGTGGTGGTTTCGGTACATTTCACGCTGGAGCCGGCCATTCGCGGTGCCAGTTTTGTGCTGACCCAGCTGCGAGTGGGGCAACTGGCAGCCCGCGCTGCCGATGAGCGTCTGGGGTTGAAATATCAGCGTCTGGGCCAGGAAACCACCGGCGTCGGCGGTTTTGCCAAGGCGTTACGCACCATTCCGGTGATGCTGGAGGTGGCACGCGTGGTGGAGGCGGTGGCGCCTAATGCCTGGATTATCAACTTCACTAACCCGGCTGGGATCGTTACCGAAGCCGTTTCCCGTTACAGCAAGGCGAAGATTATTGGTTTGTGCAACGTGCCGATCACCATGCACCACATGATCGCCGATATGATGAAAGCGCCGTACGATCAGGTAGATCTGCGGTTTGCCGGGCTGAACCATATGGTGTGGGTGCATCAGGTGACGCAAAGCGGTAAGGATGTGACCGCCAAGGTGCTGGAAATGTTAAGCAATGGCGAAACGCTGTCGATGAACAACATCAAAGACCTGCCGTGGCCTCCGGCATTTCTGCAGGCTCTGGGGGCAATCCCTTGTCCGTATCATCGCTATTTTTATCAGACTGCCGGCATGCTGGAAGAAGAGCTGGAAGCGGCTGCCGCGCAGGGCACCCGTGCAGAGCAGGTGATGAAAGTAGAAGCAGAGTTATTTGCCTTATATGCCGACCCGACACTGGATAAAAAACCGGAGCAACTGAGTTTTCGCGGGGGGGCCTTCTATTCTGAGGTGGCGGTCGAATTGATCCGCGCAATTCACAATAACAGCGGCAAGGTGCTGGTGGTGAATACTCGCAATAACGGTGCCATTCAGGGCTTGCCCGATGATGCGGTGATTGAAACCAACTGTGTGATCGATGCACAGGGCGCGCATCCGCTGAGCTTCGGCCCGTTGCCAATGGCCATGAATGGACTGACTCAACAGGTTAAAGATTTTGAACGCCTGACCATAGAGGCGGCGGTGCATGGCGATCGTCAGAGTGCGCTGTTGGCGCTTGTGGTGAACCCGCTGATTGGCGGTGTCGGCATTGCGCAACCCTTACTGGACGAAGTGTTGAGCCTCAATCAGGCCTATCTACCGCAGTTTAATTAAGTCGATATTCCATAATAACAATCACGACGACCGGCTTTGCCGGGCAGGGGGGATGATGGCGGGTTTAAATAACATTCTGGAACGTTACGTGTTGCCGACGGCGTTAAAAATTGCTGGGCAAAAACATATTTTGTCGGTGCGGGACGGCATAATTCTCAACATGCCGTTTATGTTAATCGGGTCGTTTTTCCTGATCTTCGCTTATTTACCGATCCCCAGCTACGCCAATCTGATGGGCGAGGTGTTTGGTGCGGCGTGGCGGGACAAGTTGTTGTATCCGGTCAAGGCGACCTACGACATCATGGCGATCATCTCCAGCTTTGGCATTGCCTACCGGCTGGCGGAAAAATACCGTGGGATGGATCCGCTCAGTACCGGTGCGGTTTCGCTGGTGGCGTTTATCATGACTATTCCCCAGCATACGCTGTTTTCACCGGTGAAAGGGGCCGCAGAGCAAATTGTTAAAGGCGTGCTGCCGATGAATTTTATCGGTAGCCAGGGGCTGTTTGTGGCGATCGTAGTGGCGCTATTATCGACGGAAATCTACCGTTTTGTGCATAACCGTAATCTGGTGATCAACATGCCGGAAGGGGTGCCGCCAGCGGTAGCCAAATCCTTTCTGGCCTTGATCCCGGGGTTCTGCGTGCTAGCAGTGATTTTGCTGCTGCGTTTGATTGTTGAGGCTACGCCGTTTGGCGATATCAACACCATGATCGCTACGCTTATCGGCATCCCGATGCATCACGTGGGTGGAACACTTCCCGGAATGATTTTCTCGGTCATTCTGATCGGCCTGCTGTGGACGCTGGGGCTGCATGGCGACGCTATCGTACTGGTGTTTATTCAACCGGTGTGGCTGGCGAATATGTCAGAAAACCTGGTGGCGTTTCAGGCCAATCAGCCGATCCCGCACATCATTACTCAGCAATTTTACGATTTGTGGATTGCGCCCGGCGGGACGGGAGCGCTGTTGGGGCTGGTGATCTTTATGCTGTTGCGCAGCCGTAGCACTCAGATGAAACAGTTGGGGAAAATCGCCGCACCGGGTTGTCTGTTCAACATCAGTGAACCCATGGTGTTTGGGATCCCGTTGGTGATGAATCCGTACTTCTTCCTGCCGTTTATTCTGACGCCGGTGGTGCTGGTGATCGTGACCTACAGCGCGATGGCAACCGGGCTGGTGACGCCTCCGGTCGGCATTGCCTTACCGTTCACTACGCCGATTTTCATTAGTGGCTATCTGGCAACTGGCGGTCATATTTCAGGAACGGTGATCCAGGTGGTCAATCTGCTGATTTCAATGGCGATTTACTATCCGTTCTTCCGCGCCTGGGATAAGCAAAAATACCGCGAAGAAAATCAGGCGGCGATGCCAGTACAAAACGCCGTGACTGATGAGCAACCGCAGATGCCATAAAACGGACGATTCCAGTAACGGTGGTCGGATACTGCCGTTACTGGAGATAAACGAAAACAACGCCACACATGAATTGTTACATCATAACAGCACTAATTTCACCCACCGTGGCAACGCCGGCCTAAATTGCCTGTCAGATAACCATTCCAGCAGCAGGAGAGAGAAAACTCTCAACAATAACCTGTATCTGGCAAGGGTATGAATTCACTTTGGCAAGAATGGTATCAATAATGCAGAAGTTCCGACGCTGGACCCAGTTGCAGGTCTCTTTCTTTATCGCTTTTTATCTCGGTGTGTTACTCAATATCCCCATATTTTACCGCCGTTATCAGCAACTTCATTATGACAACTCCTTGTCGATCGGCATTGAGGTGCTCGCCGCCTTCTGCCTGGTGTGTTTTATCACGCTATTGATCTCGTTTTTGGGGCGCAGGCTGTTCCGTGTTTTGGCATCGTTACTGGTGTTGAGTTCGGTTGCCGCCAGCTACTACATGGTGTTATTCCACGTTGATATTGGCTACGGCATTCTGGCGGCGGTGATGACCACTGACGTTGACTTGTCCAGGGAGTCGGTAGGCTGGCATTTTGCCGTGTGGGTGGTGTTGGTGAGCCTGTTGCCGATGCTGCTTATTTGGTTGGCCCCGATGCACGAAGCGACTTATAAGAAAGGAAACGGCTGGGCGTGGTGCAAGAAGGGCGGCATTATGCTGAGCGCCGCACTGCTGTGCTGGCTCCCCCTGAAGCTAATGGGGCAGGTACAGGATCGTCACGATCGGGAAAGTAATCAGTTGATGGCCAGTTATGGTGGGGTGGTGGCCGGCAGTTATTCGCCGTCCAACTGGCTTTCTGCCTTGGGATTGTTGACCTACAGCTCATACAGCCAGGCGGAAGACAGCCGTAATCTGTTTGATCCGGCGGCGCACTTTACCTATCAACCGCCAAAAGACGTGAATGATCTGTACGTGGTGTTTGTGATTGGCGAAAGCGCCAGACGCGACCACATGGGCATTTATGGCTACCAACGCGACAACACGCCGAATCTGGATAAGGAAAGCAATCTGGCGGTGCTGCAGGGCTATTCCTGCGATACCTCAACCAAGCTCTCGTTACGTTGCATGTTCGTGCGTGAAGGCGGAGCGTCAGAAGCGCCGGAACGGACCCTGAAGGAAATGAACGTATTTTCCGTGCTGAAAAAGCAGGGTTTTTCCTCTGAACTGTTCTCAATGCAGAGCGAGGCCTGGTTTTATAACAAAACCCAGGCGGATGATTATGAGTTGAGAGAAAGTATTCAGGCGGAAAAACGTAATGCCGGTAAACCTGTGGATGATATTGCGCTGATTGACGAGTTAAAGGATTCGTTAGGTCGCCACCCGCAGGGCAAGCATTTGGTGATCCTTCATACCAAGGGCTCGCACTATATGTACACTGAACGTTATCCTCGTGCTTTTGCCCGCTACCAACCGGAATGTCAGGGTATTGATGATACTTGCTCTACGCAATCAATGATCAACTCTTACGACAACAGCCTGCTGTATACCGATTACGTCCTTGAGCAGGTCTTCAACCAGTTACGTAATCGTAATGCCATCGTGTTTTACTCCTCGGATCATGGTGAATCGATCTCGGAGAATATGCATTTCCACGGTACCCCGCGTGACCATGCACCGCAGGCGCAGCGCACCATTCCTATTATGGTCTGGGCATCCGACAAGTTTCTTAGCCAGCCCGACCATCAGGCGGCTTTTAATCAGTTAAAGGCGCTGCAGCAGGCGAAAACGCCGGTTTTCCACGAGAAACTGTTCGACAGTATTCTGGGCTGTATCGGTTACACCTCGCCGGACGGGGGGATAGTGAAACAGCATAACTGGTGCCAGGTTAACTAAACCAACCGCTTGGGACGGGACACCAGGAGCACTTTTTTATTAGAGCATGGTTTTAGTCCAGTTTTGGATGCTGGTCGACCAACGTCTGTTTTTTCTTTTCCAGCTCGGCGATCTGCTCGTTGATTTCTTCGACTTTCTGTTCGATGTTGTCGTAGTTCTCCTGCAGCAGTTCTTTGGCTTCCGAGCGGTCTGAAGCGGCTGGGGTAGCACCGCGCAGCGGTTTATTGGCGGTTTCCTTCATGTACAGGCCGGTGGCGAGACCGATTACCGCTACTGTCATCAGGTAGTAAGCCGGCATATACAGGTTTCCGGACGACTCGACCAACCAGGCGGCCACCGTTGGGGTTGCACCGGCAACCAGTACCGAAATATTGAACGAAATTGCCAATGCGCTGTAACGAATGTGCGTTGGGAACATTGCCGGCAGAATCGAAGCCATCACGCCGGTGAAGCAGTTCAATAGCACCGCCAGGACTAACAGCCCGACGAAAATTAAACCAATCACATTACTGTTGATCAAAATAAAGCACGGGATCGCCAGCGCCAGTAGGCCGATGCTGCCGCCAATAATAAACGGCTTACGGCCAATGCGGTCACTGGTCATGCCGATTACTGGCTGCACGAACAGCATGCCGATCATGACGGCGATAATGATCAGAACGCCGTGATCTTCCGAGTAGTGCAGGTTATGCGACAGGTAACTCGGCATGTAGGTCAGCAACATGTAATAGGTCACGTTGGTCGAAATCACAATACCGACGCACACCAATAGGCTTCTCCAGTGCTTGGCCGCAATCTCTTTGAACGACGTCCTTGGCGGGTTTTCGATAGCGTTGCGGTCTTCCTTCTCCATTTTTTCCACGTGCTGCTGGAATGCCGGAGTTTCTTCCAGCGCATGGCGCAGGTACAGACCAATCAGGCCCAACGGCGCGGCGATGAAGAATGGAATACGCCAGCCCCAGTCGAGGAAGTTGGCTTCCCCAACAATGCTGGAAATCAGCACTACAACGCCGGCACCCAGCACGAAGCCGGCAATCGAGCCGAAATCAAGCCAACTGCCCATAAAGCCACGCTTGCGGTCTGGAGAGTATTCGGCGACGAAGATGGCCGCGCCGGAGTATTCGCCACCGACCGAGAAGCCCTGCGCCAATTTTGCCAACAGCAGCAGCACTGGTGCCCAAATACCGATCGAAGCGTAGGAGGGGATCAGACCGATACAGAAGGTGCTCACCGCCATGATAATGATGGTGATGGAGAGGACTTTTTGACGACCGAATTTATCGCCCATCGCACCAAAGAAGATGCCGCCTAACGGACGAACCAGGAAGGGAACGGAAAAGGTTGCCAGTGCGGCAATCATCTGTACGCCGGGAGTGGCGCCAGGGAAAAATACTTGTCCGAGGGCGTAGGCCACGAAGCCATAAACACCAAAGTCGAACCACTCCATCGCGTTGCCCAATGCCGCCGCGGTTATGGCCTTTTTCAACTTGCTGTCGTCAATAATGGTGATGTCATTAATATGCATCGGCTTATGACGTTTTTTTCTTAACTTCATACAATCATCCCTTAATCAATTTTAGTCGTACGTGAATTCGCGATCCTTCTGCCCAGTTATCAGTTTGGTTAATCTAAGCGCTATACGCAGAGATCGACCATTGCCATTTTTTGTGTGATGCGAATCACGTAATATTTCAATTTTCACCGGGAATATGTCATTTAGGTGACTAATTATTTTGCATCTATAGCTTAACGTTATATCTTGCGGTGATCAAATTTAGCAGTTTATCTAATGAATTTGCACCGATTTAGCGCATAAATAGATTAACTATTGTGCATGTTGACGGTTTTTTGTCTGGTGAGGGATGGATTAAGTATAGGAAGAACTGCGGTAAAAACCGGCAAAATTAATGCGTTCTGCGGCTGAAAAAAGCCTGACGAAGACGTCAGGCCGGGGAGGGGAGTTATTGCGCTGAGCCGCCGAATTCCAGATAGAGTTGGGCCAGGTTCTGATATTGGCCAAAACGGTTTTCATCCAGCGCCAGTTCTGCCAGCCTGCGGCGATTCTGCGCATCCAGCCAGAAGCTGATTGGGACGGCACCTTGCCGGTAGCGCCTCTCATTCAAGCGTTCAGATTTTTGCGCCAACGCCAACGAGGCCTGTAAGTGTTTTTCCTGAGCTATCAATTGGCCACGCAACGACAAGGCATCGTCGACATCGGCCATGGCTTTATACAGCGCCTGTTTGAATTCCAGCACCTGCAGATCATAGTCGCTGCGGGCAATTTTGATATCTACGTCCATCTGCCGCCATTCAAGGAACGGCAGCGACAGCCCTGCCCCCACCGAAGTCACAGGGTTGCGCAAAAACTCCAGCAATGCGGTACTGCTGGCACCCAATGAACCGGTCAGGCTGAAGGTCGGATAGTACTGGGTACGCTTTACATCGATGTTGGCCAATGCTTCACGCAGCCGCATCTCTTTGGCGCTGATATCCGGCCGATGACGCAGCACGTTGACCGGGATACCGGCATTGATTTGCGGCAGCGGGCCGGTGGGTAAACGGGCGGGTTCTACCAAAGTCTTGCCCGGGGGCGAGCCCAGTAACACCGTTTGTTCATTCAAGGCTTGTTGACGCTCACGCAACAGCGCCAGATGGCTGCTCTCCTGGTTGTTCAGATTTTGCTCGGCATCCACCACGTCCAGTGAAGAGATGCTGCCGGCACGGTAGCGGGCATTGACCAACTGCAAGATCTGTCTGGAGTAAGCGATATTTTGCTGACTGACGCCAATCCGTTGATTGATAAAACCGAGGCGCCAGTAATTTTTGCTGGCGTTGGCGAGCAATGCCAAACGTGCAGTTTGCAAATCTTGTTGAGTTGCCTGACTGGCCCATTGTGCGGCATCGCGCTGTCGTGCCAGTTTGCCCCACAGATCGACCTCATAGCTGACGCCGAGGTTGGCGCTGCTGTTTTTATTCCAGGGTGATGAGTTGGACAGAGCGGTGCTGGCACCGGTATTGAGCGTCGCGTTTACGCTGGGAGCGGTGCCGATGTCGACCCGTTGGGCCGCCAACTGGGCGCGATAGACGCGCAACGCGGCAGCGGCCAGATCGTTATTAGCCAGCATCACCTGTTGCAGCCAGCGGTCCAGTTGGGGATCGTGGAAGTCATGCCAGGCAAAAGGGACTGACGTAGCGGCATCGGCACCGGGTTGCCATTGGGGCGGATAGTCCACCTTCGGAGGTTGATATTCGCTTTTCAGCGCGTTGCCGCAGCCGGTGCTGAGCAGGGCGGTGAGGCATATCGCCAGGGGGGATAAAATTCTCATAAGTTACTCGCTGGCCAGTGAAATGACCGGATCCATCCGTGCCGCTTTGCGGGCTGGGAGATAACCGAAGATCATGCCGATCAGAGTGGAGCAGCAAAAGGCAACGGCGGCGGCCTGCCAGGAATAGATGGCGGTGAGCATGCCGCCCGCCAGCAGGGTGAACAGCGAGCCGGCGGCGAAAGACAGTAAAATGCCCAGTACGCCACCGATCAGGCAGACCAGCACCGCCTCAATCATAAATTGCTGCATAATGTCGCTGCGACGTGCGCCGACGGCCATACGCACGCCGATTTCATGCGTCCGCTCGGTCACCGAGACCAGCATGATGTTCATCACGCCGAGGCTGCCGATGATCAGAGAAATTGAGGCCACCATCAGGATCAGTAGGCTGAGGGTCATCGAAGTTCGTTCGATCGACTTACGGAATTTATCGAGGTTGAACAACATAAAGTCTTTAACGCCGTGACGCTGGGTCAGCAACTGGTTAATGGCGGCGACAGCGGCTTCGTTGGCAACGTCATCTTTCAACCTTACGCTGATGCTGCTCAACTTGGTTTGGCCCACCATGCGGTACATGACGGTGGTATAGGGCATCCACACTCTGATGCGGTTGGGGGCAGAGTCCTGGTTACTTTGCACCACGCCAATCACTCGCGCCGGTACGGCGCCAAGAAACACGATCTGGCCCAGTGGCTCTACGCCGAAATCACCGAACAACGACTGGCGTGCGTTCTCGTCAATGATCACTTCCTGTAGGGCGTTGCGGTCGTCCTGGAAATTGCGACCTTGCAGCAGAGTTAGGCCGTTAACGCGTAAATAATCACGTCCAACACCAGTGATCGACGCGTTGGCTGATTTGCTGCGAAAGTGGATGCTGTCTGAGGCAGTGACCTCAGGGCTGACACTATCGACAAAGCTTTGGCGGGCCAGCGCGTCGGCATCCGCCGGCACCAGGGTGCGGATGTTGTCGATGGCATCATCAAAGAAATCACGGCCGGGATAGATGCTGACCACGTTGGTGCCCAGGCTTTTAATACTCTCCAGCGTGCGTTGTTTGGCACCTTCACCCAGCGCGACCACCGTCACCACCGCAGCAATGCCGAAAATGATACCGGTCATGGTCAGTGCGGTACGCAAGCGATGGGCATTCATGGCTTTCAGCGCCATCTGTAACGATTCACGGGTGCGATCGACCAGACTCTGCCAATAGCCTTGAGCAACCGGTGGGGTCTTTTTCATTATCGGCAGAGGAAGCGTGGATTTACAGCCACTGTCGGCGACGATCTCGCCGTCCTGCAGCTCGATGATGCGCTGAGCGTGCTGCGCCACCTTCATATCGTGAGTGACGATCACTACCGTATGGCCGCGCTGATTAAGTTCGCTGAGGATCTCCAGCACTTCCTGACCTGATCGGGTGTCCAGGGCGCCGGTGGGCTCATCCGCCAGGATAATTTCAGCGCCGTTGATTAACGAACGAGCAATACTGACACGCTGTTGCTGGCCGCCGGAAAGCTGACCGGGTTTATGGTGTTCACGACCTTCCAGTCCCAGCCGGGCCAACAGTTGCGCCGCATGCAGTTGGCGTTGGTCCCGCTTGCTGTTGGCATAAATCGCAGGGATCTCGACGTTGCCTAACGCGCTGATATCCGGCATTAGATGATAACGCTGGAAGATAAAACCAATGTGTTCACGGCGAAGCCTGGCCAGTTGGTCCGGCGATAGATGAGCCGCGTTTTGGCCGTTGATGTAATAGTCACCCTGATCCGGTACGTCCAGACAGCCAATGATGTTCATCAGCGTGGACTTACCGGAGCCAGAAGCACCAATGATTGCGACCAACTCCCCGGTAGCGATGCTCAGATTAATGTTTTTCAGGACGGTCAGCGGCTGGCTGCTGTTGGTGTAGGTGCGGCCAATACCTTTCAGCTCAATGATAGTGTTCACAGTGAGAGGTCTTCCTCGCCCGGTCTGGTATTTTCCTGCACCAGCACCACGTTTTCACCTGCCTTCAATCCGGACAGGATTTGAATATCGACATTATTGGTAATGCCGGTTTTCACCTCGCGCATTTCCAACCGGTTGTCCCCGGTCAGCACTTGTACCTGTTGTTTATTATCTGCGGTTTTATGTACCGCCTGGATCGGCACCAACAGCGCGTTTTTCGCCTCACCGAGCAGCAATGAAACTTGCGCCGTCATGGCAATCCGCAAGCGGTTATCCGCGTTTGGGACGTCCAGCAATGCGTTGTAATATACCGAAGCATTGGAGTTACCGGAACCGGAGGACGAACTGCCGGCGGAGATCGAGTCGTCTTTCATCACCGATTCCGGTGCCAATTCGACGGTGCGCAGCGTGGCGTCGTAACGTTTATCGGGTTCGGAGAAAATGGTGAAGTAGGCCTTTTGCCCCTGAGAAACGCGGGTAATGTCGGCTTCGGAAATCTGCGCCTTGATGGTCATTACGTCCAACTGTGCCAGTTTGACGATGGTGGGCGCGCTCTGGTTGGCATTCACCGTTTGGCCTTGCTGAGTAATCACTGCAATAACAATGCCGTCCATCGGCGCCAGAATACGGGTGTAACTCAGGTCGACCTTTTTCTTGTCTACTTCAATCTGTGCCTGCACGATGCGAGCATTCAACGCGATCAGTTCGGCGCGGGTGGCGGCGAGCGTGGCCTCAGCCGTCTCAAAATCTTCGCGGGAGCCAGCTTCATCCATCAACATGCGCCTTTGGCGTTTAAAGCGGGACTCGGCCTGTTTCAACAGTGCCTGTTTGGCCTGTAAATCTGCCTTGGCGACATTCAGCGCTGCTTCTGCGTTGCGCAGATCGTTGCGTTGGGGTAGATCGTCGATGTCGGCAATAGGTTGGCCTTTGGTGACCCTGTCGCCAAGTTTGACCTTCAGGGATTTGACTTGGCCGGAAACCTGAGCCCCGACGTTGACCCGTTCTATCGCATCAAGTTTGCCGGTGGCCAGTACAGCATTTTCAATATCGCCCAGGCGAGCCGGTGCCGTGACTGAAGCGGCTTGCGGGGGGCTTTGTAAAGAGAATGCTACCAGGGCAAGGATGACCAGCAGAGCGCCGGTCAGGATAAACGCCAATCGGCGCGGGGTGATTTTCATAATGTTATCCATAACAGAAAACGATGATCCCGGAAGGCACTATAGTGGCATCCAGCGCCTTAACTAACAATAAACACGCCGCAGACGAGCCATAAAATGATCATTATTAATTATCACACGGTGAAATTAATTCTCCGCTGAAGGTTAAATAGGCGAAAATATAAGATTTCTCTGCAAATGCAGCGGTTCATATTTCGATAATTTTAATGTGGGTAATGACATCCCGAAGCAAAGGAATGCGCTATTAACTCAGTTGGCAGAGTGGTTGGTTTTAAAATGTTTTATTGGCTACAAAATTGATAGACGCGGGGTCGAGTCCGCATAGCGCGCCAGCTTGCTTTTGTGAACTGTTACCGTAAAGTGCACCCGGGTTGATTTGCACTATCGGCTCCTTATTGGTTTTTTCGGGTGTGCTTTGCCGTAACCGTTTCTCTTCCTTTCTTTATGTTTTCTTCCGTTCCAGCGATCTTTGCTAAACTGTAATCAGGCAGGTATGCTGCCCGGCAACAGGAGATCGCTATGTCAGAGTCCGATCAACTGCAGGAATTAATGCAACGCGTAGCGATACTTGAAGCCAGAGAAAAGTCGCTGACCGCCGCCTCCAACGCCTATCAGGCGATTATCACCACCATGCTCGGCAATCTGGATAAGCAGGATCGAGACAAGATTATCGGAATGATTGACCAGGCACATGAGCTTGCCTATGCTCGTGCCATCCAGCGCTGCAATGAGCCGCAAAAGCAAAAAATCAAACAGGCTGACGATATTGCTCAGCGGATGTTTATGTTTGCTCAAGGCAAGAATTCCCTGCAACGTTAGCCATTAGAGGTATAACAGTTACCCATTTAAAATTGCTTAACTGATCTACCTGCGCAAACTGTACTTGTGTTAGTTTGAGGAATGATTATTGATAGCAATAATGTCCCCCAGGCATAAGGTTGTAGCGATGGACGCGATTAAAAGCATCTTGGTAAAAGAAATCGAGCGGATCAACAGGCAGGAAGGGCGCGACGGTAAACTGCGTTTTAACAGTGAGTTTGCCCGCGATCACCGTTATCTGTGTCTCGCCATGTTTGCCGGTTATTTTGCCGTGATCGCCGTGATGTATCAGGTTCCCTATATGGGCTTCATCTCTTTCCTGGCTTTCACCGCCTTCGTATTGTTCATGTTCGCCATGCTGCTAATTGAAATCAAACCGGTGTATCGCTTTGAGGACATCGGCGTGCTGGATCTGCGCGTATGCTATAACGGCGAGTGGTATTTCACTCGCGCACTGTCGCCGCAGTCGGTGAAGGCGTTGTTGGATGAACCGTCGATCGCAGCAGCGATGAAAACACGCATGCAGGAAATCATCGCCAATAAAGGCGAAATTGATTTCTATGACGTTTACGATCTGGCGTATTCAAAGAAGCCACAGGATGAACAGCCACGGGTGGTGGTGCTCAACTGAAGGGTTTGCGGCTGAAGAGTTGTCGATTATACTCACGCATTGAAGCCAGTTAAGCGTGAGGAGCTTACCATGAGTGATGATATTTTCGATTTTGATATCGATGCCGAATTGGCGCAGGCAGAAGAGAAAGCGGCACAGAAAGTAAAAGAGCTGCCCGAAATCCTTGAGGATGAGGCAGATTGCGAAGGCTGCAAGATCTGATCGCCATCGCCAATAAAAAAACCGCTGAGGCGGTTTTTTTATGTCCGAATTTGGGAAGATTGCGCCCGTCAGGCGGGGGGTTAATCCAGCACAAAACCCCAAATGAGTAACGCCGCCACAGTAATCAGGCAGAGTGCGGAGACGGTAATCAGTATCTTGCCCAGAATGTCTTTTTCTTGCTGCTGCTGCGCCACGTTAAAATTATCCAATTAAGAGCCTGTGGACCAAATCGGCGATCCCCAGATCCAGCACAATGACCGTCAGTGCGATCCCCAACATGGCCGATAGAAATCGAGTTTTACTGTTCAAATCAATACCCATCACTGCTACGCAGCGTTCCCAGAGTAAGGTAAGGTTAAAACGTCGGAGCTAAACGCCCGGTTTTGATAATCACAGAGTTTAAGAACCTTTCCGGGTCTATAAGTTCCGTCTGTTTTGAGGCGGTCGCTACGAGGATTGCCACACAGCGACCGGTGTTGAGGGGCGGATCAGTCAGTCACAATTTTTACGCCGATTTTACTGATGGCATTGCCATCCATCTCGGCGATGGTCCAGGTCAGGCCATCCCATTCGATCTGATCGCCTACCACGGGTTCGCCGCCAATCAGTTTAATGACGAATTGACCCAGCGTTTGCTGTTCGTCCACACCTTCTTGCAGGTTAAGCCCGTACACCTGCGAAATATCGCTCAGGCGTGCGTCCGACTGCAGGATAAAGTCGCCGAAGAAACGCTCGTCCATGGTGACTACCGGCGCTTGGCTAAAGAGTTTTCCCAGCACCGGCAGATCATGCTCGTGGCCGATAACGCACAGAATGTCATCTTCGCGCAACCGCGTGCTGCCGCTAGGATGCAATAACTCTTTGCCACGGAACAATGCGGCAATACGCGTGCCGGGTGGCATTTTCAATTCACGCAGTGCAGCACCCACACACCAGTTTTCCGACGAGAGCTGATAAACAAACTGTTCCCACTGGTTTTCCGGGTGTACGTCCAACCCGACCCGTGAAATAGGTGCCAGAGCCGGCGGCACTATCACCTTGGCTTTCTTCGCGGCGAACGACAGAGTCGTGCCTTGCAACAACAGTGAAACCAGCACCACAAAAAAGGCCACGTTGAAGAACAACTGCGCATTTGGCAATCCGGCCATCATTGGGAATACGGCCAAAATAACCGGCACGGCTCCGCGCAGACCGACCCAGGAAATAAAGCTGCGTTCGCGCAGGGTAAAGCTGCGAAACGGCAGTAAACCGATAAATACCGAAAGCGGCCGGGCGAACAGGATCATCCATAACGACAGCAGCAGGGCAGGGATGGCAATAGGCAACAACTCGTGCGGATTAAGCAATAGGCCCAGCACCAGGAACATGCCGATTTGGCTCAGCCAGGCCAGGCCGTCAAAGGTTTGGACAATGCCGTGTCGGTTACGGATTGGCCGGTTGCCCAGCGTCAGCCCGCACAGGTACACCGCCAGTATGCCGCTGCCATCCAGCGCAGTGGTCAGCGCAAAAATCAAAATGCCGCCGCTGACGGCCAGCAGTGGGTAGAGACCTTCGGCCAGTTTGATGTGGTTGATCAAGGTCAGCAGCAGCCAGCCGCCGCCGAGCCCAAAAACAATGCCCATACCAAACTGCTGCAACAGGTGGAGTGGGAACATCCAGCTCAGCGTGGTTTCGCCGGCGGAAATCATCGCAATCAGGGTGATGGTAAGAAACACCGCCATCGGATCGTTGCTGCCGGACTCAATCTCCAGCGTGGCACTGACGCGTTCGTTAAGTCCCTTGCCACCGAGGAGTGAAAATACCGCCGCGGCATCGGTAGAACCGATTATGGCACCAATCAGCATACCCTGTAGTAAGTCGAGGTTGAACAACCAGGCTGCAGCCAGCCCAGTCAGCCCTGCGGTGATCACCACGCCGACGGTGGCGAGGGAAAGCGCCGGCCAAAGCGCCACGCGAAATGAACTAACGCGGGTGCGCATGCCGCCATCGAGCAGGATCACGGCCAGTGCCAGGTTACTGACCAGATAGGCCACCGGGTAATTACTGAAAACGATGCCTCCCGGTCCATCAACTCCCGCCAGCATGCCGATGGCGAGGAATATCACCAGAATGGGAATACCCAGGCGAGAAGAAAATGAACTGAGAAGAATACTTGCTCCCACCAACACGGCACCGATGATGAACAAACTGTTAATGGTGCTGGCATCCAAAATAACGTTCTCCTGCAGGCTGGGGGGAAAGGCGTTGCGCGTGGGCGCAGATACCCCATGATGATAGCCTGTTTTCTAGGTAAAACGCCAAGAGTGATTCGAAAACAATTTGGCATTTATTGTCATTTAACAGAGGAAGTGTGGGGAAGTCGGGGGAAAACGATGAACTTCTCACTTTTATCTATAATTATCAGCTTGCTGTGGTTCTATGCGAGCAATAAACCGGCGGGAAGGAAAAACCATTAAACCCCCGCGAGGAGGCTTAATGGTTTGCAGGCGTGGTGCCATTAATGATCGAGTGATTGCAAAGCCCGCTTGATCAGCTCGGCAGCCAGTTTTCGTTCTGACTCTGAAATACCGTCAAGGTTAAGGCTGGAAAGCTCGGTGATCAGAATGCTGCGGTCCTTGCCGCTGATGGATGCATCCAGTGCGGAAAGCAACCGACCAAGAATTTTCAGCAGGGTGGCGTTTGCTGGTACGGCTTCCGGAGCCGAAGTGTCTTTATCAGTCATTAAAAATCCTCTCTGTCGTGACGGAAGGGAGATACTGCAAACATTGCCGCAATGATAGCAACAACGCCGTCCCTCAGGGTTCATTGAGCCCAATCGCTACCGTAAGGCAGGGATGTGGATTTCCACTTATGCATTGCAGTTATAACAACTAGCAACAATATGCTCCAGCATAACTTTGTCCTAACTTTCACCACCGGGGTGAGCAATGCGTGCTCAATATCCTGTGTTACGGCCGTGGCGCGGCAGTGATGAATGCAGCGAAACTAATCAAATCGGAGGTGAAGGCGGCCGGAGCCGCCTCGGATGTTCAGAAGGTTTTTTCTTTGGGTTGTGCCCGGTGGAAACTCGGACGTTCCAGCAGAAAGTTGAGGTGCAGCCGTTGAATAAAATAGTAAGCAACCATCGGTGCAATAAGACCGAACAAGGTGCCGGCGATAATATGAGCTGACCAGTTATTAACGTGCAGGAACTTGGTCAACACTATACGCAACCCACTGGCGGCCAGGATGTGCATTAGATAGATCACCATGCTTAACTCACCCAGCCGTTTCAGCCAGGTTATGTCTGCCTTCGCCAACAAAACGGACAGGCAAATGATAAAGGTGATGGCGACTACGGCCAGGATCATGGAATACAGGCCTGCATCGGTATAGGTCAGACCAAGATAGTCATGGAAACCCCATTCAAGCAGGACAAAGGCGAACATGGCTACCAGACTGGAAGTCATACTGATTCTGGCAATAGTGGCTGAGTAACGAATGGCCAAAACACCGAGCAGGAAGAAAATCATAAAACTAGTGATATAACCAAAGTGGAAAGCCTTGGTAAGGTTGTCCTGGTATACGTATAACCCGGCGCTGATGATGATCAGTGTAGGCAGGATATAGTTGAATTTATTTTTGTTATACAGCAAGGTCGCAAGGACAAACACCATAAACAGAGCATACAGGAACCAGAATTGTGCCCGTGGATGCGTAAACAACGCCAGCATGTCGTTCAGACTGGCCGAGTTGTTGGTATAGCGTGATAACACAACCTCTACGGTGCCTTGCAGTAATGACCAAATGACATAGGGGTATACGATGGTATCAATTTTACTGATGATGAAACGACCTTTCCCCTTTCTCTCTAATGAATGAACAAAAAACAAGCCAGAGAGGAAAAAGAACAATGGCATATGAAAACTGTAGATAACGCTGTCAGTCAGTTGGTAAAACGATTCTGAAAGGTGAATACCCGCACTGTATAAACCGCGATTAACGTGGCCAAAGACCACCAAAATGATACCGATTCCCTTCGCATAGTCGACCCATGCTTCTCTCATATGATTACCCAGCCCAAGAAAAAACAAAAAAAACTTACAAATCTGCATAAGGAGCGTAACAGGCGATGGCCGTTTTGCAATGTGATAACGGGAATAGGACGATTATTCGGAATATGCTCAATATGTCAGGATGCGTAACACATTCAAAAAGTTAACGAAGACGAATTTGCTGGTGCCAGGAGATGAGGCATCACCCTGCGAGGGTGATGCCAATCGGTTATTGCGGTTTTCCGGAGAACAGGAAGCGGAGTAGTGGGACGCGTTTGTGCAACTCATATAAGGCGAAGGCACAGGAGAAGACAAACACCAAACCCAGCAGGAAACCCAGCAGGTTATTGTTGATATGTGGCGTCACAAACGCGCCATATATCAGGGTAAGTGGATGGTGCACCAGATATATAAACAGCGAGGCGTTGACCAGGTAAGTGATTCGTGGCGAGTGATAATTCAGCAGGGTATGTCCGAATGAGAAAATCACGTTGGCCATCAGGATCCCCAGCAGAGTTTTGATCAGCACTTCCAGTTCAAACATATAGCTACTGTGGGCCAGATACTTCTGATTCAGCATGTAGGCAACGAACAGCAGCAGTGAACCGAGCAGTGACCAGACGGAGGGTTTGAGGAAAATCTCTTTCAACCACACGTACTTGAAGGCGTAAGCGCCAAGGATGAAGAACGGCAGGTAGAACATCGTCTCCATGACCACGAAATTGAACAGGCCATTGGAGAGTAAATATGGAGCAAAAATTAAAATAATACGGTGCCCGGCCGAATAGCATAAAGCATAAATAAGAAAGAGCAGTGAGATTTTTCCTAATCCAGTCATTTTATTTATTGGATAGGGTGGGGAATTACTTTTAATTACCTTGATTTTTTTGAATAGATAAAAACAAAGAGTAGTCAGTAATGACAGCGTTAATAAAAACCACAGGTGAGAAACCAGTTCCCAAACTGTTACATTTATTTTCTGGTAGAGCGTAAAATTTTCCCAGCCGTTTAATTTATCGGTGAAGTATTTCAGCATGAAAAACTGCGGCACCGTTATTAACGGGATCGAACTCAACAGCGGAATGGCCACCCGCTCCAGCCTTACCTTCAACCACTTATGGCGTTCATAACGCTCATAGAGCAGATATGAGAAGTAGCCGGAAATCACAAAGAACACCTGCATGCGGAAGGCATGGATGAAGTCGTTCAGCACTGTCAGCGAGAAGGAAGGGGTAGCACTGTTCACCGCCCAGGCATGGCTGGAATAGATCAGAGACAGATGAAAAGGGATGCCGAGCAGCATCAAATAAGCTCGGATCGAATCGAGGAAAAACTCGCGTTGGTTGCTGCCTTTAGTCATAGTTTACCGCTGATGATTTTATCGAATGGTCATTAGCACGCTTAATAAGTCGGCAATGGTTAAATCGAACCTCAAACCCTACTATAGCGTTTCACATTTTTCCATAGCGTCTTGTTGCGGGGCTTGCTACGCTGGTGTTTAGTCAGTTGCTTAAACAATGAGCCATAAACATGAACCATTAATTTATCATGTTGTCGGAAAGCTGAATAATCCATTAATATGGATTTAAATGATTTGAGCACACGAATAGGGGGGGGATGTGCTAGTTAATATATTATCCAAGAAACCACGCGCCGCGAGCGTACGTTGGTTAGGTGCGACCGTATTGTTCACGCTGTTGACTTCGCCGGCATGGGCTTTTTCTATTGATGATGTGGCCAAGCAGGCGCAGGATCTGGCAGGGAAAGGCTTCGAGGCTCCGAAAAGCAACCTTCCTTCTCAATTCCGTGAGATGAAATTCGCGGACTATCAGCAAATTCAGTTCAATCACGATAAAGCCTATTGGAGCAAGCTGAAAACCCCATTCAAGCTTGAGTTTTATCATCAGGGGATGTACTTCGACACGCCGGTGAAAATCAACGAGGTCACCTCGACCACCGTCAAGCAGATCAAGTACAGCCCGGACTACTTCAACTTTGGTTCGGTGAAGCACGATCCGGATTCGGTAAAAAACCTCGGCTTCGCCGGTTTCAAGGTGATTTATCCGATCAACAGGGCGGATAAGAACGACGAAATTATGAGCCTGCTGGGCGCGAGTTACTTCCGCGTGGTAGGTAAAGGACAAGTGTACGGGATTTCCGCCCGTGGCCTGGCGATTGATACCGCCTTGCCATCTGGTGAAGAGTTCCCGCGTTTCCGCGAATTCTGGGTTGAGCGTCCGAAACAGGGCGACAAGCACCTGGTGATTTACGCGCTGCTGGATTCACCGCGTGCGACCGGGGCTTACCGTTTTGTGGTCTATCCGGGCCGCGATACCACGGTGGACGTCGAATCTAAAGTGTTCCTGCGCGACAAGGTCGGCAAACTGGGCATGGCACCGCTGACCAGCATGTACCTGTTCGGGCCGAACCAACCTTCGCCAACCCTGAACTACCGCCCGGCGCTGCATGATTCCAACGGCCTGTCTATCCATGCCGGCAACGGCGAGTGGATCTGGCGTCCGCTGAATAATCCTAAGCATTTGTCCGTCAGCACCTATCAGGTTGAGAACCCTAAAGGTTTCGGTCTGCTGCAGCGCGGTCGCAACTTCAAGGATTACGAAGATCTGGACGATCGTTACGATCTGCGTCCAAGCGCCTGGATTGAGCCGCGTGGCGACTGGGGCAAGGGTAAAGTTGAGCTGGTGGAGATCCCAACGGCGGATGAAACCAATGACAACATCGTTGCTTTCTGGACCCCGGACGTGTTGCCGGATGCCAAAACACCGCTGGCGCTGAACTATCGCCTGCACTTCACCCGTGACGAAGACAAGTTGCATTCTCAGGATATTGCCTACGTCAGCCAGACCATGCGTTCTACCGGTGACGTGAAGCAATCTAACCTGATCCGCGAGCCAGACGGCAGCGTGGCATTCCTGGTTGACTTCGTGGGGCCGGTACTGAAAGGCCTGGATGGTGCTACGCCGGTTGCCGCTCAGGTGAGCATCGGTGATAACGGTGAAATGGTAGAAAACAATGTCCGCTATAATCCAGTGACCAAAGGCTGGCGCCTGACGCTGCGTCTGAAAGTGAAAGACGACAAGAAGCCAGTAGAAATGCGCGCCGCGCTGGTCAATGGTGATAAGACCCTGTCGGAAACCTGGAGCTATCAGCTACCTGCCAATGAATAAGCCTACTCAACTTGCCCAGGATTATCTTGCGGCAATGCCTCTGGCCGCTGAGCGGTCGGAGGCGCTTACCCCCCAGCCAGGAGCGGATGACGCCAAGGCACTGGAGGCGCTGCATCGCAAGATGGGCGCCACCGATGCCAACGTCAATACGCTGTCGGCGGATGACGTGGCGCTGGCCTCGGTAAAGGCGCGTATCGAAAGCGCCTGGCCGGATGCGGTCAGCGACGACGATTTTGACAATGACGTGGAAGGCCGCAGTATTTTGAAGGCCACGCCACCGATTAAACGTACCAGCATGTTCCCTGAAGCCTGGCGTACCAATCCGGTGGCGCGCTTCTGGGACTCCCTGCTGGGGCGCTCGCCGCACAATCGCTATGCTTCCAAAGAGGAGGCAGACGCGGAAAACCGCTGGCGTGTAGTCGGTTCAATGCGCCGTTATGTACTGTTGGTGTTGATGCTGGTGCAGACCGGTATCGCCACCTGGTACATGAAAACCATTTTGCCGTATCAGGGCTGGGCGCTGATCGACCCAATGGCGATGCTGGAGCAGGATCTGATGCAGTCGGTGTTGCAATTGCTGCCTTATGTACTGCAAACCGGCATTCTGATCCTGTTCGCCATTCTTTTCTGCTGGGTATCAGCCGGTTTCTGGACTGCACTGATGGGCTTCCTGCAGCTGCTGATCGGCAAAGACAAATACAGTATCTCTTCCACCATCAAGGGCGATGAGCCAATCAATCCGGCGCACCGCACCGCGTTGATCATGCCGATCTGTAACGAAGACGTCGAACGGGTGTTCGCCGGCCTGCGTGCGACCTATGAGTCGGTTGCCGCCACCGGTCAGCTTGAACATTTCGATATCTACGTGCTCAGTGACAGCTACGACCCGGATATCTGCATGGCGGAACAGAAAGCCTGGATGGAACTGTGCCGTGACGTAGATGGCCATGGCCGTATCTTCTATCGCCGTCGCCGTCGCCGTGTGAAACGTAAAAGCGGCAACATCGACGACTTCTGCCGTCGCTGGGGGGGCGAGTACAGCTATATGGTGATCCTGGATGCCGATAGCGTGATGAGCGGCGAGTGTCTCACCGGTTTGGTGCGCCTGATGGAAGCCAATCCGAACGCCGGCATCATTCAGTCTGCACCGAAAGCTTCGGGTATGGATACGCTGTATGCCCGTGTGCAACAGTTTGCCACCCGGGTCTACGGGCCGCTGTTTACCGCTGGTCTGCATTTCTGGCAGTTGGGTGAGTCGCACTACTGGGGTCACAACGCGATTATCCGCGTGAAGCCGTTTATCGAGCACTGTGCGCTGGCACCGCTGCCGGGTGAAGGCTCCTTTGCCGGTTCCATCTTGTCGCATGACTTTGTGGAAGCCGCACTGATGCGTCGTGCCGGTTGGGGCGTGTGGATTGCTTATGATCTGCCGGGCAGCTACGAAGAATTGCCGCCTAACCTGCTGGATGAGCTGAAGCGTGACCGTCGCTGGTGCCACGGTAACCTGATGAACTTCCGCCTGTTCCTGGTGAAAGGTATGCACCCGGTGCACCGTGCGGTGTTCCTGACCGGTGTAATGTCCTATCTGTCGGCGCCGCTGTGGTTTATGTTCCTGGCGTTGTCCACCGCGTTGCAGGTGGTGCATACCCTGATGGAGCCGCAGTACTTCCTGCAGCCGCGTCAGCTGTTCCCGGTTTGGCCGCAGTGGCGTCCTGAACTGGCAATAGCGCTGTTCTCTACCACTCTGGTGCTGTTGTTCCTGCCCAAGCTGCTCAGTATCGTACTGATCTGGGCGAAGGGGGCGAAAGAATACGGCGGTGGCGTGCGTCTGTTCCTGTCGATGCTGTTGGAAATGCTGTTCTCGGTGCTGTTGGCTCCGGTACGCATGTTGTTCCACACGGTGTTTGTGGTCAGCGCCTTCCTCGGTTGGGAAGTGGTGTGGAATTCTCCGCAGCGTGACGATGATGACACGCCATGGAGCGAAGCCTTTAAGCGTCATGGTTCGCAGATGCTGCTCGGTCTGGTCTGGGCGGGGGGGATGGCCTGGCTGGATCTGCGCTTCCTGTGGTGGTTGTCACCAATCGTCTTCTCGCTGATCCTGTCACCGATCGTTTCGTCTCTGTCGAGCCGTGCAACGCTGGGGATCAAGAGTAAGCGCGCCAAACTGTTCCTGATCCCGGAAGAGTATTCTCCTCCGCGTGAACTGCTGGCGACCGAAGAGTATCTGCAGCTTAACCGTGAACGTGCATTGGCCAATGGCTTTATGCACGCCGTGGTTAACCCGTCGTTCAATGCTCTGGCGGCTGCGCTGGCGACCGCGCGTCATCATCGGTGCGGTGTTATCGAGCGCAATCGTGAAGAGCGGGTGAATGAGGCGCTGCAACTGGGGCCAGAGAAGCTGGTGAAGGGCAAACGCCTGGAGCTGTTGAGCGATCCTGTTGCTCTGTCGCGCTTGCATCAACGTGTCTGGTTATTGCCGGAAGGCGCCGCATGGCGTGAGCATTATCAGCAACTGCCATACAATGAACAGGCTCACCCGCAAGGTCAGCGCTAAGCGTTGACCGGGTAGTCCAAACGGGGAATGCGCACAGCGTGTTCCCCGTTTTTTTTGGCTCTTCTCTTACGCAATGCTGACGATCTGCAAGGAAAAAACTATGCTAACATCCGCGCCGGGCGTTGTTTACTTTCAGAATATCCAGGGCTAAGAGTCAATTTGGTGAATCTCTCTTCTTTTCTTCGGCTGGCATTATTGGCTGCAGGTGTAATGCTGTTAACTGGCTGCGGCAGTATTATCAGCCGCACAGTGCCGGGTGCCGGCCACGGTCATCAATACTACCCGGGTGTGCAATGGGATCTGCGTGATACCCCCTGGCGCTATGCCACGGTGATCGATGTGCCGCTGTCGATGGTGGTGGATACTTTTATGCTGCCGTTTGATGCACAGCACGGGCCTTACGAGTAAGTCTATTCCCGGGTGGCAAACACCAACAGCTGGTATCCCTGGGGGCCACAGTGGAAGGGGGCCAGCACCGTCATCTTTAGTCCTTGCTGATGGGCAGCCAGCGAATGCGGGTTGTCGTCGTCAATAAACAGGGCGCCAACGTCGAACTTCTTCCGAGAGTGCGCTTTGACGGCGGCGAACAGCTGCTTTAACACGCCTTTGCCGCGCCAGGCAGAGTCCAGGCACACCGGACCGTACATAAACACCCGTTGTTCACTCAAAGGTTTCCCGTTGAATGACTCGTCGGCCAGCTTTTCCAGCATCGCATCCACTACCGGCGGGCGCGGCTGCGCGTCCGTGCTCATCAGGCAAACAAAGCCGGCCAACGCCTGGTCTTCAACCGCCACCAGAATACCGAGGCCCTGATTAATTCGGGCCAACTGTGCTTCGTTCATGCTGGAAACAATAAAACCCTGGCGCTTCTGGCTGTCGCTTAAATTGCCGGGGGTATTTTGTGTTTGCAACTGCAGAATGGCGGGGTAATCCTCGGGGCGTGCCTGACGGATAATCATACTGCCTCTCTGAAAATTATGGGGAGTTTATGGGCGGGATTTTACTCGTTCCCGCCCGCTATCATTCAACGTTCATCCCACTCATCGGCGGCGGTCTGGCCCTCTTCGGTATCCAACGGCGGATCGAGTTGGAAATCACCTTCCTCCCACTCGTGCAGCGTGTTTTCTTCTATCCATTCGGCGCTAATTTCGATTTCGTCATAATCACCGTCAAAAACAGCCTGGGCCGCCGCACCGCTGCGTAGTGTCAGGCATTCGACCGACTCGCCTTCTTGCTCAAAAAACTCGGCCTGCCACATGATATCACCATCCAGCATCACGTATTTTTGCAGATTGAATTGTTGCACCGTCGGCGGCTGATCGTCGCTACCGCTCTCAGCGGATTCCATAAACTCCTCGCGCGCCGTTTCAATAGCTTCTTCCAGGGTTGCATACAGGCTCATAGTCGTCTCCAGTGGTGAGGGTAACGAAAGGATTTTGGCAGAGGTAAACCGCCATGAGTGACGTCAAAATTAATTGTTGCTGCACTGGCGCAGGATGCAAATTTTTTTGTTGTCCGTTTCGCGACGATGGTTGTCCGCCAGCCGCGAGCAAGCTATTTCCCGGTGGGAAATAATAAGGCATCGTTTATGACAGCCCAGGAGAGTGCCATGTTAACCAACCCTTCAATCAAATATCGTCCGTTCCCACCGGTGGCGTTGCCAGAACGTCAGTGGCCGGGCCGCACCTTGCAGCGGGCACCGCGTTGGTGTTCCAGCGATCTGCGTGATGGCAATCAGGCGCTGGCGGAGCCGATGGATAACGCCCGCAAACGGCAGTTCTATCAACTGCTGTTGCAGTGCGGGTTCAAAGAGATTGAGGTGGCCTTTCCTTCGGCGTCACAAACCGACTTTGATTTTGTCCGCTCGTTGATCGATGAACAGTTGATCCCGGACGACGTCAGCATTCAGGTATTGACCCAGTCACGTGACGATCTGATCGATCGCACCTTTGAGGCTCTGCAAGGTGCTCCAAGGGCTATTGTGCATTTGTATAACGCCACCGCACCGATGTTCCGTGACATTGTCTTCAAACAGGACAAGGCGGCGACGGTAGCGTTGGCGGTCAATGGCGCGCTGCGTATTCGTCAGCAGTGCGAGCAGCAGCCTGAAACCGCCTGGACTTTCGAGTATTCGCCGGAAACCTTCTGCTTTACCGAGCTGGAATTCGCCCTGGAAATTTGCGAAGCGGTGGCGGATGTCTGGCAGCCAGGCCCCGGGCGACCGATGATCATCAACCTGCCGGCGACGGTGGAAGTCAGTACGCCGAACGTTTATGCCGACCAGATTGAATGGTTTTGTCGGCGCTTCAGTCAGCGAAATCGGGTGACCATCAGCGTACATCCGCATAACGATCGCGGCACCGGGGTCGCCTGCGCCGAACTGGCGATGCTGGCGGGTGCTGATCGGGTGGAAGGTTGCCTGTTCGGCAACGGTGAGCGCACTGGCAATGTCGATCTGGTGACGTTGGCGCTCAATTTGTACACCCAGGGGATCGCGCCGGGACTGGATTTTAGCCAATTGAAACAGGTAGTGGAGGTGGTGGCGCTGTGCAACCAGCTGCCGGTACATCCGCGTCATCCTTATGCCGGTGAACTGGTTTTCACCGCTTTTTCCGGCTCGCATCAGGATGCAATCAAAAAGGGCTTCGCCGCCCAACAGCAACGGCAGGACGGTCTGTGGCAGGTGCCTTATCTGCCGCTCGATCCGGCGGACGTTGGTTGCAGTTATGAAGCGGTGATCCGGGTTAACAGCCAGTCAGGCAAAAGCGGAGCAGCCTGGCTGCTGGAACAGAACCATGGGTTGTCGTTACCGCGTGGGCTGCAGATTAATTTCAGCAAGGTGGTTCAACAAGCCACCGACGGCAGCGGCAAAGAGATGACCACGGCAGAGCTGTGGCGGCTGTTTCGCCTCAGTTATGGGCTGGTTGAGCAGCCGCGCCTGCAATTGCTGAGCTACCAGACCGAAAGCCACAGCGTCGAAGCCTACAGCTTTAGCGCTCGGGTATTGTTCGATGGGCAACAGCAGCGGTTGTTGGGGGTAGGGAACGGTCTGTTATCCAGCGCGGTAGATGCACTGCGCCAGCGCTTTGGTCTGAGTCTGGCGATAGAGGACTACCACGAGCACACGCTGGGGCATCAGAGCCAAAGTCGCGCCGTGGCCTATATCCGCTGTACGCTAGCGCACGGTGAGGCGGCTTATGGCGTGGGCATCGACGCCGATTCCGCCAGCGCCTCGCTGCAGGCACTGTTCAACGTTGCCGCACGCTATTTGGCAAAATAAGCACTGGGTGCAACGCCCAGCAGCCGACGGAACATGGCGCTGAAAGCACTGGGGCTGTCGTAACCCAGATCCAGCGCCACTTCCAGCACCGAATGCCCGGCGGCCAGGGCGTTCAATGCCGCCAGCAAACGGGCGCGGCGCACCCAGTCACCGAAGCGCAGTCCGGTTTCACGCTGAAAGCGCCGTGACAGCGTGCGGCCGCTAACGCTGATATAACCGGCTGCCTGCTCTAATTCCCAGGGATGGGCCAGCGATTGCTGAATATGCCGACACAGCGTCAACAGAGCCTCGGTACGCGGCTCAGGTAAATTCAGCGGCAAAATAGGCAGCACGCGCAGCTCATCCAGGATCAACTCCATTATTCGCTCTTCACGTCCCCCTGTGGGGTAGTCAGCCGTGATATCCATCGCGCAGATAATCAGCTCACGCAGTAACGGGGAAACCTGTACCACTTCACAACAGGCAGGCAGATCGGCACGCGCCAGCGGATCGACCAACAGCGCTCTTGCCGCCACCTTGCCGGTGATACGCAGGCTGTGTTCAACCCTCGCAGGGAGCCAGACGCCGCGTCCGGGGGGCACCACCCAACTTCCCTGACGGGTATTGACCTGCACCACACCGCTGAGGCTATGAATCAGTTGCGCGCAATCATGGTAGTGGGGAGGCTCGAAGTCGCCGTGCTGATAATCTTTGGCAACCGGCACAATCGACCGATTGGCGGGCACAGCGTCATGGAAAAGCAGCATTGTTAGGGTTCATCCCCTGTTCGCGGAAAAGTCATAACGGCAGCATGCCATGCTGAAACCTTTCGCACCAGCCTATGGTGAGGAGAGGGAATATAGTTTATATATATACAATATATTATTTTATAAATTGTTCGGGGAATGATGGATATCGACAGTATGCGGCAGGCAGCGGCGCAGGCCGGAGCATTACTGCGGACGCTGGGCAACGAGGATCGCTTATTGCTGCTGTGCCAACTCAGCCAGGGTGAGATGTCGGTCGGGGAATTGGCGCAAGCGTTGGAAATTCGTCAGCCGACACTTTCACAGCAGCTAGGCGTATTGCGTCAGGAAGGGCTGGTATCCACTCGACGTGAAGGCAAGCAAATCTACTACGTCGTTAGCGACGAAAAGGCGTTGGCGATACTTAATACCCTGTACCAACTCTATTGCCCACAAGAGGGGGCGACACCATGACCATTGACTGGCTGCATTTTACGCCTGTATCTGCCCTGGCCGGTGGCGGCATTATTGGCGTCGCGGTGGTACTGCTGCTGATGTTTAACGGCCGTATCGCCGGTATTAGCGGCATTACCGGCGGCCTGTTGACACCCCAGGGTAAAGAAAAAGCCTGGCGAGTCGCATTTCTTGTCGGGTTGCTGGCTTCGCCCTGGTTGTATGGTATTGCCGCACCTTTACCGGCTCTGGCGGTGAGCGGCAGCAGCCTGTGGCTGGTGCTGGCCGGATTGTTGGTTGGCTTGGGGACCCGGTTGGGTGGCGGTTGCACCAGCGGCCATGGGGTTTGCGGTACGGCAAGACTGGCACCGCGTTCGCTGGCGGCCACGGCGGTATTTATGCTGTTGGGGTTTGCCACGGTATGGGCAGTCCGTCACTGGGTGGGAGGCTAATCGCATGTTCAGATACCTGTTTGCTTTGCTGAGTGGCGCCATTTTTGGCCTCGGACTGATCGTTGCAGGGATGGCCAATCCGGCCAAGGTATTGGCGTTTCTCGATATTACCGGCCACTGGGATCCCTCATTGGCTCTGGTGATGGTGGGTGCCATTGCGGTGGCCGCACCGGCGTTTTACTGGGCGCGCAGGCGACAGCGTAGTTTGCTGGGGGAAGATATGCAGATCCCAGCCAACCGCCGCCTCGATGGCCGTTTGCTGGCAGGCAGCGCGCTGTTTGGTATCGGTTGGGGCATGGCGGGTATTTGCCCCGGACCGGCCTGGGTACTGGCCGGGGCCGGGTCTTCGGCCGGCTGGCAGTTCGTGGCGGCCATGCTGGTGGGCATGGCGCTGTATGAATTCATCATGATAAAGAGAAAATAATGCCAATAGCCAACGCGGTGCTGCAACAGCGGGCGTGGGAAACATAAAAAAGCCAGCGCACCGGGCGCTGGCTGAAGGGTTAAGCGAAACGGTTATCAGGCGTTGGTAGCTGATTTCTGCGCGCTTTTACCCTGAGTATTTTCCATCATCCGGCGGATCGGGACGATCAGCAGGATCAGCACCGCAGCACAGATCAGCAGTGCAATCGAGCAGCGTGCGAACAGGTCAGGCAACATGTCCAGCTGGTCGGCTTTCACGTGGCCACCAATCAGACCGGCTGCCAGGTTACCCAGTGCGCTGGCGCAGAACCACAGGCCCATCATCTGGCCCCGCATTCTTTCCGGTGCTAGTAGGGTCATGGTTGCCAGCCCAATCGGGCTAAGGCACAGTTCGCCCAGTGTAAGCATCAGGATACTGCCCACCAGCCACAACGGAGAGACACCGGCACCACCGTTGCTCAGCACGTTCTGTGCAGCCAGCATCATCAGGCCAAAGCCCGCAGCGGCAAACAGAATACCGATAACAAACTTGGTGATGCTGCTCAGGCGGACTTTATTGCGCGCCAGTGCCGGCCATGCCCAGCTAAACACCGGTGCCAGCAGGATGATGAACAAGGCGTTGATGGATTGGAACCACACCGCCGGGATCTCGAAGTCGCCAATCATACGGTTGGTATAGTCGTTGGCGAACAGGTTGAACGAGGTCGGTTTCTGTTCGAAGGCTGACCAGAAGAAGGCCGCGGACACCAGCAGGATAAAGCAGACCAGTAGGCGGGCGCGCTCTTTACGGCTCAGACCGGCAAACACAAACAGGTAAATGAAGTACAGGGTAACCGAGGCCGCGATCACGTAAACCAACATGCTGGCCACGGCGACCGGATTAATCACAATGATGCCCTGGGCAATCAGGGTGATAACCACCGCCACGCCGACCGCCAGCGCAATCAGCCAGGCACCGACACCGTTTTTCTTGGAGACCGGGTTGTTCCAGGTGGAGTCCAGGCCCACTTCGCTGTCATAGCGTTTCATCGCCGGTACGGCGAACACACGGAAAATCACCAACGCCACCAGCATACCGATACCGCCGATACCGAAGCCCCAGTGCCAGCCGTGGGAACGAATCAGCCAGCCAGAGATCAGCGGGGCGATAAACGAGCCCATGTTGATGCCCATATAGAACAGTGAGAAGCCACCGTCGCGGCGGTTGTCGCCTTTCTTGTAGAGCGTACCGACCATCACCGAGATACAGGTTTTGAACAGGCCGGAACCCAACACGATAAACATCAGACCGATAAAGAACAGGTTGTTGCCCATTAAGGCGGACAGCGCGATCGACAGGTGGCCGAGGGCGATCAGAATAGAGCCGTACCAGACCGCTTTCTGCTGGCCCAGCCAGTTATCGGCCAACCAGCCGCCCGGCAGGGCCGCCAGATACATGCTGCCGGCAAAAATACCGACAATGGCCGAGGCATTCTCACGGGCCAGGCCCATGCCGCCGTCGTAGACCGTCGCGGCCATAAACAGGATCAGTAATGGGCGAATGCCATAAAACGAGAACCGCTCCCACATTTCGGTAAAGAACAAGGATCCCAGCGGATAAGGGTGGCCGAAGAAGGTCCGGCTTTCTTGGTTATTAACAGAGGATTGCATAACGTCTTCCCAATAAAATGCGCCGCATTTATGCAGCTTATACTGTGGTATGTATGTGTATTTAAGGAAGGTGATCCAGCCAGTGGCAGATTACCCGACAAAACCGCAGCCGCAGCGCCCGTTAACCGTGGAAAGCGCGTCGGCCTTTTTTCACTTGGCCAATGGTTTACATTGGGCGTGATATTATTTAACCATTTGATAACTGGATGGTGGTTTTGTCTAGTCCCTGTATCCCATTTTTTAGATGAAAAGTCGACAAACATCTCCTTTCCTGGTTTTTATGTTGGTTTCGAGGGGAATGTTATTGACAGGTGGTTTATTGCGCTAAAATTTAATAACTTTTTTAAAAACAATAAATTGAACTAAGATTTATCTGATGGGGGTTGGCAAGGCGGGGGGAGAAGGTATCAATACTAAAAGTAGGGTAAACGGGTCGTCGACCCATTCTAGTGAAGGAAATGGTGATAATTACGGCTATTACTCTTCCTGCAGAGTGTCTTCTCTCATTCGTTTCTGGCGACGTTGCAAACACCACCAGGAATAAACGGCGTTGAACAGCACCACCAGAGCGGTGACGCAGAATACCGCACGGAAGCCATAACTGGCGGAGACGGCGGCCCCCATTAATGGGCCACTGACGTTGCCGATATCGCGGAACGATTGGTTATAGCTGAAGATCCGCCCGGCGACCTGATTGGTGCAGTTGTAGATCAGCAAGGTTTGTACCGCCGGCAGCAGTGCGCCATCGGCAGCGCCTAGCAGGAAGCGAAGTACGCCGAGTTGCCACGGGGTTTGCACAAACGCCATCGGGATCAGTAATAGCACCGATACGATCAGCATAAACACCAGAATGCGCTCCGGGCCGATCCTGTCGCCCAGTTTGCCCAGCCGTGGCGCACTTATTAGCGCGGCGACACCCGGCACTGACGCGATCAGGCCGCTGACAAAGGCCAGATTATGAATGTTACCGGCCAAATCACGGACGTACAGCGTCAGGATCGGCGCTATGGAGCCGGTGGCAATCTGAATAATCATGGTGGTGACAAACAGGCTGAGGATCAGCTTGGGGCTTTTTAGCGCCGCGAATACCTGACGGGCGTGCAGCATGTCCTTTTTCTGCACCGGGATGAACTGTTCTTTGACATACAGCAGCGTCAGAACAAAGCAGGCCAGCAGCACAGCGGCGGTAATGTAGAACACCGGCCGTAGACCATACTGGTCGGCTAGCAGGCCGCCAATCAGCGGCCCAATCAATGCACCACTGACGCCGCCGGTGGACAGGGTACCCAGGGCCCAACCGCTACGATTGCGCGGCACCTGTGTGGCAATCAGCGCATTGGCGTTGGGGATAAAACCACCGAGCAGTCCCAGCGCTGCGCGTAGCGCCAAAAACTGCCAAATATTCTGCGCCATGCCCATCAACAGCATCACTATCGACATGCCCAATGCCGATCGCAACAGCATCAACTTGCGCCCACGGCGATCGGCCAAACCGCCCCAGAATGGAGAGGCAATCGCAGAGAACAGGAAGGTAATGCTAAATACCAGCCCAGACCACATGTTCAGTGCCTGGTGGCCGGTAACGCCGAGGGTTTCTACATAAAGCGGCAGGAATGGCATGATCAGACTGAAGGCGGCACCGGTGAGGAAACACCCCAGCCAGGCAACAAAGAGGTTGCGTTTCCAGTTGATGAGTTCGGGTGCCGGAGCCATAAGTTCCTGTTACGTAAAGTAGAGGGCTTTGCTTGCATTATCAGACAGTCGGGCAAAGCAAAAAAGTTAGCCTGGTAAGTATGCGCTTAATTATAGGTGGCATCAATTGATGTGGGGGGAGATATACCGGAAATGAAATAAAGTTTTAAAAATAGAATATTGGCAGTATTCCGCGCTGTACGCGCGGAAAAAGGCGAATTTAAAGCCCGGCAAGCAGTTCAAAACCACTGGCGGTGGTGGAGAGGGCGACATCGGTAATTTCATAGTGGGCTACGGCGTTGAAAGGATCTTGTCCGACAATGATATCCAGCTGTGCACGCTCGATGCCTTTTACCAGGATCACACCGCCGGTGCGCGGGTTCTTACGGCCGGAGGCGATGAAGGTGCCGTCCTGGAAATATTTTTTTAGCCAGGCGATGTGCCCTTCAAGGTGGCTGTCGACCTCTTCTATCGGGCGGTGGTAGGTCAGGTTAACGATGTACATGGTGGCTCCAGAATTAACGACGAAGGCTTTACCATCCCACCGTTGCTATTGATTCTCAAGGTTTGCGGCATAAAAAACCCGCCGGGTGGCGGGTTAGCGGTTCAACGGTTTAACGGATCAATACAGTGAAGGTTCACCTTCCGGGCGGGTCTTGAAGCGGCGGTGTAGCCACATGTACTGATCCGGCGCCATCAGAATTTCCTTCTCCACTACCTTATTCATAAAGGCGGCGGCCTCGAGCTCATTATCCAGCGGGAAGTTTTCCACCGCCGGCTGCATAATCAGCTCATACCCTTTGGCATCCGGCAGACGGCGCGGGGTAAAGGGAATAATGGCCGGTTTGCCCATTCTGACCAATATGTAGCTGCCGGTGGTGGTGGCGGCTTTATCTACGGCGAACAGTGGGGCGAACACGCTGCTGCGTGGGCCATAGTCATGATCCGGGGCGTACCAGATGATGTCCCCCTGCTTTAACGCGCGGATCATGCCTTTTACGTCCTTACGGTCCAGCATCGATTTGTTGGAACGCATGCGGCCCCAGGTCTGCAGCCAGTCCATCAGCTTGTTGTCGTGCGGTCGATAAACGCCGATGCCCGGATTATGAATGCCAAAGATACGGGCACCCAGTTCCAGCGTCAGGAAATGCAGACCGATCAGCAAAACCCCTTGATGGTTGTCTCGTGCCTTCTGAATATGTTCCAGCCCGCTAACCTGGAACCAGCGTTCGATACGCCAGTTTGGCCAAAACCACGCCATACCGGTTTCAAACAGCCCCATACCGACGGATTCAAAATTTTGCACCACCAATGCATCGCGTTCGGCTTGCGGCATCTCCGGGAAGCACAGCACCAGATTACGTTGGGCTATTGCCACGCGGCGCTTGAGAAATCGCATGGAAAAACGGCCAAGCCGGGTGCCGAGGCGATAAATAATCGGATAAGGCAGCAAGACCAATAGGTAAAGCAAACCGATGCCGATCCAGGTAAGCCAGTAACGCGGATGCAGTAAAGAACGATTAAAAGAAGGAACTTGAGTCATGTGTTCTCAGCTTAGAAGCAGTCATTTAATGATAATAACAGAGTTCTCGAATGGTCTCTCCTGCGGAGGAATTTTGACCAGACGTTTATTTTCTGCCGTTTATAACCGGCTATTGTGGCATTTTTATCGTAGAACGTGAAAAGGCACCGCATTAAAACATCATTTTTAATGATGAACGGATATAAGTTGGCGGTAAATTAAGCTAAATGGCTCTAAAGGATAAAATCCTTACTCGACAGAAGCGTATTATCTCGCGCAATTTGTTAGGGAGATCTTATGTTGGCTACATGGTTGAGTGCGGGATTGTTGGTTAGTGGAGCACTGCTGGGCAGTCTGGGGGCGCATCTGCAGTTTAATCCGTTGCTGCTGGTGGCGGGTATCGCCCTGGCTGCGGGAACGGTGATTTCCGGTTTTACCGAATGCCGGGGCGGGCGCTGAACATCTGCCCCGGTAACTTTAGCCGTTTTTAAACAAGCCTTTCAATACGTGCGGTTCAGAGCGCCAATATTGCGGTGGTGCGCTGACTTTCTCACCCAGTTTCGCCGCGGCGTGCCACGGCCAACGAGGGTTATAAAGGATGCCGCGTGCCAGCGCCACCATATCGGCCTGGCCGGAATACGCACGCCGAGCGCTTTGGATACCCAGTGGCATGGTGGCGTGTTTTTTGACCGCCTTCACGACCTCGTCCAGCGCCTGTTCGGTTGTTTCGTCCCACAGCCCGAGAGCGCTGGGCGTAATGCGCCCTTCGGGGCCGACCGAGGCGGCTTCGACAATCAGCAGACCGGCACCGGACAAGGAAAGATGCCCAAGATGCAGGGTATGCAATTCGGTGGCTTTGCCGTGGTCGGCGGAATATTGGCACATAGGTGCAATAATAATACGATTGGGTAAACTCAATTTTCCCAGTGTAATGGGGGTAAATAGCTGACTCATGACGTCCTCCTGAACCGTGATAAATAGAGGGGAACTCCTGTTAGGAGTATCGGGATTTGTGAGCAGCGTCAAGTTGCCAGCGCTTAACATCATCGGGTATTATGTGCGCCGCGCGTGGGCCGGCGGTCGGCGCGCGTGTAAATAAGTCACCTCCCGAAAGACAGGAAAGTACACCATGCCAGTGTTACATAACCGAATTTCTAATGAGGAACTGAAGGCGCGCATGTTGGCGGAAACCGAGCCGCGTACCACAGTTTCTTTTTATAAATACTTCACCATCGAAGATCCCAAAGCGTTTCGCGACAGCCTGTACGTTCAGTTCGACAAGCTGAAGGTGTTCGGCCGCATTTATGTGGCGAAAGAGGGCATCAACGCGCAAATCAGCGTGCCGCAGAATAAATTCGAGGCGTTCAAAGCCGCACTCTTTGCCTCACATGCGGCGCTGGATCAGGTTCGGCTGAATATCGCCCTGGAAGATGATGGAAAATCCTTCTGGGTGCTGCGCCTGAAAGTGCGTGAACGCATCGTTGCCGACGGCCTCGATGACGAGAGCTTCAACCCGGCGAATGTCGGTGAGTATCTGCAAGCCGATCGCGTTAATCAGATGATTGACGATCCGGATACACTGTTTGTCGATATGCGTAACCATTACGAATATGAAGTCGGCCACTTTGAAAACGCCATCGAAGTGCCGTCAGACACCTTCCGTGAGCAACTGCCGATGGCGGTTGAGATGCTGCAGGACAAGAAAGACAAAAATATTGTCATGTACTGCACCGGCGGGATCCGCTGTGAAAAAGCCAGTGCCTATATGTTGCATAACGGCTTCAAGAACGTCTATCACGTGGAAGGCGGTATTATCGAGTATGCGCGTAAGGCAAAAGAGCAGGGGTTGCCGCTGAAGTTTGTCGGCAAAAACTTTGTGTTTGACGAGCGTATGGGTGAACGAATTTCTGACCATGTGATCGCCAATTGTCATCAGTGCGGTGCGCCTTGCGATACTCACACCAACTGTCTGAATGACGGTTGTCACCTGTTGTTTATTCAGTGCCCGAGCTGTGCGGCCAAATTTGAAGGTTGCTGCAGTGAGATCTGCCGCGAAGAGCTGAAGCTGCCGCGTGAAGAACAACGCGCGCGCCGAGCCGGCCGTGAAAACGGCATCAAGATTTTCAATAAGTCGAAAGGGTTATTGCAGACCACGATGCACATTCCGGCACCGGAAGACTCGTCAAACTGAGTCGTTGATAAGCGCGGCAGCCTTGCCGCGCTTTATTATTTCTTCGCGGGAATTACTTCGCGCGAACGCCTTCCACAGAAATAATCAGTTCCACGTCCTGCGATGCCGGGCCAAGATCGGTGGTGATGCCAAAGTCTTTCAACTTGATTTTACCGTTGGCTTCAAATCCGGCACGGTAGCCACCCCACGGGTCATTACCCTGGCCGATCAGCTTAGCGTCCAGCGTGACCGGCTTGGTCACGCCATTCAGCGTCAGATTACCGATTACCGCATAACCTTCGCCGTTCTTTTTCACTTCGGTAGATTCAAACTTGGCCTGTTTGTTCTTTTCCACATTCAGGAACTCGGCGCTGCGCAGGTGTTTGTCCCGCTCGGCGTGGTTGGTGTCGACACTGGCGGTGTTGATCGTGACGTTAACCTTGTCCTTGGACGGATCTTTTTCGTCGAAGGTGAAGCCGCCGTCAAAATCCTTGAAGGTGCCGTACAGCCAGCTGTAACCCAGGTGCTGGATGCGGAACTCGATAAAGGCGTGCTGCCCCTGTTTGTCAATCTTGTAGTCGGCAGCCAGCACGGAACCGGCGCTCAGCAGCATTGCGCCTGCGGTCAGGCCTAGTAGGGTTTTCTTCAACATAGCAATCTCCATAAATCCAAAGGTTAATCGGCGCTGTTACCCAGCATCCGTTTCAAAGTAACATCACGATCAACAAAGTGATGTTTAAGCGCAGCCAGACCGTGCAGTACGGAAAGCACAACAACAATCCAGGCCAGGTAAAGGTGAACGGAACCGGCCGTATCGGCCTGTTCCGCCATACCGGTGACGGTAGCGGGTATATCGAACCAGCCAAAAACGCTGATCGGTTGACCGTCAGCGGTAGAGATCAGATAGCCGCTGATTAGAATGCTGAACAGCACGACATATAACGCCAGATGGGCGAGGATCGCGCTGACGCGAGTAAAACGACTGTAGCTGGCCAAAGGTTTGGGCGGCGGTGAAACGAAACGCCAAATGACCCGAACCACCATGACGATAAACAGCAGTGTCCCGATGCTTTTATGAATCTCCGGTGCCTGGTGGTACCAGACATCGTAATACCCCAGTGTGACCATCCAGAGGCCCAGGGCAAACATGCCGTACACCGTCAGTGCAACCAGCCAGTGAATCAGCACTGAAATATGACCAAAACGATTGGCGGTATTTTTCCACAGCATCCTGTTTCCTTACTATCCTCATTATCCGGTTGCAATAATTAAACTTTAAGAAACATAAAATCAATAATAAATTTAACTATGTTACTTCTTAATAATATTAATCAGTGAATTTGGCTGAGATAGCGTTAAATCAATCAGTGAAATCGTTGAAGTGCTTACTGTGTGAACGTGTTGTTTTTTTGCTATGAATTGAAAACAAAAGGATTTATACATTATTGTCAGCTTTTGTCATGTTACGTAAGTGTCGTGAATTTTTTTAACAAATAAACCCTAGTCAAGATTGTTGATTATTTCCAGCCAGGATTTGGCAAAACGAGGATTTTAATGCGCGGAGTAATACCTCTGCGGCGTAAGGGGAGAGTTTGCTAACATAACACTCATCTGATGGCCCTTGGGGCCTGCGCTATTAACGCAAAGGAAATGTATGGGCCGAACCCTGTTGAGCGATCGCAGCCTGCGTCTGGCAATTATGCTGGCGATGTTAGTGATTATTCTTGCCGGCGTGAAAGCGGCAGTGGAAGTTGTGGTGCCCTTCCTATTGGCACTGTTCCTCGCGATGGTGCTCAATCCGCTGGTGGCACAGCTCGAGCGCTGGCGGATACCCCGAGTGCTGGGTGTGAGCTTGCTGGTGGTGGTTGTGGTGGTATTGCTGATGCTGTTTGTCGGTGTACTGGGGGCATCTTTAAACGAATTTGCTCGCTCATTGCCGCAGTATCGCGGCTTGATGCTGGAAAAATTGAGCGAACTGCAGCACTACGCCGACCGTTTCAAAATTACCATTTCCACCGAGGCGATGCTGCAGTACGTCGACCCCAGCGCGGCGATGAATCTGATCACTCGCCTGTTGAGCCGGTTTTCAGGCGCGATGACCAATATCTTCCTGTTGCTGATGACCGTGGTATTTATGCTGTTTGAAGTGCAGCTATTGCCTTACAAATTGCAGCAGGCGTTGGATAAGCCAAGTGAAGGTATGGCCAATATTCAGCGCGCGCTGGATGGCGTTACCCGTTATCTGCTGATCAAAACGGCGATCAGTCTGGCGACCGGGATTATCGTATGGGCCTTCCTTGCGGTTGTTGACGTGCGTTTTGCCTTTATCTGGGGGCTGCTGGCGTTCCTGCTGAATTATATTCCTAATATTGGCTCGGTGATCGCCGCTGTTCCTCCGCTGATTCAGGCTCTGTTGTTTAACGGATTTGGCGATGCTCTTGTCGTGGCCACAGGCTTTATCACCATCAATTTGGTGATTGGTAATATGCTGGAGCCGCGTGTGATGGGACGCGGGCTGGGGCTGTCAACGCTGGTGGTGTTCCTGTCATTGATCTTCTGGGGTTGGTTGATGGGGCCGGTAGGGATGTTGCTGTCGGTGCCGCTGACCATTATTACCCGTATCGCGCTGGAGACCACAGAAGGTGGGCATAAATTGGCGGTGATTCTCGGTGATGGCCAACCGGGCAAACCGATTACTCCGGAGTAAAGAATACCTTCCCCTGACTTGTCACGCCACCAGGCCTTCACGGCCAGGGAATTGTTCCGGGAAGGCAAAACGGTTAAAGCACAAGCGGGATAAAGTGGGCGGCATGAGTTAAGGCATAAAGAAGAAATAGACGTCCAGCGCTAACAATACCAGCCACAGGCAGATATACAGCACCAGATGCTCGCGTACGTTGTTGACGATCGCCGACAGTATTTTGTTTAGCATTCTCAGCAGCCAAAAGATAGGGACTGGCAGAGTATAGATTTTTGCGGTCCGCGTTAATACTGCCGATAGAGCAAAGCGTGTAGATAGGCCAATTTCACCGCTAAAATCAGCCTAACCTGATCATACCGCCAGTAGGGACAATGACATCGGGCTGGCAGGAACGCTTGTCGGGTAGAAGTAACGCAGCACGTTATACAGCGAATAAAATTCCAGCCGGTTGCGGGCGTTGATTTTCTCTGTGATATGGCGTTTGTGAACATAGACGGTGTGCGAGCTGATTTGCAGCTTTTTTGCTATGCGGTAATTGGGCATTTCCGCCATCCAGTGCTTCATTACCGTCAGTTCCTGCGGGCTGAACAGCGAATGTTCAACACTGCAATCCATCAGTGACACCGGTTTTTCACGCATCATACGTAATGTCACCGGCAACGTGGCTTTATTGAACAGGAAAGCATGGTCGGCGATACGCATTGGCGCTTCGCTATAGGGATAGGGGGTGTCCAGGTAAATAAACAGCAATGCCGATTGGGTGGCTTCAATAAAAGCCTGCAGCTGGGCATCATCTTCACTATGGCGGCACTGTTTGGTCAGGTTGACCAGGATATGACTAGGCCGGTAGTGCTCCAGCAGGGGAGTCGCCTGTTCAAGGCTGTGGCAACATTTTATCTGGGCGAAAACATTGTCCGTAAAATAGTTATCGATCCCGACCCGAGTGAAGCAGCATTCGTCCACGACAAGCAGTTTCATGGTGACGTCCTTGTTGTTCGAACAATTAGCAGGGGCATATCAGCTGTAAAATAGAACTTACACCACGGGGGATCAATTCGGAAATCCGGATACTTACGCCAGAAATTTCCGTTGAAATATTTTTTACGATAGATTTCAGATTGCTATGATGATTTCGGTATGTAACTAAAAGGCTAAACCGCAGCCAGCGCGAGTTTGCGGCTGCGATTAAGTAAGCAAGAAGGGGTTAAATAAAGCGTTTCAGTGAGAAAGGAGTGATATCCACCGGTGGGGTTTTATCTTCAGCAAACAGCGCGGCGATCTCACCTAACACGCTGGCAAACTTGAAACCATGGCCGCTCAGGCCGCTGATGACCATTAAGCGATCGCATTCTGGCAGGGTATCGATAATGAAATCTTCATCAGGACTCATATCATAACTACATGCTTCACCGTGTAAACATACCCCTACACCCGGTAAAAATTGGCGCAGAAAATGGAAAACCTCAGTTCCATCCGCGGTGAAACTGCCAAAAGGCTTGCGCTGCTCCGGTGTCTCCATTGGTTGGCCACCATCGTGTTTACCTACTTTCAAGCCGTCATTATCGGCAGGAAAGCCGTAATAGTGGTTGCCGTCCTGCGCTTCGACGGTAAAAGCAGGGAAACGGTTGTTGACGCTGTAACGCCCATCCGCCTGATGCCAGGAAAAAACCTTGCGCAGTGGCGCTATCGGCAACTGTGGCAGCAAGGCTTTTACCCAAGTCCCGGCGGTGACCACGGCTTTACGCCCCTGAAAGCGGCCTTCGGGGGTGATCACTTCCACACCGCCGTCAATTGGCTGGACTGCGCTAACCGGGCAATTAAACAACTGGCCACAGCCGGCATCTTTAGCCAGCTTGATGAAGCTGGCAACGGCCTGTTCCGAGCGCAGGAACCCGGCGTCAGGCTCAAATACCCCCACGTAACCTTCCGGTGCATTGAATTCCGGCCAGCGCTGGTTAATCTTTTCAGCGCTAAGCTTTTGCGTATTGAGACGGAATTTTTGTGCACTGTGTTGGGCGTTGTTGATAAATTCAGAATCCTGTGGCCCCATGTTCAGAACGCCGCAGTCCTGGAACAGTTCTTCGCCAGTTTGTTTAATCAGTGCGTTCCATAAGGCCTGGGCGCGCAGGATCAGCGGCACATACTTTTCGCCTTCACCGTAAGCATGGCGGATGATGCGGGTATCGCCGTGGTGGCTACCGTTACGGTGTGGGGGCATGGCGCTGTCGATCATTAATACTTTCAGGCCGGCTCGTGTCGCATAGTAACCTGCCGCCGAGCCTACCGAACCGCTGCCCACAACAATTAAGTCATATTCCACGTGCCATACCCTCTCTGTTATATACCCGTCATCTTTCAAGTGGCAGCGTTGTTATCTGTACTCGCTTACCCCAGTTACTTACTTGAGTAAGCGCCTGGGGATGAGCGAGCTGGCCGCCTAGCTGCAACTTGAAAGCTATAGGGTATAGGTTTCTTATTTCGTTATGATAAAAGGTTGGAAGCCGCAATGCACCCGTTGTGCCGCTCGCAGACAAAGAAAAAGGCGCCAGAGATAATCGCTGGCGCCTTAGGCATTTTGGTACAGTGAATTAGTGCTTTTTACGATCAAGGTCCTGGTAATCCGTTGCTTCAATCTTGGCGATGCCGGCTTCTAAGATATTGATTAATTGACGTGCGACATCTGTGGTTAGCCAAAGCGTTCTGTCTACTTGGGCATCTTCGGGTGTCTGATCTCGTGAAGACAGGTAATGAAGGCGTATCATCATGGCGTCATAAGCGTCGACAGTACTGATATCCCAACCAACAAGCGGGTGTGTCTGAATTACTTCATCATTTCTGTCCATAAAGACCCCTTATTGAGTACTGACTACCGTGAGTGACTAACGAGGATCAATGCGGCTCATCATCATGTGAGCAATTACAGTATACTCATCTGGCTACCATGGTGGAGACTTTCCTGCTTTCTTTTGCAAAATAATTATTTATTTGAGTGATTATTCTACACGTCGGTACGCAAAGACATGAGAACGGAGACATCACGTTCATTCAACATCAGGGGGGAGTGGAACACTGTGCAATCGTTTTTCCAGCTCGAGGGCCAGATGGGCAAAGTGTTGCTGGGTTTCGGCATCACGATTTTGATTTTGCGATTCAAGCTTCAAACTGTGAATTAGCAATTGATTGGCTTTGTCATCCAGACCAAAAGCCAGATAGGAAAATGCCACTTCCAGCACGCTCAAACGCCGTTTTTGGTCGGCAATCAGCGCCAGCAGTTCGCCAAAGGTCATCGCTTCTTCGGTTTTTACCTTGTCCGGGGCCATCTTGAATACCTCCTGTTAAAGTATTCAGTACAGACCAGATAAGACTTTTCTTCCAGCGGAAAATTAAACGGGTTTCAAATACAAAAAAGCCGGAGAGCGACCTCCGGCAAAAACTACATTGCAGTATTATTCTGCGCTAAACCAATCGTCGGCACTTTCCCAGGTTTCCTGGAGAATGTCCGCGATCAGATCTTTATCTGTTTTCAGGCCACCCAGTACAGAAAGCCCATTTGACCCGGCATAACGGACCTGAACCACAGTGTCTGGAAACAGGCGGTTTACCCGCTTGCTCAACTCACCGGTCAGGGCTTCGATGGCCCCTGACGGTAGCGGCTTGGTTTTATCTATAGTGACTTCAACACGCATAATTGCCCCCGAAGTGATTTACTGGATATTTATACAGTTAACCTTGCACGGGGGCAAGAGGCTGGATTAAAAAAAGATAATTATGCTTTTACCGACCAGCTCAGACTCTCTCCGGCCAGGAATGGAATGACCGTTTCACTGCCCATGGCGATCTCTTCCGGCTGGGTCGTCGCTACGCGTTGCAGCTCGATGAAATCGGTATTGATCGGCAGGTCATAAAAACGTGGGCCATTCAACGAGCAGAAGGCTTCCAGATGCTCCAGAGCACCGAGTTGCTCGAACACGCTGGCGTAAGCTGGGATCGCGTTGGGAGCGTTAAATACGCCGGCACAGCCGCAGCTTGATTCCTTGCGATGTTTGGCATGCGGTGCGGAGTCGGTGCCGAGGAAGAAGCGATCCGAACCGCTGGCAACGGCTTTGCGCAGTGCGTCCTGGTGAATATTACGTTTCAGGATTGGCAGGCAGAACAGATGCGGACGGATGCCGCCAACCAACATGTGATTGCGGTTAAACATCAGGTGCTGCGGGGTGATGGTAGCGCCAAGGAAACGATTGCCTTCCTGCACGTATTGAGCCGCTTCTTTGGTGGTGATGTGCTCGAAGACGATTTTCAGTTCAGGGAACTGCTGACGGATCGGCTCCATAACCTGCTCAATAAAGCGAGCCTCGCGATCGAAAATATCAACGGCGGCATCGGTCACTTCGCCGTGAATCAACAGTGGCATGCCGATTTTCTGCATTTGCTCGAACAGCGGGTAAATGCCTTTCACATTGCTGACGCCGTGGCTGGAATTGGTAGTGGCATTGGCCGGGTACAGCTTGGCGGCGGTGAACACGCCTTGCTCAAACCCGTTGACCAGCTCGACTGCATCCAGTGAATTGGTCAGGTAACAGGTCATCAGCGGGGTGAAATTATGCCCCTGAGGGACCGCTGCCAAAATACGGTCACGATAAGCGCAAGCCGCGGCGACGGTAGTAATTGGCGGAGCCAGGTTCGGCATCACAATCGCCCGGCCAAAGACCTGACTGGTATAGGGTAATACCGTTTTCAGCATGTCGTCATCGCGCAGATGGATGTGCCAGTCGTCAGGGCGGCGAATTTTTAGGGCTTGAGGTTGTGCGGTCATGTTGCAAGGCTCCGGCGGTTAGAAACGGGTCTATGTAAAAGCGAATAATGGGGGTTATTCACGCCGGGGTGTAAGGATAAGCGTAAAGCGTTTGCGATGCATCTGTTTGTTCACGGCAAGTTGAAATCAATTGGCTATCGGGGGCATAGTGACAGGGATTTGAATGATACCTGCATCATAACTATCAGGTTATCAACGTTAATCATGTGGAATGGGAGAGAAAAATGGAAGTACGTGTCATTGCCACCTTACAAGCTAAACCTGAGTTTGTGTCCGCCGTCAGCGACGTAGTGCATGCGATTATCGATCCAAGCCGCCAGGAACTGGGTAACCTGCAATATGATCTGCACCGTGATCTGGAAAAGCCGGGTACCTTCGTATTTTTTGAGCGTTGGGCAAGCGCTGAGGCACTGGAAAAACACAATGCCACCGATCATTTCAAGCATTTCGTCGGCCAGTTAGAGGGCAAGCTGGATTTACTGGATATCAAACAGTTGAAGAAAATAGCCTGAGTCGATTTTTCGGCAATAAAAAACCCGCCAAGTGACGGGTTTTTTTATCGGAGCAGATTAACTTAATCGTTAACCGGCTGCGGTTTGGTTGCCGGTGCGGTGGCCTGGTTTGCCGCCGCATGACCACCCGCAGAACCTTTGCCTTCGAAGTTGAAGGAAGGGCGCTGCCAATCGCTTTGCTGCTGCTGTTCCGGTACATAGTCCGGCGCAGGAGCCTTGGTCATTGGGGCAGTGGCGATGTGTTTATACAGTACATCTTGCACTGGCGCTGGTTGCTGTTGCACAACCGGCGCTTTTTGTTCGACCACTACCGCGGCAGCAACTTCCTGCACTGGTGCGGCTTCAACGACCACTGGTGCGACTTCAACGACGGGCTCAACGAACACCGGGGCTGGTTCAGCGACAGTTTCTTCCGCAACGGTTGCTGCTGGAACGACTGGCGTTTCTTCAACCACTGGGGCAGGTTCAGCCGCCGCGGTTTCTTCTACCACCGGTGCAGCTTCTACCACCGCAGTTTCTTCTACTACTGCAGGCGCTTCAGCGACCGGGGCTGGTGGGGTTTCTTCTGCGTGAGCAGTGATTGCCTGCTCAGCGGCTTTAACAACCGGTTGGGCTGGTTCTTCTGCCGGGGTTACAACTTCTGGTTCGATCACCGGCGTAACGGCTTGGGCAATAACCGGAGCGGCTACGCTGACGGCTTCTTGTGCCATGACGTTGTCGGCGGCGATCTCAACAGCTTCAGTCTGAACGCCTGCTTCTTCAATCACTTGCGCTGCTTGAGTGACAGGGTAACTCACCCATACCTTGCCGGAAGCCATTTCTGGAGAGGCGAAAGCACCTGCCAGCGGCATTGGGGACTGGGTAGGGTAACGCTCATCACGGTAACGACGACGGCGTTGACCGCTAACACGCAGGTGGCGCGGAGAACGACGTGAACGGCGTGGCATGCCGTTTTCGCCATTAGCGCGGTTTTCCTGTGCATCATCTTCGGCCGGTGCCTCAAGGGTTTCCGGCAGCAGTTTAACACTGTCTTCAACCTGGGCGGGCTTCACGCCCTGGGCTTTCACTACCGGTGCTTTTGGCGCCAGCAGTTCTTCCGCTGCACGATGCAGTTCTTCTTCCGCAGACAGCACGCGAACTTTCTGCGACAGAGGACGACGCTGACGGCGCTGCATGTTCTGCATCTGACGTTCTTCGAGATCTTCGTCAACGCTGGCGTTGGCAGAGGTTGCGGTTTCTACGCTTTCCAGCGCGGTGACTTCCTGCTGAGCCTGACGTTTCTCTTCCTGACGACGACGCTGGCGATCGGCACGTTGGTCGCGGCGTTGTTGCTGCTCTTCGCGCTGTGCCTTGACGGCTTCTTCAGACAGCGGCTCTTCGGTAACGGCAGCATTGGCTTGTGGCGCATTACGGCGGTTACGACGCTGTTCATCACGTACTTCACGTGTTTCACGGCCTTCGCGGTTGTCACGAGATTCACGCGGCTCACGATTATCACGACCTTCACCGCGCTCTTTACGCTCTCCACGCTCTGGACGATCGCCTCGTTCTCCGCGCTCACCACGATCTTTACGACCGGTGCCCTGACGACGTTGACCACGACGATCCTGACGGCGGTTTTCACCGTTGCCTTCAGGCTTCGGCGCCTCAACTACAGGCTTGGCTTCGACAACCGGTTGTTCTTCACCGGCAAACAGTGCTTTCAGACCACCGAACAGACGGCCCAACAGGCCCTGCTTGGCAGTGGCTGGCGCGGATTGTCTGGTTGCAGCTGCGGCGACGGTAGCTTGAGCCACAACAGGTTCTTCTGCAGGTGGTGGGGCGTCTGCAGCCAGAGAGAATGAAGCCAGTGCCGGTTGTTCCGGACGCTTGCGCTCCATCGGTGCATCTTCTAGCGGCTGGGCCATCTCTTCTTCGTGCAGTTTCGGCAACAGGTAGCTCAGGGTTGGTGTTTCTTCACCCTTACGCACGCGCAGTACAGAGTAGTGCGGGGTTTGCATCTGATCGTTCGGCACGATGATCGCTTTCACGCCACCCTGACGCTTTTCGATCGCGCTCACCGATTCACGCTTTTCGTTCAGCAGGTAAGATGCGACCTGTACTGGCACGATGGCGTGAACTTCTTTGGTATTTTCTTTCAGCGCTTCTTCTTCGATCAGACGAAGAATGGAAAGTGCCAGCGATTCGTTATCACGGATGGTGCCGGTGCCGTTACAGCGCGGGCAGACGTGATGGCTGGATTCACCCAGTGATGGGCTGAGGCGCTGACGTGACATCTCAAGCAGGCCGAAACGGGAAATGCGACCGATTTGGATACGTGCACGGTCCTGACGAACCGCGTCACGCAGACGGTTTTCTACTTCTCGTTGATGACGAACCGGGGTCATATCGATAAAGTCGATAACGATCAGGCCGCCAAGGTCACGCAGGCGCAGCTGGCGAGCAATCTCGTCCGCCGCTTCCAGGTTGGTGTTGAACGCGGTCTCTTCAATATCGCCGCCACGGGTTGCTCGCGCGGAGTTGATATCGATAGCGGTCAGCGCTTCGGTGGAGTCGATAACGATCGAACCGCCGGAAGGCAGGCGAACTTCACGCTGGAAAGCGGATTCAATTTGGGATTCGATTTGATAGTGGCTGAACAGCGGGATTTCGCCGCTGTACAGTTTGATCTTGCTGCTGAAATCCGGACGGCCCAGGGCAGCGATGTGCTCTTTGGCCAGATCAAGAACTTTTGGGTTGTCGATCAGGATTTCGCCGATGTCCGGGCGCAGATAGTCGCGGAATGCACGCACGATAACGTTGCTTTCCTGATGGATCAGGAATGGTGCAGCGCGGCCTTCAGCGGCTTTTTTAATCGCTTCCCAGTGCTTCAGGCGGAATGACAGATCCCACTGCAGCGCATCGGCAGATTTGCCCACGCCCGCGGTGCGAACAATCAGACCCATGCCATCTGGCAGTTGCAGGGAAGAAAGCGCTTCTTTCAGTTCGGTGCGGTCGTCACCCTCAATGCGGCGTGAAATACCACCGGCGCGTGGGTTGTTCGGCATCAACACCAGATAACTGCCGGCCAGGCTGATGAAAGTGGTCAAGGCTGCGCCTTTGTTACCACGTTCTTCTTTATCAACCTGAACGATCACTTCCTGGCCTTCGCGCAGCACATCTTTGATGTTTGGGCGACCATGAGAGGAGTAGTTACTTGGGAAATATTCGCGAGAGATTTCTTTAAGAGGGAGGAAACCATGTCGTTCGGCGCCGTAATCAACGAACGCTGCTTCAAGACTTGGTTCTATACGAGTGATTTTGCCTTTGTAAATATTCGCTTTTTTCTGTTCATGACCCGGACTTTCAATATCCAAATCATACAGCCGCTGCCCATCTACCAAAGCAACACGCAACTCTTCCTGCTGAGTTGCGTTAATCAACATTCTTTTCATCTTAACTTACTCGTTATTTTTACATTATCGACAAAGCTGCGGGCAAAATAACCTCATGGCCGGATTAAAACCGAAAACCCCGTGTCTTCTCGCAAAGCCGTCAACCTCACGGTTGTCGCCTGCATAGGGGCGCATTATCTCGGTAAGCCTGTATTTCTTTGTGAAAAACAGCACTTTTACTAGGGGAATAGCCTCTGATTTACGTCGACAGATCTGATTCCGTTTGCCGGCCAAGCTGCAACCCGCAGCCCGCTAATTGTTTGATTTCACATTACGTCTTACGCCATTGCTGCGTTTTTGTGCCATCAGACAAATTTATAATTCCACAGTTTTCCCTGTTTAACGAGAATCAACGTGGAAAGTAAACGCATTATTCCACTGCTGATACTGTTATAGCAAGGTGACTTTTCCTTAACTGCGGAAGAAATCGCAAACGTTCAAACCGGCTTGCTGCCTTATTGTCCGCTGGGATTTCGCCTGCAGTCAGAGAGACAGTTAAGCACATAAAAAGAAGTGGCGCTATTTACGCGCTCTATTTAGAATCCTGCCCCATGAAAACGAACATTCCTGCAGTACAACTAATCACGATTTCTGATGACGAAGCCGGTCAGCGAATCGACAATTTTCTACTTGCCCGCTTAAAAGGCGTGCCGAAGAGCATGATTTATCGCATAGTGCGCAAGGGCGAGGTGCGCGTTAATAAAGGACGCATCAAGGCGGAATACAAGCTGGCCCCTGGTGATGTGGTGCGTGTGCCGCCAGTGCGTGTTGCTGAGCGTGAGGAAGCACCTGTCTCGGCCAAACTCGATAAAGTGGCCGCGCTGGCCAATTGCATTTTGTATGAAGACGATCACCTGCTATTGCTGAATAAACCCTCCGGCACTGCGGTGCATGGCGGTAGCGGCCTGAGCTTCGGTGTCATCGAAGCTTTGCGCGCGTTGCGCCCGGAAGCCCGCTTCCTGGAGTTGGTTCACCGTTTGGACCGCGATACCTCGGGCGTGCTGCTGGTGGCGAAAAAACGTTCTGCGTTGCGCTCCTTGCATGAGCAACTGCGCTTGAAAGGGATGCAGAAGGATTATTTGGCACTGGTGCGCGGTGAGTGGCAGTCGCATTGCAAAGCGGTGCAGGCACCGTTGCTGAAAAACATTCTGCAGAGCGGTGAACGGATCGTGCGTGTCAGCAGCGAAGGCAAGCCATCGGAAACCCGCTTCAAGGTGGAAGAACGTTTTGAGCATGCGACGCTGGTCAAGGCCAGCCCGATCACCGGGCGTACTCACCAAATCCGCGTTCACGCACTGCACGCCGGCCATCCAATAGCCTTTGACGATCGTTATGGCGATCGTGAGTTCGATCGCCAATTGGCGGGGACCGGGCTCAAACGTTTGTTCCTGCACGCAGCGGCGTTGCGGTTCGAACATCCGGGCACCGGCGAAACCATGCGTATCGAAGCACCGATGGACGCAGAGTTGCGCCACTGCCTGCAGGTATTGCGCAAGCAGTCCAAACCGCAGTAAACCGTATTTTATGCCAGCGGGTTGATGCCTTCAGCCCGCAGCATCTCCAGTAGCGCGATCAACGGCAGGCCGATCAACGCATTCGGATCCCGCCCCTCCAGTTTTTCGAACAGCGCGATGCCCAAACCTTCGCTTTTAAAGCTGCCCGCGCAGTTGAGTGGCTGCTCAAGGCGGATATAGGCGGCGATTTCAGCGTCACTCAGCGCACGGAAGTGCACGTGAAAGGGTTCGCAAAGCACTTGCAGGTGTTTGCTATGGCTGTTGTATAACGCAAGGCCGGTATAAAAGGTGACCCTTTGGCCGCTGGCCTGGCGTAATTGCGCGTGGGCATTTTCTTCGGTGTGTGGTTTCCCGGTGATTTTATCGTCGATCACGCAGACCTGATCGGAGCCGATAATCAGGTGGTCGGGGTAGGCGGCGGCCAATGCCTGGGCCTTTGCCGTTGCCAATCGCAGCACCAGCGCTTCGGCGCTTTCCCCAGCCAGTGGGGTTTCATCGACCTGGGGAGCATCACAGATAAAAGGCAGATGCAGTTTTTCCAACAGCATCTTGCGGTAGGGCGAAGTGGAGGCAAGCAGGAGTCTTTGCATAATTTTTTTCTTAAACCGTAGCGTAAATAGAGTAGGCATTTTAAACTGTCCGCCGCTGAGGAAGCGAATATTGGTGAAAGGTGCCGTTTTACGGCCTTTTTCTTTGACTCTAAGTCGTTACAAAGTTAATATGCGCGCCCTATGCAAAAGGTAAAATTACCCTTGACCATTGATGCGGTACGTACCGCTCAGAAACGCCTGGATTATGTTGGTTCCTATGCGCCTGAGCAGGTTACTCGTGTCGCCGCCTCTGTGGTCAGTGTGGACAGTGATGTTGAGGTCTCGTTATCCTTTGATATTGATAACCAGCGCCTCGCGGTGATAACAGGGCATGCGGACGTCCAGGTAATGCTGATGTGCCAACGCTGTGGAGTCCCGTTTGAACATCATGTTCACACAACATATTGTTTTAGCCCGGTCGTCAATGATGAGCAGGCTGAGGCATTACCGGGAGCGTATGAGCCGATCGAAGTCGATGAGTTTGGCGAAGTCGATCTGCTGGCAATGATTGAAGACGAAATTATTCTTTCACTGCCTGTCGTCCCGGTACATGAATCTGAACACTGTGAAGTGTCCGAAGCGGATATGGTGTTTGGCAAACTGCCTGAAGAGGCGGAGAAACCAAATCCATTTGCCGTATTAGCCAGTTTAAAGCGTAAGTAATCAAGGAGTAAGGTCCATGGCCGTACAACAAAATAAACCAACCCGTTCCAAGCGTGGCATGCGTCGTTCACACGATGCTCTGACCACCGCCACTTTGTCTGTTGATAAAGCATCTGGCGAGACTCACCTGCGTCACCATATCACTGCCGACGGTTTCTACCGCGGTCGCAAGGTTATCGGCTAAGTAGCGATACCTTGACTCGTCTAACCCTGGCGTTAGATGCAATGGGCGGGGACTTCGGTCCCTGCGTCACAGTGCCTGCTTCATTGCAGGCACTGGCCTCTAATTTACAGCTTCATCTTCTGCTGGTCGGCAATCCCGACACCCTCTCTCCCTTACTTGCCAAAGCCGATCCGGTTCTTCTGGAACGTTTGCAAGTTGTGCCCGCTGAATCTGTGATTGCCGGCGACGCCAAACCCTCACAAGCGATACGCGCCAGCCGCGGTTCTTCCATGCGCATTGCGCTGGAACTGACTAAAAACGGCGATGCGCAAGGTTGTGTCAGCGCAGGGAATACTGGTGCGTTGATGGGCTTGGCGAAAATGCTGCTCAAGCCGCTGGACGGTATTGAACGGCCGGCGCTGATGACGGTGATCCCTCATCAGCTGGGGGGTAAAACCGTGGTGCTGGATCTGGGCGCCAACGTCGAATGCGACAGTACCATGCTGGTGCAGTTCGCGGTGATGGGAGCGGTGATGGCCGAAGAGGTGGTGGGGATTGCGCAACCTCGCGTGGCGCTGCTGAATATTGGTGAAGAAGAAACCAAAGGCCTGGATAATATCCGCGAAGCGGCCGCCGTGCTAAAAAATACTCCGGCAATCAACTATATTGGTTACCTGGAAGGCAACGATCTTCTCACCGGTAAAACCGATGTGTTGGTCTGCGACGGTTTTGTGGGTAACGTCACCCTGAAGACCATGGAAGGGGTGGTAAGAGTATTTTTATCGCTGCTGAAATCATCCGGAGACGGTGGCAAGCAGGCGTGGTGGTTAAAATTGTTGGGCCGTTGGTTGCAAAAACGGGTGGTAAAGCGGTTCGGCCACCTGAACCCCGACCAGTATAATGGCGCATGTCTGTTAGGATTGCGCAGCACCGTAATCAAGAGCCACGGCGCTGCAAACCCACACGCGTTTGCAGTGGCAATCGAACAGGCTGTGCAGGCGGTGCAGCGGCAAGTCCCTGACAGGATTGCTGCGCGCCTTGAAGCTGTATTACCTAAGAGTGACTGATCGTACATGTATACAAAGATTCTCGGTACGGGGAGTTATTTACCCGTACAAGTGCGCACCAACGCTGACCTTGAAAAAATGGTGGATACCTCTGACGAATGGATCGTCTCACGTACGGGTATCCGTGAACGCCGTATTGCCGCCGCTGATGAAACAGTCGCGACGATGGGCTTCCATGCTGCTGAAAAAGCGCTGGAAATGGCAGGTGTGGCTAAAGAAGACATCGGGCTGATCGTTGTGGCGACCACCACCTCGAGCCACGCATTCCCAAGTTCTGCCTGCCAGGTGCAGCAGATGCTGGGCATTAAAGACTGCGCGGCATTCGATCTGGCTGCGGCCTGTGCCGGTTTCACCTATGCGTTGAGCGTCGCCGATCAGTATGTTAAAAACGGCGCGGTGAAGCATGCTCTGGTGATCGGCGCAGACGTGTTGTCACGCACGCTGGATCCGGAAGATCGCGGCACTATCATTCTGTTTGGTGATGGCGCAGGCGCGGTGCTGTTGGGGGCTTCTGAAGAGCCGGGCATTTTGTCGACCCATCTGCACGCCGACGGCAGCTACGGCGGTTTGTTGACCTTGCCGTTCAAGGATCGTCAGGATCAGGACAAGCCGGCCTATGTCACCATGGCGGGTAATGAAGTCTTCAAGGTTGCGGTTACCGAACTGGCTCACATCGTTGATGAAACGCTGCAGGCCAATAATCTGGATCGCAGCGCGCTGGACTGGCTGGTGCCGCACCAGGCCAATTTGCGCATTATCAGCGCGACGGCGAAAAAATTGGGTATGGGGCTGGATAAAGTGGTAGTGACGCTCGATCGTCACGGTAACACCTCTGCCGCCTCGGTCCCTGCAGCGCTAGACGAAGCGGTGCGTGATGGGCGAATTCAACGCGGCCAACTGGTGCTGCTGGAAGCCTTTGGCGGCGGCTTTACCTGGGGCTCGGCGCTGGTTCGTTTCTGATATAACAGGAAGAAAAAATGACGCAATTTGCTTTTGTTTTTCCAGGCCAAGGGTCACAGACTCTGGGCATGCTGGCCGATTTGGCCGCTCAATATCCGATCGTTGAAGCGACCTTCAGCGAAGCCTCTTCCGTCCTGGGTTACGACCTGTGGCAGCTGGTGCAGCAAGGGCCGGCGGAAGAACTGAACAAAACTTGGCAGACGCAGCCGGCATTGCTGGCCGCTTCCGTAGCGATTTTCCGCGTCTGGCAGCAGCAGGGCGGCAAAACGCCGGCCATCATGGCTGGCCATAGCTTGGGTGAATACTCGGCATTGGTGTGTGCGGGCGTGCTGGATTTCCAGGCGGCTATTCGTCTGGTTGAGCTGCGCGGCAAACTGATGCAGGAAGCGGTGCCGGAAGGCACTGGCGCGATGTCCGCCATTATCGGCCTGGACAACGCAGCCATTGCCAAGGCTTGTGAAGAGTCTGCCCAAGGGCAGGTTGTTTCACCGGTGAACTTTAACTCACCGGGCCAGGTGGTGATCGCCGGTAACAAAGAAGCGGTTGAACGTGCAGGTGCGGCCTGTAAAGCCGCTGGCGCCAAGCGTGCGTTGCCGTTGCCGGTGAGCGTGCCTTCGCACTGCGCACTGATGAAACCGGCTGCAGACAAGCTGGCTGTGGCGTTGCAGGAGATTACCTTCAACGCACCGCAGGTCTCAGTGGTAAATAACGTAGACGTGCGTACCGAAACCGATCCAGAAGCGATCCGCAGTGCTCTGGTGCGCCAGTTGTACAGCCCGGTACGTTGGACCGAAAGCGTAGAGTTTATGGCGGCACAGGGCGTTACCTTGCTGCTAGAGGTTGGTCCGGGCAAAGTTCTGACCGGTCTGACTAAACGTATTGTTGACACCCTGACGGCGGGGGCGGTTAATGACGCGCCCAGCCTGACAGCGGCGCTTGAACAATAAAGAGGAAAACAATGAGCTTCGAAGGTAAAGTTGTTCTGGTCACCGGTGCCAGCCGGGGTATTGGCCGGGCTATTGCAGAAACGTTTGTGGCACGTGGCGCCAAAGTCATCGGCACCGCCACCAGTGAAAGCGGCGCTGAGGCTATCAGCAGCTACCTGGGTGCAAACGGCAAAGGGTTCGCATTGAATGTGGTCGATGCTCAATCTATCGACAGCGTTCTGGCATCTATTCGTGCTGAATTTGGCGAAATCGACATTTTAGTGAATAATGCCGGTATTACGCGTGATAACCTCCTGATGCGTATGAAGGACGACGAGTGGCAGGATATCCTGAACACCAATCTGACTTCCGTATTCCGTCTGTCAAAAGCGGTAATGCGAGCTATGATGAAAAAGCGGTTTGGCCGTATCATCACCATCGGTTCCGTAGTTGGTACCATGGGGAATGCAGGGCAGGCTAATTACGCGGCGGCTAAAGCTGGTCTGATTGGTTTTAGTAAGTCTTTGGCACGCGAAGTTGCTTCGCGTGGCATTACGGTCAACGTCGTGGCACCTGGCTTTATTGAGACGGACATGACTCGGGCGTTGACAGATGATCAGCGTGCAGGCATTTTGTCATCAGTTCCAGCCAATCGGCTGGGGGATGCTAAAGAAATCGCCAGCGCTGTTGCATTTTTAGCCTCTGATGAGGCTGGCTACATCACCGGTGAAACGTTACATGTCAATGGCGGCATGTACATGATTTAAAAAATGCGAAAACTATTTGCGTTATTTGGGGTAAAAACCGCAGAATAGCGTAAAATCGTGGTTTGACCAGCCGGGATTTAGTTGCATCTTTTTCAACATTTTATACACTACGAAAACCATCGCGAAAGCGAGTTTTGATAGGAAATTTAAGAGTATGAGCACTATCGAAGAACGCGTTAAGAAAATCATTGTTGAGCAATTGGGTGTTAAACAGGAAGAAGTTTTAAATAACGCTTCTTTCGTTGAAGATCTGGGTGCTGATTCTCTTGACACCGTTGAGCTGGTAATGGCTCTGGAAGAAGAGTTCGACACAGAGATTCCAGACGAAGAAGCTGAGAAAATCACTACTGTTCAGGCAGCTATTGATTTCATCAACGCCAGCCAGCAGTAAGAGAACATATCTAGGCGGTCACTCGACCGCCTAAGTTTTTTCTATCCCTAGTGTCATATTTTCCCTCCTTGGAGGACAAACGTGTCTAAGCGTCGAGTAGTTGTGACCGGACTGGGCATGTTGTCTCCTGTCGGCAATACGGTAGAGTCCACATGGACAGCTCTTCTTGCCGGTCAGAGTGGCATCAGCCTGATCGACCATTTCGATACCACAGCCTATGCGACCAAGTTTGCTGGCCTGGTAAAGAATTTTAATTCAGAGGATTTCATCTCACGCAAAGATGCGCGCAAGATGGACGCCTTTATTCAATACGGTATCGCTGCCGGCATGCAAGCCATGCAGGATGCACAATTGGATATCACCGAGGCTAACGCCAGCCGCATTGGTGCCGCTATCGGCTCTGGCATCGGCGGCCTGGGTTTGATTGAAGAGAACCACAGTTCACTGGTTAACGGTGGCCCACGGAAAATCAGTCCGTTCTTTGTGCCGTCAACCATCGTAAACATGATTGCAGGCCATCTGACCATCATGTACGGCATGCGTGGCCCGAGTATTTCGATCGCCACCGCCTGTACTTCAGGTGTGCATAACATTGGCCATGCCGCGCGTATCATTGCTTACAATGATGCCGACGTCATGTTGGCCGGTGGGGCAGAGAAAGCCAGTACTCCGTTGGGTGTCGGTGGCTTCGGCGCAGCACGCGCGTTGTCGACCCGTAACGAAGATCCTCAAGCGGCCAGCCGCCCATGGGACAAAGACCGTGACGGTTTTGTTCTGGGTGACGGTGCCGGTATGATGGTGCTGGAAGAGTACGAACATGCCAAAAAACGCGGTGCCAAGATTTATGCTGAAGTTGTCGGCTTTGGGATGAGCAGCGATGCTTATCACATGACGTCTCCCCCTGAGAATGGTGCGGGTGCGGCGCTGGCGATGGAAAATGCATTGCTTGATGCCGGTGTGACTACGTCACAAATTGGTTATATCAATGCGCACGGGACTTCAACGCCGGCCGGTGACAAAGCCGAAACGCAGGCGGTGAAGTCGGTATTTGGCAGCGATGCACAGCGCGTGATGGTCAGCTCGACCAAATCGATGACCGGCCACCTGTTGGGTGCCGCAGGCGCGATTGAGTCGATCTTCACCGTTTTGGCATTGCGTGACCAGGCAGTTCCGCCAACCATCAACCTGGATAATCCGGATGAAGGTTGTGATTTGGACTTTGTTCCGCATGAGGCTCGCCAGGTGAGTGATATGCAGTTCACGCTGTGTAACTCCTTCGGCTTCGGCGGCACCAACGGTTCACTGATCTTCCGCAAGGTATAATGCCTCTGCTGGCAGACGGTAAAAAAGCCCGGTTTTTTAAACCGGGCTTTTTTTATGGCGCGACCGCGACTCGGAAAGCTCTGCTTGTTGGCTCTGTAGCCAAACGGCAAGCTGCTGCTAACGGCACCTGCGCCTGTTATTCTGTAGTGATACCAAAGCGGTCAGGGGGAGTCTATGTACTGGATTAATGGGCATCAACACGATGTGTTAGCACCAAGCGATCGCGGCTTGCAGTTTGGTGACGGCTGTTTCACTACCGCCCGGGTGACTGAGGGGAAAATAGACCTGCTGCCCTGGCATATCGAGCGGCTACAGTTGGCAGCGCAGCGGTTGATGCTGCCGCCTTGCGACTGGAACGCTTTGAAAGATGAAATGGTGCGCGCGGCAGAATCTATCCCTTTGGGCGTGGTCAAAGCGATACTGACACGCGGCAGCGGTGGCAGGGGATACAGCCCGCAAGGGTGTGAGGCCCCCACACGCATAGTCTCTCGTAGCACCTATCCCATGCACTATTTGCCATGGCGAGAGCAGGGCATCAGCCTGACGCTCAGCCCGGTAGCGCTGGGACGCAACCCGCTGTTGGCTGGGCTGAAGCATTTGAATCGTTTGGAGCAGGTGTTGATCCGCACGCATCTTGACCAGACAACCGCCGACGAGGCGCTGGTGCTTGACACTGCCGGTATGCTGGTGGAATGCTGTGCGGCTAATTTGTTCTGGCGTAAGGGAAAAGCAGTATTTACGCCAGATTTAAGCCAGGCAGGCGTGGCTGGGTTGATGCGTCGCCGGGTTATTGAGCTGCTGGCGGGCAGTGAATACTCGCTGCATTGTGTCAGCGAACCTCTAGAGACGCTGGCCGATGCTGAAGAAGTGCTGGTGAGCAATGCGTTAATGCCGTTGCTGCCGGTCAATACTGTGCAATCATGGTGTTACCCTTCACGCCAACTTTATGATGTTTTGCGCCCACACTGTTAACGATGGCTGATTGATGAAGAAAAGAAAGCTGAAGTTCGTTTCTATTATTGTTGTTCTGGTATTGGGCCTGCTGTTTTGGGGCTACCAGAAGGTTGAACGCTTCGCGGATACGCCATTGGCGATCCAGCAGGAAGCCATTTTCAAACTGCCGGCAGGGACCGGTCGGGTGGCCCTGGAGGGGCTGCTGGTGCGAGACAAACTGATCCGCAATGGCCAGTGGTTCCCATGGTTGTTGCGCCTGGAGCCGGAATTAGCCGAGTTTAAGGCCGGAACCTATCGCTTTACGCCGGGTATGACGGTGCGTCAAATGCTTAAACTGTTGGCCAGCGGTAAAGAAGCCCAATTCAGCGCACGCTTTATTGAAGGCTCCCGCCTGCGGGACTGGCTGCTGGTGCTGCAACAGTCAAAATACCTCAAGCATACCTTGGCTGGTAAAAGCGAGGCGGAAATTGCCGAGGCGCTGGGCTTGCCAGAAGGCGCCAACCCGGAAGGGCGGCTGTACCCGGATACCTATCTGTACACCGCAGGCATGACCGATATGGCCCTGTTGAAGCGTGCCCACCTGCGTATGATTAAAGCGCTGGAGAGCGCCTGGCTGGGCCGTGAAGCCAACCTGCCTTACAAAACGCCGGAAGAGTTGCTGACCATGGCCTCAATCATTGAGAAAGAGACTGCGGTGCCGGAAGAACGAACCAAAGTGGCCTCGGTATTCATTAATCGCCTGCGTATTGGCATGCGTCTTCAGACCGACCCGACGGTGATCTACGGTATGGGCGAGGCTTATAATGGCAATATTACCCGCAAGGATTTGGAAACGCCGACGCCGTACAACACCTACGTGATCAATGGTCTGCCGCCAACGCCGATTGCCATGCCGAGCCAGGCTTCACTGGAAGCCGCTGCCAAGCCGGCGAAGACGCCTTATTTGTACTTTGTTGCCGACGGTAAGGGCGGGCATCAATTTACCACTAACCTGGCCAGCCATAATCAGGCGGTGCGTGCCTATCGCCAGGCGTTAAAGGAAAAGAATGAAAAGTAAATTCGTGGTTATCGAAGGGCTTGAAGGTGCGGGCAAAACGACTGCACGCGATACCGTAGTCGACGTACTGCGCGAGCACGGCATCAACGACATTGCATTTACCCGTGAACCTGGCGGTACGCCGCTGGCGGAAAAGCTGCGCGACCTGTTCAAACGCGGCGTGGATGGTGAATTGCCGACCATCAAGGCCGAGGTACTGATGCTGTATGCGGCTCGTGTACAGTTGGTGGAAACGGTGATCAAACCGGCGTTGGCACGTGGCGCCTGGGTGGTTGGCGATCGTCACGACCTGTCTTCTCAAGCCTACCAGGGCGGCGGTCGGGGTGTGGATCAACAACTTATGGCCTCGCTACGTGACACGGTATTAGGGGATTTTCGTCCTGACCTGACGCTTTACCTGGATTTGCCGCCGATAGTGGGTCTGCAGCGTGCCCGAGCACGGGGCGAACTGGATCGTATCGAGCAGGAAGCACTGCCATTCTTTGAACGTACCCGCGCACGTTATCAGGAGTTGGCGGCGCAAGATGCGTCCATCATCACCGTAGATGCTTCTCAATCGCTTGACCAGGTGACGGCGACGATTCGTCATTGCGTCAGCCAATGGTTACAGCAGCAGGAAGGCGTGTAATGAACTGGTACCCGTGGCTGAATACCCCTTACCGGCAGTTGGTCGGGCAATATGCTACCGGGCGCGGACATCACGCTCTGTTATTGCATGCTGCTGTGGGCCATGGTGAGGATGCGCTGGCTTATGGCCTGAGCCGTTGGCTGATCTGCCAACGTCGCAACGGTGAGAAAAGCTGCGGTGAATGCCATAGCTGCCGGTTGATGCTGGCGGGAAATCACCCGGATTACCATGTGTTGACGCCGGAAAAAGGTAGAAGCAGCCTGGGGGTGGAACCCATCCGCCAGCTGATTGATGTCCTTTATTCTCATGCGCAGCAGGGCGGTGCCAAGGTGATTTGGTTGCCACAGGCGGAGTTGCTGACCGAGGCTGCCGCTAATGCCCTGTTGAAAACGCTGGAAGAACCGCCGGAAAAAACCTATTTTCTGCTGAGCTGCCGCGAGCCATCACGGTTGCTGGCGACGTTACGCAGCCGTTGTTTGTACTGGCATCTCGCCAGTCCGGACGAACCGCTCAGCCTGCAATGGCTGAATCGACAGACGCCGGGTAATCAGGTTGATCTCCTGACTGCCTTGCGCCTGCATGACGGTGCGCCGTTGGCCGCAGAGCAATTGCTACAGCCGGAACGTTGGCAACAGCGTAGCGTGTTGTGCACGGCCCTGAGCGCCGCTTTGCCGCAGCACGACATGTTGTCGTTGTTGCCGGTATTGAATCACGAAGACGTTGCTGAGCGGCTTCACTGGCTATGTTCATTGCTGATGGACGCCATGAAGTGGCAGCAGGGTGCCGCCAGCTTTGTTCTGAACCAGGATCAGCAACCGCTGGTGCATCAACTGGCCAGCCGTCTGAGCAGTACGTCGCTGCAGCAAGCCGTGCAGCAATGGCTGCATTGTCGCCATCAGTTGCTTGGTGTCGTCGGCGTTAACCGTGAACTGCTGCTGACCGAACAGTTACTTGGCTGGGAGCAGTTGCTTGGCGCTACCGGCTATTCTCACCCCCATTCGCTGTAAAAGAGTTAAATATTATGTTGTTAGTAGATTCTCATTGTCACCTCGACGGCCTGGATTACCAAACGCTGCATCAAAATGTGGATGATGCTTTGGCGAAGGCCAAAGCGCGCGACGTCGGTTACGTGCTGGCGGTGGCCACCACTTTGCCGGGCTATCAGGCGATGACGCAATTGATTGGCCAACGCGATGACGTGGCCTTCTCCTGCGGGGTGCATCCGCTCAATCTGGAAGGTGGCTACGACTACGCTGAGCTGCGCCGTTTGGCAGCAGCAGAGCAAGTGGTGGCACTGGGTGAAACCGGGCTGGACTACTTCTATCAGAAAGACAATCTTGAGTTGCAGCAAGAGTCGTTCCGTGAACATATTCGTATCGGTCGCGATCTGAACAAGCCGGTGATCGTGCATACCCGCGATGCGCGAGAAGACACACTGGCTATTCTGCGTGAAGAAAATGCCCAGGACTGTGGCGGTGTGCTGCACTGCTTCACCGAAGATTGCGCTACCGCAGAGGCGTTGCTGGATCTGGGGTTCTACATTTCTTTCTCCGGAATCCTGACCTTCCGCAATGCAGAACAACTGCGTGAAGTGGCGCGCTATGTGCCGCTGGATCGTATTCTGGTGGAAACCGACTCACCGTATCTGGCTCCGGTGCCGCATCGCGGCAAAGAAAACCAACCTGCCTATGTGCGTGATGTGGCTGAATACATGGCGGTATTGAAGGGTGTGAGCCTGGAAACACTGGCCGAAGCCACCACCGCCAACTTTTCACGCTTATTTCACATCGAACTCTAATCTTTGACCTAGGCTATAGCTGTGATTAACGAAATCTGAATTCTTTTTAAGCTCGTAATTAATTGCCGAAACGGGTAATGTTCTCACCCGTTTTTCGGGCGAAGTGCGGGCGTTTTTCGCTCATTTTTACCAAAAAATAGGCGATGTAAGAAAAATACCCGGTTTTGTTCATCGAAACGTGACTGTCATCAAACATTGCGCAGTCTATTTATTTTACTCTGCGTAATAATTCAAGGGGTGCTCAGACACCCTGAATTGCAGGGGTTTTTCTCCCCCCCTTGCAACGCGAAGAATCGCGAAAAGTAGCAAAGCACTATTACTCAGGAGCACACTCAACTATGTTCAAGAACGCATTTGCAAACCTGCAAAAAGTAGGTAAGTCGCTAATGCTGCCGGTATCCGTATTGCCTATCGCAGGTATCCTGCTGGGCGTCGGTTCCGCCAACTTTAGCTGGCTACCGGCGGTAGTCTCACACGTGATGGCGGAAGCCGGCGGTTCCGTTTTCGCCAACATGCCGCTGATTTTTGCCATCGGTGTTGCCCTGGGCTTCACCAATAACGACGGCGTCTCCGCGTTAGCTGCGGTAGTGGCTTACGGCATCATGGTGAAAACCATGGCGGTGGTTGCACCGCTGGTACTGCACCTGCCGGCTGAAGAAATTGCGGCCAAACACCTGGCGGATACCGGTGTGCTCGGGGGGATTATCTCCGGCTCCATCGCGGCCTATATGTTTAACCGTTTCTTCCGCATTCAGTTGCCGGAATATCTGGGCTTCTTTGCCGGTAAGCGCTTTGTGCCGATTATCTCCGGCCTGGCGGCAATCGTTCTGGGCGTAGTGCTTTCCTTTATCTGGCCTCCAATCGGTACGGCTATCCAGACCTTCTCCCAGTGGGCGGCTTATCAGAACCCGGTAGTGGCGTTTGGTATCTACGGCGTGGTTGAACGTTCGCTGGTGCCGTTCGGTCTGCACCATATCTGGAACGTGCCGTTCCAAATGCAAATTGGTGAATACACCAACGCAGCGGGCCAGGTGTTCCACGGCGATATTCCACGTTATATGGCGGGTGACCCAACTGCGGGTAAACTGTCCGGTGGCTTCCTGTTCAAAATGTACGGTCTGCCTGCTGCGGCGATTGCCATCTGGCACTCAGCCAAGCCGGAAAACCGCGCTAAAGTCGGCGGTATCATGATCTCCGCTGCGCTGACCTCTTTCCTGACCGGTATCACCGAGCCGATCGAGTTCTCCTTCATGTTCGTTGCGCCGATCCTGTACGCAATCCATGCCATCCTGGCTGGCCTGGCGTTCCCGATCTGTATCCTGTTGGGGATGCGTGACGGCACCAGCTTCTCACACGGTCTGATCGACTTTATCGTCCTGAGCGGCAACAGCAGCAAAATCTGGCTGTTCCCAATCGTCGGTATCATCTACGGTCTGGTGTACTACACCATCTTCCGCGTGCTGATTGCCAAGCTGGATCTGAAAACCCCAGGCCGTGAAGATACGGTTTCTGAGCAGGTTGCGCAGGGCGGTTCCGAAATGTCTGCGGCGCTGGTTCAGGCCTTTGGCGGTAAAGATAACATCACCAACCTAGATGCCTGTATCACCCGTCTGCGCGTTAGCGTGGCGGACGTGAGCAAGGTTGACCAGGCTGATCTGAAAAAACTGGGTGCTGCCGGCGTCGTTGTCGCAGGCTCGGGCGTTCAGGCTATCTTTGGTACCAAATCTGACAACCTGAAAACCGATATGGACGAATACATCCGTAATCATTAATTCAGGCAGGGGAGTTTTGAGGGAGGCGAAAGCCTCCCTTTTTTATTGGCGAGAATTTATTTTACTGCGTGCTTTTGCAGATACTGTTCAAACACCGCCAGGGTGTCGTTAGAAATGTGATGTTCAATCCCTTCGCTGTCCAGCTCCGCCGTTTCATTCGGTACTCCCAGGCATACCAGCAGATCAACCACAATCCGGTGGCGACGCCGTACCTTCTGCGCCAATTGTTCACCTTCTTCGGTCAGAAAAACCCCACGATAAGGGCGTGACTCCACCAGACCGGCACTTTTCAGTCGGGCGATGTTTTTGATCGCGGTAGGGTGCGATACGCCGAAGCGTTTGGCGATATCCGTGGTCCTGGCTTCGCGGGTGGTGACCAGCAGGTCGGCGATCAGCTCAACATAGTCCTCGATCAGCGCATTGGATTGCGCCTCACGAGCGCGGGTGAAGCGCAGGGCATGTTCAGCCTCATCCGGCATTTCAGCCACCACGGGGCGTTCGGCGTCGTCTGGTGCGCTTGTTGCCATAGTCGGAGACGTCCTTTAAACGATAAACCAGTAAGTTGCAGGTTAATGCAGTCCCGCCATACGTTAGTCCAAAGACGACGCATTATCAATTCGGCTGGCGTATTCGATGACAAGATGACAATAAGAAATATTTGTACACAAAGGCAGTTAATCTTCCATTTTGCATAAAGTGTAGCCGATGCTACATTGCTGTGAGTGTTGGGTGAAAAATAACCAGAAAAAGATTGAGGGTAAATCATGCGTGATGCGGCAACCACCACATCGTTAACCGAACGAACCAATGCGGCAATAGGTAACGCACTTGCCGGGCGCAAGCGTGGTGCATTCACGCCGCTACTGTTCGCCGGGCCAGCTGTGATTGCCTCTATTGCCTATATGGACCCGGGTAATTTCGCCACCAATATTCAGGCCGGTTCGAAATACGGTTACAGCCTGCTGTGGGTGGTGGTGATGGCTAACCTGATCGCCATGTTGTTTCAGGCGTTGTCGGCCAAGCTGGGTATCGTCACCAGTCGTAATCTGGCAGAGATGTGCCGCGACCAATTTTCTCGTCCGGTGGTCATTGGTATGTGGCTGCTCAGTGAGGTAGCGGCAATGGCTACCGATCTGGCGGAGTTTCTGGGCGGTGCGATAGCGCTGGCATTACTGTTCCATATGCCGCTGCTGCCAGGAATGGGAGTGACGGCGGTGATCACCTATGCCTTGCTGATGGTTGAGAAGAAAGGCTTTCGTCCGGTGGAACTGATGATTGGCGGCCTGGTCGCGGTGATTGCGCTGTGTTATCTGGTCGAAATGTTTATCGTACCGGTCGATTGGGCGGCAGCGGGCATTGGTATGGTTACCCCGCAATTGCCGGATGCACAGGCGCTGACTATTGCCGTCGGTATCATTGGTGCCACCGTGATGCCGCATGCCATCTTCCTTCACTCGGGCCTGACCCAGCACCGTGCGCCGGGCAGTGACAGCGGCGAGCGCCGTAAATTGCTACGTTTTTCCAACATTGAGGTGGTGATTGCGCTGTCTATCGCCGGGTTGGTGAATATCGCCATGGTGATTATGGCCTCCAGCGCCTTCCATGCCGGTAACAGTGATGTGGCTGAAATTGGTACGGCCTACCACACGCTGACGCCACTGTTTGGCGCCGCCGCCGCCGGTATCTTCCTGATGTCGTTGATTGCCTCCGGTATTTCCAGCTCGGTGGTGGGTACCATGGCGGGCCAGATGATCATGCAGGGGTTTGTCGGTTTCCGCATTCCGGTCTGGATACGCCGCATGGTGACCATGATCCCGGCGTTCATCGTGGTTGCGTTAGGGGTTAATGCCACCGATGCACTGGTTTACAGCCAGGTGGTACTGAGTCTGGCGCTGCCGGCGCCGATGATTGCTTTAGTGATGTTCACCCGCCGTCGCGACATTATGGGCGAATTTGTCAATAGTCGCCTGACCAGCCTGGTGTCAATTATCGGGACGGTGATTATTCTTTTGCTCAACATGGTGTTACTGCTGCAGACCTTCGGCGTTGCTATTCCCGGTCTGGGCTGACCGATAAGCCGTGCAGTCTCGCTGTCACGGCTTTTGACTAAGGGTAACCCCTGGTAACTTGCCGCGAGTTATTACAAATTCCCCACGCCACCGTCGATCAGCAACTCACTGCCTACCATAAAGGCGGACTCGTCAGACGCCAAAAACACCGCCGCCTTGGCTAATTCCAGCGCCGTGCCCATGCGGCCAATCGGCACCAGTGTGCGGATCTCGTCGCGCAGTATTTGCTCATCGGCATCCTTCAACCCGAGCTTGCCCAGCTCTGGGGTTTCTGTCGGGCCGACGCTCGACTCGTTAGTCAACTGGATGCGTGCGCACGCACCACAGTTGATAGAAGATTAGTCACCAATGCCCGGCGGGTTGATGGTTGAGTGTGAGATCTTCTCATCGTGTTCGCCCCAACGATCCAGCACCTGCCCATACTCGCCACTGGCGATCACCCCATTGATGGCGGCGTTGATGGCCGCAACCAGGCCGTTATCTTTTTTGGTGGTCACTGCCACATAGGCCACGTTCGGTCCAATCCCGACCATTTTGGTTTTGCCGGTCAGTGCCGCTTTGTAGGTGCCGGTAGAGTGGGGGCCGAAGAATGCATCGGTGCGTCCAGACTGAATGCTCAGGTTAGCAGCGGCGTCATCGGTGACATAAATCGGCTTCACCGGTGCCAGGCCGTTTGCGCGGTTCTGTTTATCCCAACCAAGCAGGACATTTTCCTGATTGGTTCCCGAGCCGACAATAACCCGTAGCCCGGCAATGTCCGCAGGTTGGTTGATGGAGGTGATTTTGCTGGCGGATTTCACATAAAAACCCAGCGTATCCACGCGGTAGGTGGCGAAATCAAACCTGGTTTTGCGCAGCTTGGTGACGGCAATATTGAAAATAGCGGCATCGTATTTGCCCGAGCTGATCCCGAGTGGCCAGTCTTCCCAGGAGGTAGGCACCAGATTCAGTTCCAGCCCCAGGCTGTCCGCCACCAGTTGTGCAATATCCGGATCGCTGCCAATCAGCGTTTTATTGTCTTCGGCAAACAGCGCCAGTGGCGGAGAATTTTCAGACGCCACCGCTACGGTCAGCTTGCCCGGTACGGCGAAAGGGTAATTAGCCGGGATCAGTGCCATCGCGGCTGGGTTTTTTGCTGCACGCAAATGTTGCTGATTAGCCTGCAGGTCAATAATGCTTTTGGTTTCAGCCGCTGCATGGCCGCACAGCAGCAGCGCGCCCAGCACCAGGGTTTTGCATCGCATGTTTTCACCTATCCTTTTTTAATCATAGGGTTACTATTGGCGGCGGCAACAGACAAGTAAAGCAACAATAGTGAATAACCAAAGTGAAAAAAATCAGATGAATGCCGCGGGCAACGCTGACATCGGCGAGATTTCCCTGAATGGTTGTCTGATTCTGCATCACTCAACGCGGAAAGTGCGCAATCAGGTTGAAAGCAGTAGAATTTGTCACTCATACTGCGTACAGCTTATTTTCCTCTACAAGGAACGCCAGATGGCCGAAGAAACGATTTTCAGTAAAATTATCCGCCGTGAAATCCCTGCTGATGTGGTCTACCAGGACGAACTGGTCACCGCTTTCCGTGATATTTCACCTCAGGCCCCGACCCATATTCTGATCGTACCCAATGTGCTGATCCCCACCATCAACGACGTTACTGTTGAGCACGAAGCCGCTCTGGGCCGTATGATCACCGCCGCCGCCAGGATCGCCGAGCAGGAAGGTATCGCCGAAGACGGCTACCGCCTGATTATCAATTGCAACCGTCATGGCGGCCAAGAGGTCTATCATATTCATATGCATTTGGTCGGTGGCCGCTCATTGGGGCCGCTGCTGTCACGCTAATTGAGGAAAATAATGCGCTATAGCAAAACCCTGCGTTGTCTGATGACGCTGACGTTGCCCGCCATCATACTGATGGGCTGTAGTAGCCCGCGTGGCATTGCGGTTAACGAACGCCAGACGGTAGTGATGGATTCGCCGGTGCTGACCGCGGGCATTCTGGCTGACAATCCGTCGATTTCGAATGCTTCCGGACGAGTGATGGCGACCTCGGAGCTCAGCAACAGTCAACCAACGCCGGTTACGGTGCGCTATCGCTTCTACTGGTATGACGATCAGGGGCTGGATATCCGGCCTTTTGAAGCGCCGCGCACCATCACTATTGCGCCAAATTCAGACGCCACTATTTACTCGCTCAATGGCAACCTCGATGCCAAGCGCGTGCGTCTGTATTTATTCTTGTAAACTCTTGGTTCATTGAGAGAGGGATTAATGAAAAAGTATCTATTTGTCGCGCTGGCCGCGTTGGTATTAACCGGCTGTCTGTCGCGCCCACCGGAACCGGAACAACCGCAACCGCCGGTAACCGTTGAGCCGGTAACGCCACCGGTGACCGAAGAACCGCAGCCACCGGTGACTGAACCTGTCCCGCAACCGCCAAAGATCCAGCAGCTCGATTGGCTGAGCAGCGTACAGCCGCTGGTCAATCAGATGCTGAAAGCTGATGGCGTTAATCCGGGCAGCGTGTTGCTGCTCGACAGCGTGAAGAACAACACCAACGGTGCGTTGCAGACTGCGAAAGCGACTTCCGCACTGCACAAGGCTTTGGCATCAAATAAAACCTTCACCATCGTGCCGGAAGCGCAGTTGGTTACTGCCAAACAGACGCTGGGCCTGTCGGCAGATGACAGCCTGGGTTCACGCAGCAAGGCGATTGGTCTGGCGCGTATCGTTAGCGCGCAGTATGTGCTGTACAGCGACGTCAGTGGTGATGTGAAGTCACCTACGCTGGATATGCAATTGATGCTGGTGCAAAGTGGTGAAATCGTCTGGTCAGGCAATGGCGCCGTTACACACTGAAGCCGAACTGCGAAGACTGATTGAGCACGAACTGCCGGCGGTGAAAACCGCCGGTTGTCGTTTTAGCCCGGTGCAGGGCCTGACCGGCGAAAGTTGGCGTATTGAAGGCGAAGGTGTGCAACTGTTGGCGCGTCAGCAAAGCCCAGAGAAAAGCGCGCTGGGCGTCAGTCGTCGGCGTGAGGCGCGGGTGTTATCTCGTGTCGGTAAGGACATCGGCCCACAGGTTTTAGCGCAAAATAATCAGTGGATTATTTTGCAATGGCTTAATGGTGACGTTGTCACTTCAGCGGATTTTGCTCGGTTGAATGAGGGAGGCCGCCTGGCTGAGTTGATGGCCGGTTTACATCAACGGCCGCCCTGTGGTTACCCGCTGAGCCTGCATCGACAGTTTACTCGTTACTGGCAGCAGCTGGATCCCCGACGCCTGACACCCGCCTGGTTAAAGCTGCATCAGCGTTTTCTGCGCTGTCGGTCCCCAGCGCCGCTAAAACTGGCTCCCCTGCATATGGATATTCATCCGGGCAATCTGATCGCACAGGGTCAAGGTTTGCGGCTGATTGACTGGGAGTATGCGGCCGACGGGGATATCGCGCTGGACATCGCCGCACTGTTTCGCAGCAATGCCTGGTCGCCAGCCGAACAACAGCAATTTTTACGGCATTATGCCCGCATCGGCTACTCAAATTTACCTCTGCTGAGCGCACAGGTGCAGCGTTGGTTGCCGTGGGTAGATTATCTGATGCTGTTATGGTTTGAAGTGCGCTGGCAACAAACCGGCGATCCCGAATTTTGCGTTGGGGCGCAGTGTTGCACCGGCGTTTTTGTTTAACATCCCCATGTTCTGAATAAAGTGAAGTGAGGTGGCCGTGGGCCCAGTAATGTTAGATGTCGCCAGCTATGAGCTGGACGCGGAAGAACGTGAGATCCTGAAACACCCGCTGGTGGGTGGCCTGATCTTGTTCACCCGCAATTTCCACGATGCGCAACAGCTGCGTGAGCTGGTACGCCAAATCCGCGAGGCTTCTCACCATCGGCTGGTGGTGGCTGTGGATCAGGAAGGCGGCCGCGTGCAGCGCTTCCGGGAAGGTTTCACCCGTCTGCCAGCAGCGCAGTCTTTCGCCGCATTAAACGAAGCGCATGAGGGCGGGCGTCTGGCACAGGAAGCCGGTTGGCTGATGGCGGCGGAAATGATCGCGCAGGATATCGATATCAGCTTCGCGCCGGTGCTGGATATTGGCCACGTCAGCGCGGCGATTGGCGAGCGCTCGTTCCACAGCGATCCGCAACAGGCGCTGATGATGGCCGAGCGTTTCATTCAGGGCATGCACAGCGCCGGAATGAAAACCACCGGCAAGCATTTCCCTGGCCACGGTGCCGTCAGTGCGGATTCGCACAAAGAAACCCCCCGCGATCCGCGCCCGTTGGCTGAGATCCGCGAACATGATATGGCGATCTTCCGTGAATTGATTAACCGTCAGTTGCTGGACGCCGTGATGCCGGCACACGTCATCTATACTGAAGCAGACCCACGTCCGGCCAGCGGCTCGCCTTACTGGCTGAAACAGATCCTGCGCCAGGAATTGGGTTTTGACGGCGTTATCTTCTCGGACGATCTGTCAATGGAAGGGGCGGCGATTATGGGGAGTTATGCCGAGCGCGGCCAGGCCGCATTGGATGCGGGCTGCGACATGATCCTGGTATGTAATAGCCGTGCAGGGGCGGTCAGCGTGCTGGATAACCTGTCCCCGGTCAAAGCAGAGCGGGTGAAACGGTTATATCATCGCGGTCAGTTCACCCGTCAGGAGCTGCGTGACTCTGCGCGCTGGCAACAGGCGCATAAAGAGTTGAATGCGCTCAGCGAACGCTGGGAAGAGCACAAGCAGCGTAATGCGGGGTGAACCCAGGACGTCGTAGTGCGGCGTAAATGATGAGGGCTGCGGCGCGGCCCTCTGTTTGTTGCGAGGATCCAGATGATTATCTATTTACATGGCTTTGATTCCACCAGTCCCGGCAATCATGAGAAGGTGTTACAGCTGCAGTTTATCGATCCTGACGTACGCTTTATCAGTTACAGCACTTTGCACCCACGCCATGACATGCAGCATTTGTTGAAAGAAGTGGACAAGGCGGTTCAGCAGGGCGGCGACAAACATTCGCTGATCTGCGGGGTGGGCCTCGGGGGTTTTTGGGCCGAACGTATCGGCTTTCTGTGCGGTATCCGCCAGGTGATCTTCAACCCCAATTTGTCTCCTGAACAACATATGCAAGGCAAAATCGACCGGCCGGAAGAGTATCGCGATATCGCCACCAAGTGCGTCGAGGACTTCCGTGAGAAAAATCGCGATCGCTGTCTGGCGGTGCTTTCCCGCCACGACGAGGTGCTGGACAGCCAACTCAGTGCTGAACTGTTGCACAAGTACTATGAAATTGTCTGGGATGAACAGCAGACCCACAAGTTTAAAAACCTGTCGCCACATCTGCAGCGCATCAAGGCATTCAAGACCCTGCCTTAACAGTTTCATAACGCCTGAAAGCGCCGCAATGATTGTCCTTAACAGGCAAAAATTGCGGCATTTTTTTACCTAAAAGCCCCGTTTTTCCCATTGGGGGACAAAATTTAAAACTGTGATCTCGCGCTAACTATTTGAATCACAATCCTCAAAATTTCCCTTCGTCCAGGCTTTAACCAAAAAAGTTTGATGTACATCAATTTTGGTATGACCAAATAACCCCACATGCTATTCTGGCTTCAGATAGCAGGTTTATTTTAAGCGAACCCTATGTATTCTAAGGATATTATTTATTTACCCTTAGGTAACAATTGGTTCACATTTAGGGGGTCATTTTGACAACGCCAAAGAAAAAAATCGTCATTGTCGGCGGTGGTGCCGGTGGTCTGGAACTGGCGACCAGCCTGGGCCATAAACTCGGTCGTAAGCACAAAGCAGAAATCACGCTGGTAGACCGCAATCACAGCCATCTGTGGAAGCCTTTGCTTCATGAAGTAGCAACCGGTTCCCTTGATGACGGCGTCGACGCGCTGAGCTACCTGGCACACGCACGCAATCACTCTTTCAACTTCCAGTTGGGCTCGCTGACCAACATTAATCGCGAAACGCAAACCCTGCAGTTGGCGCAAATTTGCGACGAGCACGGTGCTGAACTGGTTCCTGCACGCGAACTGCCTTACGACATCCTGGTAATGGCGCTGGGTAGCACCTCTAACGATTTCGGTACTGCCGGCGTGAAAGATCACTGTATCTTCCTGGACAACCCCCACCAGGCACGTCGTTTCCACAACGAAATGCTGAACCTGTTCCTCAAGTTCTCTGCACAGCCGGGGCAAAAAGAGCGGGTGAATATCGCCATCGTCGGCGGTGGTGCCACCGGTGTGGAACTGTCTGCAGAGCTGCATAACGCGGTGAAGCAACTGCACAGCTATGGTTTTGAGGGCCTGGACAACAGCGCACTGAATGTGACGCTGGTCGAAGCGGGCGAGCGTATTCTGCCTGCGTTGCCGCCGCGTATTTCGGCCGCTGCGCATCAGGAACTGAACAAGCTGGGTGTACGCGTATTGACCAACACCATGGTTACCAGCGCGGATGCCAAAGGTCTGAATACCAAGGGCGGCGAATTTATCGATGCCGATCTGATGGTGTGGGCGGCCGGTATCAAGGCACCGGATTTTATGAAGGACATCGGCGGTCTGGAAACCAACCGCATTAATCAGCTGGTGGTGGAACCTACGCTGCAGAGCACGCGCGATCCGAATATCTTCGCTATCGGTGACTGTGCCTCCTGTCCGAAAGAGGGCGGTGGTTTTGTGCCACCACGCGCCCAATCGGCGCACCAGATGGCATCACGCTGCTTCACCAACATTCTGGCGCTGATGAACGGCCAGACGCTGAAGCCTTACGTGTATAAAGACCATGGTTCGCTGGTGTCTCTGTCCCGTTTCAGCACCGTTGGCAGCCTGATGGGCAACCTGATGCGTGGTTCGATGATGGTAGAAGGCCGCATTGCGCGCTTCGTCTACATCTCGCTGTACCGCATGCACCAGGTGGCTTTACACGGGTATATTAAAACCGGCCTGATGATGTTGGTCGGCGGTATCAATCGGGTGATCCGCCCGCGGTTGAAAATGCACTAACAGTTGCCGATCTTGACCCACCCACGCCGGTTCGCCCGCGTGGGTTTTTTTATGCCGCTCCCCGTGCGATAGGGCAGTGACGGGCTGATTGTTCAGCACAATGTCCCGTGAGTATGGGTAAAAGTCTTAAGATTCCTCCTAAACACTGGGGCTAAGGGCGATTTTCAGCATCATTGGTCGCATTGTCTTATTGCGAGGTTCTGGAACATTGTGCAGACTTTATCTTGTTTACAGACGGCGCGTCGCGCACGCCGTAAACCGGAATACCACGTGCCGCCAATGCGCAAAATAATAAGCGCGGTGCAATGTCGGTAAAATCCCCGGTACAAATGCGTGGTAACACTTTCAGGAGGATTTCCTGTGAACAAGTCAATGTTAGCCGGTGTGGGTATTGGTATTGCAGCAGCACTGGGTATTGCTGCGGTGGCCAGTCTTGATGTTTTTTCTTCTGGTCCGCAATACGCGCAGGTAATTGCTGCAACGCCGATCAAAGAAACCATCAAAACACCGCGTCAGGAATGCCGCAATGTGACCGTCACTCATCGTGCGCCAGTGCAGGATGAGAACCGCATTGCCGGTTCGGTTCTGGGTGCAGTAGCCGGTGGCGTTATTGGCCATCAGTTCGGCGGCGGTCGTGGTCGTGATGTGGCGACGGTGGTGGGTGCCTTGGGCGGCGGTTACGCCGGTAACCAGGTGCAGGGTGCGATGCAGAATAACGACAGCACCACCAGCACGCAGCAGCGTTGCAGAACGGTCTACGACAAATCACAGAAAATGCTGGGTTACGACGTGACCTACAAGATTGGCACTCAGCAGGGCAAGATCCGCATGGATCACGATCCCGGCACCCAGATCCCGCTGGATAAAAGCGGCCAACTGGTGCTGAACAAAGCCTAATCAACAGACAAGAATTAAACCCGCGGACAGTGCTAGTTCCAATCGTTTAACGCAGTTAAGCGAGCGGCATTAATATTGACGCGGGTTTCTGCATTCTATACCCGTCGCCTTTCAAGTTGCAGCGTTGTTACCTGCACTCAGTTATGTGGCCCGTCCATGGGCCACACCCCTTTGGGGCCGCTGCTAGCAGCGTTCAAATCTGCTCCCGGCAGATTTGTCATCCCAGTTACTTACTTAAGTAAGCGCCTGGGGATGAGTGAGCTGGGCGCCTAGCTGCAACGTGAAATTCATTGGGTATAATGTCGGTAGGTTTTCCCCGCAGGCCAGTTCTGACGCGATTCCCGACCTAATGTATCCGTGCGATTTATCCGGGCATACCTTCAATAGTGCAACAGTGTTTGTTATATTATTGTGCAGTTGAGTGGGTGTGATGACGTCATCTCACACCGGCCCAGTCCAGGCATTTGGTCTCCCGGAGACAGAGATAAAAACATGTTAGATTTTCGCTTTCCGACTGCAATGCAAATGGTACTTAGCGTGGCCGTGGCTGAGAAGCTGGGCGTGCGTTCGACCAGTGCGGTGCTTGCCGCCGGTCTGGAAGCCAACCCGAGTTTTATCCGCAAGCTGATGGTGCCACTGACCAAAAATGGCATCATTGTTTCGACCTTGGGCCGTAACGGTTCGATTCACCTGGGCCGCCCGGCGGAGCAGATCACCTTGCGGGATATCTATCTGGCCGTTATTGATGATAAACGCATTTGGGCCGCCCGACCGGAAGGGCCGGCGCGTTGCCTGGTCAGTGCCAACGCCTGCTGGTATTTCAAGTCGGTGGTAAACGAGGTGGAAGAGGCATCGCTGAACGTACTGGCGGGCTACACGGTAGCGGATTCTCTGGCAGAGTTGGAACGGGGCGATAAGCGAGCCTGCGCGGCCTATGCAATGCAAGACAAGAAAGACGAAGAGACAGCAGAAAAATAGTCTGCGGTAGATGCGGTATAAAGAATAAGACAAAGAAAAGCCCGGTATAAAAACCGGGCTTAGGTTGCTGACAAAGCAGGAAAAAGCGTGGTTTTTCCTGCTTTGTGGTGAGCAGCCGAAAATCAATAAATTGATTTTCCTGATTTTTATTTATCGGCCTCTACTCGCTCTGGGCAGAAATGAGGTTTGTCATCAGTCTGAGCCCGGTATAAAAACCGGGCTTTTTTTATGGCTGTGGCAGATGAATTATTCCGCCACGGGTTGCCGCGTTTTACGTGTCACCATACGGCGCAGAGTAACGTAGAACACCGGAGTCAGGAACAGCCCGAACAGTGTGACCCCCAGCATGCCGGAAAATACCGTGATGCCGGTGACGCCGCGTACTTCGGCACCGGCGCCGTGTCCGAGGATCAATGGAATAGTCCCGGCGATAAAGGCGATGGAGGTCATTACAATCGGCCGCAGTCGCAGACGACAGGCTTCCAGTGCCGCTTCCATAATGCTTTTGCCCTGTAGCTCCAGTTCACGGGCGAACTCGACGATCAAAATGGCGTTTTTACAGGCCAGGCCCATCAATACCACCAGCCCCACCTGCACGAACACGTTGTTGTCACCGCCGGTCAGCCAGACCCCAAACAGAGCCGACAGCATGGTCATCGGCACGATCAGGATCACCGCCAATGGCAGCGTCCAGCTTTCGTACAAGGCTGCCAGCGCCAGGAAGGCCAGCAGCACTGCCACCGGGAAGACAATAATGGCCGCGTTACCCTGGGTGGACTGCTGATAGCTCAGATCGGTCCACTGAATGTTCATGCCGTTCGGCAACAGCTTGTTGGCCATGGCCGTCAGTTCACTCATGGCCTGCGACGATGACAGTACTCGCGGATCGGCATCACCAATCAGGTCTGCCGCTGGGAAACCGTTGTAGCGGATCACTGGATCTGGGCCGTAAGTGGTGCTGATGCTGACCATGCTGCCAATTGGCACCATTTCCCCTTTATCGTTGCGGGTGCGCAGGTTGGCGATATCTTCCACGCTGTCGCGGAACTGACCGTCGGCCTGCGCCATCACCTTCCAGGTGCGGCCATAACGGTTGAAGTCATTGATATAAGACGAACCGAGATAGGTCTGCAAGGTGCTGAACAGGGCATTGAGCGGCACCCCTTGCGCCTTGGCCTTGTCGCGGTCAATTTTCGCGTCCAGCTGCGGTACGTTGGCCTGATAGGACGAGATCGGGAATCCCATGCCCGGCGTTTGCATGATCGTGCCCGACATGGTGTTGATTGCTGTTTGCAGCGCGCCATAGCCCAGGCCGGCACGGTCCTGAATATACAGTGAGTAACCGGAACCCTGGCCGATACCGAGGATAGGCGGTGGCATAATCGAGAACGCAAACCCTTCCTGGATCTGTGAAATCTTGGCGTTAATCTCGGCATTGATCTGCGCCGCGCTGCGGGTACGGGTGCTTAACGACTCCAGCGCAAAGAACACGGTGCCGGTGTTGGGCGTATTGGTAAACTGTAATGCATTCAGCCCGGGGAAGGAGACCGCATCCGTCACCCCGTCGACGCTCAGGCCGATGGCGCTCATCTTGCGTATCACCGCGTCGGTACGCTCCAGTGACGCGCCCTCCGGCATTTTCACGCCGCCAATCAAATAAAGCTTGTCCTGAGTCGGGATGAATCCACCGGGCACGGTTTTAAACATCACCCCGGCGGCGCACAGCAGCAGCACATACACCACAAATACCGCGCCGCGTTTGCCCAGCGCCCGGGAAACCCCACGTTGATAACGTTGTGAACTGCTGGCAAAGAAGCGATTAAACGGACGGAACAGCCAGCCGAACAAGCGATCAATCAGGCGTGATGGCAGGTCCTTCGGCGCGTCATGCGGTTTCAACAGCAACGCCGCCAACGCCGGTGACAGGGTCAGCGAGTTGATCGCCGAGATTACGGTCGAAATGGCGATAGTCACGGCGAATTGTTTATAAAACTGACCGGTGACGCCGGACAGAAACGCCATCGGTACGAACACTGCGCACAGCACGACGGCGATGGCGATAATCGGGCCGGATACTTCACGCATTGCCTGGTGCGCTGCCGCCAGCGGTGACAGGCCCTCTTCGATATTACGCTCGACGTTTTCCACCACCACGATGGCATCATCGACCACGATACCTATGGCCAGCACCAGTCCGAACAGGCTCAGGGTGTTGAGCGAAAAACCCAACAAATAGAGTGCCGCAAAGGTACCGACGATTGAGATCGGCACGGCCAGCAGGGGAATGATCGACGCCCGCCAGGTTTGCAGAAAAAGAATGACCACCAGAACTACCAGCAGCACTGCTTCGAACAGAGTATCTACCACTGAGCGAATCGAATCGCGCACGAATACCGTTGGGTCGTACGGGGATTGCCAGCTCATGCCGTCCGGAAAGCGGGTCGACAACTCGGCCATTTTAGCCCGCACCGCGTTGGACAATTCTATGGCATTGGCCCCCGGAGCCTGGAAGATACCAATCCCTACTGCGTCCTTATTATTGAGCTGGGCACGTAGCGCGTAGCTGCCGGAGCCCATTTCAATGCGTGCGACGTCGCGCAGGCGAACGACTTCACCGTTGTCGCCGCTCTTGAGGATAATATTGCCGAACTCTTCCTCGGTCTGCAGGCGACCCTGCGCATTGATCGACAGCAGATAATCGCTGCGGGTCGGCATCGGTTCCGCACCCAGTTGCCCGGCAGAAACCTGTACGTTCTGCTCCTGCATGGCAGAGACCACATCAGAGGCGGTCAGCCCGCGTGAGGCAACCTTGTTCGGATCGAGCCAAATACGCATGGCGTACTCACCGGCACCGAAAATCTGTACCTGGCCGATACCGGGCAAACGAGCCAGCTCATCCTTGACCTTCAGAGTGGCGTAGTTGCGCAGGTAGAGCGAATCGTATTTACCGGAAGGGGAAACCAGATGGACCACCAGCGTCAGGGCCGGGGATTGCTTCTGGGTCGTTACCCCTTGCCGCCGCACGTCCTCAGGCAGACGTGCTTCGGCCTGCGCCACGCGGTTTTGTACCTGCACCTGTGCCTGATCGGGATCTGTTCCTGGGCGGAAGGTGACGGTGGTGACCAGCACGCCGTCAGAACCAGCCACCGACTTCATGTACATCATGTTTTCGACGCCGTTGATCGCCTCTTCCAGCGGGGTTGCCACCGTTTCAGCGATCTCTTTCGGGTTAGCGCCGGGGTATTGGGCACGTACCTGCACGCTGGGCGGCACCACGTCCGGATATTCACTGATCGGCAGCAGCGGGATAGCAATAACACCGCCGACAAAAATCAGAATCGACAGTACCGCGGCAAATATCGGCCGGTCGATGAAAAAACGGGAAAAGTCCATGGATCAGGATCCTTTATTGGGGCTTAGTTGAGTGCGGAAGCGTCGGCGTTGATCGCCACGTTTTTGGCAGCGACGGGCATACCCGGCATAAACACTTTTTGCATACCGTCGACGATCACCCGGTCACCGGCAGCCAGCCCCTTCTGTACAATACGTAGCCCGTCAGCCACCCGGCCCACTTCGATATCGCGTCGTTGCGCCTTGCCGTCCTTATCGACGATATAAACAAACTTGCGATCCTGATCGGTCATTACCGATTTATCGTTAATCAACATGGCATTGAACTCGGCACTGCCGGGCATCTGCACCCGGGCGAATAGCCCTGGAGTGAAGCGGCGCTCAGCGTTTTCCAGCAGGGCGCGCATGCGAATAGTGCCGGTACTGGCGTTCAGCTGGTTGTCGGTAAAATCAACAATGCCCTGATGCGGATAGCCGTCTTCGCCGACCAACCCGACCTTCACCGGCAGTTTTGTCGTGCGCCGCCCATCGTTTTGGTAACGCAGAAAAGTGGCTTCATCGACGTCGAAATAGACGTAAACCTTATCGAGCGACACCAGCGTGGTGAGTACGCTGGCACTGTCGCCGGTGGTCACCAGGTTGCCGGCGGTGATCATTGCGCGGCTGGCTCGCCCGTCAATCGGTGCAATCACCCGGGTAAAGTCGAGGTTCAGTTGCGCCAGATCGAACTGGGCCTGAGCCGCCAATACGTTGCTCTGCGCCTGCGCGGCAGAGGAGCGGCGTTGTTCCCACACTTCGGTCGATATCGCCTGGCTGCCGATCAGTTTCTCGGTACGGCCGGATTCGCTGCGGGCCAGTGCCGCCTGATTGCGTGCCCGAACCAGTTCGGCCTGTGCCTGCTCACGAGCGGCGCGGTAGGTACGATCGTCGATGGTGAACAGCACCTGACCTTTTTTCACTTCATCGCCTTCGGTGTAATTCACTTTATCGATATAGCCGGAAACCCGTGGCCGTAGCTGGACGCTTTGCACCGCCTCGATGCGACCGTTAAAAGCATCCCATTGGCTGATGGGTTTTATCACCACGTCGGCGGTACTGACGGCCGGTGGCGGGGGAGCCGCATTTTGAGCGGCGCTGTTGTCACACCCGGCCAGCAGAGCGACCAGCAACGCGACGGCAGAGAGGCGTGTGCTGATACCGATGCCGCTTTGGCGACGGTGTGAATGGAACAATGAGTTTGGCTGGCTTGGCATTATTTTTCTTTCCAGTAGTTAGCACGATCTGGCGATACACCCGGCCCTGTTATCCGGGTAACTTCCCTGGCCTGTGACCGGCGGCAGAGCGGTTGCACCGGTCATTGGCGCAACGGTTAGGTTTTGAAACACATTGTTGTCACATTAATGTATCAATATCGGTTACATTAATTGGCCGGATTATAGAAGTGCCTCTCTGTTAAATGCAATAATAAAAATTGCATTTAATGCGAAACTGCTGCAACGTAATGGCATCGGGCAGCGGATTTATCTGCCAAGTCATGGGAGCGTCAGCATGAACAGCACGGGTTTTATTACTGATTTGATTGAGTGGATTGATAACAATCTGGAAGAGAAGCTGGATATCAATACCGTAGCGGGCCGCGCGGGGTATTCCAAGTGGCACCTGCAACGAATGTTCAAACGCCAGACCGGTTACGCACTGGGAGAATATATTCGCATGCAGAAGCTGAGGGTCTCGGCAGAGCGCCTGGCCAACAGCGGCGAACCGATCGTCAGCGTGGCGATCTCACTCGGCTTTGACTCGCAGCAGTCCTTCAATCGCAGTTTTAAACGCCATTACGGGCAAACCCCGGGCGACTGGCGTCGCTCCGTGATGCAGCCATCCATGGCGGCTGGTCGCACGCACTGAGGCGAATTGCAGACAACAAAAAAGCCTGAACTTGCGTTCAGGCTTTCTCGTAAAATATGGCGGTGAGGGAGGGGTTCGAACCCTCGATACACTTACGCGTATACACACTTTCCAGGCGTGCTCCTTCAGCCACTCAGACACCTCACCGTATTTTGTCGTTGCGTGCTCACTGCTGCAACGGGGCGCTACTATAGGGAGAGCGAGCGATCCGGTCAAGCAGAATTTCTGCGTTTCGGCGCGTCCGCTTAAGCCGTGTTCGCTTTGCTGAAAACTGCGGCGAACGGCAGGGGTGGGGGCCTGACACCCGAATTCCCTGTCTTGCAGACAACAAAAAAGCCTGAACTTGCGTTCAGGCTTTCTCGTGGAATATGGCGGTGAGAGAGGGGTTCGAACCCTCGATACACTTTCGCGTATACACACTTTCCAGGCGTGCTCCTTCAGCCACTCAGACACCTCACCGTTTTACTTCATCGCTAACGCATTGCGCTGTCGACGGGCGCTAATGTAGGAGAATCTGATCCCAGCGTCAACCCTCTTGTGACATAACCATGACTGTTTAGCTAAACTTGCAGCAATTTGCTGATTTACCGAGCGATCGCCCATCATGTCGCAGCAATTGATGGGGAGACATGGCGTAAATTATATAGCAGACTAATATTTGAACGCTTTAGTATGCATTAGCTCAATATATCAGCAAGAGTGAGGCCTGCAGTGCTGTTGTATGCATTAATACTGGATTATTAGTCATATGTATCGCTAAATGGAAAGGTGCTGGCGCGGGGTTTTGGCAAGGATCTTCACACCGCCGCGCAGGTTGCCGGGCAACGACCCGGCGATAAGCAGACAGGGATTGATCTAACAAATAATAATGCAGCAGAGGTTCATTTTGACTTCGACAGATTCCACACCAACGGCGCCTCAGCGCCATGCCATTCCTCCGGGGGCCGGGGCACTGTTCTTTATCCAAATCTTCGCCACGCTGGGTTTTGCCGTCCTGTACTCCACGTTAGTTCTGTACGCCACCAAGCGACTTGGTTTCAGCGAAACTAACGCCAACGCCATGATGGGCGTATTCGGGGCGTTCAACTACGGCTTGCATATGTTCGGTGGCTATCTGGGTGGGCGCTTCCTCAGTAACCGCAACCTGTTCGTGCTGGGTATGATGCTGCAGGTGATCGGTTGCGGGTTGATCGCCGTTGCCGGGGTTTGGGGACTCTACTGGGGCCTGGCGATGTTTCTGACCGGCAGTGGGCTGAACGTCACCTGCATTAATATGATGTTGACCCAGCGTTTTAAGCCGGACGACGATCGGCGCGAATCAGCCTTCCTGTGGAACTACGCCGGGATGAACCTGGGTTTCTTTGTCGGTTTTACCGTCGCTGGCTATTTCCAACTGACCGAAAACTATCGCGCGCTGTTCCTGTTCGCCACTCTGGGCAATGCGGCGGCAATCATCGTCGCCGTCAGCCGTTGGCGCATTCTGGCCGACCTCAACACACCATTGCATGATGCCAGCCGTGGAGAATATCGCTGGCGCATGCTGGTCGGGTTAGCGGTATTGGTGGGGTTGGTGCCTATTATCCGCGTGATGTTGACCCACGCGGAGTTCAGCGGTTATTTCGTTATTGGCCTTGGCGTGCTGATTTTCCTGATGCTGTGCGTGGTCACGTTACGTCATCACCCGCGTGACGAACGCCGCCGGATGACGGCTTACCTTATCTTGTCGCTGGGCTCATTGGTGTTTTGGGCGCTGTATCAGTTGGCGCCGATGGGGCTGATGCTGTTCTCCGAGCACAATATCAACCTGAACGTCTACGGTATTCAGGTGGCACCGCAGTGGATCCAGAACATCAATACGCTGGTTATCGTGGTTGGTGGGCCGTTGATGGCCTGGTGGTTCAATAGTCTGCGCGCCCGTGGCTGCAAAATCGACATTCCGATGCAGTTCTCCGGTTCGTTGTTTTGTATCGGGCTGGGTATGCTGGTACTGCCATTGGGTATCAGCCTAGCCGGCGGTGACGGGCTGGTAGCGTTTAAATGGATTGCCATCAGTTATGTGCTGCAGAGCATCGGTGAATTGATGATTTCCCCGATCGGCTACGCGATGATCGGCAAATTAGCTCCCCCGCGCTATCAGGGGGTGATGATGGGTTGCTGGATGATGGTCACCGGCGTCGCTTCGGTATTGGCGGGCTACGTTTCGGGCCTGATGCCGGAAAACAGCGGCAGTACTCCGGTGTTGACCAACCCTGGTTACAGCGAAGTGTTCAGCGTGCTGGGCTGGGGAGCCGCAGGCGTCGGCGTGGTGATGCTGATTTTTATCCCGCTGCTGCGCCGTCTTATCAGGCACGACACGCCTGTCGCCGCCTGAGATCCCGCAGCATAAAAACAGCCCCACTGGTCGGGGCTGTTTTCGTTTTGGGCTTTAACGCTTGCATCTGTCGGCGAATCGCGGAAGTCTGGGTGGAAACAGATAAAAACAGACGGAGATGCGAAGATGAACATCATTTTTTACCACCCTTTCTTTAATGCCGAGGAATGGCTAACCGGCCTGTCACAGCGCCTGCCGCAAGCTAAGGTACGTGCCTGGCAACCGGGCGATGATCGTCCGGCGGATTACGCGCTGGTGTGGCGCCCCCCCCATGAGATGTTGGCTAGCCGTGGTCGGTTGAAAGGCGTGTTTGCCCTCGGTGCCGGCGTTGACGCTATTCTGGAGCAAGAACGTGCCTACCCGGGTACCCTGCCGGCAGGTGTGCCGTTGCTGCGCCTTGAAGATACCGGCATGGCGCAACAGATGCAGGAATATGCACTGAGCTATGTGTTGCGCTATTTCCGCCGTTTTGATGAATATCTGCTGTTGCAACAGCAGCAAGAGTGGCGGCCGCTCGATCCCCATCAGCAGGATAACTTCACTATTGGCATTCTCGGCGCCGGAGTGTTGGGGAAAAGCGTGGCGCAGAAGCTGACGGCGTTTGGTTTTAACGTACGTTGCTGGAGCCGCAGCCCCAAACAAATCGACGGCGTGCAGAGCTTTGCCGGAGTCGAACAGCGCGCCGCGTTTCTCGATGGTGTGCAATTGCTGATCAATCTGCTGCCCAATACGCCGGAAACCGCCGGGATCCTCAATCAGCAGCTGTTCGCGCATTTGGCTCCGGGGGCTTATCTGATCAACCTGGCACGCGGCGCGCATCTGGTTGAGGAGGATCTGTTACAGGCGCTGGAGCAAGGCCGGCTTGCCGCCGCTACATTGGACGTGTTCGTCACTGAGCCGCTGGCGCAGGCGCATCCGTTCTGGCGTCATCCGCGTGTCACCATTACCCCGCATATTGCTGCCATCACCTTACCGGAAGCGGCGATGGATCAGATAGCGGCGAACATTCTCGCGCTTGAGGCCGGCGAAACACCGGCCGGAGTGGTAGATATGCTGCTCGGTTACTGATCTTCCGGTGATGCACCGGCTAAACTCGATAAATAACAAACCGCGCCTGCCGCCGTATTCTGGCAGGCTGCTCAGAAGGAGAAGCAATGTACCTCGTTGATTTACATATGCACACCGTCGCCAGCACCCACGCCTATAGCACGTTGCATGATTACATCGTCGAAGCCCGGCAAAAGGGCATCAAACTTTTCGCCATCACCGACCACGGCCCGGATATGGCCGATGCACCGCATTATTGGCACTTTATGAATATGCACGTGTGGCCGCGTCTGGTGGACGGCGTAGGCATCCTGCGCGGCATCGAGGCCAACATCAAAAATCGGCAAGGTGATATCGACTGCACCGGTCCGATGCTGGATAAAATCGACGTGATTATCGCCGGTTTCCACGAGCCGGTGTTTGCGCCACAGGACAAGGCCGCCAATACCGAAGCAATGATCGCCGCGATGGCGCAGGGGGATGTGCACATTATCAGCCACCCCGGGAACCCAAGATACCCGATTGATATTGCTGCGGTTGCCGCTGCGGCGGCCAAGTATGAAGTGGCGCTGGAACTGAACAACTCGTCGTTTACCCATTCGCGCAAGGGCAGTGAAGACAACTGCCGGGCCATTGCCGCCGCAGTGCGCGATGCCGGTGGCTGGTTAGCGCTGGGCTCGGATTCACATATTGCCTTCTCGCTTGGCGGTTTTGAACACTGCGAGCGCATTATTGCCGAAGTGGAGTTCCCGCAGGAGCGCATCCTTAACGTTAGCCCACGGCGCCTGCTGGACTTTCTCGAACGGCGCGGCAAGCCAGCGATTGCGGAACTGGCCGATTTGTGACATCGTCCCGGCAAATTTTTCCGTATTGTATAAGGCATTATCATGAATGAGTTTTCTGTTGTTTGCCGCGTGTTGGGTACGCTGTTTTATCGTCAGCCGCAAGATCCATTGCTGGTGCCGCTGTTTACGTTGATCAAAGAAGGCAAACTGCGACAGCACTGGCCGCTGGAGCAGGATGAACTGTTGGTCCGTCTGCAGCAGGGTTGTGATGTCAACCAGCTGTCCAGTGATTTCAACGCGATGTTTGTCGGCAGTGAATGCAGCGTATCACCATTCCGTTCTGCCTATGTTGAAGGGGCGACAGAAGCGGAAGTACGTACTTTCCTGCAGCAGCGCGGTATGCCGCTTGGCGAAGCGCCAGCCGATCATTTCGGTTCATTGCTGTTGGCCGCCTCCTGGCTGGAAGATCAGGCGCAGGAAGACGAAGCACAGTCGCAGATCACCTTGTTTGACGACTATTTGCTGCCCTGGTGCGGCCGCTTCCTTGGCAAAGTGGAAGCTCATGCCTCTACCGGTTTTTACCGTACCCTGTCGCTGTTGGCTCGCGAGTCCATTCAGGCGATGCGTGACGAGCTGGCGGAGTACGAACAAGACGAAGAACACTCGGGCGAAGAGGGCGAACAGCCTTAATACTTTGCCAGCCGGTTTGTGCCAAGCGGCGAAACCGGCCACTTTCCTTGCTACACAGGTTTTCATCCCCCATACGTATATTGACAAATAATCCCCTAATCTGACGGTTCACCGGCGGTTAGGCCCATCTGTGCCTGCGCGCTACGTTTCCTTCGGCAAAGGGTAAAGTATGAAAAATAACTGGATGCAGCAGATCCAATCCATGATTGGGCAAAAGGCCGGTTCAATCGGCGGGACGGAAGGCATCGGCAAACTGCTGGCCCCGACCGCACTGGGTGGCCTGGTGGGCGTCTTGCTTGCGAACAAGTCATCACGCAAATTGGTGGGTAAATTCGGCAAGAACGCGTTGATTATCGGCGGCAGCGCGGCGGTGGGCGCAGTGTTGTGGAATAAGTATAAGCAACGAGTGAAAGAAACCCATCAGGATGAACCGCAGTTCGGTCTGCAAACCACGCCGGTAGATTTGCGCGCCAAACGGCTGGTGCAGGCGCTGGTGTTTGCCGCCAAGAGCGATGGCCATATCGATGCGGAAGAAAAACGCGCTATCGACCACAGCCTGGAACAGCTGCAGGTAGGAGAGGAAGCGCAAAAATGGGTGCAAGAGGCCATTGACCAGCCGCTGAACCCGGATCTGATCGCCCAGAGTGTGAAGAATGAAGACGAAGCGTTAGAAGTTTATTACCTGAGCTGCATGGTGATAGACGTCGATCACTTTATGGAGCGCGGTTATCTCGACGCGCTGGCGCAGTCGTTGAAGATCCCGGCGGACGTTAAGCAGAGCATCGAAAACGACGTGAACGAGAAAAAGCGCGAGCTGGCGTAGCGCCGCTTGGCAAGCCGGGGGGAATCGTGTCACTCTTGCCTTAATCAAGGTAAGCGGATGATTTAGCAATGATGACACCCCCTAAGGCAGAAAAACGTCCTTATCCCATCACTACCCACGGCGACACGCGGGTAGATGACTATTATTGGCTGCGCGACGATGAGCGCGCAGACCCGCAGGTGCTGGACTATCTGCAGGCGGAAAACGCCTTTACCGACGCAGTGTTGAAACCGCAGCAGGCGCTGCGCGAAACTCTGTATGAAGAGATGGTGGCGCGTATTCCCCAGCAGGAACATTCGGTGCCTTACGTCCGGCACGGCTACCGTTATCAAACCCGCTTCGAACCGGGCAATGAATACGCGATTTACGTCCGTCAGCCGCAGGCCGAGAGCGAGCATTGGGACACTCTGATCGACGGTAACCAACGTGCCGAGCAGCGTGAGTTTTATACCCTTGGCGGGCTGGAAGTTAGCCCCGACAACCATAAGCTGGCGGTCGCGGAGGATTTCCTTTCCCGTCGCCAGTACGACATTCGATTCAAAAACCTCAGCGACGATAGCTGGACTGATGAAGTGCTGGAAAATACCTCCGGCAGCTTTGAATGGGCCAATGACTCGGCCACCGTGTATTACGTACGCAAACACGCCAAAACGCTGCTGCCTTATCAGGTCTATCGCCACGTGGTGGGCACCGATCCGCAGCTCGATGAGCTGATCTACGAAGAAAAGGATGACACCTTCTACGTCGGCTTGGAAAAGACCACTTCCGATCGTTTTATTCTGATCCACCTGAGCAGCACCACCACTTCGGAAATCCTGCTGCTGGACGCCGATCGCGCCGACAGCAAGCCGCAGATGTTTGTGCCGCGTCGTAAGGATCATGAATATGGTATCGATCACTATCACCAGCATTTCTATATCCGTTCCAACAAGGACGGCAAGAACTTCGGACTCTACCAGAGTGAGCAGGCGGATGAGGCGCAGTGGCAGACGCTGATCGCTCCACGCATCGAGGTGATGCTGGAGGGCTTTAGCCTGTTCCGTGACTGGCTGGTGGTGGAAGAGCGCAGCGAAGGCCTGACCCAACTGCGACAGATCCACTGGCAGAGCGGCGAAGTGAAGCGCATTGCCTTCGACGATCCTACCTACACTACCTGGCTGGCGTATAACCCGGAACCGGAAACCGAGCTGCTGCGCTATGGCTATTCTTCGATGACCACGCCGACCACGTTGTATGAGCTTAATCTCGACAGCGATGAGCGCGTTATGCTCAAGCAGCAGGACGTGAAAAACTTCACCCCGGAAAATTACCGCAGCGAGCGGGTATGGGTGAAGGCACGCGATGGCGTCGAAGTTCCGGTTTCTCTGGTCTACCGCCACGATAGCTTCACGCGCGGCACTAACCCGCTGATGGTGTATGGCTACGGATCCTACGGCAGCAGTATGGATCCGGCCTTCAGCGCCAGCCGCTTAAGCCTGTTGGATCGTGGTTTTGTGTTTGTACTGGCACACATTCGCGGCGGCGGTGAACTGGGGCAACTGTGGTATGAAGACGGTAAATTGTTCAAAAAGCAAAACACCTTCAACGACTTCATCGACGTGACCGAGGCGTTGATCGCCCAAGGTTACGGTGACGCCAAACGGGTATTCGCCATGGGCGGCAGCGCCGGTGGCCTGCTGATGGGCGCGGTGATTAACCAGGCACCCAAGTTGTTCAACGGCATTGTGGCGCAGGTGCCTTTTGTTGATGTGGTCACCACCATGCTCGACGAGTCGATTCCGCTAACTACCGGTGAGTACGACGAATGGGGCAACCCGAACGAGCAGGCGTATTACGACTACATTTTGCAATACAGCCCGTACGATCAGGTTAAGGCGCAGGATTATCCGCATATGCTGGTCACCACCGGCCTGCATGATTCTCAGGTGCAGTATTGGGAGCCGGCCAAGTGGGTGGCCAAGCTACGTGAGCTGAAGACGGACGATCGCCAACTGTTGCTTTATACCGATATGGATTCCGGCCACGGCGGCAAGTCCGGGCGTTTCAAAGCTTATGAAGATATCGCGCTGGAGTACGCCTTTATTCTGGCGCTGGCGAAGTAACCTTCAGGCGGGCGGCCGGTGCTGCCCGCTTTTTCAACCAATTAGATAGTATTTCAGCGTGTGCTTCATGTCCGGACTGAGGTCTTCGATAGATTTCAGCATCCAGCGTAAATAGCCGGGATCTTCCTGCGCGACGCGATCAATTTCCTGTCCACGATACTTACCGAACTTAAACTTCTTCAGCAGCACTGGCTGGTCAGTGATTTGCGCCATCTGTTCCGGCGTCCAACCTGAATCCTTGATGATGCGTTGCAACAGCGCAACGGTCACGTAGCAGTCGTATAACGCCCGGTGTGGGTAAAGCGTGGTGTCCTGCGGCAGTTGAACATCGAGATTCAGCGCATAGCGCAGATATTGGTTGCCGTATTTGATGTCCGGGTACAGGTTGCGCGCCAGTTTCATGGTGCATATCCAGGCGCCGCGCATTTCGGGTAACACGCTGCGATCGAATGCTGCATTGTGCGCGACATAGTAGGGGCTGCCCTGATAGCGACCGATCGCTACCGCGATGCGTGGTTTCCCTTCGACCATCTGCTCGGTGATATGGTGAATGGCCATGGACTCAATGCTAATAGGACGGTCGGGGCTGATTAAATCGCTCATTGGGTTGGCGATCTGTCCATCGATCAGATCAACAGAGGCCACCTCTACCACGCCGCCTTCCAGCCCGCAGGTTTCAGTGTCTATTACGCGTAAATTCATGGTTTCCTCAGAGTAGCTGCACAGGTTTAGCTTAACCGGCAGGCCTGCTCCTGCCAACCACTGAAAGGTGGAGCATTATTTCAGGCAACAAAAAACCCGCCATGGCGGGTTTAATTACGGTTAGAAGTTCGCTTACTCGCCGGTCGACTGGCCTTTCTTCGCGCGTTTGCCTGCACGTTTTTCTGCAGGGGTTTTCAACGGCTTCTTCTTCGCATTTTTTTTGCTATCCATTCCCTTACTCATGATGGCCTCTCAGTTACCTATGGTTGGGTGGGTTGCTCAGCCATTAACCCCCTTACGTCTGTCGGATGCAAGCAGGAAAGCGAGTGGTTTTTTTAATCGATTGTTTATAGGTGCAATTTTGTTTTCTTATGCGTGGCCGCTTAATCATTAATATATGTTATAATATAACAATTAAGTGATAACCGGAGAGCGCAATGAACGTTGTGACCTTACTAAACCAACAGCAGCTCCTGGCCATGCCGGAGTCTGATTACATGAACCCGGCGCAGCGGGCCTTCTTCCGCCAGCGCTTGCTGGATGAGCAACAAAAGCTGTTGCAGCACATTGATGTGCTGAAGCGGGATATCGATGGCGGGGAGGTGTCCGGTGACGAAGCGGATAAAGCCGCTCGGGAAGAGGACCTGCGATTACTTTTCCGCCAGTTGGATCGTGAAAGCCGCCTGCTGCCGAAAATCAGCGCAGCGCTGACGCGATTACATAACGGCGAATACGGCTATTGCCGTGAAAGCGGTGAGCCTATCGGGTTGGCGCGCCTGTTGCTGCGGCCGACGGCGGAGCTAAGCATTGAAGCCAAAACCGCTCAGGAAATGCGCGAGCCACATCTGCGTAAACGGGGCTAAGTTCACGGCTGGCTACTCGTGGCCAGCCGCTATTTTGTCGTCAGTTCGTATTCATTTTAAGCAAACGCACGCTAACTTGGTGGGGAGGGTAGGAGTTTTCAGGTTTTACCGTTGACCAAATGGGTGGCTTCGGTTTTTATGAGGGCATGACCCACTCAGAGACGGAAGCGCCATGGAACAATTAAGAGGTTTGTACCCGCCGTTAGCAGCATATGACAGCGGTTGGCTGGACACTGGAGATGGCCACCGGATCTACTGGGAGCTGAGCGGCAACCCAAAAGGTAAGCCGGCGGTGTTTATTCACGGTGGGCCGGGCGGCGGTATTTCCCCTTATCACCGCCAACTGTTCGATCCGCAGCGTTATAAGGTGTTGCTGTTCGATCAGCGTGGCTGTGGCCGTTCCAAGCCGCACGCCAGTCTGGACAACAACACGACCTGGCATCTGGTGCAGGACATTGAACGGCTGCGCGAAATGGCCGGTGTCGATCAGTGGCTGGTGTTTGGTGGTTCCTGGGGCTCGACGTTAGCGTTAGCCTACGCGCAAACCCACCCGCAACGCGTCAGCGAAATGGTGCTGCGCGGTATCTTCACACTGCGTAAGCAGGAGCTACATTGGTACTATCAGGACGGTGCCTCGCGATTCTTCCCGGAGAAATGGGAGCGCGTCTTGTCGATTCTTTCAGAGGAAGAGCGTAAGGACGTCATTGCGTCTTATCGCCAGCGCCTGACCTCAACGGATTTGCAGGTGCAGCTTGAGGCGGCGAAGCTGTGGAGTGTGTGGGAAGGGGAGACGGTTACCTTGCTGCCAAGCAGCGAGTCGGCTTCTTTTGGTGAGGATGACTTTGCGCTGGCGTTTGCCCGCATAGAAAACCACTATTTCACCCATATGGGCTTCCTGGAGACCGATGATCAACTGCTGCGCAATGTCCCGCTGATCCGCCATATCCCGGCGGTGATTATCCATGGTCGCTACGATATGGCTTGCCAGGTGCAAAACGCCTGGGATCTGGCGAAGGCCTGGCCGGAGGCGGAACTGCATATCGTCGAGGGGGCCGGACACTCGTTTGACGAACCGGGTATCCTGCATCAGCTGATGCAGGCCACCGACAGGTTTGCCGCAAAGTGACATGAAGCCCGCCATCTCGGCGGGCTTCAGACAGATGGCAAACCTCATTTCTACATAGAGCGAGTAGAGGTCGATAAATAAAAAATCAGGAAAATCAATTTATTGATTTTCGGCTAATCACCACAAAGCAGGAAAAACCACGCTTTTTCCTGCTTTGTCAGCAACCTCAAGCCCGCCATCTCGGCGGGCTTTTTACTATTTGGACTTCGGCTCGTACGGCAGGCGTGAAAACTTGTGTGATTCGACGCGGTAATGCGCCACGCGTTCGCGGAAATAATCACGCAGGTGCGCTGGCTGTTCGCGCTCAACCATTTCCGGGATCACCGGCATGTTGTAGCGTTCTTTGAACGCCACACCGGAAGCCGCGAGATCAACGTTCACTTTGTCCATCTCTTTTTTGGAAAGCTCTGCCAGATTGTAACCCACCGTATTCTCCTTACTGTTACCGCATTGGATCAGCGCAGAAGGTAATGCACCCGGCGGCGCTTGGCAAGCCTGAAGCGAAGAAGGGGAGTTAAATTCAAAGAATGACAGGTGCTATGAAGGGTTATTTATTACACTGATGGCAATGTAATCTATTTATTATTTTAAATAAGAATGATTCGCCTTTTGATTAAATATATAGATGTAAATGGTTATCATAATAATTCAAATTAATAACTTGTTTTTTATGTAAGTTGTTGATTTTAATTTAATTAAAAATTAATTGGGTAATGATGTGAATCAGGTGTGTTTATTTTGTTTTCACCAAGGCATAATGCGTGGAAATTAAGTTGATACCTGCAAAATAAAGGAATGATTATGCTGATGCCAGAAATGACCAAGAAGCTGAATGAGCAACTGAACCTGGAGTTTTACTCTGCCAACCTGTACCTGCAAATGAGCGCATGGTGCAGCGATAAAGGCTTTGAAGGGGCCGCCTCATTCCTTAAAGAGCATTCTCAGGAGGAGATGCAGCACATGCAACGCCTGTTCGAATACCTGAGCGATACCGGTTCCCTGCCGCTGCTGGGCAGCATCGCTGCACCGCCGGTTGAGTTTGCCTCCCTGGCGGATGTGTTCCAGCAGACTTACGAACATGAGCAACTGATTACCCGTCAGATCAACGAACTGGCGCATGCTGCCATGACTGCCCACGATTACTCTACCTTCAACTTCCTGCAGTGGTACGTTGCCGAGCAGCACGAAGAAGAGAAGTTGTTCAAATCCGTGCTGGATAAACTGGCGCTGGTGGGTAACAGCGGTAATGCACTGTTCTTCATTGATAAAGATCTGAAGAAAATGGGAGCGGCTGGCGAGAACGGTAACGGCCAGGTTTAATTACCCTGGTTGAAAACCGCGTGCCGGCGTTGCCCGATGCGCGGTTTTTTTATGCCCTGAGTTTATCGCGGTTATGCAGCGATATGTGCTACCAGATCGCAAAATACCAGCGTTCTGCTCGACTTGCATAATAACACTCGTTATCATTTGACCCGATACGCTACAGGGATGGTAGAGAGTTAAAACAGTGGGTTACTGGTTAATCCCTTCTTCTGTTTACCCGTGGCGCAATCATCTGCGGTGGGTTGGGCTACTGATTCATCGCCCTGGCGGTTAGCCTTAACCCTTATCACCCTCGATTATTGCTGTAAGGGATATCACTGTGATTGGTAAAATTCGTTCTTCTTATCGCCTGTTTTCCACTATTTTCGTGCTGTTTGTTGGGCTTTCTTCACAGCAGGCTCTGGCGCATGCTCATTTGAAAGTTGAAACACCGGCGGCAGATGCCAGCGTTAGCACGGCACCAAAAGTGCTGACGCTTAACTTCTCCGAAGGTATAGAGCCTAATTTTAGCGGCATTAAAATCACCGGGCCAGACAACGCTGAAGTGAAAACCGGCAAGTTGCAGCTTGATGCGAACAACAATACCCAGGTCAATCTGCCTATCGAAGCCGACCTGGCAGCAGGAAAATATAACGTCAGCTGGCATGTGGTTTCGGTCGACGGTCATAAAACCAAAGGCCAGTACAGCTTCACCGTAAACTAACTTATGAGTCTGGCGACCCTGTTTGTCCTGTGTCGCTTTGTGCACTTTGCGGCGGTGATGCTGATGTTTGGCTCCAGCCTGTTCACCGCCTTATTGTCGCCACAGCGCCTTTCCCCGTATCTCACCCGTGATGTGCGTCCTTTGCTGGTCTCCTGTACCTGGCTTGCCGGGCTTTCTGCCGTGGTGCTGCTGGCTATTCAGGCCGGACAGATGGGCGACGGCTGGGCTGACACCTGGCGACTGGACGTGTGGTGGGCGGTACTGGGCACCACCTTCGGTGAAGTCTGGCGCTGGCACCTGGGCATTTCATTATTGGCGTTGCTGAGCCTGTGGTTGGCAGAACCGCGCCGCACGCAGATTTTGGCACTGCTTTCCACATTGTTGCTGGTCAGCATGGCATTTATTGGCCATGCAGCGATGCATGATGGAGCACTCGGCGTAGCGCATCGTTTTAACCACGCACTGCATTTGTTGGCAGCCGGTTACTGGTTTGGCAGCCTGCTGCCGTTGCTGGTTTGCCTGCGTTATCTGGCGCAACCACAAATCCGCAGCGATGCGGTCACTACGCTGATACGCTTCTCGCATTGGGGCCACCTTGCGGTAGCGCTGGTGTTGTTGACCGGCGTGATCAACAGTTTGATTATTCTCGGTAGCTGGCCGCTGGACGTTGATTCATCTTACCAGCGCCTGCTGCTGTTCAAAACCGGACTGGTGGCGCTGATGGTGATGGTGGCGTTGGCCAACCGTTATGCCATCGTCCCGGCGATGAGCAGTATGCCGCAGTTGGCACAGCGCGGGCTGGTGCTGGCTTGCTGGATTGAAGTGGGGTTGGGCGCGGGCGTGCTGCTGCTGGTCAGTTTATTTGCAACTTATGCGCCGGTGTAACATTGCAGCTTGCCGGATGCCCCCAAACTGCGGGAAAATTGAATCAAATAGCAACCTTAAGGCCACAACATGAAATCGGCATTACTTGGAATAACGCTGCTGGCAAGCGCGACCGGTGCGCTGGCGGCAGATCAACTGGTGAACATCACCAAGCTGGAATACGGCAAACAATGGGCGTTCACCAAAGAAGAGGTGACGTTGCAGTGTCGTAGCGGCGGTGCACTGTTCGTACTCAACAACAGCACGCTGATGCAGTACCCGCTCAACGAAACCGCAGAGGAGCAGGTGAAAACAGGGCGGCAGCGCGCCCAGCCGCTGGACGTGATCCTGCTGGATGACGCTGCTAATCCCGGTCATAAAATGAGTGTTGAGCCGTACCGCGAACGCGCCGAAAAGCTGTGCGCTAACTAATCGCTTATCCCACAATGGCTTAGCTTGGAGTGACTGGTGATGGAAAATTACGCGGAATTAATTTCTTCATGAAACTATCACTTGCCGTGTTACTGGCTGGCAAAAATAGCGCGGTAAGCTACTCTTAAAGTGCACGGCTGAACAAGCTTTGCACAAAATGCCAACTTTTAGCGCACGGCTCTCTCCCAAGAGCCATTTCCCTAGACCGAATATAGGAATCGTATTCGGTCTTTTTTTGTTTACCTTTAAAACCAATTGCTTATCTCGTTCATTCTGAGGGCGCCAGCGCAGTGTCTGTGGCCGATAAAACGTTACCATCAGGCACCGCTCTGAACAATGTCACTGAGCCGGGAGAGTACTTCCAGAACGTGACGCGCAATGCCACGTTGGCGATGAATTATCCTGAGGAAGTGGCTGGTGCATTGAAGGTATTCCGCATCGGGGTAGATGAGGGAGCCTGTCGTCAGGTGTTTATGCCCTATAATTCAACGGTTGAGTAACGGCGTTATGCATTCGGCAATCCGCTCGTGTTCTCTGCCTGAAAGGCGTATCGATAAGTAATGGCCGGCGATTGCCGGCCTAATACAGCCAGCGGCCAGCCTTGGCTGATTCAGCAAACATTCTGACGGTTAGCGGTTTTTTTGACTGCTTTACGGGACTTGCTATGAACCATTTACGGAAAAACCATGGTATTTCCCATGGATAATAATCTTCGATATTTAATTCTGAAACATCAATATCGAATTGAGTGGAATATTTATCTATTACTAATGCTAAATCCTCGACCTCTGAAAATTCTTGCAGGATATCGTCTGGTTGAAGTAGAACAGGTTTAAGCCACAAAGTAGTGACTTTGGGTAGCTGTTCCCGAAAGAACATTAAAACATTTTCGTCGGTTACCATATTTTATCGCTTCCTCTGGCTATCCGATTGTAAGTAGTTGTAGCTTTAAATACGATAGAAGACACATCGTATGCAAGAATTACCCACCCGAGTACTGGAACTGTGCGGCCAACAAATGCTCCCAGATTATTCACAAATTTTGGTTTCAAGGTTTTAATACTGGCGTTGGTGAACGTAGGGAGTCGAAAAGGGAGCTCGATGTTTAAATAGCGTCGAGCTGTTTCCGAAGCTATGGATGTGCCTTTAGTCGCTCCAGCGAATTTACCTCTTGTGGGGCGGGTTGGCTGCCCCAGAATGATGCTAGCTGCAGCTACAATATCGGAAACCCCAAACTGCTCATTTACGGCGTCAAGGAAAACCCAAAAGAAAAGTTCTCCCGCTGAAAGATTTGAAACGCCCTTATAAAAATACGTCCCGCCTAATTCCTTAACCGTATCCATAACTTTTCCTTGTCATTTTAGTCGTTGCCTAACATACCAACTGAAGCGAAACATTTCTATGCTGGATGCTGATTTGGGAAAATTGCCCGGTTTTTGTTCTGAGGTGTGTTGCGGGATGCTGCCGCTTTGGTTCGAGAGAAAAGATAGTTATGCCCGGCGGTGTAGAGGTTGGCTTCAGAAGGGATTTTGTCAAAAATCCCTTTCGAGTTTTTTCCGAGCATCCCCAAAAAAATGATATGTGTTTAATTATTTTGACGTTTTTTCGCATGCTTTCTTGGGCATGCTTTAATTGATTTTCATTTTAACCGCATGATATTTAATGAATTAAATAATATGGTGCGGGTATACAGTTGGGACCTGGACAATATTTTCTGTTAGCTTCAGCGACGCAGGTATTTTCTGTCTTCGTGCTAATGGTGATAAGTATAGGGCCCCAATGGCCGGTGCTCGTAATTACGCACATCGCCCAATAATTCTGGGCGGAGGGGACATTGCTCCGCACAATATCGGCATCAATGGGCATGTTGGTCTTTTCGGCGTTTATGAAGGTGTATTCAGCGAGTCGGAAATGATGACGTTAATCCAAAAGGGTAAAGATGTGATGAGGATAGGGGAAGGGATTGTCATCGCTTAGGTGCGTTTTTACTCCATAAATCAATATGCCAGGGATGACCCTGGCTAATACAGCCATCGGCCAGCCTCAGCTGATTCAATAAGCATGCTGATTGTCAGTGCTGCCGGTTCATGATGATCTGTCTGAAGATATTTTGGAAGAATAGCATTAGGAATGAAGCGGATACCCGCGTTAGGGAAGTATTTACGAATGTCAAAATCGGTCATGTCAACTTTCAGTTTGTCTGAATATTCTTCAAGAAAGTCATAGGCATCCTCAGATAGAACACTCTTTTTACCTGTACTCAGCGATGTTTCGTCCGACATGGCCCAAAAGTGTTTTCTGATAAGGTTGCGTACTTCATCAGCCTTATTCATTACTGCTTGCTCCCTTTCCCAACGATCAATTCATAACGGTGAATGACATTGCGGGTTACCATAGCTAAATCATAGGCTGTTAGAACCGCGCCAACCCATGGAAGCCAGCGGCCAACATATGCACCAATACCGGTAGTGTAGGCCCACTCACCACGTAGCATTTTTGCCCAAGTGATGGTTCTGCGCCCTTGTTTAAACCTTTGGTGGATTAGGGTGCGGGATGCAAGAGACAGGGGGCTTGTACCTTTGGTTGCCGCGCCAGCACCCAACTTCCCGCTTACGGGGATAACAGGCAGACTGACCAACATTGAGGCAATAGCAAGCAGGTCAACTACATCGCTAAACTGCTTTTTAAATTCATCAAGGATAAGCCAGAGCAGTAGTTCATCTTTATCAACGCTCATGCCGTTGAAAAAATACTTACCGTTCAACTGTTCAACCGTATCCATAAGCTTTCCTTGTCAAAGGATTGACAATAAAGTAACCCAATACACTTCCAAAGTGCAAACGTACCAGTTCTGATTTGGTTGCTTTGTGACAGGGTGCGCGCTAAATTCCCCAAAGATGCCGACCTGTGCTTAACAGCAAGGTCGGTTTTTTTATTCCCTCAATTTGTGACCCCATATGCCTGATATCGACATCACAACGATGGGCGGCGAGATGCCGCGCATGGTCGCGCACCTGTTGCCGCAGTCCTCTGCGACGATCGCTAAGAACTGCCATTTTCGCCACGACGTGATCACCCCGAATAACGTTGATGCCAAGCAAGGCAAAGTGTTCAGCATTACGCCTGGCACCATCTTCAACTATCACGAAGATGCTTGGTTTGCCTGGAACGGTATCGTTGATGTGATCCGCAGTCCGGTAGCCAATGGCGATTATCCGCCGGGAGAACAAATGGAAAACCAAAACTGTGAAATTGCTGGCTATTGCTGGGGGCGGGGGCTGATTGTTGTTGATTTTTCTGCCTCCAGTAAAAGTTGGTCAATGAAGTGGTGAAATGCCATGAAGCCTTTATCAATGTAAAATGCAGCAAGCTTCTGCTCATCTTCAGAAAAGACGAGTGTATTAATAAGCCCCACATCGCTACCCATTGTATGACCAGATTCATGATTGGCGTGTAACGAGCCACAAAACTTCAGCATAAAATTGGATTTGGCAGTTATTTCACTCAACGCGGTGAACATAACGTTACCTGTTGCCTCCATGATTTCAATAATCACTAATCTAAACTTGGCATGTTTGCCAGTTATCAGTTCTATGAGGTCGTAAGTGAGTCTTCTACTTGCGGATAATTCATCTGACCAAAGGTACCTCAGTGTGTCTGTTAATGGTTGGCTATTATTCATGTTTAGTTGCTGCAGATCAGATATAAACCATGGCCAATGATTTGAATCTTCTTCTGCATGGGTATTGATGGCTTTTTCAAGATCATTTTGAGGCAAGGGGAAGGGGAGTATATATTTATTGATGTCACCAAAACTCATAATGAAGTGTGACATGTTAGGTAGGAATGATAGCCGTTCCTCAAGTGAACGTGATGTATCACAAATATAAGAAAAGAATTTATGATTTGCGAATGTTTTTTTCTTCTCTTCAATCAAGTTTGATAATTTTATCATGTAATATTTCCTTTGTTATCAAAGTGGTGAGGGTTATTTATCTCATGAAGCAACTCTGACTTATTAGATGGTATAAACATTATTGATAAACGTTAGATTGTAATCAGACCAGCTGTTTTGCTTGCTGTCCACCAGGTCAACCGGCAGGGTGCCTTCGGTATAGCTCCATACGGTTTGATTATAACCGCCCCAGCCTGCATAACCTCGACGGCCAACCGGAGCCGGGGTGTCATTCACCTGCACTTTTTTCTGTTTCATTGCACTGCTGTACACCAACAGGTCAGGCGTTGTGCTGGCTTTATAACCGCGCTGCTCCATCTGTTGTTTAATTGCCGATTGAATATACTTACCCATCAGTGTCTGGTATTGCCCGGTCGTCTCTGTGGCAAAGCCGTAGGTGTGATATTGGCTGAAGTTAGCGCTGTGATCATAATTACTGGTCACCTGCCGCTGGCCTCGATAGTCGTAGCTTTGTTACTATCACCCAACCTAAAGACTTGATGGTGTATTACATTGAAAATCAAAGCGTTGTTATTTTTTGCCTTGGCCGGTCTGGCCGGCTGCAGCCAGGAGGGAGCGACAGTGAGCCAACCGGTGAATAAAGACGGAAACCATATGGAAGTGTTGCTGGTGAACAGCGCGCTGGTAAATTGCACGGGCGTTGCCCCAATGAAGTGCATGCAGGTGCGTCATTCCGCGCAAGAACCGTGGGAATTGTTTTATACCGGGATTGAAGGTTTTACTTTTGAACCGGGCTACAACTACCGCCTGAAAGTGCAGGTGACACAGGTGGAAAACCCGCCGGCCGATGCATCGTCACTGCGTTATACGCTGATTGAACAGTTGGAAAAGAACAAAGTCTGATGGGTTTTATCGGGCCGGGCGTACAGTCCACTGGCCTTGAAAACCCCCGCCAGGTTCCTCGCTTCTATCCCCATGATCCTGAAGCGGTAACAAGATTTTCACCGGGACAACTGGTCTGTTCACTGCACTTGTTGCGATTCTGCCATGCGCCCAGCTTAAGTATATTGAGAAAATCAGGTATATTGTCCTTCGGTTTTTAGCTACCAAGAAAAAATTACTATGATTATCAAACCTAAAATTCGTGGTTTTATCTGCACTACCGCTCATCCGGCAGGTTGTGAAGCCAATGTCCGTGAGCAAATTGCCTACGTTAAGTCACGTGGCGAACTGAAAAACGGCCCGAAAAAAGTGCTGGTGATCGGTGCTTCCACCGGTTACGGCCTGGCGTCACGTATCAATGCCGCATTTGGCAGCGGTGCAGCCACCATCGGCGTATTTTTTGAAAAGCCGGGCAGCGAAGCCAAAACCGGTTCTGCCGGCTGGTACAACTCTGCTGGTTTTGACAAGGCAGCTAAAGAAGAAGGCCTGTACGCGAAAAGCGTTAACGGCGATGCGTTTTCCAATGAATGCCGCCAAACGGTTATCGACCTGATCAAACAGGATCTGGGCCAGATCGACATGGTGGTTTACTCGCTGGCCTCGCCAGTGCGTAAAATGCCTGAAACCGGTGAAGTGGTGCGCTCTGCGCTGAAACCTATCGGCGAACCGTACAAATCCGTGGCGCTCGATACCAACAAAGACGTGCTGGTTGAAGCCGTGGTTGAACCGGCCAACGAGCAAGAAATTGCTGATACCGTCAAAGTGATGGGTGGCCAGGACTGGCAGTTGTGGATGGACGCACTGGAAGAGGCCGGCGTGCTGGCGGACAACGTGCAGGCAGTGGCTTACTCCTATATCGGTACCGATCTGACCTGGCCAATCTACTGGCACGGTACGCTGGGCAAAGCCAAAGAAGATTTGGATCGTGCGGCTCTGGCCATCGATCAGAAACTGAAGGCTAAAGGCGGCGCAGCTTACGTTGCCGTGCTCAAATCGGTGGTGACTCAGGCTTCATCTGCTATTCCGGTAATGCCGTTGTATATCTCTATCGTCTTCAAAATCATGAAGGCGCAGGGGATCCACGAAGGTTGCATCGAGCAAATCCAGCGTCTGTTCGCCACCAAGCTGTACAGTGGCACGGCACCGGATACCGATGAGAAGCACCGCTTGCGTCTGGACGACTGGGAACTGCGCGACGACGTGCAGAACACCTGCCGTGAAATCTGGGCACAGATCAACGATAACAACATCAATGAACTGACCGATTACCTGGGCTATAAGGCCGAGTTCCTACGCCTGTTCGGTTTTGGTCTACAAGGTGTTGATTACGAAGCCGACCTCAGCGGTGAAGTTAAGTTTGATGTGGTTGAGCTGGTCTAAATCCGTCGATCATTGAGAAAGGGCCGGACTTCCGGCCTTTTTTACGCCTGTAATCCAATAGCTCATCAGTCCAGTTGATCATTGACAGCAATAAATTATCGTTTTACGATAACTTATTGCTGTTTTTATGGATGAACTCGTTATGGGCGCTGTGTCTCGGATCCACCTTCCGCTTTACGTACGTTGCTTGTGTTTGTTGATCATGACGATGCTGATTGTCAGCACCGGCGTAGAGATATTTATAATTGTCCAGAGTTGGGTGCAAGGCGAGGCGTTCAACAGCATCGTGGCGTCCTACCGCGACTATTACCCGGAACTGAACGCCTATGCCGTTCCGCAGCAGCGCTGGGCTTTGGTGGCAACCCTGTTGTTGGATATGTTCGCCTATGTGCCTTATTACAGCGCACTGCTGTGCGGTGCTGGGCTGTTTTACCAGTTCTATCGCGGCAACGTTTGGCACCGCAACAATATGCTGCTGTTGCAGGTCATCGGCATTTTGCTGATTGTCGACGTGCTCTTCCCCTCGCTGGCCGGGATGTTGCAGGTAATGATACTGACGGCCAATGAAAAAATGCTGCTAATAATTTATTATGGCGTCAACAGCGAGTCGATACGCTCGCTGATCGTTGGCTGCGCAATCCTGGTGTTTAGCCGGGTATTCCTGGAAGCGTTGCGGCTGAATGAAGAACAGCTTTCTTTCGTGTGAGAATAGAGTGGCGATAATAGTAAGTCTTGATGTCATGTTGGCCAAAAGGAAGATGCGTTCGAAAGAGCTGGCGGAACAGGTGGGGATCACCGAACAAAATCTGTCCCTGCTGAAGAACGGCAAGGTGAAGGGCGTCAGACTGGAAACGTTAGACAAAATCTGCCGGATCCTCGACTGCCAGCCTGGCGATCTTCTGACCTGGCAACCGGATAACGAAGGTTAACCCGGTGGTGTGCCTTGCACGCCATATCGTAAATATACGGATTGATATTTATTACCGACACCCTGGATAGGTTTATTTCACGTTAAATTATTAGCGGCCTTATTTAAATTAAATGAGGTTGCCCTTGCTTTGCCCGCGGTTGAATACGAGTTATTAAACTAAAAAAAGTAATTTTTTATTTACCGCGGTTAACGATAACGTTTATTTCAAAGGAGGATATATGAAATTACGCCAATGGATCCCGGCACTATTAATTATGCTGTGTGGTTGCAGTCATATTCAACCCGGATTGTCATCTTCTGGGGCCGGCTGGGAGAAGCCAAAGCCTGCTACCCGTGAGCAAAAACAGCGCATCAGCGCCGGAGAGTCAGCCTCTGCGGTACTGAATGAGAACGTGCCGAGTATCGGAGGAACCATTGATTGGTCAAAATTGTGGGATCGCTAATTTAACAAATATATTTTTCCTGCGAATTATAAGCACTATGGCACTTATTTAATCAGGGTTTATTACTTTCCGGGTAATATTTTTATCTCCTCGCATTTTTTGTTTTGACGACACTGAATATCTTTCTTTATTTAATGGGAATGAGCGCCATTATTGGCCTTATTACAGGAGTTTATTGTGGAAAAGGGCATCCCCGTCATTTTCATATTTCTATTGTTGCCCTGGTGTCATCAGGCCTCCGCCGCGCGTTATGAGCGGGAGCATGAAGGCGTCTCTTCGGTGCTGTTTCGTAAAAAACTGAAAGAGGTGGCTCATGACTTCTGGGACGAGATGGGCAATGAGAAACAGCGCCCTTTGTTATCGACGCAAAGCGAAGACAATACGCTGGTCCAGCGTAAAGCCTGCAAAGGGCAGGGAGGCAAGGCTGCCGCCGCGAGTGATCCGCTTCCATCGGCATCGCCGCGCGAGGAACAATCGCTGCTTATCAACGGTTGCTGATCTCTAGCACTAATGGAGTTTTGCTTTTGAAATTGACCTCTTTGATGACAGCAGCACTCGCCCTGTTGGCGTCATCTTGTTGCTATTCGTTTGTCGACAAGCATGCTCAGCGCGCCGGTTTCGATACGGGGGAAAGTGCTGTGGATTATCGGTTACGGTTTAACGGGGTGTTGCAACATCTGTGGTACGTAGAGCAACTGCGTTCGGAACAGGCGCGGCTTGCCGCGATACACCTTGAACGCAAAACGTTGGAGTCCGCCAGGTTGCCGCGTGAATGTCGGGCAACACCTGTGCCGCTGTTTTTAGTCGGAAAGAGCGCGATAGCCAGAAGATAGTTTTTTGAGTCAACGGGTGAATTTAATATTGGGAGTCTATCAGTGAAACGGATTTTTCTTGCCTGCGTGGCGCAGTGGTCTTGCTTCTCATTACAGGCGTCGGTTGACTGGCAATACCATGCCGCACAGCCGCTGGATAACAAAATCTCTGAGGAGTATCAGCAAAAGCGCAGCGGGTTAAAACATAAAGTATGGAGTGCCGAGGGCGTGGCATTGGCCAATGAGAAGGTGCTTGAATTGGAACGGCAACACGCCGCCGCCGAGCAGGCGAATCGACAGCAGCTTAAAACGCTGTATGACGAGTATCAGTCTCCTTGTGGCAAGCGGAAACAACAATACGGAAAACTGTGCAACCTGCCACGCGGAATGACGGATTTTCCGGGACATAAGCGCCACCCTTAGCGCCCTTGCAACTGGCTTGGCATCTGCACCAGCAGGACGTCGATCGCTGCCCGCGTTTTGCCCGGTGAACAGCGGCTGTGTGACCGCGCTGCGCACTTTTCTGCTGGGGCAGTGAGATAAAAGAGTTGTCTCTGGGCGAAATGACGTTCGATGATCCCCCAGGGGCATCGGCTAACGGCAATACTCTTTCAACATGGCAATGGCATCCGGTTTTAGCTGATAAAGATAGACCGGCCTGCCGGTGGTGCCGTACAGAATGCGAGTGCCGAGAATACCGCTCTCCGCCAAATAAATCAGATATTTTCGGCAAGAAACGCGGGAAATCCCGATGGCATTAGCCAGATTATCGGTCGAAAACTCCCCATCGTGCTGTTGTTCAATCCACTCGCACACCGTACTCAGCGTGATGCTGGTCAGCCCCTTCGGCAGCTTTTTCCCTTCGGTGCTGGTGGGGTGGCGGCGTAGCAAGCTGTCGACATCCCCCTGCGAGAATTCGCGCTGCGCCAGAATTTGCAACTGTTGCTGATAGTTATTCAACGCCTCTTTGAAACGCCCAAACTGGAAAGGTTTGATCAGGTAATCCACCACGCCGTAGTGCAGGGCGCGTTGCACCGTATCCACGTCGCTGGCGGAAGAGATAATGATGACGTCGGTTTTTTCACCCAATTCGCGCAGGCCGGGCAGCAGGTCCAGCCCGTTTTCCTGCTGCATATAGATATCCAGCAGCACCAGATCGATACTGACTTCGGCGTCGGCCAGCAGTGCGCGTGCCTGTGCCAGGGTGGCGACCGTCGCCAGGCAGTGAAAGCCGTTCACCTGGCTCAGGTAGTATTTGTTTAACTCCGCCACCATCGGGTCGTCGTCGATAATCAATACGTTAATCATGGTTCAGCCCTTGGCCTGATAGGGTATATGCACAAAAAATTGGGTTAGCTCACCCGGCTCAGATTCGAAATCAATGCTGCCGCCCAGTTTTTCCAGGCTGCTGCGGATCAACGCCAGGCCGATACCGCGCCCCGGCCCTTTGGTTGAAACACCCTGTTCAAAGATACGTGCACCGAGAACCGGATCGATACCGGGGCCGTCATCGCTGACTATACAGTGTAAGTGATTCTCATTGTGATGAAAGCTCAGGTTGATCTCGTGCCCTTCGATACCATCGATAGCGTCAATGGCATTTTCAATCAAATTGCCCAGCACGCTGATCAGCACGTGGGTGGTTTCTGCATCGTCGGTTTCCGGCAGCAGGCTGGGTTCGTCAATGGTCAGCTCAATGCCGGCTTCATGGGCGCGATTGATCTTGCCGATAAAGAAGCCCGCCACCTCTGGCGACTGGATTTTCCTCAGCAGCGCGCCGATCTCTTCCTGATAGGTGCTGGCGGTATTGATGATGTAGTTTTCCAACTGCTGGTAGGCCTTCATGTGCAGCATGCCGAGGATCACATGCAGCTTGTTCATAAACTCATGTGACTGGACGCGCAACGTGTCGGCATAGTGCGCCATGCCGCTCAGGCGCTGTACCAACTGGCTGATTTCGGTTTTATCGCGGAAGGTGGCGATAGCACCAATCACCTGGCCCTTAACGATCACCGGCACGGTATTGGTCAGCAATTCGCTGCCGTTAAAGCTAATCTGCTGGTCACGTAGCGGTTGACCGCTTTCCAGCACTTCCGCCAGATGCAGCTGCGTCGGCCAGTGTTTGCTGGCGGACTCCAACAGCAGGTTTTCGAAAGGCCCATTTTGGCGTAATAGGCGTTTGGCTTCGTCGTTGACAATGGTGATGCGTGACTGGTTATCGACTGCAATCACGCCTTCTTTAATCGATTGCAGCATGGCGTTGCGCTGTTCGAACAGATTCGAGATTTCGTAAGGTTCAAAACCGAGCATGATGCGTTTCAGGGCCTTCACCAAAAAGAAGATGCCGAGCGTGCCGACCAGCGCGGCGAAGGCCAGTGTCCAGTATATGATCCAGCGGCTTTCGCCCACCACGCGCTGAACGGTATCGAGCGCAATACCCAGCGCCACCACACCAATCTGCCGCCGTTCGCTGTCGTAAACCGGGGCAAAAACCCGCAGTGAAGGGGCTAATGCGCCACGATTGATGGCGCTGTTGGTTTCGCCGTGTAGCGCCGGTTCCAAATCGTCTCCGATAAAATGCTTACCGATCAACCAGGGTTTGGGGTGCGAGTAACGGATGCCTTTCATGTCTACCACCACCACAAACAGTAATTCATTCCGCTGACGTACCTGCTCGGCAAAGCGCTGGACTGCGCCACTGTGATCTTCACGCTGCAGCCCATCAATGACATTACCGGAGAGCGCCAGCGTTTCGGCAATCGCCATCGCTTTTTGGCGTTGCTGATCTTGTCCCTGGTGATTCATCTGCACAAAAAACAGCGCATATACCACTAATAGCACCGAAGCGATGATGGCAGACACCATCAGCGTGAGCGTGGTGCTGAGTTTCAGCGGTATCCGTTGTTTTGGCATGGCGGTTCTCCGAATGGGCCTGTCAGGATAATAGCGGGGATTGGAGCGTAGGGCAGCGACCGGCAGCAGGTTATAACATGCTGCCGCCGGGGGAGGGATTATTTTAATTACAAAAGCGGGGATCAGGGTTGATGGTAGATTTCCAGTCCTTGTTGACCGCTGGCACCCTGATGAATGATGGCCATTAACGCGCTGACCACTTTCGATGGGTTGCTGTGTTGATAGACATTGCGGCCATACACCATACCGGACGCCCCCTGGGCCATCAGGGCAGCAGATTTTTCCAGTACCGCGCCCAGTTCGCCTTTACCGCCGCCACGCACCAGCGTTGGGCAGCGCGCCGCCTCCACAATGCGGTGGAAGTCCTCTACTCGTTCTGTCGGGTCGGCCTTGATGATGTCGGCACCCAGTTCACGCGCCAGCCGGACTAACGGCACCATTTTTTCTACGTCACCAAGTGAACCGTAGGCCGCGCCCTGGCCGGCCGGTGCCATTACCAGCGGTTCGATCATCAGCGGCATGGCGTAGCGCTCGCAGGCATGACGCAGGCGACCAATATTCTCGACACACTGGCGGAAAATGCCCGGTTCATCGGGGATCAGATACAGGTTAACCACCACCGCCGCCGCATCCATTTGCAGTGCGGCGAGGATCGGCGCTTCTGGATTATGCAGTACCGCCCACATTTCACGGTGGCGTGCGGCGTTATAAGCATTGCCGACGTCGGTGCGCATCACCAGTGCCGGTTTATCGCGCTGGGTTGCACGTTGCAATAAATCCGCCTGGCCATAATTGACCTGAATGGCATCGGGACGGGCAACGATCAGGCTGTCAATGACCCGTTCGATGTCCTCCAGGCCAATTAAAAAATCCGGCTCATTGGCGATGCCGTGATCAATCGCCACGTCGAGGCATTTGCCGTTATTAAACAGCCGGTTCATCCGTACCTTACTGCTGAGCTGCATGTCTTATCCTCCTGAAAATACACGTCCATTCAGTATTGTCGAGTAACGCCTTGGATGAAACAGCGGATCCGCAAACTGCGTGCTTGCTCGCACATTTGCTGAGAATGTGCCGCGTCATTTTTCATCGTTGCGGGGGCTCTTTGTTTGCCGAACGCACTTATGCCACCAACACGATGGCGGTTTTTGCGTTATTTGTTAGATCCGTGTCATGTTTTTGTTACTTGGCCATTCCAAAACGCATGTTTCGCTTGTTTGGTTAAAAAAGTTTCAATAATCTCAATTATGAAATAAACATTTAATAATGACTTTGAGGCTTCAATGTCCAGATAGAGTGTTTATTTTAAAGTGTTGTTTTTAATATTATTTGAGACATTGATCAAAGTTTTGCACACCATGTGGATACGGGTGGAAAAGCGATAAATCTGCCGTATCAAAGGGATAACACCGAACGGATTGTTGTTTGAATGTAAAAAATATTTTTCATTAGCTGTCAAATCAACAGGCCTCTTCACTCTAACGATTAAAGGGTACAAAACATGAAGCTGAAGAAACTGATCGTCACCTCGGTATTGATGTGCATGTTGCCGGCCAGCGTGCTGGCAAAAGACATTAAAATCGGCGTTTCCATGGCTGCTTTCGATGACAATTTCCTCACCATCCTGCGCCAGTCAATGCAGAGCAAAATGAAACAGGACGGCAATGTCAGTGCTCAATTTGAAGATGCAAAAGGGGATGTCGCCCAGCAGATCCAACAGATCGAGAACTTTGTCAGTCAGGGCGTCGACGCCATCATCCTAAATCCGGTCGATACCCAGGGCGTGAAACCGATGATCAAACTGGCGGAAAACGCCAAGATCCCGCTGGTGTTCGTTAACCGCCGCCCGGAAGTCACGCTGCCTGCAGGTATGGCCTATGTGGGGTCTGACTCCAAACTGGCCGGCAAGCTGCAGATGGAGGAATTGGCCAAGCTGATGAATGGCAAGGGCAATGTGATGATCCTTATGGGGGAGCTGTCCAGTGAGGCGACCCGTGACCGTACCCGAGGTGTGGAAGAGATGGCGACCCAGTATCCCGACATCAAAATCCTCGACAAGCAAACCGCCAAGTTTGCCCGTAAAGAGGCCATTGACGTTACTACTGACTGGGTGCTGACCGGTCAGAAGATTGATGCTATCGCCTCCAACAACGATGAAATGGCGATTGGTGCGATCCTGGCACTGAAACAGGCGAAGAAAAGTGGCGTATTGGTGGCCGGTGTTGACGGGACCCCGGATGCACTGGAATACATCAAGAAGGGCGATCTGGCGCTGAGCGTGTTCCAGGATGCCAAAGGGCAGGGTGAGGGTGCGGTGCAAACCGCCATTCAACTGGTGAAAGGCGAGAGGGTGGAAAGCAACGTACTGATCCCGTATCAGCTGATCACCAAGGCCAACTACCAGGGATTTGCCGACAAGAACAGAAAATAAGCGTTAAGGCAGCGCGGTTATATCCCTGCCGCATTTACCGGCAGGGATGCATTAACGAACGGCGGAGGTTATCGGTATGTATCCTTATGTTCTTGAGGCTGAAGGCATCAGTAAGCAATTTCCCGGCGTGAAGGCGCTGGATAAAGTCTCAATTAAAATCAAACCAGGTAGCGTACACGCGTTAATGGGAGAAAACGGCGCGGGTAAATCCACGCTGATGAAATGTTTAATCGGTATTTATCACCCCGATGAAGGCACCATTAAAATAAAAGGCCAACCGGTGACCTTCAGCGATACGCTGCAGGCGCTGCATTCAGGGATCTCCATGATTCACCAGGAACTTAACCTGGTGCCTTATATGACGGTGGCGGAAAACATTTGGCTGGGGCGTGAGCCGGCAAAGCTGGGCTTCGTAAACCATGACCAACTGAACAAACAGACCCGCGAATTGCTGACTCGGCTGAACATTAAACTCAAACCTGAGACGTTGGTGGGTGAACTGAGCATCGCCAGCCAGCAAATGGTGGAGATTGCCAAGGCGGTTTCCTATAACGCAGATGTGTTGATCATGGACGAACCCACCTCGGCGTTGACCGAAGGTGAAGTTGTACACCTGTTCGCCATCATTCGTGAACTGCGCGAGCAGGGCAAAGGCATTATTTATATCAGCCACAAGATGGACGAAATTTTCGCCATCACCGATGAAGTGAGTATTTTCCGCGACGGTACCTTTATCGCCTGCGACAAGACCGAAAACCTGACCAAACAGTCGCTGATCACCATGATGGTGGGACGTGAGCTGACCCAGATGTTCCCCAAATTCAACAACAATATCGGCGAGGAAGTACTGCGTGTCGAAGGGTTGCGCCGTGCCGACTGGTTTCACGATGTCTCGTTCAGCGTCAAGCGCGGCGAGATCCTCGGCGTCGCCGGGCTGGTGGGGGCCGGCCGCAGCGAGGTGATGGAAAGTCTGTTCGGCATGCACCCGGCGGACGGCGGTCACATCTTCATTGAGGGCCAGGCGGCCAAAGTGGATTCTCCCTCCCGAGCGATTGAACTCGGGCTAGCGTTCCTTACCGAAGACCGCAAAAAATCCGGGCTGTTTTTGGTGCTGTCGGTGGTCGAGAACATGAGCATCGTCAACCTGTCGGAGTATATCGGCAAAAACGGCTTCGTCAGCCACGTGCAAATGGCCAAGGACTGCATGGAGCAGATCAAAAAGCTCAATATCAAAACTCCGACCATGGACCAAATCATCAATAACCTGAGCGGCGGTAATCAGCAGAAGGTGCTTATTGCCCGCTGGCTGCTGGCCCAGCCAAAAATACTGATCCTCGATGAGCCAACGCGCGGCATTGATGTGGGGGCGAAGGCGGAAATCTATCGTTTGATCAGCGAACTGGCGAACCGTGGCGTCGCCATTATTTTAGTGTCATCGGAATTACCGGAAATCCTCGGCATGAGCGACCGGGTGATGGTGATGCACGGCGGTCGTATTACCGGCATTTTGGATAAAGAAGAAGCGAATCAGGAAAAAATCCTGGCGCTGGCCTCTGAATAACGCAAAGGTGAATTCCCATGAGTAATGTAAAAATCGAGAAGCCGCTTGCGGGCAAAGCGCCACTGTTCGCTGGCCTGAGTGGCAAAATGCCGAAAGACACCGGCATCTTTATCGTGATGCTCGGCATTGCGCTGGTGTTTGAAATTCTGGGTTGGTACATCCGCGACCAGTCCTTCCTGATGAACCCGAACCGCCTGCTGCTGATTGTGTTGCAGGTAGCGATTATCGGCATCATTGCGGTGGGCGTGACCCAGGTTATTATCACCACCGGTATCGACCTTTCCTCCGGCTCGCTGATAGCCTTAACCGCAGTGGTGGCGGCCAGCCTGGCGCAAACCTCAGACAGTATTTCGCCAATGTACCCGGCGTTGCTCGACCTGCCGGCGGCGATCCCTATCGGCGCCGGGATCGGCGTGGGCATTATCTGCGGTTTCATCAACGGCTTCCTGATTACCCGCACCGGTATCCCGCCTTTTATCGCGACTTTGGGCATGATGGTATCGGCACGTGGCCTGGCGCAGTACTACACCCAGGGTAACCCGGTCAGCTTCCTGTCTGACGGCTTTACCTCAATCGGCCAGGGCGCGATGCCGGTGATCATCTTCCTGGTGATTGCGGTGATCTTCCATGTCGCGTTGAAGCATACCCGTTACGGCAAGTACATCTACGCCATCGGCGGCAGCATGACATCGGCCAGAGTCTCCGGCATCAACGTCAATAAATACCTGGTGACGGTCTATACCATCGCCGGTGGGCTGGCAGGGCTGGCAGGTGTGGTATTGGCGGCGCGTGTCAGCAGCGGCCAGTCGAGCATGGGCATGTCTTACGAACTGGATGCCATCGCCGCGGCGGTGATCGGCGGCAGCAGCCTGATGGGTGGCGTTGGGCGCATTACCGGTACGCTGATTGGTGCGGTGATCCTCGGGCTGATTAAAAGTGGCTTCACCTTTATCGGTGTGGACTCCTACATTCAGGACATTATCAAAGGCGTGATTATCGTCGCCGCAGTGTCTATCGACATGCACCGTAACCGTAAAAAACACTGATTGCCGTGAATTTCCGCCGATGCATTTTGCTCGGCGGTTTTTTTTACCCTGGGGAATCATCATGAAATATTTAAAAAGAATCGTGCTGGTGGCGGCGCTCGGCTGTTCCACCTCGGTGCTGGCGGAAACCATCGGCGTGTCAATGGCCTACTTTGACCAGAACTTCCTGACCATCATTCGTCATTCAATCGACAAAGAAGCCAAGGCGCGCGGTATCAGCGTGCAGTTCGAAGACGCGCGCGGCGACGTAGGTCGCCAGACAGATCAGGTGCAGAATTTTATCAGCGCCGGAGTGGACGCGATTATTGTCGATCCGGTCAACTCGGCGGGTACGCCTGCCATCACCAAAATGGTGACCAAAGCGGGCATTCCACTGGTGTATGTGAACCGCACGCCGGGCGACAGCAAACTGCCTGCCGGCGTGGTGTTTGTTGGCTCCGACGAGAAGCAGTCCGGCACCTTGCAGATGGAAGAACTGGCGCGGCTGGCCAACTATCAGGGCAACGTGGCGGTGATGATCGGTAACCTGACCGACGCCGGCGCACTGCAACGCACCAAAGATGTCGAGCAGGTGGTGGCGAAGTACCCGAAAATGAAGGTGGTGCAAAAACAGAGCGCCAACTACTCGCGCAGCGAAGGAATGGAGCTGATGCTGAATTGGCTCACCAACGGTGAGTCTATCGATATCGTCGCCGCCAATAACGATGAGATGGCGATTGGCGCGATTATGGCGTTGCAGCAGGCCGGTAAGCAGGGCAACAAGGTGCTGGTTGGCGGCATTGACGCCACGCCGGACGGCCTGAAAGCCTTGTCTTTTGGCAAGATGCAGGTGACGGTGTTTCAGGATGCGGTTGGCCAGGGCAAAGCCTCGGTTGACGTGGCGCAGCGCATGATTAAAGGCGAAAAGCTGGCTCCTTACTACTGGATCCCGTTTGAACTGGTGACCCTGGCCAATATGCAAAAGTACGCGGCGAAATAACCTTGGCCCTTGGGCTTCGAATAACCGCCAACAACTATCGCCAGAACGCATTATTCAAAAAAAAAGCGGGATCGTTGCAAGTGTAAGAACCTAACTACTTGTAACGCCCGCAAATAGAAAGACAGGGTGGCTTTCTAAATCATGAAACTCTTATTGTTATTGAGGGTGTTCTTAAGTTGATGGAGTCACCATCACAATATAAGTACCGCTATAAGTGCCAAGTGGATAAGTTTCACTTCGTTGCGCCGAAGTGAATTGTACTTTCACCCCCTTTTGCGGGTCTGGAACGTCTGCCAGGGTTGGATAAACCGGTCGATTGCCCAATGGGAAAAGGGCTGATACCGGCGTGCCATTTTCGCGGAGCCATGCGCTATTGAGCTTCATCGTATCTTTGTTTTCAGAAACCAACTCTCGTTTGGGTGGTTCGGTAAGGGATAAGGAAACCGTACTGGCATTGCCGATAAATAAAAACGGCGGAGTAGTACCGACCATATAACCTGCTTTATCTTCCATTTTGACGCTAATGGTGCCGTTAGTGACGTCCTTGCCATCAACATAGACCCGCACACTGGTGCTGATCTCTGCTTGCACCAAAATATCGGTTCTGACCGTTACCGCACTCCATGCAGAACAGTTGAATAACAGCGCCAGTACCATGGCGACTCGCCGTATAGATTTGTTCACCTTTATTCTCCTCGTTAACTGTCTGGCGTGATAACCGCTGTCAGTGTATCGGTCAGTCGGGTACCGGCTTTTAATCCATTAAGTTGTTTGGCTACCAAGGTAAAATGGATATTTACTGTGTCGCTGGTGACACTGCCTGTCGGCACCGTGCCGGAGTAGTTGTCGCCTGGCGTCATACTTTTATCGCCAATTTTGATCTGATAAGTGACGTAACGGTCTTCCAACGTTGATTTCAATTGAAAATTACCCTCACGCTGCTGGCTTGATTCAAATGTCAGAAGATAGGGGATCGCCATGTCTCCTGCATCGCGGGTTTTTGAAATGGTGAGTTTGGCGTCACCTTGAGCATCACTCAGATCGCCGACCTCACCAAATGACAACGTGGGCTTGGAGAAGCTGGCCTTTAGCGTTGCTATACCGCTGCCCAACGTCGCCAGATCGAGATACACCGAATGGGTCGTCACATTGTTACCTGAACTGATGAAATTGATGCTGCCCAACAAGACTCGTTGGCCCAGCAAAGCTGCGGGTATATTGCCGCTGACCAGAGAGTTGATGTCAGGGACGGCTTTCATCCCAACCCACTGCGCCGCTGCCGGGGCATCAAAAAACAGTGATTCTCCACAAGTGATTTTTTGCTGGCTCTGAACCACCCCGTGCGACATGGGTAATAAAGGAATTTTGACCGAAGCCAAGGGGCCGCTACCGCTCAGCATGCCGTTTTCACAACGGCCCATGCCGCTGGGGATCACCTGCAGCGTCATTGTTTCGCCGATTTGTTGGCGCTGAGCAAGCATGTCAGGTGCTAATTCTGCCGTACTGCCCTGTTGGAAAATGCGCAGAGTGCCACTGCCGGTGGGGCGGAAAACCCAATCGCCGGCTACTGCCGAGTTTGCGGTTAACATCAGTAGCATCCCCAAAGTAAGGCGAGTCATGGCTTACTCCTTTAACTGACACTGGTTATAGATGTACATTTTTTTGTCCATTTCAAACGCCAGCGTTTGACTCACCGGCAGGCTGCGTGGAAAGTCAGGATAGACGTTAAAATTCACCACACCTTTACGCCCATCCACTACCAGGTTGCGCATTTCGCTGCGCACGTTGCCGGTAGCGGTGACTGTCCAGATATTATTGCTGCATTTGATATCAACACCTTGGGTGTGTTTGCTGGGCGGTAAATAGCGCAGCAACACGTCATAACCAATGGCGAAACGAACTTTCCCCTTATCTAAGGCCTGTTCTGGATAGCTAGGACGAATGCGTAATCGATAAACTTTTTCACGATCGACCGATTTCAGGGGCATTAAACGAACTTTCCGTTCTTCACCGTAGGGAATAATCAGACGGGTGGGGGAAAAGATCAGGCTTGGATCCTGTTTACCTAACTCTTTTTCAAGAGTTTCTTTTTCTGCGCCAGGATTTTTTACCGAGAATAATTCCAGTGTGACAAATTCATACTGCTGGGCTTCTGTTTTATTCTCATTGATACTGTCCTGTGCACGAAACATTGATTTCACAGTGATATAGTTATCACGTGGAGTATCATTATTTATTTCTTTAATGATCGGGAATACCTCGATGGCTTGAGACATCCCTGATGTCATAAATACAGTAAAGCCAAAAGATAAAAGCAGCGATTTTGTTTTATTGAATTTCACAATCAACCTCACGAATTTGCATAATGCCTTGAGTCAGCCTGATGTTTTCTTCCATCAATGGGCAGGTGTAATTTTGTTGGTCTTTCTTAACCGTTAACATTTGCAATTTATCATTGATTCCCATAGTGAAATCACCGACAAATAATCCTTCTTCATCCGTCAGGGTATTGCCTCCAACCACCCGGGCATGAGGTAGCGGGGCACCTTGGAAATAAATGCGACCGGTCACTGTTTGGTTTTTGGTGGCGGTGATTTTGACTTTGTAAGCTTGCCCGGGCATAGCCCAGGTTGCAGCCGATTTCGTGGTCAGGTTATAAAATGCCGAGGCATCACCGGTATAGACCTGCTCCACCGAAGGGGCCACTTTTTGGTAAGGCTGAATATCCAGAGCGGTTTTTTGGCCGCCTTTTACCACTACCGGCGCTGAATCGCGGTTGCGAACTTCGAAATACTGATCTCCAGGCAACTCGGTAGCATCGACAATTAGTGCAGTATTATTGTCCATACGGCCGTAGCCAAAAGTTCCGTCACCTAATGCGAAACCGCCGCGTTGCGACAGGTAATACTGACGGTAGTTGTTATCACCCAGTGATTTGTTCAGGCCCGCAGAGGTATAACCCAGAGCATTGTCGACAGTGACTCCGGCACCGCCGTTGGTCTGGTTGCCCGGCCCATTGTTGACGCTGGCCGTCACGGAATATTTTCCGCTGCGGTCAAAATCCGGGTTTTGCAGATCCAGGGCATAGTCGGCACTCGAAAGACGGTCGTCGCTACCCTTGTCACTGAGACGTGAACGCAGGTACAGAGACTGGTAATGGTTGAAGCTTTGTTCACGCATACCCAGCGTGAACTGAGCGAAGACTCGATTATCCTTACTGCTGTCGACAAAGGTGTTTTGCGAACCTTTACGGGTGTATTCATTCACACCCTGGTGATAACCCAAATCCACTCGCAGGTTCATATTGTCGTTCAGCGTGAAATCGCGGTTAAGCGCAATATCCCAGGTTTTATAATCGGTTTGGCCCTGTTTTTTATACTCTTGATACAGGGTGTTCATGCTGTAAGTTACCGACAGGCCAATGTTCCATGGCAGAAAGGTGCTGATACCCAGTTGCAGGTAATTAAAATCGTAGGCAGGCACCACACCAAAACGTCGGAAGTCTGATTCACTACCTTGGTAGCGGTTGTTTCGATAGCTCAGGTTAAAACCAATATTGTTCAGGTTTTTGCTAAACCCCACTTGATAACCATAGCTACCGTCATTACCGATCAGAGCATCGGTGTACAGGCGTTCGGCAATCCACAGATTAAGCGGGATATCGAGACTGCCGTTGAAATACAGATGATTGTTATCCAATAGGCTGCCGCTGCCAAAAGACAAGGCGGATTGGGTGGTATAACCCAACGTTATGCTGGCCAGACTGTTATTATTAATACCGTTTTGGCCGTTGTTCAGACTGCAACCGGTGCAATCGTTGCCCCGCAATGATGATAAATGCCCTTGGCGCTGATCGTAACGACCTAATTGCAAGGCGTACTCCAGATCGCCAGAACGGAACATACCGCTGCGCTTAAAAAAAGGTTGGGATTTAACTTCCCGGCTGCCGTTAACCAGCTTGGTGATCAATTGCACATCATAGCCACCGGCAGGCCAGGCCTCAGTATTCAACTGCTGCATGCCTGGCGGGAACTGTTGCAAATCGATCAACCGACCATTGCGATACACTTCCACCGTACCGGCCAGCGGCATGTACAAAGTGACAGGCGAAGAGGCCCCGGTGCTTGAACGCAGGTAGTTATCGGTCATATAACCCAGGGAGACGCCGTCAAAGCTGAGTGGGTTGAAAAAGCTATAACCCAATGAAGGGGTGCTGTAGACCAGGTTGTCGCCCATACGCTGGCGTCCTGCCTTAAAGCGGGTGCTGTCATGCTCCAGATAAAGTGCCAGTTCATCGAGATTCAGCGCGATGTCTTGCGAATAGCTCCATGCGCCCTTGATATAGCTGTTACCCGTCAGGTTGAGCGTATCGTTCGACGCAATGCTGAAGCTGTCGCCATAGTTATCCGATAAAAAGTTCAGGTTATGGCTATGCACAAAACCGGGCTGACTCTTATGCAAAATATAGGTACGGTCATTGGCCTGGTTTGGTGATTTAAACAGGGTAGCCGGTAAAATTAAATGCAGCGTAGCATCAGAATCATTCAGCCACGCCACAATATCCTTTTGAGCCAGAACTTCTTTATTGACGCGTTTTATTGGGGCTGACAGTAATTTCAGTAACTGTTTATTTTCTATGATGAGCGCTGGCATATTCGTGGCGGTCAGTTGTTCCACAATATTTTCAGGAGAAAGTAACAGGACGTCTTTTTTGTCATACTCGGCACTGAGTGACCCGATAGAAATATCGCCATATATCACGTCAAAAATGCCATTTTGCTTCGCGTTGAATATATCCTCAAATCCAGGGGGTAGTGCCATGCCGGAGGCCTGTAATGGAAATGGCTTCAGAGTGATCGCGCTTCCGAAGCAAATTACGGTGAGAGCTAATTTACGGTTCATGCGTCCCTGCTCTGGTTTAAAGTATTGGCGTTACCAATAGGGTAAAAGAGTTTGCATAGCTGCCCTGGGGGTAGTTTCCTGCCAGCGAATCAGATTTGAAACGAACTTTAAATCCTTTGCTTACGCTTGCTTCACCGATATTGTTTAATACAGGAATACGTAATTTTTCCAGGGCATTTGAGGGTGAGCCTTGATAGATAAAATCCCCCTGCAGATTGACTTTTTCTGCACCGCCGCTGATGGAGTTAAGGACAAACCCAACGTCTGAAAATAATACATTCGCATTTTCGATATTCCCCACGATATACAGGAGGTCGGTAGTTTGTTCAAAATGTTGAGAATAACCATTCACCGGTAACTCCAGGTCAATGCCAAATCCGGTTACGGGTTTTCCTTGATAATAAATTGCCAGGCGGGGGATGGATTCCGCGGCAATATTCAGGCTGACCTGTGCATTTGTGATGGCTAAAGCACTTCCATGTAATGACAGCGTCACCAGCAGAAATATAAAGGTGATTTTGGATTTAATCATGGCGTTAACAGAGCCGATCATTACGACCGACCCTGACCTAATAATATAAGAATGTTATGGTTTAGTGCTTATGTTCGCATAAACCACGCCACTGTAGTTACCTTGAGCCAGGGTGTCATATTTGCCATCTGACACGAACTGGAACACCACTGGCAGTTCGGAATGAGTCGTACCATTGGCGATCAGGGTATAGTCGTTAGAGACGCCGGAGGTCGCAAAGGTTTTGGAACCGGCAGAGGTTAAGGTTTTAATCTGATAACTCATAGGGTTAAGCGCTCCACCTTGGGTACTGTACAGCGTAAACGCCGAACCGCTGGTGGCCTGGCTGTCGTCCAGAACCATGGTGACGTCCAGTTTGCTCACATCGTTGTTCCAGATTTTCAACGCTGGCGTTTGCGCTTCCATATAACCGGAGGCTGCCGCCTTCATGACCACATCCAGATCGGTAACCGGACGGCCACTTGGATCGGTAATGTGTACGCTGTCTGGAACGTTAGCGCTGACGTTAAACTTGGTGTCATAGCTGGCAGGGGTTTCTGCCAGGGCAGCTGCCGAGAACATCAGACCTGCTAACACGGAAAGCGCTACTTTAGTTTTCATTTGAATATCCGTCCTTTGATAAGAAATATACTTATTAATACCGTGCACATAAAACACCACCATGCAGATGGCCATAATATATGAACGGTAGCCGTGTAATTATTGTCAGTAATGTTAATTATGAATCTACGACAAGGAATAACATCGAACAGTCATAAATTGTCACTCACATTAACTACGCAATAAGGCTAGCAAGGATATGTCGCCGTGGCTTGCAATCTACCCTCATTAATTCTGATTAAGTATTTTTCAACTGCCCTGAGGCGTGGATTAATCTTTTAGCGTGTTATGACCAACTTCTTCAAATACGGCGCGCCGCATATCATCTTCAAGCTGAGAGATATTCTGAGGGAGATAAAAGTTGCGCGCACCGACGCATTTAACCCAATCTACCGTGGGTTTATAGTCGATGCCAATAAAGGCAATTTTCCCCACAGACTCTTTGGTAGACAGCACACTGCGAATTCTGTCGCACATGCCGGCATTTAATAAGTGCGGGGTAATGTTGTTGGTCACAGGATCGTCCGTACCGTCAGAAACAATCACCAGTACTTTGCGTGAAGCGGTGCCCTTTGCCAGTTCTTGCACTCCTGACAATACGCCAGAACTGACCAGGGTACCGCCATGAGCGTTCATGCTTTGAATCTGAGAAATCTGCCCATAGTTTGACGTCAAGGGAACTACGTAGGTGTTAGTATTTTTCAGGCAAATACCATCGGCGACATTCTCCATGGGGAATTGCATGTCATGGACGGGGTTAGGTATCGCAGCCACCGTTGCCGGGAAATTAACGTAGCCTTCCAGTGCTCCAACTTGTTGCTGATCGCTCAGAATGTCCACGGGTACGGAGCGGTTGGCAACAAACTGTGGTGTGCAGGCTCCGCCGGATTTTGTTCCCCAGGCAAAGGGGGTAAAACCGACTTTATTGTCCATGTCGTAGTTATAAAGTTCGTTTGCCAATTGCAGGACTATGCGTTTGAGCTCAATTAATTTGGTACTGCCACCAAATGGAAAGTTCATAGAACCCGAAAAGTCGGTGACAAACATCACGTCAATATTGGAACGGTATTTGCGTGCGGCACCATTGTCACCAATCACCACCTGTTTATCAAAACTGGGAAACAGGGTGGATGAGAACCAGGAGTTTTGCAGCGTCTGGCCGCTGACTCGGTACTCTACATAAGCCAGTTTGCTGCCGCTGGTGGACATTCCGCGCAGGACATTAACCACGGGTTGATATACCGCTTCATCATGACGCATGTAAGCCCGAAACCAATCCTGGGACAGGGTGTAATTTCGGGGCATGCCCGCGCCGTTATCTTCAGCGGTAAGCGCCAGGGCCGCCTGTTCCATAGCATCGGACAGCCTGGCGCGTTCATCAATATAGCGTGAGCCCTCTAAACCAAATGCGGCCATGGCCAATAAAAAACCGGACATCATGACAAAGCTGATGGCAAAAGCGCCGCGTTGATCGTCATAAAAGCGCTGGTATAGCCTCAGTACTTTTTGATACATAGGCATAATTGATCCTTATTCCTTAAGGTAAATTGCGTTGTCGTTTCCCCATCATTGCGGCAAAAAAGATAGGGAAGTTTCCCTGGACGGAATTGGCCCACCGCCTGGCCTTTACCATCGCGTTGAAAATCCAATTCACCACTAAACGCCGGGCCGCGAGGGTTGATATCAAACACCTGCACCGCAACTTGGCGTCGCAGTGTGGGGCTATAAAATAGCGATTGATTGATTTCGGTAATTAGGTTCGTCTGCGCAGGGTCAGAAGAGTCGATAAAAATGACAGCCTGTTGTTTTTCAGCCCGTACCGGGCAAAGCGTCAGCAGGCTGAGCATGGTCAATAGCAGAAGTCTCATGACATCAACGCAGCATGACGATGGAGAACGAGGACATCAGTGGGGTTTGTCCCAAGCCAGTGGTCAAGCGGGTAAACCAACTCACCGTTGGCAGGCAGACTGTGACCTGATACAAGGGTACCCAACGACCATAACTGCCCTTTGGGGTCAATTGCTGCAGCGTTTGCAACGATTGCGGAGGGGCACAGCTTGCCGTCACGCCACTGTGCCAATTGCGGTAAAACTTCATTCGCTTACTGTCGTCCGAAAGATCTACCGGGTTGTAAAAGTGTATTTCTTCAACCGTGACGCCTAACTGGGACAAATCAGCTTTGTTGTCCATATCACTCAGAATACGCTGAGCCAATGCCCGGGATTGATCGACATCCTGTTGGGTCAGCTGTTCGCGCGCGTCATATAACTGAATACGCTCACGTAATACACCGGCCACCGAATATGAGACGCGATCCAATTTACCAATCATAGCCTGGCGCATTACCAGGTCCGCGAGGAAAAAGATAAACAGGAACAGCACCATGGATATCACCACAAACTCCACAGCCACTGAGGCGCGCTGATCAATCCATAAATTTCGAACGTTCATATTCTTGAACAAAGATCACCTCACGATCAAATAACGTATTAGCCCAACTGTTAGGGAAGGGGAGAAACATTGGCCGGTACTGATAGTTAACGCGATAGCGCGCCAAGGGTTTGTTACGAGCATTGCCGGCAGCCCCCCCTGTGGCGATCATCTGCGCTAATGAGTCGCTGTAAGTGATGTTAATCAGCACCGCATCCTTGTTGGTGAGGAATCCCCAAAGGGATCCCCCCTGTTGGGTCAGGCGCGCGTTGAAACGGGCGTTGTAACCTGCGGTACCCGCCGGCGCATTTTTCGCATCCTTAGCCGCTTCGGAAATCGCCAAATCGATAACCGAAGAGATGTAAGCCATGCGCGACATTTCAGCGACGAACAGCACCATAAACAGAAACAAAATGATGGTGAGGGAAAACTCGATGGTGGCTACACCATCTTGTTCACGCTTGAACCTACGTATCCTTTGCATCAGACCGTCCCTTTCCTCAGTGGCCCGACGCGACCAAGCGCGTCGAGTAACTCATCGGGATAATCGGACAGGTTCTCGTTTCTGAGAATGTCGCGGGCATAACGTATGTCGCCTACTTTCACCAGCGCCAACACCAGGTTGTGCAGCAGGTGGGGCTGTTTGCGGCCACGCAAATACTGTGGTAGCAACAGGCCAACGGCGTCCTGATAGCGTTGATCCAGCAGCGCTATCATCGCCAGATTGTTGATCGCTACGTCATCGGCAATAAACAGATCGCGGGCTTTCTGGATTGAGCCGCCGCCATCGCCCAGCTTGCCGGACAATGCCATGGCAATACCGCGCAGGTTATAGGCTTCGGCACTTTGAGGATCTCGTTCCAGCATGCGATCTGTTACGCGCTGGGCATGTAAATAGTCGCCCATCGCGATCATGTTCTGTGCTTGCAAGGTATAAACGTTGAGGTCCGGTTTGCTGGCCAGCGGCTGCAAATAATAAAGCGACGATTTGTAATCCCCAGAGAGATAATAATAACGCGACAATTTTAAACGGACGTTGGGATCTTCTTTTCCCTTCAACCAGCTACGGTAAAGATTAATCAGTTCATTGTAATTTTTGGCTTTTAGCAAGATGTCTTCCTGAAAAGTCAGATCACTTTGTGTTTTCGGTGTTGGAGTAACACAGCCGCTGAGTAACAATATATATAATGCAAGAGGAATGATTTTTTTATAGCATGGCATGTTTCATAATCCTTAAAATACCCGGTGCAGCAATTAATACTGTGATAGGAAACATAATAAAAAGAATTAATGGCACGCTCATTTTTGCTGAGAGATTGCCTATTTTTTCTTCCGTGATTAATAATTGTAATTCTCGAATGTCTTTCGATAGCTCCATCAAATTTTCATAAAGCGAGGTTCCATAATGCACACTCTGCTGCAGGGTAGCGCAAAACATGCGCATTTCGGTCATATCCATTGAACGGTAAAGTTCTGCCAATGAGTCCTCCAGCCCACTGACCTCGGCTTTCTTCACCACCAACTTGATTAGGCTGGCGAGATTGCAATCCATATCATCAAAGCGTTCGCCGATGTATTTCAGAGCGCTCTCTACTGTCATGCCTGACTGTACGCACACGGCTACCAGATCGATAAAGTAAGGCAGGGCATCCAGCATCCTTTTGATTCGAGTGGTGATCGCGGGCTTTAGCAATAAGCCAGGCACGATAATGATAAGTACAAATACCAATAACAGCAGCATTGCCAACGCACGCATAGAGACAGGAAGTATGCCAACCAATTTTAACGCCAGCATAAACAATCCCATACCGAGACAAATACGTAGCTTCATCTCCAGTTTTTTATCCAGATTGTCGAGAAACGTTAACCAGCGGTCGTTATGAATGATCAACGCCCTATAGTCGATCTTCGCCATCATCTTTTTTCCGCTCTCATCGTTGGCGTGTTCGATGATTTTTTTCTGGCGCATTACCTTTTGTTGCTTTATCAGTGTCACTGCGCTCAGATAAACGCCGAATATAAATATAAAACCATATATCCAATCCATCATACGGCCCTTCTTAACATCGCCCAGATAATTAGCATGCCAATACCCTCACTGATAATCACGTAGTACAGGATCAAGCGGCCAGTGGGATCGTTAACCACAAAGTCAAAGTTTTCCGGGCTAAAATATCGCATGCCGAAAAAGAACAGCAGAGGAATGGCGGCGACGATTTTTGCCGACATCCTAGCTTCTGATGTCATGGCATTTTTTCGTCGTGCCATATTTTTGCTGCTATTGATAATGCGTGACAGCCGACCGATTAAAATTCGTAACTGACCACCGCGTTGAATACTGACTAGCATCACCACGATAAAGAAATAAAACTCACGATAGCGGTAGTTCTGCCAGGCATCATTAAAAACCCTTTCAGGCTCTTCACCCAGATTCAGACGCCGATCAATACGGTTGAAAGTGGCTCCCAAATCGCCCTCAATGCTCTCCCCGCAGCGATTTAAAGCCTGATGAATACTGTTGCCTGCAGAGACTGAAGCGTTGACTACCGATAACACCTCGGGGAAATGCTCTTCGAAATACCTGCGATGTAGCGTACGGCCGATACGAATTTGGCCTATGAATAACATCAGCAGAGTCAATGGCGCAAAAAGTAATAAATCGAACATTAACCAATGAGCATTCACCAACAGTAACGTTATTAATATGACCATGGCTATAATCAGGCTACGGCGCCCACGCCAGGTGTTATCACCCAATGCGTATAATTTCCACTCGGCAATTAACTCGCCTAAAGAAAATAACTGTGCGATCTGCGGGGCGGGGCGTTTTGTCTCATTAGCGGAGAGACGGGATAAACGTCGCAAAATAATGATATTGTAGCCGAGGATTAACAGGCCAATAATCAGGATGAAATAAAACATATTTACTCCATGCCAAATATTTGTTTAAGTTCGTCGCTGAGATTGAAAAGGATAGCGTTTTGCATCACGGTTGAGCGCACCAGTAATCCGTCATTAATAAACTGTCCTTTAATTTTTCCGTTTTCATCCCGTTCGTTCTGGCTTTGGAAGTGAAAGATATCCTGCAAAATAATGCGATCTCCTTCAATGCCCATAATCTCACTAATGTTCATTATTTTTCGAGAGCCATCATTTAATCTCGATACCTGAATAATAATGTTGATTGCAGAGGAGATATTTCGCCGGATTGACTCCATCGGGATATTCATCCCGGCCATCATTACCATGTTTTCCAGACGCGCAACCGCATCGCGCGGGTTGTTGGCGTGCAGGGTTGACATCGAGCCATCGTGGCCGGTATTCATCGCCTGCAACATCTCGAAGGCTTCTTCGCCACGACATTCGCCAACGATTATCCTGTCGGGGCGCATACGCAGTGAGTTGATCAACAGTGAACGCATGGTGATCTGGCCGGTGTTTTCTACCCCTGCCAACCGGGTTTCCAGGCGTAACACATGGGGCTGCATCAAGCGCAATTCAGCCGCATCCTCCATGGTGATAATTCTTTCACTTTCATCAATATATAGCGAAAGTGCATTCAGCAGGGTGGTTTTCCCCGAGCCGGTACCGCCAGAGATGATGATGTTCACCCGACAACGAGCAGCAACGATCAGGAAATTGGCCATTTGGCTGCTCATGGCACCTGAACTGATGAGATCGACCAGTTGCAGGTTACTTTTGCCAAACTTACGAATTGAGATTGAAGTACCGTCCAGCGAGATGGGGGCGATGGCTACATTAAGGCGGCTGCCATCCGCTAAACGCGCATCCACCAGTGGACGGCCTTCATCCAGACGTCTTCCAACCCGTTGTACCAGGCGTTTGGCAATGTCGGTCAACTGACTATTGTTAATGAACCGCTGTTTAGTTAGTTCCAGTTTACCGAAGCGTTCAACAAATACCCGTTCCGGGCCGTTGACCAGGATGTCACTAACGGTTTCGTCCTCCAGCAGGGGGCGTAACGGGCCATAACCACCGATCTCATCCGCCATTAGCTCAGCCATCTGGTGTTGAACCTGGGATGTCAGATAAATGCTTTGTTGTTCAACCACCCGCTCCAAAAGGCGGTTCATTTCTGCAATCATCTGTGGACGATCGTCAATCATGTGCTCGATCTTATTGATTTCAATGATTTTCAATACGCTGTCGCGCAGGTTTTCTTGTAATTCAATCGCGATATCCATTATCTCTCCTGGCGCTGGCGTGTCAGCAGGCGACTGACTAACGATGTCTGAGGGCGTACTGCAGATCCCAAAACATACTGGGTCAGCTTATCGAGTGGCGAAAGGCTACGTACAAAGCGTGAGTGCTTGCTCTTCGTTGGATTTCTTTGCTTGTTATAGGGGAAGGTTACGTCTATCGGGCGGCCTAATAACGCCTGAATATCATCCTGGCTTACGGCATTCACCGCGACGGGGCGGGTGTCATTCAGGCACAAAAACAGGCGGCGGGAAACGCGACTGGTACGCTGTAACAGTTCAATATTTTCGATCATGTTCCGTGCAACCCGCACCGATGCCATTGAGCGATCAAGGATCAGTACCAGACACAGGGAGCTTTCCACTAAATGGCGTAATAGCTCCTTATCGGCGGTATTGATCGATTGCTCGAACAACACGAAGTTGTATTTCTGCAATGAGTCATGTTTTAGATCCGGAAAGCGCTGGCTATCGCTGCTCATCAGGTCAAACTTTTTATGCACCGGTGTGATTTCCTGGGGCAGTTTTTTGCCGGCATGCAGATCCAGATCGCGCGAGCCACTGGCTCCCTGAATAAACAGGGTTGGCATATGCTTGAGACTAACGATTTCATTGGCAAGCTGATAACCGATAGTGGTGCTGCCAACGCCGCCTTTACAACCCAGGACGCTGATACTGACCGCCTGGCGATTGGTTTTGAGTTCAAGCCCTGCTACGGTCGCCTGCACCATCAATTCTTGCTGCGTACTCAGGTTGAAATAACGAATATTGTGACGGGCAAACGCCTGTGCCAGCGCAATGGAATCACTGTCCCCAGCGACGCAGCACCAAACTTCCCGTGGGATGTGGACCTGCAAAGCATGGATAATTTCGTCCACCTGCTCATTGGTTCCAATATCCACCACCACACCGCTGGCATTTGACGGAATATTGAGGCTATTTGCCTGCATAAAGTCCTGCATCAAGCTTTCAACCGTGCTGAAGCCCACTAGGCGGAACTGTTCGCTCAGCGGGGTATTCACCTCCTGCCGGGAGGAGATGATATAAAATTTCTTTCCTGCGGGATCAATATTGGCATCTGCCTTTTGTGGAAATAACAACATTTATCTTTCCTTAGAAATAATATTGAAACGGGCTAACCAGGGAGATGCTACGGGTGTTATTCACCGCACAACCCAGTGTGGCGTGAGTATCAAAGTGATAGTTCTGGTTTTTATCGTCGCATTCCGGTAGCCGTAGAATGACGCGCTGCACCGTTATTTGTATGCCACTGCTCCCACGGGCCCGATATCCACCGGCGTCGCGATCCAACAAGATGCGGTGGGGGGCGACACCTTGTTCGATCAACGCATTGCGCAGCAATTTAGCGCTTTCGGCAAAGCGGTCATTGGTCCAGGTCAGTTTGATATTTCCGTTAAAATCGCGGGAAATTCGGGCCATAATTTTCCCCACCATGACCTCGCGTGCGATGACATCTGTTGAGTCGATATTGAATTGTTCTATACCTAACGGTGAGTTCCCCGCTGGGAGGGGAGTTGAGTTGGCAAAGAGATAAAAAGGCAGCACCAGCACCACCAACCACCACAAAGGTTTGAAACTGATCATTTGATAAATCCTCCCTGTTCAATGAACTCTTGCGCACGTTGCTTATCTCGACGATCGCTGATGCCGTCGAAGTTCAGGAATCTGGCCCAGGTTGAAGTGCGATTGAAGTCAGGCACCACGACTTCTCTCGGGGCGACGGGTTTCACCAGATTTACCGTGGCGACGACTATCAACTCACCACGGGTACGTTGACTTGAAGCATTACGGAATAACGCACCCAAAATAGGCACATCGCCGATAAAGGGGATTTTGGCGAGCGCTTCACGTTCGTTATTGCTGATCAGACCACCAAGCAGAAAGCTTTCGCCATCGGCTAATTCCACGGTGGTTTTTGCACGCCGGGTCTGGAAAGCGGGGAAGGAGTTACCGGCATCAGTGCTATAAGTTTTATCTACGTTGCTGACCTCTTCGCCGAGGGAAACGCGGATTTTTTTACTGCTGCTGACTTTGGCGCCGATGTTCAATTTGATGCCAAACTCTTTGTACTGCACGTTGGTGCCATTATTGGAGGTAGTCACTACCGGAACTTCACCGCCCACCAGAAACTCGGCGGTTTCGCCCGACAATACCGAGAGGTTCGGCTCTGCCAGGACGCGCGCCACAGACTCATTACTGATCGCATGAACCAGGGTACTGAGAGAGTCGGCGTTAAATTTTACAAAGCGGAACATGCCAGGGGTGATGTTCCCTGCTGAACCGCTGATGGTGCCCCAATCGATACCGACGTTATCGGTAAAGGCCCGTGAAACCTCGACTACCGACAGTTTGACGTTGACCTGATTGGTGATGGGTAGCTCTAATTTATTGATCACACTTCGATAGAGCACCTGATCCATTTCAGAGCTGTCGTTATTACCCGAACTGCTGCTGCCACCGCTATTGCCGCTCACATCCGTGACCTGTTTTTTATTGATTACCGCCTCGGCACCAATTCCTTCACCCACCACCTGATAGATGCGATCTTTGGCTTCTTCGGTCGGTGCCGTGCCGGAAATAATGTAGGTTTTGCCCATTTTCTGGATAGTCACATTACTGTCTGGGAATTCCTGGTTAATGCGGTTATGTACGCTGCTTAATACCGAGTCCACTACCAGAGTGGTTTTTAACACCTGATCACCGTTTTTATCGAAGGCAATTAAATCTGTACGGCCTTCTTCCTTGGCGTAAGCCACAAGGCTTTTATCGCCAATCAGTTCATAATCGGCGATATTTTGTGCAGAAATAAAGACGGTATCGATGTTTCCCTGTACCTGAATGACTCTGGAATCTCCGGGAGCCAGATAAGTTTCACTTGCATGAGCTAATAGGGTGGCCAGGCCACAAAGTGCACCAGCAATACTTCGGTAAAAAGCCTTATTCATCTTCATTCCCTGTAGTAAATATTTAAATATCACTTGCCGCCTCTCAGTTCTTTGACCGAGCGGAACTGAGGCAGCACATCATCCATTCTTAATTTCTTTATTGCTTTTGAGTCCCCCCCTTCCGGGAAAATAAATATTTCGCCTGCTTTTTCAATTACTCTTAGTTCGGCCAACTGCTTTTGATTAAGTCGGATAACTATTACGCCAATAGGTGTATTTTCACGGCCATATTGGGGTTGATCATTGCTCTTATCCACCTTGAAACGTTTACTTTCTAATACGGTTATCTCTTTAAATATTCTACTGACAACAAATTTTTTTAATTCTTTGTCTGCACTGACACTGCCTTCAGGAACTAATCCGATATTATTTTTTTTAGTCTTATCGACCTCGGTCACTCTGATATAAAGAGAGACTTTATCCCCGGTGAAAGTTGATGAAAGTAAATAATCATCACTGTTACTGATTGGGAGTGAATAGGGCATCTCATCCGCTCTTAAACTGTGCTTGGCAAAGTCAGGGCTGGAAGGCGCTTCTAACATACTTAATGATAAATAGTCGTCTTTGCCGATATTATTTCTCACCAAGTATCCACGAATACTGCTGTCAGGAACTGATGTGATATCGCGAGGGTCATTGATATCTTTTGGTGCGCTAACGGAGATGACTTTATAATCACTTGGGTTGATTATATCGTAGGGTTTCAAATCTCTTAGCGCTTGTGCGATTAGGATTGTATGTTCGCTCTCTACATTTTTTTCTTTTTGTATCTCATTGTTTGGCTGGCGATTTTGTAGAAAAATTCCGGTTATGCCGACGCCAATAACAACAATTGAAATAAAAAAAATAACTCTGTTATTCATGTGGTGATTCCCTTCTTTTTAAAAGTCCTAAACTATGTGGTAGGAAAAAATGAAAGCCAGCGATATGGCGACCCCATAGGGAATACCATGCTCTTTGGTGTTTTTATGGAAAAAAAACAGGCCGATTAATGCTAAAAAACCACCTAGTAAGGCGGTAAGTAACAAAAATGAATAAAAAACGTCTGTGGTACAGGCCAACGCCAGAGTGGCTATCAGCTTGACATCTCCAGCCCCCAGAACCTTGGCAAGAAACAGTGGAAAGCCGATCAGTAACACGGCGGCTGAAAGAATAAGATTAGGTTGTGCGCCCGACAAAAAAACCATTGGGCACAGGGCCAGGATCAAGAAAGCCAGGTTGCGATTGCGGATCAGGCGAGAGGTAACATCTTGCCATCCGATGATCAACAACAGTATCGTAACTATATACGAGTTTATTGCCAGTAACACGTCCATGATTTAGCTTCCCTGTCGTAATCAGTGAAAATGTATTTCAATATTCAACCGCTATCATTTTTATCGTTGCTACTATCTGTTTGAATGCATCATTTAATGCACCTAATAAACCTGAGTTTTGATCTCCCAGTACGATGGTCAGCAGGATGGCTATTGCGACGGCAATCATTGCATATTCAAGTGTCGTAACTCCTTTTTGCGAACTTAAAAAGTGAAAGAAATTATATTTATAAAATATGGCAAGTGTTAACATGGTTTTCTCTGGCAATGTTAATTAAAAAATAATTTTTATAGCCACTCCGCTAGTGAAGACCGGATAACAATGGTCTTCACTAGCGAATTTAGTTATGTCATTAACAAAACTTTTTTATCTTTACGATTTGGAAATGGTGACGCTTTTTATTGCCGCAGTAATAGCCTGGAATGTCTCATTCAGTGCTCCCAAGAAACCCGAATTTTGATCGCCAAAGATAAAGGCTAATAAAGTTGCCATCGCGACCCCAATCAATGCATATTCGATTGCAGTGACACCAAGCTGGTCGTTAACAAAATTTTTAATGCGTAGTTGAGTTGATGCGTAAATTTTAGTGATGCAGTTATTCATATTTATTCCTTGTAAACCCGAAGCATTGCCATACCCTTCGGTATAAATTAACGTTATTAAATAGAAAGTATCAACGATGAAACTTGTGAGTAAACTGGTAAAAATAGATTAACCAGCATCACTGTGTTGACGAGGGCTATTTAACGCTATTAGAGTTTAAGAGTCTTCATTAGAGTCGTTATTATTCATTGTTTACTCTCACTATCTTTTCCAAAGAATAAAAAAGACCACAAATAGGGTTGTTAACCAACAAACAGCTAATACTGATAATACTGAAACAAATATATTCCAGCTACGTGAGTGATACCATTCCCCCATGGCTTTTCTAAGGCCTTGCGGTTCAATAATTTCAGACAACGATGAGTTATGGCTACCGTGTTCCTGCTTTTTTTGAAACGACCCCTCTAAAGAGGTATTGTTTTTGACATCATGGTCTTCAATTCGAATCGCTATTCTTTGAGGGGCGGGCTCAAGAAACTCACCACAGGCAACATAACCAACGTACTTTACCCCCTTTCTTGGTATCGTCTTGATCAGCGTGTTGGGGAGGCCGGCCAAACTAAATGCTTTTCGTAATAGGTAAAGTTGTCCGTAATAGCTACTTTCACTTACCGATCCTCTTTGTTCAGACCAAACTTGGTTGATCAAATTTTGTTTGTCGGTTTCACCCTTTAATAAAAGAAGTAAAAACCGATAACTGTTTTCAGATAACTCTATGACCTTTCCCCCAGTAGCCACCAGGCAACGCTTTGCAGGTATAAATTGCACTCCTTGATCGAGGGTGAACATTTGGTTTTCTTGATCCATACAATCCATGTGGAGACTCCATTACTAGCAAGCATTAGTTATCATTTGATTTGATTGCATATTAGAATCTTATTGTTCATCAAGTCAACCTCTAGTACTTTTTTGTGTTTTTTAATTCTTTGCTGTGGTTATTTGAATTTCATTATGATACGTGCAACAAAGTATATTTATAACTCATTAATTCTCATAACTCATTTGATGGTTCTAAGTGTGGTTTATGGAGGCTAGAAGCTATTTCCCCAGTGCGGTTATATGTTATGTATGAAAATAATTAACTTTAAAAACATGCACATGGGTTTTTTATGTGAGAGGGGTGGCGACTGTGATTAGACGGGGTTTGGTGAGGTATTATGTGAGGGGTAATTTAAAAATAATATTCTGTGAGGATTGGTGAGATAAGTTTTATTATGAATTTTCTCTTTGTGCGTGTTTTGTAAAAAATAGATGTTTTGATATTGGAATGTGATTGACTTAATGTTTTTTACGCTGGGATTAAAATCCCCAATACGAATTTCGGGGATTAAGAGATAAGAGAAAATTTATAAATATGAGTCAGGGTTATTTCAACGTAACTCATTGTATTCGGCAAACATGAGCTAATGACGCTCAGAGTGCAGCAAGATGCTGCCGCACGATCTCACGGCCTATCTCCAGCGAGGCGGTTGCCGCCGGGGAAGGCGCATTGCAGACATGCAACGAGCGGCGGCCCTTCACAAAATGAAAATCATCCACCAGTTTGCCGTCGATGGTCAGTGCCTGAGCACGAACGCCAGCTGGGCCGGGCTGAATATCTTCCTGTTGCAAATCGGGGATCAATCGGCGCGCATTGTCGGTAAAACGTTGCCGCGACAAAGAACGACGGACTTCTGCCAAACCCTCACCCAAGTAGTTGCCGGCAATTTTCCAGAACCCGCGATAGCTGAGTACTTCGCTCAGATCCCGCAGGCTGAAGTCACATTTGCGATAACCTTCGCGTTTGAATGCCAGCACCGCATTAGGACCAACGTCGCGCTTGCCGTTATACATGCGGGTGAAATGCACGCCGAGGAACGGAAAATCCGGGTTGGGTACAGGGTAGATAAGGTGATTCACCAGGTGGTTTTTCTCTTGGTTGAGCACGTAATATTCCCCACGGAACGGCACAATCTTCATCCCGGTTTGGTAACCGGCCAGGGCGGCGATGCGGTCACTGAACAGGCCGGCACAGTTAACCAGCCATTTGGCCTGATACTGCGCATGTTGGGTACGAACACTGACATCGCTACTACTTTCACTGATGCTTTCGACCTGTTGCCCATAGTGGATCTCGCCGCCGCGTTGGCTAATGATCTCCGCCAGCTTTGCCGCCACCTGGCTGTAATTGACGATACCAGCGTCCGGTATCAACAGTGCTTCAAGCCCGTTGACGTGCGGTTCGCGCTCCCTGAGCTGCGCCTGCGACAGTCGGCTGACCGCCAGGCCGTTTTGCAGCCCGCGTTGGTAGATGTTTTCCAGTAAAGCCAGTTCTTTCAACTGGGTGGCGACAATCACCTTGCCACATTGGTCGTGATAAAGGCGGTGTTCGCGACAAAAGGCGAACATGCTTTGGTTGCCCTGTTTTGCCAGCCGCGCCTTCAGGCTGCCGGGGGCATAGTAAATGCCGGAATGCACTACGTTGCTGTTATGGCCACTTTGATGTGCTGCCGGGCCGCTCTCTTTTTCCAGTATCAGAATGCGTTGTAACGGGTTGGCTTCTTGTAGCGCATTGGCAACGCCCAGCCCGACCAGACCGGCACCAATAATGATCACGTCATGCATGGTTACCCTAACTCCTCATTATCCAGGCGGCGCAGCTTGCCGCGTACGTTGCTGAGATGGCTCTGCATGGCGGCCATGCACGCTGCCTGTTGCTCAATCACCTCGCGCATTTCCAGCAGAGACTCGACCTCATTGGGGTCAGCAACTTCCATCACCAATGGCTGGTATTTGCTCCGCAGCGAGTGCTGTTCCACCCGGTGGCCGCCGCCCTGACGCGAAGAGATAATACCGCTGACCTCCAGTATGCCGAGTGCTTCACGCACAGGCACCCGGCTGACGCCAAATGCCTCCGCCAGCGTATTTTCCGACGGTAGCTTTTCCCCGACCGGGAAGGTACCGTCGCTGATGCCTGCTTTCAACTGCGCCAGCACCTGATGTGAGGCTTTCTGACGCGTGACTTTATTGACCATCCAGCGCCCCCTGCGCAGTGTTTCGTCTGAAACGCAACAGATGTACCGATGCTGCGGTAATAATCAGAGCCGCACCGCCCAGATCGGTCAGCAGGCCCGGTTTAATCAGCAGGATAGCCGCTACGGTGAACAGTATCCGCTCCAGCCAGTGGGTTTTCATCATCCAGAAATTGGCGCTGGCGATCGACAGTGCATAAATCCCTACCAGCGCACTGATCACCATATGGATCACCGACAACGTGTTGAGATCGTCACCCTGCATCAACAGCATCGGGTTGTAGACCAGAATAAACGGGATGATAAAGCCCGGTAATGCCAGCCGTACCGCGTCCCAGGAGGTTTGCATCGGATCGGCGCGGGCAATGCTGGCGGCGGTGTAGCTGGCCAGTGCGACCGGCGGGGTGATGTTGGACAGGGCACCAAACCAGAACACAAAGAAGTGTGCCGCCAGCGGCATCACACCGGCCTTGATCAGGATCGGGGAAACGGTGACGGCTACTACGATATACAGTGCGGTTGAGGGCAGGCCCATGCTCAGCACAATACACACCAGCATCACCACCAGCAGGATCATCCACAAGGTGTTGTTGGTCATGGCGACAATATTGAATGCCAACGTTGAACCGATGCCGGTCATGGTCACGACACAGATAATCACCCCGATAGCGGCGCAGGCCACCGTCACCTGGATGGAGCCGCGTGCGGCATCATTGAGTGCTTCGGCGATTTTCTTCGGCGTCATGCGCACCGAAGTATCTGGGGCTAACCAACTGGCGACGATGATCGAAATAATGCCGAGGAACCCGGCGTAGATCGGTGTTTTACCCAATAACAGGGTACCGATAACAATGATCAGCGGCAGCAACAGCAGCCCACGCGCTTTCAGCACCGCCTTCACTTGAGGGATGTTTTCTTTGCTGATGCCTTTCAGACCCTGCTTTTTGGCCTCCAGATCGATGGCAATAATCAGCGCCGCGTAGTACAGCAGTGCCGGGATGATGGCGGCAATCACAATGGTGGTGTAAGAAATGCCGAGGAAGCCGGCCATGATAAAGGCCGCCGCGCCCATAATCGGTGGCATGATCATGCCGCCGGTTGAGGCGGTGGCTTCAACCGCACCGGCGAAGCGTGCCGACAACCCAATGCTTTTCATCAGCGGAATGGTGAAGGTGCCGGTGGTGGCGACGTTGGCTACCGCACTGCCGCTCAGGGAGCCAGTCAGCGCCGAAGAGATCACCGCCACCTGCGCAGGGCCACCACGACGGCGACCCGCTATCGCCAGTGCCAGATCGTTAAACAATGCGGTTGCACCGCTGACGCTGAGAAATGCGCCAAACAGGATAAATACCACGATGGCGGTGGATGCGGTGGAAAGGGTGATGCCGAAGATCCCTTCACTGGTCATAAACAGCCGGTACAGCAGGCGTTCGAACGAAAAACCGCCGTGGCCGAAAATACCCATAAAATATTGCCCGAACAAGGCATAAACCATGGCGAAGGTCGCCAGACCGGGGATGAAGTAGCCGGTGGTGCGGCGTGCGGCCTCAAACAGCACGCCAATGCCGATCACCGCCATCACATAGTCGGTGGTGTTGGGAATACTTTTGCGTACTACGTGCAAATCCAGATAGCTGGCGTAGAAATAGCCGTAGCTGACCAGCGTCAGAATGATAAACAGGTAGTCCCAGCGGTTGAACTTACTGGTGGCGTAACGGCGTGAAAACGGGAACAAAATAAAGCCCAGGATCAAGATACCGCTGAGGAAGGTGGTATTGCGGTAGAACTCCTGGGTATTCGAAAGCGCGTTGGAGTAAATGGCATAGACGGAAATGGCGATCGCCAGCAGGGTGGCCAATTGCAAATAGATACCGCTCAGCGGGCGGCTACCGGCTCCGGCTTCCTTATCCAGTTCGCTGGCATCTTGTGGTGACAGGTTGTTGGTGTTCATACGGCCTCCTTAGCGATTGGCGGTCAGCGTCGCCGCTTCCGGGGGGATCAGATAGTCGGGCACGCTGACTCCGGCCTCCAGATAATACTTGTAGGCGCCGATGTGCAGTGGCACCGAAACCCCTTTCAGCGCGTTCTCCAGCGAAATGTATTTGGCGGCGCTGTGCACCTGATGCACTTCCGGCAGGTTTTCAAACAGGGTTTTTGTCAGGTCATATACCAGCTTTTCATCCAGCCCATTCAGGGCTACCAGAATATTGGGCTGGGCGATGGTGGCCACCGCTTTGCTCTGCCGTGGATAGGTATCGGCCTTGATATCAAAGCGGAACCAGGAATTGGCGATAGCGTTGATGCTGGCCAGTTGTTCATCGGTCACGTCCAGAATGCGTGAGGGCACACCGCTGGCATACATGTCGGTGACTGCCGCTGCCGGTACCCCGGCGGGCAAAGCACCTCCGTCGAGCCGACCGTCGCGCATGGCGGACACAGTATCGCCGTAACCCAGATATTCCGCCGTCAGTGACTTCTTGCTCAGGTTAACCCCCTGCAAAATGATCAGCGTCGATTGCTCGGTACCGCTGGCCTGCGGTCCTACCGAGAAGCGGGTGCCGGCGATATCGTTCAGCGTGCCGTCTTTCACCTTGTTTTCCAGCATCACAAAATGTTCCACGTTGGGCCACAACATCGATATCGAACGCAGGTGGCTGTAGGCACGGTTTTCAAAATTACGGACGCCTTCATAGGCCTCGACGGCGATCAGGCTTTGCAGGATCGCCAATTGCGCCTCGTCCTTTTGCAGCAGGTCGATATTTTCGATCGAACCGGCGGAGGATTGACCGCTAACCTGAATACCGTTTTGCTTTAACCGGTTGCTCCAGACGTTAGCCAGTCCGACGCCCATCGGGTAGTAAGTACCACCGGTGGAGGCGGTAGCAACTGAAAGGAAGGTTTTGTCGGCATTTTCCACTTTTCCGGCTACCGCCAGTGCGGCGACGGCAGCCATCGTGCCCGCAATCAGTAACAGTTTGATTTTTCTATTTTTCATTATTTTCACCAAAGGTTTTTGAAACAAATAGAAAACATTTAAGCAAATTTGTATACAACATTGCAGCTTTTTTCACCTAACGGGCATTGCATGATTTGTGATCTTGGTGGGTGAAAAACGAGCGAAAATATCGAGGGCATGAGGAGTGGAGGGAGAAACCCCGTGACGCTTGTCACGGGGTGAAGTGCGAATTACCAGCCTTTAACCGCGTCGCCCTTGTAGATTTCTGCGGCGCTGGCGGCGACCTCATCGGTCTGGTAGGCCTTGACCAGGTTTTTCACGTTTTCGTTGTTCTGGTTATCCACCCGACTGGCGAATATATTGACGTACGGTGAGTTTTTGTCTTCGATAAACAGCCCGTCTCTGGCCGGTGTCAGACCGATCTGGCTGGAGTAGTTGGTGTTGATAATCGCCAGTGCGATTTGTTTGTCGTCCAGCGCACGCGGCAACTGCGGCGCTTCAATCTCAACGATTTTCAACTTCTTCGGGTTGCTGACGATATCCAATGAGGTCGGCAGCAGCCCGACGCCGTCCTTCAGCCCGATCAGTCCCTGTTTTTGCAACAGCAGCAGTGAACGGCCAAGGTTGGTTGGGTCGTTAGGCACTGCGACCTGTGCGCCGTCGGGCAATTGGCTGAGGGAAGAGATCTTTTTCGAGTAACCGGCAATCGGGTAAACAAAGGTGTTGCCCACCGCCACCAGTGTGTAGCGACGCTCCTGAATCTGCTTTTCCAGATAAGGCTTATGCTGGAAGGCATTAATATCCAGATCGCCGTTATTCAGTGCTTCGTTGGGCAGTACGTAATCAGTGAATGTCACCACTTCCACATCCAAATCGTATTTTTGTTTGGCGACCTTTTGTACTACCGCCCACAAAGACTGATCAATGCCGGCACTGATACCAACCTTGATGTGGTGAGCGTCTGGTGCGGTCGGCCCGCAGGCGGTCAGCAGCAGGGTGCCGGTTACTGCCAGCGTGGCGGCGAGTTTTTTCAATGTCATTTCCCAGAGTCCTTGTCAAAATAGCCTGCTGGTTATTGCAGGCTGAATAGTGGCAGTGACTGTAGATAAATGCCTGGCTAAAATAAAATACGGATTAACTATGATTAATAGCGATTTGCTATGAGCAAAATCAGGCCGTGTGGCGCTGCCGGAAACGGGTAAAAGAAGGGCAGTCGCTCAGGCGATATGTGCCCTGATATTCAGTTTGTTTTGACGCAGCTTCCGCCCGCTTATTATGATGGCGGCAAGCCCGACAGGGGCGTGAATAGTCAAAGGAAAATAAAATGCAATTTAACATCTGGCGCAAGGCGCTGCTGCCATTGGTGGTTTTGACTTGTGTATCTGCAGCTCAGGTGCAGGCGGCGGATGCGGTGGTGGAACCTATCCCTAAAACGCTGCTGGGCAACTGGCATGTCAGCAAGATCTTGCCGACGCAAACCGTCGGTTGCTGGGACGAGCAACAGGCCAAAAGCCTGATCGGCGGCAAAATTAGTTACAAGGCCGACGGTTTCAGTTGGAATGGCACCGAGTTGAAAAATGAAGGCGCCACTCTCAGCACGGTCGAGGCGCAGGAGTTTGTCGAAGACAATTCTGGCAGCAGTTCTTATATCGACTTCCCGATGCTGGGCATCAGCACGCCGGCGGTAGAACGGGTGATGATCCAGCATGCCGATACGCAGATCAAAGGCATTACCGATCAGGGCACCGATGGCGTGCCGGGAGACAATGTGCTGCAAAAAGACGCCAACACGCTGATCCTATCGGTGTGCAACGTTTGGTTTGAAGCGCAACGCGTGCGTTGACCCCCCGGTGGCGTTCGCTATTGTGTGCGAGCGCTGCCTACAGTATTCTTGCCAGGCAAAAACATTATATTTCCTTCTGCTTGTTTTAAATTTTAATAATAATTCAAATAATCATTAATTCAGTGAATGAATTAGGGGTTAATTCTTGCTGATTTAAATTGCTCGGCTATTTATCTCTAAGTTTACACTGTTTAATTGATAGGCCAATGATATTATATCTATAGGTAATGGTTGTGGTATTTATTGATTGTCGTCAAAATAATTATCCAGCCTCTGTTTTATATTATTTGATGACAATTAATTATTCGTTCGGCAATGTCTCATAAGGATAGAGTCATGAAAAAGGTCACCCGTATTGCGGCGATTTCCATCGCAGGGATTGTGCTGGTTTATTTAGGTTTGTGCGGCTATGTCTGGTATCACGATACCCAGCGTATTCAGAATGGCTCGGTACTGCGTTCCGCTTCGGAAAAGAATAACCAGGTGCTTGGGTTGTTGAGAGAAAAGGGCTGCGATTATTGCCATACCTCCTCTGCTTCGCTTCCGTTTTACGCATCTTTCCCCATCGCCAAACAGCTGATGGAATATGATATTCGTCTGGGTTACTCCTCATTCAACCTGGAGCCCGTGCGTAGCGCCCTGATTAAAGACGGGCCGCAGGCACAAAGCGACCTGAATAAAATTGAGTGGGTGATGCAACACCAAACCATGCCACTCACTCGCTATGTGGCTTTGCACTGGGCTGGACAGATCAAGCCCGATGAACGGGAAATTCTCCTTGCCTGGATAGCGCAGCAACGCGCGCGCTATTACGCCAGTGCGGATACCGCAGAATCCCATCGTAATGAGCCGGTTCAACCGATCCCTAAAACATTGCCGGTTGATGGGCAAAAGGTGGCATTGGGTTTCCGGCTTTTTCACGATCCGCGTCTGTCTGGGGATAACACTCTTTCCTGCGCTCACTGCCATTCCTTGAATACCGGTGGGGTCGACGGAATAAAAACCTCAATCGGAGTCGGCGGCGCGGTGGGACCGATTAACGCGCCAACGGTGTTTAACTCGGTGTTCAATAGCGAACAATTCTGGGATGGCCGTGCGCCGACGCTACAGGTGCAGGCCGGTGGACCACCATTAAACCCGATAGAAATGGCCTCCAAGTCCTGGGATGAAATCATCAATAAACTCAATAAGGATCCGCAGCTGACCCGCGACTTTGCTGAGGTCTATCCACAAGGGCTCAGCGGCGAGAATATTACCGATGCCATCGCTGAATTTGAAAAAACCTTAATCACCCCGAATGCACCTTTCGATAATTGGCTGCGCGGTGATGAGAACGCCATGACGATGCAGCAAAAACGCGGCTATCAATTATTTAAAGACAACAAATGCGCCACCTGCCATGCAGGGATCATATTAGGCGGCCGTTCTTTTGAGCCTTTGGGGCTGAAGCGCGATTTTAATTTTGGCGAGATCACCACGGCAGATATTGGGCGTATGAACGTCACCAGTGATGTACGTGACAGGTTACGCCAGAAGGTGCCAGGCTTGCGCAATGTGGCTCAGACCGCGCCTTATTTTCATCGTGGTGATGTCGCTACGCTGGATCAGGCGGTAAAACTGATGTTGCGCTATCAGGTGGGTAGCGAACTGCCACAGCAGGATGTCGACGATATTGTTGCCTTCCTCGAAAGCCTGAACGGGGTCTATACCCCGTACCGGCAGAATGCAGAATAAGAACAATATCTTTTCATCAGGCCCCGGTCACGGGGCATTTAGCCTGATATCCCCGTCCGAATGCCGCATTTCTGAACTAAAATTAATCATAATGCTATAACGCTAATGTTATCGCAGAAGTTGGGGTCTCTACTGAATCAAAGACAGGAGGCGCTATGTGTTATCAACATATTGTTATCGCCACCGACCTGAGTGATGACGGCAAACGGCTGGTGGAAAAAGGCGCGCGCTTGGCCGCTGCGCTGCAGGCTAAACTTTTCCTGATTTACGTGGATATTTACTACGATACCTATCATGCCGCGATTGGTTTCTCGGAGAAGAGTTACGATGGGGGTTCTTTTGAAGACAAGATCAAAAAAGAGCTGGAGCCGCTGACCCAAAACGTGAATTACCCGATCAACGAGGTGATTATAGGGCGCGGTGATTTCACCGAGCAATTGCAAAATGCGGTGGTGGATAAAAGCATCGATCTGGTGATCTTCGGCCATCACCATGACCTGTGGAACAAACTGTTTTCCTCTACCCAGCATGCGATCAACCAGTTGAACGTTGACGTACTGGTGATCCCGATTAAATCCTAGCCCGAGCGAAACCTCTGCCAGTTTATCGGGCTTGTTGCGGAAGGCGGCGGCGTCATCACGGCCCGATTCCCAGGAGGCGGCCACTTGGGCTGGCATTTTGATGCTGTCATAGCGCCCGGAAGCAACCACCCGATGATAGTTGTTTAATCCGGCGAGCGTTTTCTCCTGCTGCCCGCGTTTAACGGTGAACAGCATGCGGCCATCTGGCGTATTGTGCGCCTTATCCCGCGTCGCGCCATATTCCGGCACGTCGGTGGTGTTATACACCTCCATTATCGCCCAGGCCGCCAGGCTGGGTTTGGTATTGCGTTCATTCCAGTTGCTACCGTCGCCGCCGCATTCCGGGTTGGAGTTGTAGGCGATCAAATCCGGAATAAAGCCGGTATCCCATGGGCGCAGGAGGTCATCCTGTTCCTGCTGCACTTCAGCGGCGGTGAGCAGGTGGTGTAGGGGGGGAACCTTTGATATTGGCTTTGGCGGTGAACTGATGGCCGTTCACCATAGTTTGCTGCGGCAGTGATTTATGATGGCGGAAGCCGATTCCATTTTATGAGTGCTGACGAAGCGGTGGAGTGGGGGCTGGTGGATAAGGTGCTGCGGGGGCGCTGATATTATCCGACAGCCTCAGCGCAGACTCCTGGATCTCATCCCGCGTCAGGGGCCGGATGTCTGCTCGGGGGATTTATTGGGTCAACAAATAGTGGGATTGTACCAGGCCGGAAGGGAAGCTTCGGCTGGACAGTAATTTGAAATCGGCATCTCGAGGCATAGCACCGAACAACGCTCTTCCTGATCCGAGTAGCACTGGCACCGTGGTGATTACCATATCGGTGACCAGTCTTTCACGCAGGAAAGACTGTATCAGTTGTCCGCCATCGAGATAGACCTGATGGATGTTCTGTTCATCCAATTGTTCAATCAGGTGCTTTGGTGTGAGGGCGGAGAATTGTACTTTACCCTTCAGGTGCAGGGGAACCGGCCCATTGACCAGCTGTTTGGACAGTACCACGACGGGAAGGTCATAAGGCCAGGAATCAAAGCTGAGAACTTTTTCAAAAGCCCCCCGGCCCATCACGATCATGTCTTTATCAGCGATAAAGGCGTCGAAACCATGGTCTTCGCTCGGATCATCGCGTTGCAATAGCCACTCGATGTCGCCATCTTGCCGCGCGATATAACCATCCAGACTGGTAGCGATAAAAACGTGTGTCGTGACCATTGAAGGCTCCTTCTTTATAAGCTGTAAATTATTGTCCTGGAGGGCAGCAAAATCAGCAACACGCGTTAAAACAAAAAATCCACGCCTTGGCGTGGATTTTAGAGTTTGCTGCAGAAGATGAGGTTTAGACGTTGAACAAGAAGTTCATCACGTCGCCGTCTTTGACGATGTAGTCTTTACCTTCTGAACGCATTTTACCTGCCTCTTTAGCGCCTTGTTCACCCTTGTAGGTGATGAAGTCGTCAAAAGCGATGGTTTGCGCGCGGATAAAGCCTTTCTCGAAGTCGGTGTGGATCTTGCCGGCGGCCTGTGGTGCGGTAGAGCCAACCGGGATGGTCCAGGCGCGAACTTCTTTTACGCCAGCGGTGAAGTAGGTCTGCAGGTTCAGCAGTTCGTAACCGGCGCGGATCACGCGATTCAGCCCCGGTTCTTCCAGACCCAGCTCGGCCATAAACTCGGCGCGGTCTTCGTCTTCCAGCTCGGCGATGTCGGATTCAACTGCAGCGCACACGGCAACCACTACCGAGCCTTCGGCCGCAGCGATTTCGCGCACTTTATCCAGGTATGGGTTGTTCTCATAGCCGTCTTCGTTGACGTTGGCGATGTACATGGTTGGCTTCAGCGTCAGGAAGCTCAGGTAGCGGATCGCTGCACGGTCTTCATCGGTCAGATCCAGTGCACGCAGCATACCGGCGTTTTCCAACTGCGGGAGGCATTTTTCCAACGCGGCCAGTTCGGCTTTTGCGTCTTTATCGCCGCCTTTGGCTTTCTTCTGTACGCGGTGGATAGCGCGCTCGCAGGTGTCCAGGTCAGACAGTGCCAGCTCGGTGTTGATCACTTCGATGTCGTCCGCCGGGTCAACCTTGTTGTTCACGTGGATGATGTTGTCGTTCTCGAAGCAGCGCACCACGTGGCCGATAGCTTCGGTTTCACGGATGTTGGTCAGAAACTGGTTACCCAGGCCTTCGCCTTTGGACGCGCCCTTCACCAGGCCGGCGATGTCGACGAATTCCATGGTGGTTGGCAGGATGCGTTGGGGTTTGACGATCTCGGCCAACTGGTCCAGACGCGAATCGGGCATCGGCACCACACCGGTATTAGGTTCAATGGTGCAGAACGGGAAGTTGGCTGCTTCGATACCCGCTTTGGTCAACGCGTTGAACAGGGTGGATTTGCCTACGTTAGGCAGGCCGACGATACCGCATTTGAATCCCATGTTGTTATCACCTTAAATATCTTAACTATCAGTCGGTTAGGTTTAACCCACTGCATAAAGGACGAAATAATGGCGCCATTATACACGTAATGGCTGTTTTTCTCGATCTGGCTGTGTGCTGCGGGCAAATGCAGCCGAAAGCCGGTTTTTGATTGAGATTTGGATCACATTTACACATACTGACACTTCTGATTAACCTACAGGAAACGCGCCGGATGCACTTCTTGCCCAGTCCTCTCTGAGTTGCCCCCTCCTGAGGTTCACCGCGCCATGCGGCTCTGTTTCCCGTTCTGCGGGAAGGTTTTTTATCTGTCAGAAGTGAATAATCCATGTTTAACCTGAACAATTTCAGGCTGTCGACCGTCAAGAACGAGGTGCTGGCGGGCTTTGTAGTGGCAGTTTCCATGATCCCCGAAGCGGTCGGTTTTTCTTTGGTCGCCGGGCTTTCTCCGATCGTCGGGCTACACACGGCTTTTATTATCGGTATGGTGACCGCCCTGTTTGGCGGCAAACCGGGCATGGTGTCGGGTGCGGCAGGTTCGATAGTGGTGGTCTTGATGAGCCTGGCGGCGCAACACGGCATGGCCTATGTGTTATGGGCGACGATTTTCGCTGGGGTGATCCAAATCCTGATCGGTGTTTTCCGGCTGGGTAAATTTATTCGTCTGGTGCCGCTGCCGGCGATCCACGGCTTTGTGAATGGTTTGGCGATCGTCATTATGCTGGCGCAGCTGCATATGATTGCCGGGCAGGGGCTGCTGATGTACGGGCTGGTGGCGCTGGCGATCCTGGTCGTAGTGCTGTTTCCGCGACTGACCCGGGTGATCCCGGCTTCGTTGGCGGCCCTGATTGTGGTTTCCGCGCTGGCGATTGGCTTTAACTTGCATACCTTGCGGGTCGGCGATCTGGCCGATATCTCCGGCGCCTTGCCGCATTTCAGCCTGCCTATGGCCCCGTTCAGCCTGGAAATGCTGAAAGTGGTGCTGCCGTATGCAGTAGTGATCGCCCTGGTGGGGTTGATTGAGTCGCTGCTGACCATGACGGTGCTTGACGAAATGGGCGGCAAAAAGGGCAACGGCAACCGTGAGAGTATCGCTCAGGGCGCGGGTAACGCCATTTGTGGCTTGTTTGGTTGCTTTGCGGGCTGCGCGATGATTGGTCAGTCGATTATCAACTTCACCTCGGGTGGGCGTGGACGTATTTCCGGCATCGTTGGCGCGATATTGCTGATCCTGTTTGTGGTCAGCCTGTCAGGCTACATCGGCCTGTTGCCGGTAGCGGCGCTGGCCGGGGTGATGCTGGTAGTGTGTTACAACACCTTTGAGTGGAGTTCGCTGCGCCGCCTGCGTCGGATGCCGAAGGCCGATGCGTTGGTGATGCTGCTGGTCACGCTGATCACTATTTTTACCGATTTGGCAATGGCGGTGATCAGCGGGGTAATTATCTCGGCTCTGGTGTTTGCCTGGCAGCAGGCGCGTATTCGCGTGCGTCAGCATCGGGTGGTAGGGGATGTTGCGGTGTATCAACTGGACGGCCCGCTGTTCTTTGGTTCTACCGCGGCCTTTGCCGAACTGTTCGAGCCGAAAAACGATCCACAAAACGTGGTGCTGGATTTTGCCGGCACCCGGGTGATGGATTCCAGCGGAGTAGAAGCGATTGATAAGCTGACGGCACGTTATCTGGCAGCGGGAAAAACCATTCGGTTGCGCCACCTGAGCGGCGACTGCGTGCGTCTGTTAAAGCAGGCCGGTCCGTTTTGCAGCCATGAACTGGACGATCCGCAATATTACGTGGCGGAAGAAGGTTATCAGACCGATGATGCCAACGTCGGTGAGGAAACCTTCAAGCTGAGAACCTAAGCTGGTCGGCAGCGGGCGCGATGCCCGCTGCCATCACAATCAGGGCTGCGCCTTAAAGCTGTGCAGGCGGCGAACGGTTTTTTCCAGGCCGTCGGTCAGCAGGATTTCCGTGCAACGCGCGGCTTCATCAATCGCTTCATCAATCATTTTTTGCTCGCTGGCCGGTGGCTTGCCGAGCACGAAACCCACCACCTTGTTTTTATCGCCTGGATGACCAATGCCAATGCGCAAGCGATAGAAGTTCGGGTTATTGCCGAACTTACTCTGAATATCCTTCAGCCCGTTGTGCCCACCGTTGCCGCCACCCAGTTTGATTTTTGCAACACCGGGCGGAATATCCAGCTCGTCGTGCGCGACCAGAATTTCGTCCGGCTCGATGCGGTAGAAATTGGCCATCGCCAGCACGGCTTTGCCACTGAGGTTCATAAAGGTGGTGGGGACCAGCAGCCGCACGTCATTACCGGCCAAATTCAGTCGGGCTGTGTAGCCGTAGAATTTGCTCTCTTCTTTCAACTGCTGGTTATGGCGCTGGGCCAGTAAATCGACGTACCAGGCGCCGGCGTTGTGTCGCGTCTGGGCATACTCAGCGCCCGGATTCGCCAGGCCGACTATCAATTTAATACTGCTCACTGGGAGATTCGCTATGATCGGGATAATGGAAAGGGCATTAGTCTACCTGCCTGCGCGGCGAATGACAAAATCCTGATGCCGTGCATGACATCGGTGGACTGTGATCCTTAACGCGGTGAGTGATTCATTAGCGGAATCATTCAATTTGTTAACTAATTAGTTGCTTAAAGTAAAGTTTTGTCATGCTTTCTTTACTATTTATGATCGCCTACGCAATCACCTTGTCGGGCCAGGGTCTATACTTAACTTATCAAAGTGGGTTAACCATTTACTGAGTTATCCCGGTTGGCTAATGGCACTATGGAGGTGGCATATGAAACGTAGAAACGTGCACAAAATGGGCAACTTTTTTATGGGGCTGGGGCTGGTAGTGATGGTCGTCGGCGTTGGATACAACATTCTTGCTGAAGTATCGCAGTTTAATTTACCGCAGTTTTTCGCCCATGGTGCCATCATGAGTATCTTCATCGGCGCGTTGCTATGGCTGGCCGGTGCGCGTATTGGCGGGCGTGAGCAAGTGGCGGATCGTTACTGGTGGATAAAACATTTTGATAAACGGTGCCGAAACGATAATCATCGCTCGTCACATTGATTAAAAAAACAAAAGGGAACAGGTGTTACGGCAAAGGAGATCTGCCGCGCATTAAGGGCTAAGGTCATGTTTGACTACCCCTGGAAAACCCGTTGCTGCTGATGCACCAACGGGTTTTTCTTTTTCTGCCAGCGGGCAATCAATCGATCCGGTACGGCAGGGCGCCGCACCGAAAAGAATTCTGATTAATGCTCGAACATCGCAGAAATTGACTCTTCATTGCTGATACGACGGATGGCTTCAGCCAACATGCCGGACAGCGTCAGAGTACGCACGTTTTTCAGTGCCTTGATTTCTGCAGACAACGGAATGGTGTCGCAAACGATCACTTCATCAATCACCGAGTTCCTGATGTTTTCCACCGCATTACCGGAGAAGATCGGGTGGGTCGCGTAGGCAAATACGCGCTTGGCACCGCGTTCTTTCAAGGCTTCAGCTGCTTTACACAAGGTACCACCGGTGTCGATCATGTCGTCAACCAGCACGCAGTCACGGCCTGCCACGTCACCAATGATGTGCATCACCTGGGAAACGTTCGCACGTGGGCGGCGTTTATCGATGATAGCCATATCGGTATCGTTCAGCAGTTTGGCGATAGCGCGGGCGCGCACTACGCCACCGATGTCCGGGGAAACCACGATTGGGTTCTCCAGATTCTGTTGCAGCATATCTTCGAGCAGGATCGGGCTACCGAACACGTTATCTACAGGAACATCGAAGAATCCCTGAATCTGTTCAGCGTGCAGATCTACCGTCAATACGCGGTCAACCCCAACGCTGGAGAGGAAGTCGGCGACAACTTTGGCGGTGATTGGCACACGAGCAGAACGCACGCGGCGATCCTGGCGGGCATAGCCGAAATAAGGGATAACAGCAGTAATACGACCTGCGGAGGCGCGACGCAGGGCATCTACCATAACAACCAGTTCCATCAGGTTATCGTTGGTAGGAGCACAGGTGGACTGGATGATGAAAATATCACCGCCGCGTACATTTTCGTTGATTTGCACGCTCACTTCGCCGTCGCTAAAACGACCTACTGCGGCGTCACCAAGGCTGGTGTACAAACGGTTGGCAATACGTTGTGCTAGTTCCGGGGTGGCGTTACCAGCAAAAAGCTTCATATCAGGCACGAGAAGAACCTCAGGCATGCGTCCAGAGAAGATATTGTCATTCGGCCTCGCTAAGGGGCAGTTAGCGACGCCGGCGCAATATCATACGGGTGTGTAAAAAAATTTGAAACCGCAGCGGCGCAGGGATGACAGGGCCAGGTGTGAGCGACTCTGCGCAGCGAAACGAGAACTACGGTTCAATCTGCCCGGAACGAATGCGATGTAGTGGAGAGACGTTAACGCCACGCGCTACAAAACCACGTATCCACCCCGGGGCTTGATTTAACACCTGACGGGCGGCGGTTTCTGTGTCGAATTCAGCGAACACACATGCACCTGTGCCAGTCAGGCGTGACGGCGCGTATTCTAACAGCCAAGAAACAAGCTGTTCAACCTCGCGAAAACGTTTTCTTGCTATTGGTTCGCAATCATTTGCGTAAGTTGCCTGCAACAGCACATTTAATGGGCGAACCGGGGTGTCTCTTTTTAAATCGGCATCGCCAAAAATAACCGGGGTCGGGATGCTGACACCCGGGTGGGCAACCAGATACCACTTTTCCTGCGGATTGGCAGGTTGCAAACGTTCACCAATGCCCTCGGCAAAGGCGGCCTGGCCGCGAACGAATACCGGAACATCGGCACCGAGGGCCAGCCCCAGTTCCGCCAACTGCTCGTCGCTCAAGCCGCAGCGCCACAGGTCATTCAACGCTACTAACACCGTTGCTGCGTTGGAGGAACCGCCACCCAGTCCGCCACCCATCGGCAGACGTTTATCGATGCTGATGTCGGCACCGCGCGGGACGGTATTCAGCCCGTGACGATCGCAATACTGTTGCAGCAGACGGGCGGCGCGAACGATCAGGTTTTGCTCATCTGGTACGCCGGCCACCGGGGTCAGCAGACGGATGCTGTCATCCTGCCGTACGTCGATGGTCAGTGTGTCGCCGTAATCCAAAAACTGGAACAGCGTCTGCAGCAGGTGGTAGCCATCTTCGCGTTGGCCGGTAATGTACAAAAACAAATTGAGTTTAGCTGGCGATGGCCATTGACGAATCATTTAAGCGTCCAATCGTCCATTTTCAGTTTGATGCGTTGGTCACCCTGTTTCAGTTCCAGGCGGCTCGGCAACTGTGGCTTGAGGCTGTTGTTGTAGTCCTGGTAATCCACGGTCCAGGTCTGGCTGCCTTGTTGGTAGGTCAGCGAGTTCAGGCGATATTGGTCATCGAGCTTGAAGTCGTCGGCTTCACCCGGCAGGCCGAGCATCCACTGGCGCAGGTTGTCCAGCGGAATGGCCATGCCGGTCAGCTTGCGGATCATCTCTTCGGCATTGTCGCTGACATAGCGTTTGCCCTGGTTGTCCGTCAACTGCACTACGTTTTTCTGTACGTTGAGGTCAAGCTCGGTACTGCCAAGCGGGTTGGTCAGCAGCAGGCGATAACGGTCCGGCGAATACTGTTGCCAGAAGAAGCGGGCGTAGACTTTTTTCTGATCTGACAGGTAGGCGAAAGAACCACGGGTCTGATACTGACTCAGCTGTTGTACCGCTTGTTCGTGGGCACGCCACTGCGGCGACGTCGGGCTGGTGGCCGGGCCGGTCGGCTTGGTGGTAGTACAGGCAGCCAGCACCAGGCTGGCCAGCGGAATCAGGCGGAGCAAACTAACTTTGCGGATTGGCATAACTTTCTCTTGTCCTTTTGTCCTTGCGGGCACGCACAGCGAAACCTGAGTATCGGTATTTACGCTAGCGGGGCAACGCCGGCTCGTCAATTCTTTGCTGCATCGCGTTGAAATTTCCCGGCTTTGTCACCGCTCTCGGGCACGGGGCCAGGTGCGGTCTTCGCTGATAAGATTAACACAATCGTTCCAACCTGAGCTCTGGACGCAATAATATCTCTGGGGCCGGGTGTTGCTGCCGTTGGTGTTTAGTTGATGTTGCGTTCTGTAGTATTGCAAGAGTCTATCGCCGTGGGGAGATCCGAAGATTATGAAGCTTGCAGTTCGAATCGTTATTTCGCTGTTATGTTTTGCGGGCTCGGCATTTTTTTACCTGCAGGCGAAGCATGTTTTTTGCCAACAGGTTTTCTTCATTTTGGATCCTACCTTTCGTTGCGGCACTTTGGGCTGGTAAAAGCCGGATATTTGATCGCTACCCTCAGCTCAGGTGGTCAGTTTTACTCAATACTGTGCGGAATATCGCAGACTGGACTAAAATTCAGTATGTTATGTCGTCAAAATATTATTTATCTTATTGTATTTATTGCTAATCACTCCTTGATGCTGTCTATTTCAGCGATTGGACGGAAGATGCGGTTGTGCCTTTTATTGATCCCGCGCATCAAGTAGAATGCCGTTCAACGAGAACCCGTACCAAAAGAAGTATTACTCGAAGCAATGACCCTGCTGGCGTTAGGTATAAATCACAAAACCGCTCCGGTTTCTCTGCGTGAAAGGGTGACCTTCTCCCCAGAGTCTATCGAACAGGCGCTAACCAGCTTGCTCCAACAACCGTTGGTGCAGGGCGGTGTCGTGTTGTCTACCTGCAACCGCACCGAGCTGTATCTTAGCGTGGAGCAACAGGAACATATTCACGAACAGCTGGTCTCCTGGCTGTGTGAGTACCACCACCTGCGCCCGGAAGAGGTGAGTAAAAGCCTGTACTGGCACCACGGCAACGAAGCCGTCAGCCATCTGATGCGCGTGGCCAGCGGGTTGGATTCACTGGTGCTGGGCGAACCGCAAATTCTCGGGCAGGTGAAGAAAGCCTTTGCAGAATCTCAACGCGGGCAGTCATTGTCTGGTGAGCTTGAGCGTCTGTTCCAAAAATCCTTCTCCGTCGCCAAACGCGTGCGTACCGAAACTGAAATCGGTGCCAGTGCGGTATCCGTAGCCTTTGCCGCCTGTACCCTGGCGCGCCAGATATTCGAATCTCTTGCCGAATTGAATGTCCTGCTGGTGGGGGCCGGTGAAACCATTGAACTGGTGGCGCGTCATCTGCGCGAGCATAAAGTACGGCATATGATTATTGCCAACCGTACCCGCGAGCGCGCCCAACTGTTGGCGGACGAAGTCGGCGCAGAAGTGATCACCTTGCCGGAAATCGACGAACGCCTGGCGGACGCCGACATTATTATCAGTTCTACTGCCAGCCCGCTGCCGATCATCGGTAAAGGGATGGTGGAGCGCGCGCTGAAAGCGCGCCGCAACCAGCCCATGCTGCTGGTGGATATTGCCGTACCGCGTGATATCGAACCGGAAGTGGGCAAGCTGGCCAACGCCTATTTATACAGCGTGGACGATCTGCACGCCATCATTCAGAGCAACCTGGCGCAGCGCAAGGCCGCGGCGGTGCAGGCTGAGTCGATCGTCCAGCAGGAAAGCATCAACTTTATGGCCTGGTTGCGCTCGCAGGGCGCAGTGGAAACCATCCGCGACTACCGTTCGCAGGCCGATCAGATCCGTGCGGAAATGGAAGCCAAAGCCTTGGCCGCCATTGCGCAGGGCACGGACGTGGAGCAGGTTATCCACGAACTAGCCCATCGGCTGACCAACCGTCTTATTCATGCCCCTACCAAATCCCTCCAACAGGCCGCCGGCGATGGCGACGTGGAGCGGTTGCAATTATTACGCGACAGCCTCGGGCTGGATCAGCATTAGTTTTCTCTTTATTAACAGGGTTTAATACCACGCATGAAGCCTTCTATTGTTGCCAAACTGGAAGCGTTACAAGAGCGCCATGAAGAAGTGCAGGCGCTGCTCGGCGATGCCGGCGTTATTGCCGAGCAGGATCGGTTCCGTGCGCTGTCGCGCGAATATGCACAGTTGACCGATGTCAGCCGCTGTTTCCTTGAATGGCGTAAGGTTCAAGACGATCTGGCTACCGCAGAAATGATGTTGGATGACCCGGAAATGCGCGAAATGGCGCAGGAAGAGTTGAAAGACGCCAAGGCGGCAACGGAAGAGCTGGAGCAGCAATTACAAGTGCTGCTGTTGCCGAAAGATCCGGATGATGAGCGCGATTGCTTCCTGGAAGTGCGTGCCGGTACCGGCGGTGACGAAGCGGCGATTTTTGCCGGAGATCTGTTCCGTATGTACAGTCGCTATGCCGAAACGCGTCGCTGGCGCGTCGAGATCATGAGTGCCAATGAAGGCGAGCACGGCGGCTATAAAGAAGTGATTGCCAAGGTTTCTGGGGATGGCGTTTTCGGTCAATTGAAATTTGAATCTGGCGGCCACCGCGTACAACGCGTGCCGGAAACCGAGTCGCAGGGGCGTATTCATACCTCCGCCTGTACCGTGGCGGTGATGCCGGCGGTACCGGAAGCCGAAATGCCGGAGATCAATGCTGGCGATCTGAAAATCGATACCTTCCGTTCCTCCGGTGCCGGCGGCCAGCACGTTAACACCACCGACTCGGCGATCCGTATTACCCACTTGCCAACCGGTATTGTGGTGGAGTGTCAGGACGAACGTTCACAGCACAAAAACAAAGCCAAGGCGATGTCGGTGCTGGGGGCGCGTATCCGTGCCGCCGAAATGGCCAAACGCCAGCAGGCCGAGGCATCAACTCGTCGTAATCTGTTGGGCACCGGCGACCGCTCCGATCGCAACCGCACCTACAACTTCCCGCAGGGGCGCGTGACCGACCATCGCATCAACCTGACTTTGTACCGTCTGGATGAAGTGATGGAAGGCAAACTGGATATGCTTATCCAACCTATTGTGCAGGAATATCAGGCTGATCAACTCGCTGCGCTGTCCGCTGAGCCAGAGTAATGGACTATCAATCCTGGCTGAAGGCGGCAGTTGCCCGGTTGACGCAAAGTGACAGTGCCCGGCGTGACGCGGAAATCCTGTTGGGTTTCGTGACCGGTCGGGCCAGAACCTTTCTGATGGCATTTGGCGAAACTTTGTTGACTCAACAACAGCAAGAACAGTTGGAAAGGTTACTGGTGCGCCGCGAACGTGGCGAGCCGGTGGCTTATCTGATTGGTGAACGCGAGTTTTGGTCGCTGCCGCTGTCGGTCTCGCCAGCTACCCTGATCCCGCGTCCGGACACCGAATGCCTGGTGGAACTGGCGCTGGAGAGCCTGCCGTCATCCGCTTGCAATATCCTCGATCTCGGTACCGGCACCGGTGCCATTGCGCTGGCGTTGGCCAGCGAACGCCCGGACTGCATGGTGACCGGCGTTGATTTACAGCCTGAAGCCGTAGCGCTCGCGCAGCATAATGCGCAGAAGCTGGCGATCGGCAACGCACAATTTCTTCAGGGCAGCTGGTTTGCGCCGCTGGGCAGCCAAACTTTCGCCCTGATCGCCAGTAATCCTCCGTACATCGACGCCACCGACCCGCATCTGGCACAGGGCGACGTACGTTTTGAACCCAGCAGCGCGCTGGTCGCGCAGCAGCACGGGTTGGCGGATTTGTCCGCCATTGTGCAGCAGGCACCGAAGTATCTGCTGCCACAGGGCTGGCTGTTGCTGGAGCACGGTTGGCAACAGGGCGAGAGTGTGCGCGCATTGCTGCAGGCCGCCGGCTTTATTTCGATCGCTACCCGCCGTGACTACGGTGATAACGATCGCGTGACTTTTGGCCAATGGCCGTAGCAGTAACTGAGAACTAACAAAAAAAAGCACACAGCGAATAAACAAAAGGAAGCAATATGGCAGTCTACTCAGCGTTAAAACATTTGCACCTGTTGACAGTCATCATCAGTATTGTCTTGTTTGTGCTGCGATTTTTCTGGAAATGGCGAGACTCGGCGATGATGAACAAGCGCTGGGTGAAGATAACGCCACACATAAATGATACGGTACTGTTCGCCAGTGGTATCGCGTTAGTGGTGATGTTCAAGTTTTACCCGCTGCTGGGTATGGACTCGTGGCTGACCGAGAAGCTGTTTGGCGTTATTATCTATATCCTGCTTGGCTACGTCGCATTGGGCAAGAAGACCAAAAGTAAGAACCTGCGCACCCTGGCGTTTGTGCTGGCGTTGGGCTGTCTGTACCTGATAATTAAACTTGCCACGACGAAAATACCGTTTCTGATGGGATACTTATGAGTAGCATTGCTGATTTTAAATTTAACACCGCGCTGCTGAGCGCGGGTGTGATCCTGGTTTTGCAGTCCGTGCGGCGTGATTTCCCCACCGCTGAAGTCGAACGCAAGCTGCAGCAGCTGGTCGACGACGCACGTGCGGCGATACCGAAGGATCTCAGCCAGGAACAGCAACTGGACGCACTCATTGAACTGTTCTTCAAAACCTGGGGTTTTGGCGGCGCCGGCGGCGTGTACCGTTTGTCCGACGCTATTTGGCTCGACAAGGTGCTGGAAGGGCGCCAGGGCACGCCGGTTTCCCTCGGCACCATTTTCCTGCACATAGCCGCGCATCTGGATTTACCGCTGTTGCCGGTGATTTTCCCCACCCAACTGATCCTGCGGGCAGACTGGCTGGATGAAGAGATGTGGCTTATCAACCCGTTGAACGGAGAGACGCTAAACGAGCATCAACTGGAAGTGTGGATCAAGGGCAACCTGGGTCTGGGCGCCGAGTTGGAAGACGACGATCTCGATGAGTCAGAAAACGTCATGGTGGTGCGTAAGATGCTTGAGACGCTGAAGGCCGCCCTGATGGAAGAGGAACAGATGGAAATGGCATTGCGCGCCAGCGAAACGGTGCTGTGCTTCGATCCGGATGACCCGTACGAAATCCGTGACCGTGGGCTGATTTACGCCCAGTTGGAATGCAACCATATTGCTATTTCCGACCTCAATTATTTTGTCGAACAGTGTCCTGAAGATCCGGTCAGTGAAGTGATCAAAGTACAGATCCACTCGATTGAACCGAAACAGGTCACGCTGCATTAATTCATTTGATTTAACATCAACAAAGGCGAAAGCATGAAACAGAAAGTGGTTAGCATTGGTGACATCAACGTAGCGAACGATCTGCCGTTTGTGCTGTTTGGCGGTATGAACGTGCTGGAATCGCGCGATTTGGCGATGCGCATTTGCGAACACTACGTCACCGTGACGCAAAAACTGGGCATCCCTTACGTTTTTAAAGCCTCTTTTGATAAAGCCAACCGTTCTTCTATCCACTCGTACCGTGGTCCGGGCCTGGAAGAAGGGATGAAGATCTTCGAAGAAATCAAAAAAACCTTCGGCGTGAAAACCATCACCGACGTGCATGAAGCCTCACAGGCGCAGCCGGTGTCCGAAGTGGTTGACGTGATCCAGCTGCCAGCATTCCTGGCTCGCCAAACCGATCTGGTAGAAGCGATGGCGAAAACCGGGGCGGTGATCAACGTCAAGAAACCCCAGTTCGTCAGCCCGGGCCAAATGGGCAATATCGTCGACAAGTTCAAGGAAGGCGGTAACGATCAGGTGATTTTGTGCGATCGCGGCAGCAACTTTGGTTACGATAATCTGGTGGTCGACATGCTGGGTATCAACGTGATGAAAAATGCCACTGGCGGTCATCCGGTGATCTTCGACGTGACCCACGCCCTGCAGACCCGTGACCCGTTTGGCGCCGCATCCGGCGGCCGTCGTGCACAGGTTACCGAACTGGCACGTGCCGGTATGGCGGTTGGCCTGGCTGGGCTGTTTATTGAAGCGCACCCAGAGCCGAACAGCGCCAAGTGTGATGGTCCGTCCGCGTTGCCGCTGGACAAGCTGGAGCCGTTCCTGGTGCAGATGAAAGCCATCGACGATCTGGTGAAGAGCTTCCCAGAGCTCGATACCAGCAACTAAGCCGGTTTTCTCGTAGTAAAAAGCCCGGTTTTTATACCGGGCTCAGACAGATGACAAACCTCATACCTGCCCAGAGCGAGTAGAGGCCGATAAATAAAAATCTGGAAAATCAATTTATTGATTTTCGGCTGCTCACCACAAAGCAGGAAAAACCACGCTTTTTCCTGCTTTGTCAGCAACCTAAGCCCGACTTGACGGGCTTTTTTTTAGGCGTCCAGCTCGGCCAAGGCTTCGGGTAGCGTTGCGTAGAAATGCAGTTTCCCCTCAATCGGCTGTACCCGCGCGCGCGCCAGCGTTTTCAACGGCTGGAACGGTATATCGGTGATCGCCAATTGCTTGCCTGACGGCAGGGCTTCGATAAAGCGCTGCAGGGCATCCAGGCCACCGGCGTCCAGCACCGGTACCGCATCCCACTGCAAGACAATCACGTCATAACTTTCACTGCGCACCAGCAATTCGTTAAAAATGCGTTCGGCGGCGGCGAAGAATAATGGACCGTTCACCCGCAGCACCAGGCGGTCATTTTCGGCGCTCAGTTCGCTCAAGCGTGTCATGCGTGCAATGCGGCGCATAAACAGCAGCGAAGCCAGCACTATGCCTACGGTAATGGCAATCACCATATCAAACAGCACCGTCAGCGACAGGCACAGCAGCATCACCAGAATGTCGTCCTTCGGTGCCCGCCGCAGCAGATAAATCACCTTATGGGCCTCACTCATATTCCAGGCGACCATCAGCAGCAGCGACGCCATTGCTGCCAGCGGCAGCCAGGACAGCCAGGGTGCCAATACCAGCAGTGCCAATAATACCAGCAGCGCATGGATAATGGCAGATACCGGCGAAGTGGCCCCGGCGCGCACGTTGGCGGCGGAACGCGCAATGGCGGCGGTGGCGGTAATGCCGCCAAAGAACGGTGCGATAATATTGCCCGCCCCCTGGCCGATAAGTTCGGTATTGGAGTTATGCTTCTTGCCGGTCATGCCGTCCAACACCACGGCACACAGCAGGGATTCAATTGCGCCCAGCATGGCCATGGAGAACGCCGCCGGTAACAGGGCGGAAATAGTCTGCCAGCTCAGCGCCATCGGCTTGGCATCACCCGCCGGCAGATCCCACGGCAGCATCAACTGCGGCAAAATGGGTGGAATGCCCTGGCCCTGCGTGCCGTCGGCCAGCAGGTAACTGAAGCGGGAACCTATGGTTGCCACCGGGTGGTCAAACAGCGCCAGAATGCCCATCACCGCAGTGCCCGCCAGCAACGCCGGTAAATGCCCCGGTACTCTTAGGCCAAGTTTCGGCCAAAATATCAGGATCAACAAGGTCACTGCGCCGATCAGCGTATCGCCGATATCCAGCGTTGGCAGCGCCTGCAGCAAGGCGTAAACCTTGCCCACATAGTGTTCCGGCACCACCGCCAGTTGCAGACCGAAGAAGTCCTTCACCTGCATGGTGGCGATGGTAATGGCAATACCGGAGGTAAAGCCCAGCGTCACCGACAGGGGAATATATTCAATCAATCGACCGAAACGTGCCAACCCCATGAGCACCAAAAACAGCCCGGAAAGCAGGGTGGCGATCAACAGGCCAGAGAGGCCGAACTGCTGTGAAACCGGATACAAGATCACCACGAAGGCGGCGGTAGGCCCGGAAACGCTGTAGCGCGAGCCGCCGCTAATGGCGATCACAATCCCGGCGACCGCCGACGTGTACAACCCATATTGAGGAGGAACGCCGCTGGCAATCGCCAGTGCCATCGCCAATGGGATGGCGATAATGCCAACGGTGACGCCAGCGATGGCGTCTTTTAGCAGGCGTTGCAGGGAATAGGGGTCTCTCCAGCAGGCATCAATCAGTGCGCTGAATGGCCGAATGCCGTTAATTTCATGCGTTTTCATCTGGGGTGTAAACCAAGTCTATAAAAGAGAACGGAATGGCGGGCCGGTTGCGGTCCGTCTCGAATAGCTGACAGACACCATACGCCTGTTGTGGCGGTGATTCCTAGATATACATCAATATGCTGCGGAAAAATGAAAGTAGACTATTTCAAAACGGAAGTTAATATCAGATAGCAGGCTGGTCGCGGCTCTGACGACCAGCCTAAAGAGAATAGCAGGAGTTTTATCGCTTAATGTACTGCCGGCAGGGATAAGCCGAGAAAGTGGGCCAGGGTGCCGACCAGCAGATTATGATCTTCCAGCTGCGGCGAGCCGGAAATGCTGATGGTGCCGATGCAGCCGAGCCCGGCTAAATTAATCGGAAAGGCTCCGCCGTGCGTCGAGTAGTCACGCACACTCAGCCCATAGCGCTCTTCCAGCGTCGATTGACGTTGTTGCAGGCGCAGGCCGATAGCGTAAGAACTTTTGTGGAAGTGATTCACCACGTTGCGTTTACGCCGTACCCAGTCCGCAATATCAGGCGTGGTGCCGGGCATGGCATAATAAAACAGCGTCTGCCCCGCAAGCTGGATTTCGATGGCGATGGACAGGCGGCCGCGTTCTGCTGCGGATTTTAATGCCGATCCCAGTTCCCAGGCGGTATTATGGTCAAAGTGGCTGAAGGTCAACGTCGCTTCCTGTTTGGTCAGCGCTTGCAAATCATCATCGATATTCATAGTTGTCGCTCCTCTCTAGGTATCTAACAGACTATCCTGAAGCGGAAAGGTGGGATAGATACCTTGGAAATATCATAGAACTGCTAATCTATTATTAATCTGAGTAATATGTTCCATGCCGGAATGGATGAGACAGGGATTGGTGCTCAAAATTTATTGCTTAATCACCCTATAATTTCCGCGGAGCACTGCGAATATTTATGACTTACGTTGCGTCAATTCCCACGCTTTATAGCGACGCTTGCATCACCTACGCTACACTGTCAATCAGCTATTTTGCCCTCAGCAAAAATGCTCCTTTTTCATATCAATCCGAGAGATGGAAACGCCTGCTTTTTGGTCTGCTGGCCGGACTGGCGATACTGTTTCTCAATCAGGATAGGTTGGAATTGACCGATAACGTCCATTACAGCTTCGTGATGATCCCAATGATATTGGTGACTTTCTTTGGCGGTGCGCTCAGTGGAATGGCGTGCTATCTGATGTTATTGGCCGTGAGCGGTGGATTAACCGTCGATAACCTGTTTATCGGCTCGATCATTATTCCCTTGCTGTTGTCGCGGGTCTGGTTGAGAAAGTCGAACCGGGTGTTCTATCTGACCATAGCTCTGATTGCGTTATATCGCATCCTGGTGGTCTGGTTTTTGGTTGATATACGTATCTTGTGGTTGGATGCGTTGATGTATCAGGCCATTTCAGCCCTGTGCCTGGCGATTTGCTACCATGCGCTGAACTTCAAAGAGCGGCATATCCACGCCTATTTCTCAATGCGCGATAAGGCCACCACCGACAGTCTGACTCATCTTGGTAACCGTGCCAGCGTCGACTATCGCCTGATGTTGCAACATGCAGAGCGGCGTCCCTGCGGGTTGATGATCCTCGATCTGGATAATTTCAAGTGTATCAATGATACCTACGGCCATTTGGCAGGGGATTTGTTGCTGACCCAGATGGGGCAATTGTTGCAAAACAGCGTGCGCAGCGAAGATTTTGTTGGTCGCTATGGCGGTGAGGAGTTCATGGTGATTACTGCCAGCTATGATCCGAAGATTATCGGTGGGGTAGCGGAACGCATTCGTCGCAGCGTGGAGGCAACGATATTTTTTCTGGATGAAGGCCACGAAACACAGATCACCGTTTCTATCGGTGCCTCGCTGTATTTACCCGGTATGGCGGTAGAGAAAGCGATAGAGGTGACGGACGAAGCCCTGTATGAGGCCAAACGTGGCGGGAAAAATCAGGTGGTCTGCAGCCGGCTGATGCTGTTTGCGCCGCTGGGGGCTGGCTTTCGGCAGCAGTAACCCCTTCTGACGAACTCAGAAGGGGTTACTGACTCAGGCTGCCAGCGTATGTTCGCGGAATGCGGTCAGGAGTTCTTCGGTAAACTTCAGACGTTTCTGGCGATCGGTCAGATCCAGCATAAACTTCAGTTTACTCGGCCCGTCCAGGCGATAGACCTGCGGATTGCTTTGCAACAACCCAATTAAATAGCCTGGGTCGACCTTGTTTTTTTCACCAAATTCAATGAATCCACCGCGTTCATTACTTTCGATGCGCTTGATGCCCAGTAACTGGGCATGTTGACGCAACGCCGCACTTTGCAGCAGGTTACGCGCCGGATCCGGCAGCAGGCCAAAGCGGTCAATCAGCTCCACCTTCAACTCTTCGAGTTCACCGTCGTTTTTCGCGCTGGCGATACGCTTATAGAACGACAGGCGAGTATTGACGTCTGGAATGTAATCATCCGGCAGCAGGGCCGGCATGCGCAGCTCCACTTCGGTTTGGTTGCTTGTGAGATCTTCCAGCGAAGGCTCGCGTCCGTTTTTAAGTGCGTCCACTGCGCTTTCCAACAGTTCCATATACAGCGAGAAGCCAACGGTGGTCATCTGGCCACTCTGGTCTTCACCGAGCAGTTCGCCCGCACCGCGGATCTCAAGATCGTGGGTGGCCAGGGCAAAGCCGGCACCCAGGTCTTCCAGTGATGCTATGGCTTCCAGGCGTTTATGGGCGTCGGTGCTCATGGCTTTAGGGGGCGGCGTCAGCAGATAGGCATAGGCCTGATGGTGCGAACGTCCGACGCGGCCACGTAGCTGGTGCAGCTGCGCCAGCCCAAAGCGATCGGCTCGCTCGATGATAATGGTATTGGCGCTGGGAATGTCGATGCCGGTTTCGATAATGGTTGTGCAGACCAGTACGTTAAAGCGCTGGTGGTGGAAGTCGTTCATCACCCGTTCCAGATCGCGTTCGCGCATTTGACCGTGGCCGATGGCAATACGCGCTTCCGGCACCAATTCCGCCAGTTTTGTTGCGGCTTTTTCAATGTTTTCAACGTCGTTATACAGGTAGTAAACCTGGCCGCCACGCAACACTTCACGCAGGATCGCCTCACGCACCACCAGGCTGTCGTACTCGCGGACAAAGGTTTTTACCGCCAGACGACGGGCCGGTGGGGTGGCAATAATCGACAGGTCGCGCATGCCGCTCATGGCCATATTCAGGGTGCGTGGGATCGGCGTCGCGGTCAGCGTCAGAATATCCACATCGGCACGCATTGCCTTGATGCGTTCTTTGTGGCGCACACCGAATCGGTGTTCTTCATCGACGATCAACAGCCCCAGATCTTTCCAGCGCAGATCGCTCTGCAGCAGTTTGTGGGTGCCGATGATGATATCCACTTTGCCATCGACGGCATCGTCCATTACCTGCTGCTGTTCCTTGGCACTGCGGAAGCGCGACATCATCTCAATGCGGATCGGCCAGGTGGCGAAGCGATCGCGGAAATTGTCGAAATGCTGCTGCGCCAGCAAGGTGGTTGGCACCAGTACCGCGACCTGTTTGCCGTTCTCCACCGCCAGGAAGGCGGCGCGCATCGCCACTTCGGTTTTGCCGAAGCCGACGTCACCACACACCAGACGGTCCATGGCCAGTGGTTGGCACATGTCGCTCAGCACGGCGTTAATCGCCTGCTCCTGATCCGGGGTGGTCTCAAATGGGAAGGCCTGGCAGAACAGCTGATATTGTTCGCGGTCATGTTTAAAAGCGAAGCCGGTTTTTGCGGCGCGCTGGGCGTAAATATCCAGCAATTCTGCCGCCACGTCACGCACCCGCTCGGCGGCTTTTTGCCGTGCACGCGACCAGGCATCACCGCCCAGTTTGTGCAGCGGTGCGTTTTCGTCCGCACCGCCGGCATAACGGCTGATCAGATGCAGCGAAGAGACCGGCACGTAGAGTTTATCTTCACCGGCATAGGACAGGATCAGGTATTCGGCCTTGATGCCACCAGCTTCCAGCGTGGTCAGGCCAACGTAACGGCCAACGCCGTGTTCCAGATGTACCACCGGTTGGCCGGGGTGCAGCTCCGCCAGATTGCGGATCAGCACATCGGTATTGATGGTGCGACGGTTATCTTGCCGACGGCGACTGACGCGTTCACCGAGCAGATCGCTTTCGCAGATCAAGGCCCGGTTTCGCATGCCGTCGAGGAAACCGCGCTCGGAGGCGCCGACCATCATGTAGCGGCCCGCCGCCTCGGCCTGATCGAGATGCTGGATCAGCGAAGGACGGAGTTTGATGCGGCCGAGCAGATCCTGCAGCGTTTCGCGGCGTCCCTCGCTTTCGACCGAGAAAATAATGCTGCCGTCGAAGCTTTCAATAAAATGGCGCAGGCTGTCCAGTGGCGCTTTCTGCTGGGCTTGTACCGCCAGGTTCGGCAGTGCGCGGTAATCCAGATTGGTGTTACCGGCTTTGGCAGGCAGTTCTTCAGTTTTCAGCGCCATGCGCGGCCAGGCTTTCAGTTCACCAAACAGCGTATCAACCCGTAACCACAGGCTGTCAGGTGCCAACAATGGCCGCATCGGATCGACACGGCGGCTCTCATAACGTTGGTTGACGTCCTGCCAGAAGCGTTCGGCGGCGCTCTCCAGATTACCGGTATTGACGAGCAACGTGTTGTCCGGCAGATAACTGAACAGCGAAGGCAGTGGCTGGCTGAAAAACAGCGGCTGCCAGTATTCGATACCGGCTGGCCAGGTGCCTTTGCTGACCTGCTGATAAATATGTTCGGCATCGCGGCGCACTTCAAACTGCTCACGCCACTGGCTGCGGAACAGCTCGATGGCATTTTTGTCGGTTGGAAATTCATGGGCCGGCAGCAGGTTGATGGCATCGACTTCGTTGAGCGTGCGCTGGTTGTCGACATCAAAGGTGCGCAGGCTGTCGATCTCGTCATCGAAGAAATCGATGCGATAAGGTTCTTCGCTACCCATAGGGAACAGATCAAGCAGTGCACCGCGGGTGGCGAACTCGCCATGTTCCATCACCTGATCAACGCTGCGGTAGCCGGCCTGCTCCAGTTGGGCCCGCAGTTTGTCGCGCGACAGGCGCTGGCCTTTTTCCATTACCAGCGCGTGGCCGTGCAGGAATTCGTGCGGACAAACACGCTGCATCAGGGTATTGACCGGCAGAATGATCATGCCGCGCACCATGGTCGGCAGATGGTACAGGCTCGACAGACGGGCAGAGATGATTTCCTGATGCGGCGAGAAGCTGTCGTAGGGCAGGGTTTCCCAGTCGGACAGCGTGGTGACCATTTGATCGGTAAATTGCTGAATTTCGTCGCGCAGACGCAGGGCATTTTGCATGTCCGGGGCGATTAGCATCACCGGCCCGTTGTGACGTTCGACAATCTCGGCGCATTCCACGGCACAGGCCGAGCCGGTCAGTTGCCCCAACTGGCGCAAATCGCCCGCGCGCTCAGGCAGGGAATAACGGGAGGATGAAGAAGAAGCGGAACGGTTACGGTTATCGGAGATGCTCATGAAGGTATCTTTAATCAATGTGTTAAATTTCGCCCTGGCACAAATCACGCTGCGCCTTTACCCGGTAATACTAGCCCACTGGGCAGTAAACTGACATAGGTAAAAGCGCGATGCGGCGGACTATTGGCGCATGTTTAACCTTCTGATTGCATTATTCTTGCCCCGCCATGGCGAGATAATCAGCGATTTTATCGACGTCGACGTTGCCGCCGCTGACGATCACCCCGACCTTTTTACCGCGTAAATCGAGCAGCGAGTTCATCGCCGCTGCTGCAGCCAGGCAACCGGTCGGCTCGACCACCATTTTCATCCGCTCCATAAAGAAGCGCATTTGCCGACATAACTGCGGATCGCTGACCGTCAGGATATCCTCGACGAACTGCTGAATGATTGGGAAGGTCAACGCACCTACCTGTTGAGTTTGTGCGCCGTCGGCGATGGTTTTCGGGAGCGGGATTTGTACCGGCCGGCCAGTGCGAAATGCCTGCTGCACGTCGTTGCCTGCCTGTGGCTCCACGCCGAACACCCTGCAGCCCGGCGACCAGTGGTGCGCTGCGACCGCACTGCCGGCCAGCAAGCCGCCGCCGCCGGTGCAGACCAGCAACACATCCAAAGGGCCCACTTCCTCAATCAGTTCTTTGGTGGCCGTGCCCTGACCAGCGATCACCTGCGGGTAATCATAGGGGGGGATCATGGTCAGACTCTGTTCGGCCGCCAGCCGTTGAGCAATGGCTGCGCGATCTTCGCTGTGGCGCTGATAAATCACCACCTTGGCACCGTAACCGCGTGTTGCCGCCAATTTGGCCGCAGGGGCGTCGTGCGGCATCACTATGGTTACGTTAACTCCCAGTTCCCGCGCCGCCAACGCCATGGCCTGAGCGTGGTTGCCGGAGGAGAAGGCAATCACCCCAGCCTTGCGCTGCGCATCACTCAATTGAGCAATCGAGTTGTATGCTCCGCGGAACTTGAAGGCGCCGACGCGCTGGAAATTCTCGCATTTAAAGAAAAGTTGCGCGCCGATGAGGCGATCGGCTTGCTGCGAGGTCATGACCGGCGTGCGGATGGCATGTCCGGCCAGGATTTCTGCGGCGGTAGAGATATCGGCGGCGGTGATACAGTGGGGCGTTGAACTCATGGCGACCTCGCGCTGGTGAAAGGTTGATTGATTACCCGGAAATTTTAATTTACTCTTTGTAAAATTATTGTCAAATGGTTAAGTTAATGAGCGATATCAGGCAGGAAAATGCGCTGTTACTGCGCGAAGCGGAAAAAATTGTCCAGGCGCTGGGCGTGATGTTTGCCCCCTGTTGTGAAGTGGTGCTGCACGATCTGACCCAGCCGGAGAGTGCTATCGTCGCCATCGCCAATAATCTGTCTAACCGCAACATTGGTGACGCTGCCAGCGAAATGGGGCTGGAACGTATTGCCTCGCCGGATTTTCCTGACGTGGTGCAAAACTATGCCAATGCTTTCCCGGACGGCCGCCCGGCCAAGAGCACCTCAATAGGTCTGCGCAACAGTCAGGGCACTTTTGTGGCCGCGATTTGTCTTAATCTGGACGTCTCGATTTTCAACAGCGCCACCGCTATTTTGCAGCAGTTAACTGCGGTGGTGCAGAGCTCGTCGCAGCCGGTCGCCGAGGGTGTGCGATCGCTGTCGGACATCGCCTCGGTGATCAACAATTTTGCTGCTTCACATGCCACCGCTCCGCGCGCGCTCTCTTCCGAGCAACGTTTTCAGGCTCTCCAACTGTTAAAGCAGCAGGGTTATCTGCAACTGCGCGGCGCAGCCACTATGGCGGCGGAAGCCTTGGGTATTTCGCGGGTGTCGGTTTACAACCTGTTAAAGCGTGACGCCGGGTGACGTGCTGCCGTTAGCGCGATCGGCGGAATAAAAGGCGTCAGGGTGGTTCCCTAAACGGAGTATAGCCTTTATTATCCTTGATCACTTTTGCTTAAGCTACGGCAACAAAACGGATTTCATGTATCAACCTGTCGCGTTATTCATTGGCCTGCGTTACATGCGCGGGCGGGCTTCAGACCGCTTCGGGCGGTTTGTTTCCTGGCTTTCCACCATCGGCATTACGCTGGGGGTGATGGCGTTGGTTACCGTCTTGTCGGTGATGAACGGTTTTGAAAAGGATCTGGAGAACAATATCCTCGGCCTGATGCCGCAGGCGTTGATTACCAGCCCGCAGGGGTCAATCAACCCGCAACAAATCCCGGCATCGGCGGTGCAGGGCCTGCAGGGCGTCAGCCGCGTTGCGCCCTTGACTACCGGTGACGTGGTGCTGCAAAGCGCCCGCAGCGTAGCGGTAGGGGTGATGCTGGGGGTGAACCCGGACGAAACCGATCCGCTGACGCCGTTTCTGGTGAACGTCAAACAGCAACAGCTGCAGCCGGGCCAATACAATATCATCATCGGCGAACAGTTAGCCGGGCAACTGGGCGTTAAACGTGGCGATCCGCTGCGGGTGATGGTGCCGAGTGCCAGCCAGTTCACGCCCATGGGCCGTATTCCGATCCAGCGTCTGTTTACCGTGATTGGCACTTTCCACGCCAATAGTGAAGTAGACGGTACTCAGATGCTGGTCAATCAGCAGGATGCTTCGCGCCTGCTGCGCTACCCGGCCGGCAATATCACCGGTTGGCGCCTGTTCCTGCAGCAGCCACTGACGGTCGATACCCTCAGCCAACAGAAATTGCCGCAGGGTACCGAATGGAAAGACTGGCGCGAACGCAAGGGCGAGCTTTTCCAGGCGGTACGCATGGAGAAGAACATGATGGGGCTGTTGCTTAGCCTGATCGTGGCGGTGGCAGCATTTAACATTATTACTTCCCTTGGCCTGCTGGTAATGGAAAAGCAGGGCGAAGTGGCTATTTTGCAGACCCAGGGCCTGACGCGTCGACAGGTGATGTCGGTGTTTATGGTACAGGGTGCCAGTGCCGGTATTATCGGTTCGCTGCTAGGCACGCTGCTCGGGGTGTTACTGGCCAGCAATCTTAATAACCTGATGCCGATCCTCGGCGCATTGATTGACGGAGCATCGCTGCCGGTGGCGGTTGATCCGCTGCAGGTGACGGTCATTGCCGTAGCGGCGATGGCGGTTTCCCTGTTGTCCACGCTTTACCCTTCATGGCGCGCCGCCGCCGTACAACCCGCTGAGGCTTTACGTTATGAGTAACCATCTTTTGTTGCAGTGCGACAACCTGTGCAAGACGTATCAGGAAGGCAACCTGCATACCGACGTACTGCGTAATGTCAGCTTTGCCATGCAGCCGGGCGAGATGATGGCGATTGTCGGCAGCTCGGGCTCCGGGAAAAGTACGCTGTTGCACCTGTTGGGCGGGCTGGATTCACCGACTTCCGGCGAGGTAGTCTACAAGGGCCAGTCGCTGAATTCGTTGTCCTCGGCGGCCAAGGCCGAACTGCGCAACCGCCAGCTTGGTTTTATCTACCAGTTCCATCACCTGTTGCCGGACTTTACCGCACTGGAAAACGCCGCCATGCCACTGTTGATTGGCGGCATGAAACCGGCGCAGGCACAGGAAAAAGCACTGGAAATGCTGACGGCTGTCGGGCTGGAAAAACGCAGCAAGCACCGGCCTTCAGAACTGTCCGGCGGTGAGCGTCAGCGCGTGGCGATTGCCCGTGCGCTGGTCAATAACCCGTCGCTGGTGTTAGCGGACGAACCTACCGGTAACCTCGATAAACGCACAGCCGACAGCATTTTCGATCTGCTCGGCGAATTGAACGTGCGCCAGGGCACTGCGTTTTTGGTGGTCACTCATGACTTGCAGTTGGCCAAGCGCCTCAGCCGCCAGTTGGAAATGGCTGACGGCCATCTGCAGGCCCAGTTAACCCTGTTGGGGGCTGAGTAATGGCAGGCGCGTCACTCTCCTTTCTGACGGCCCTGCGTTTCAGCCGCGGGCGCAAGCGCGGCGGCATGGTGTCACTGATTTCGGTGATTTCCACCATCGGTATTGCGCTGGGCGTGGCGGTGCTGATCGTCGGTCTGAGTGCCATGAACGGTTTTGAGCGCGAACTGAAAAACCGCATTCTGGCGGTGGTGCCGCACGGTGAAATCGAACCGGTGAAACAGCCGTTCAAAGATTGGTCGTCGATTCTGCAACGAGTGGAAAAGGTGCCCGGCATTGTGGCTGCCGCCCCCTATATCAACTTTACCGGCCTGATGGAAAATGGTGCGCAGCTGCGTGCGGTCGGCGTCAAAGGCGTTGACCCACAGCAGGAAATCCAGCTCAGTGCGCTGCCGAAATATGTGCAGGGCGATGCCTGGGCCAATTTCAAAAGCGGTGAGCAACAGGTGATCCTCGGTAAAGGTGTTGCCGATGCCCTTGGTGTCAAGCAGGGCAGTTATGTGACGGTGATGATCCCCAACAGCGATCCGCAAATGAAGCTGTTGCAGCCGAAACGTATTCGTCTGCACGTGACCGGAATTTTGCAGCTCAGCGGGCAGCTTGATCACAGCCTGGCGATGGTGCCGTTGGCCGATGCGCAGCAGTATCTGGATATGGGCGACAGCGTGACCGGCATTGCCATCAAGGTGAACGACGTGTTTGCCGCCAACAAACTGGTGCGTGATGCCGGCGAGGTCACCAACACCTACGTTTACATCAAGAGCTGGATTGGCACCTACGGCTATATGTACCGCGATATCCAGATGATCCGCGCCATCATGTATCTGGCGATGGTGCTGGTGATCGGGGTTGCCTGCTTTAATATCGTTTCTACGCTGGTGATGGCGGTGAAGGACAAGAGCGGCGATATCGCCGTGCTGCGTACTCTGGGTGCCAAAGATGGGTTTATCCGCGCCATATTTATTTGGTATGGCCTGCTGGCCGGGCTGGTGGGCAGCGTCAGTGGCGTGGTGGTCGGGGTGATCGCCTCGCTGCAGCTGACCAATATCATCAAAGGGTTGGAAAAACTGATGGGGCACTCATTCCTGTCGGGAGATATTTACTTCATCGACTTCCTGCCTTCCGAGCTGCACTGGCTGGACGTGGTGATTGTATTGGTGACCGCGCTGGTACTCAGCCTCTTGGCTAGCTGGTATCCGGCCAGGCGCGCCAGCCGTATCGATCCGGCACGAGTGTTGAGCGGACAATAATCAAAATCAGGGGAGGCAGAGATGCCGCCCCATTTTTTTAGCCTGAGGGTGGGTTATGTACTACGGTTTCGATATGGGCGGCACCAAGATTGAGCTGGGCGTGTTCGACGCAGACCTGCAGCGCATTTGGCAAAAAAGGGTGCCGACGCCGCGTGAAGATTATCAGCAACTGCTGGCGACGTTGCGCGACCTGACCTTTGAAGCGGATGCGTTCTGCGGCCAGAAGGGCATGGTCGGCATCGGTATTCCGGGGCTGCCCAGCGATGACGACGGCACCGTGTTTACCGCCAACGTGCCGGCGGCGATGGGGCAGAAGTTGCCGCATGACCTGGCTGAACTGATTGGTCGTGAGGTGCGCATTGATAATGATGCCAACTGCTTTGCGCTGTCGGAAGCCTGGGACGAAGATTTCCGTCACTATCCAACGGTATTGGGCATTATTCTCGGCACCGGGGTTGGCGGTGGGTTGATCGTTGATGGCAAGGTGGTCTCCGGGCGCAATTATATCGCCGGTGAATTTGGCCACTTCCGGCTGCCGGTGGATGCGCTGGAGGTGCTGGGGCGTGATATACCTCGCGTCGCCTGCGGTTGCGGTCATCAGGGATGCATCGAAAATTACATTTCCGGCCGCGGTTTTGAGTGGATGTACGCCCACTTTTACCAGCAGCACTTGCCTGCGCAGCAGATCATTGCGCATTATCAGTCGGGTGAGCCTCAGGCCGTGGCTCACGTCGAACGTTTTATGGACGTGCTGGCGATATGTCTGGGTAATCTGCTGACCATCATCGATCCCCATCTGGTGGTGATTGGCGGTGGATTGTCGAACTTTGAAGCGATCTACCAGGAATTACCGCAGCGTTTGCCGGCACATCTGTTGCGCGTGGCCAAGTTGCCACGGATTGAAAAGGCGCGCTACGGCGACGCCGGTGGGGTGCGCGGAGCCGCGTTCCTCAATTTGGTCAACAGGGAAAAGTAAGGAGAGAGTTAATGCACACTCGCCATCGGCTGTGTCAGTTTCGCAAGAGTAAGCATGTGCTGCATCAGCGCTTTCGTTCGCGGATTTTTCATCGCGATACCATGGCGGCCGCCGAGCTGAAAAAGCCGTTTGTCGTGGTGTTGACCGGGGCCGGGATCTCGGCTGAGTCGGGTATTCGCACCTTTCGCGCTGCCGACGGGCTGTGGGAAGAGCACCGGGTGGAGGACGTTGCCACACCGGAAGGCTATCAGCGCGATCCGCAGCTGGTTCAGGCGTTTTACAATGAGCGTCGCCGCCAGTTGCAGTCGGCGGAGATTGCACCTAATGCCGCACACCGTGCCCTTGCCGATCTGGAAGCCTGGCTGGGAGATAACTTCCTGCTGGTGACGCAGAATATCGATAATCTGCACGAACGTGCCGGTAGTACCCGGGTGCTGCATATGCACGGCGAACTGCTGAAAGTGCGCTGTACCAGTTCCGGGCAGGTATTTGACTGGCCGGAAGATCTCAGCGTCGACGATCGCTGTCATTGCTGCCAGTTCCCGGCGCCGCTGCGGCCGCATATAGTGTGGTTCGGCGAAATGCCGCTGGGTATGGATGAAATCTATCAGGCACTGGCCAAGGCAGACTTTTTCGTAGCTATCGGCACCTCAGGCCACGTTTATCCAGCCGCCGGTTTTGTGCACGAGGCCCGGTTGGGCGGGGCGCATACCATGGAGCTGAATCTGGAACCCAGCCAGGTGGAGAGCCAGTTTGATGAAAAACACTATGGCCAGGCCAGTGCCGTGGTGCCGCGCTTTGTGCATAAATTTCTGGTCGGCAAGGTAGCACGAGCGGATCAGCCTTAAGTTTGACTCCAGGGGAAAGTATTTTCCTCTGGGGTTACACCCACCGCTCCACGAGCTGTCTATCCAGAAAATACCCACCTTCTTTCGTCATAATAGTGCCAACGGGGTGACGGTGAACTTCAAACAGGTCTTCAACCAGGCGGATCTGACTAAAACGGATCTGGCTATTCTCAACTGTATTCTCGATAACCCCGATGCCTGCATCGACGAGGGCATTCGTGCGCTTTCCGCCCGTTGTTATAGCTCGCCGTCAACGGTTGTGCGGTTGGCCAAAAAGTTGGGATTTCGCGGTTATCTGGAGCTGGTATATTTTATCAAATTCAACCTGACCATGGCACCGGCCTATCTGGCTGAAAAGTCGGCACCCGTGGCGGTTAGCGTGCAGCAGCAGGCGCAGTTCCTCGATCTGCTCGACGAGGGCAAAATTCTGATCCATGGTAGCGGTTTCTCGCAACTGGTGGCGCAGTACATGTACAACAAGTTTATGACTCTGGGCATCGACAGCTATCTGTCGCTGTGGCCGGACTTCGATATTCTCGATCGTGAAATGCGTTTTGGTTTCAATATGGTGATCGTGATTTCAAAATCTGGCAATAGTGGTTCGGCATTGAACTGGAGCGAGGCGGTGAAGCGTAACGATATCCGGCTGGCGGCGTTCTGTGGCGACGGTGACAGCCCGCTGGTGCAGCAGGCCGACATGAGTTTTATCTACGAAGATCGTCAAAAATATGACCACGATATCTATTACCCCAACCCGTTCTTTGGCCACTGTCTGCTGGGGTTTGAGAACCTGATCAAAGCCTGGTTTGAACGGCGCAGCCGCTGAGGCCGCGCCGCCGGGATTAACGCCAGTGTTCGGCGTACTGCCGATGGGCCTGCAGATACTCCTCTACCAGGGTTTTCGCCAGCGAGTAGGAATTCACTAGTGGGTGCACCATCAAAGCTTTGATGGCTTTTTTACGATTACCTTCCAGAATTGCCTCTACTGCCAGCCGTTCGTACTCCTTCACCTGAGCGATCAGGTTTTTTTGCGTATCGGGAATCTCGCGCATTTTTACCGGGTGAATACCCGCACTGCTCAGTTCACAGCTGATTTCAATCACGTCCTCAGGATGCAGGAAGTCCAGCGTGTCGTTGTTTTGCATTGATACCACCACGCGTTTTTGCTGGCCGCTGTTCACCGCTTCCAGAATATCGATCGCCACCCCGGCGTAGCCACCGCTGTCCGGCTGTTCGATAAACTGTTGCAGCGTCAGCATGGCGCGTTCTTTCACTTTGCCCTGGCTGGACTCGCGCTGCATATACGAGTTCTCGCGCGTCAGATAATGGCTGAAGTAGAGACTGAAGGCCTGGTCCAGTTGGTTCGGGATGTCCAGCTCGGCCAGATCTGCCAGCATCTGCCGGTTGATCTGCGCAATTTGCTCGCCGCGGGTTTCACCGGCGCTGACGATAGCAGCGATCGCTTGTTCGCGGTAGTAATAGTAATACAGATACTCGTTGAGCATCAGGTTATCGGAGAGTTCGACCAGCTCTGGTGAGAAGTATTTCATGCAGGTATTGCGGTACAGGCGTGGGTCTGCCAGCAGCCGTTCTGTTACCGCTTCACCGTTGACCCTGGCGTTGCGGAACCAGGACAGGTGGTTCAACCCGAAGCAGTCGATGCTCAATTCACTTTCGCGGCAACCCAACAGTTCGGCCAGTTCGCGGATAAACTCGCTGGGTGCGTCACAGATGCCATACACCTGGCGTTTAAAGCCTGACTTGATGATAGCTTCGGTCACCATGCCGGAAGGGTTGGTGAAGTTGAATAGCACTGCGCCTGGCGACGACAGCTGCTCTATCAATCGGCAGTAATCGATAATCGCCGGGATTGAACGCATTGCCATGGCGAAGCCGCCGGCACCAGTGGTTTCCTGCCCCAGAACCTGATGGTCGAGCGCGATGCGTTCATCATAAATACGGCCTTCTTCGCCGCCGATACGCAGGGTGGTGATGATATAGTCTGCGCCGCTCAGTGCCTGATGCGCATCGCTGGTCAGGCTGAAGGCGATATCGCTGCGAATGCGCTGGAATACTCCCTGAGCGATGGCACCGTATACGGCTAGTTTTTGTTGATCGGTGTCCATAAACACCACTTCAGTGACGCCGATACGGTGGGCGTTGTAGGCGATAGATTTGGCCAGGAACGGCGAACGCACGCCGCCGCCGCCCAGAACGGTTAATTTCATTTAATATCTCCCAAATTAATAAATGTCAGAGTGCTGCTAAATACTTCTCAACCTGGCTTTTGACCTTGCCAACGGTGACACCATAAATAACCTGAACCTCGCGTCGATTTTTTACCACGCCTTTGGCGCCGGTGCTTTTTAATGCGGGCTCGTCAATAAGCTGCATATCTTTTAATTCCACCCGCAACCGGGTAAAACAGTTGTCGACGGAAATAATGTTATCTTTGCCACCAAGCGCTCGAATAATGATCACACTCAATTCATTAGGCGTATTTTTACTGTTTTGATACTCCAGTTTAGAATAAAGTTTGACCCCGTCGTCATCCTCGCGGCCCGGCGTTTTCAAATTAAGTTTCAGCACCAGCGTTTTGAATACCAGGTAATAGACGGCGAACTGAATCAGGCCGATCACCACGTACAGCGGCCAGCGAGTGAGGGCCACCGGCAACGGCAGGTTATACACCAGGAACTCAATCAGGCCGCTGGCGCCCCAGGGCCGCACTTCGAACAGGTTACAGGCGACCTGCGACAGCGCAGTCAGCACCGCATGGATCACCCACAGCAGCGGTGAAATAAACAGGAAAGTGAACTCGATCGGTTCGGTGATGCCCACCAGAATCGAGGTGGCGATGGCCGGGATCAGGATCGCCTTGGCCAGCATTTTCTTTTCCGGTTTGGCGGTGTGATAAAAAGCCAGCGCTGCGCCTGACAGGCCGAAGATGGTCACCATACCCTGCTGCGAGAAACGCAGTGCTTCATTCATCAACGGTGAGATACTCGGGTCGCGCATATAGGCCAGGAAAATCGCCTGTGAGCCAGAAACGGTGTGGCCATCCTGCACGATCGAACCGCCGATGCTGGTGAGCTGGAACGGCGACCAGATAAAGTGGTGCAGCCCGGTGGGGATCAGGAATTTTTCGAAGAAACCGTAGACAAACACGCCGAGCGAACCGGAGCTTTTCATAAAGCCGGTCAGGGCGATCAGGCCGTGTGAAATGGCCGGCCACAGGTAGCTGAAGCCGACGGCGTAGAGCATAATCACCGGCGTCATGGCGATCAGCACCAGTTTGGAACCGCCGTAGACCGAGAACACGCCGTTCAGCTCCAGGTTGCAGAGTTTGTTGTGCACCCAGGCGATGGTGATGCCGAGGATCAGGCCGAGGAAAATGCCCATATCCACCACGGTAAAGCCCAGCAGCTCGGTTTGCCCGGTACCGTAATATTGCCCGTTAATTTTCTGCGCTATGTGGCCGCTCAATTGCAAATAGGAGGCGTTGGCACCGAGGAACATAATAAAGCACATTACGGCTACCAGCGCCGCTTCGCTTTTTTTATCCTTTGCCAGGCCATAGGTGATACCAATACAAAAAATGAGCCCGAGGTTGCCAAACAACGGCCAAAAGGTATCCCCGATCATTTTGCCAATATGAAATACGCCGGAGTTTTCATTCACCAGCGTGGCGTTGGTAAGAATAGAACTTAATGCCAGGATTAAACCAATAACCGGCAAAAAGAATATCGGCCCCATCATGGCTTTGGAAAAAAGCTGCAGCTTGCTTAAGATATTATCGATAATACCTTTCATGTCAGTTCCTTTTTTATATTTTAATGGACAACGACGTTGTTGATAAAGCTCCCTGGATGGCGAAAAAGAAAGGGGCAAACTCTGCCTTGGCTAAGTTATAGGAGGAAAAATTCGGTGATGCAATTAGCGGGCGGAAATAGGCACCGGTGGTCACTGGCTGACAACCGGTGCCAGTTGTGAAGAGAATCACACAACAGAAATTCTGGCTGGCGATAACTTCGGGTGTGGTGGTCTGGTCAATCTGAGATATCATCACAAGGTTTAATGATTTCCGTTAGATCTGGCTAAAAATGACCTGTCGCAATATTTGATCCTGATCGGTTCCGCATAATGAAACGCGATATTCTGAGGGCGGATACCATGGATAAACTACTAGATCGTTTTTTTAACTACGTCTCATTCGACACGCAATCCAAAGCGAACGCCAAACATGTGCCGAGTACCGACGGGCAAATGAAGCTGGCGCGCGCGTTGCAGCACGAAATGATTGAACTGGGGTTTGAACGGGTGTCGCTCAGCGAGCACGGCTGCGTGATGGGCACTTTACCGGGCAACGTTGCCTGGTCCGTACCGGCCATCGGGTTTATTTCTCACCTGGATACCTCACCGGATTTTACCGGCAAACACGTTAACCCGCAGATCGTCGAAAGTTACCGCGGCGGCGATATTGCATTGGGCATTGGCGATGAGGTGTTATCTCCGGTGATGTTCCCGATCCTGCACCAGATGCTGGGGCAGACGTTGATCACCACCGACGGCAAAACGCTGCTCGGTGCCGATGACAAGGCCGGCATTGCCGAAATTCTGACCGCCATGGTGCGTTTGCAGCAACGCAATATCCCTCACGGTGATATTCGCGTGGCCTTTACCCCGGACGAAGAAGTGGGCAAGGGCGCACGGTTTTTTGACGTTGCACAATTCGACGCCGAGTGGGCCTATACCGTTGATGGTGGTGGTGTGGGTGAGCTGGAATGCGAGAACTTTAATGCGGCGTCGGTGACGGTGAAAATTGTCGGCAACAATGTTCACCCTGGGAGTGCTAAAGGGGTGATGGTGAATGCTCTGTCATTGGCAACCCGAGTTCAGCAGGCGTTACCAGCGGATGAAACCCCGGAAACCACCAGCGGCTACCAGGGGTTCTACCACCTCAGCAGCTTTAAGGGGAGCGTTGAACGTGCAGAAATGCAGTATATCCTGCGTGATTTTGAGCGTGAGGGTTTTGAGGCACGTAAACGCCGGATGATAGAGGTCGCGCAACAGGTGGGCAAAGGTCTGCCGCGTGATTGCTATATCGAAGTGACGATCGAAGACAGCTATTACAACATGCGCGAACAGGTGGCAGAGCATCCCCATGTGATTGCACTGGCACAGCAGGCAATGCGTGATTGTGATATCGAACCGGTTATGAAACCGATTCGCGGCGGTACCGACGGCGCTCAGCTGTCGTTTCGCGGTTTACCTTGTCCAAATCTGTTCACCGGTGGTTATAACTACCACTGCAAGCATGAGTTTGTGTCGCTGGAAGGGATGGAACAGGCGGTTTCGGTTATTATGCGCATCGCCGCGCTGACCGCAGAGCGCGCCAAATAACCTCGATGACATTTAGTATAATTGCTTGCCGCAACAATGATTTGCTCCTAGTGTAGGATATATTTCCAGCACAAGGAGCCGTATCATGAGCAGTACCGAGCACCGTATCGATCGCCAGTGTCTTGAGCAGTTTGTGCAGGCCATTTGGCGCGATGCCGGCAGTAGTGAGCGAGAGGCCGGGCTAGTGGCCGAACATCTGGTTCAGGCCAATCTGGCCGGACACGACTCCCACGGCGTCGGCATGATCCCGAGCTATATGGCATCGTTGGCGCAGGGGCATTTACAGCTTAATGTTCACGCCCAGGTCGTGCGCGACGCCGGTGCGGTCCTGACGATTGACGGTGGTCAGGGTTTCGGTCAGGTGGTCGCCAGTGAGGCGATGGATAAAGGCATCGAACGAGCCAGGCAACTGGGGCTGGCGGCGGTGGCATTAAACAATTCGCATCACATCGGCCGCATTGGCCACTGGGCTGAACAGTGTGCTCGCGCCGGTTTTATCTCCATTCACTTCGTCAATGTCGTGGGCGACCCTATGGTGGCACCCTTTGGCGGCAGCGATCGTCGCTTTGGTACCAACCCCTTCTGCGTTATTTTCCCGCGCACCGGTAAAAAGCCGCTGCTGCTGGATTTCGCCACCAGTGGCATTGCTTTTGGAAAAACCCGCGTCGCCTACAACAAAGGTCTGAGCGTTGCACCGGGCTATCTGATTGACCAGCATGGACAACCGACTCTCGAACCCAAGGTGATGCACGAGCAGCCGTTTGGTTCGTTGCTGCCCTTTGGTGCACATAAAGGTTATGCGCTGGCCGCCCTGTGCGAGCTCCTCGGCGGCGCACTGTCGGGCGGGCGAACGACCCACAGTGCTACGCTGAAATCCAACAGCGACGCCATTTTCAACTGCATGACCACCATTATCCTCAACCCTGCGGCCTTTGCGGCACCTGAGATGCAAAGTGAGGCTGAGGCGTTTATTGACTGGGTGAAAGCCTCACCGCCAAGTGACGGACGGCCGATTGAGGTGCCGGGGGAGTGGGAAGAAGCGAATCGCGAGCAACGCTTGCAGCAGGGGATCCCGATTGATACCAATACCTGGCAGCAGATCTGTGCGGCAGCCAAACAGGCGGGCATGCCGGACGACGAACTGGACGGTTACCAGACCAGGGCGCTGCGAGTATAAAAAAAGCCACTCGCCTGGGGGCGGGTGGCTTTATTAGAACCGCATCAGCTTCAGTCTTTAAAATACCAGTAGCCGTTATTGATCAGTGCGGTCAGCAGCGCCAGGAACGACGGATCGTCCACCGCGTCACCCAACTGGCTAGCATTAACGCTGAAGTTCTGGCACATGGCATCGACAGCCTGCAGATGCTCGGTATCCATCAGTTCGCCGTTCACAAAGCACTGGTCACCAACGCGCAGTACGCGCAGGCCACCCAGACGTTGTAATGGCTCGCCCTGCTGGAGCAGTTCGTAGATTTCGCCGGCCTGGTAAGGCGGCTCCGGCGGCGCGGCATCCAGCTCGTGGCGGGTCTGGGAGATAAACTCGCCGAACCATTGTTGGAAGTGTTCCGGTTGCTCAACCAGATCCAGCATCATTTGGCGCAGAGCGTCGACTTCCTGCGGTAGCACTTGCGCCGGATGTTCACGCAGCTGAATGTCCGGATCGCTGTAACGTTTGCTGCCCAGTTCGCGTGCCAGTACGTGGTCGGCAAAGCCGCTGATCAGTTCACGCCCGTTCGGTGCCCGGAAGCCCACCGAGTAATTCAGCGCGTTTTCCAGCGCGTAGCCTTCATGTGGGAAGCCTGGCGGAATATACAGAATATCGCCCGGTTCCATTTCTTCATCGATAATGGCGTCGAAAGGTTCAACCTGCAGCAGGTCCGGGTGTGGGCAGTGCTGTTTCATCGGCACTTTTTCGCCTACGCGCCAGCGACGGCGGCCGGTACCCTGAATGATAAACACGTCATACTGATCGAAATGTGGGCCAACGCCGCCGCCCGGCACCGAGAACGAAATCATCAGATCGTCCATCCGCCAGTCCGGCAGTTGACGGAACGGGCGCATCAGCGCGCTGGAAGGCTCATGCCAGTGATCGACTGCCTGCACCAGCAGCGACCAGTTGTTCTCGCTCAGGTGGTCAAAACTCTCAAATGGGCCGTGAGCAACCTGCCAGCGGCCGTCCTGGTGGCTAACCAAACGGCTGTCCACTTCGTTTTCCATCGCCAGCCCAGCCAGCTCATCCGGGGAGATCGGATCGATAAAGTTTTTGAAGCCACGCTTCAGAATCACCGGACGCTTTTGCCAATAGCGTTGCAAAAAATCGTTCCAGTCCAGATCTAATTGATAATCCATGTTCTATTCCAGGATAGAGGAGTGAGCCTGAGTGCGATTATAACGGAAGTTTGGCCCCGTGGATCGGGGCCTGAGCAACAGAATTTACTCGTTATGGTGGGAGTCGTGCTGGCGAGCGAAAGTGACCTGCATACGTGCACCGCCCAGCGGACTGTCACTGATGGTAATGGAACCGTCGTACTGCTCGATAATCTCTGCCGCTACCGATAATCCCAAACCCTGACCGGGGCGCAATGTATCTACCCGCTGGCCGCGCTGGAAGATCAACTCGCGTTTGCTTTCCGGAATGCCAGGGCCGTCATCATCGATGACGATGGTGAGAAACTTATCGGAGTGGAGGGAGGTGATTTCAACGAATTCCAGGCAGTACTTACAGGCATTTTCCAGTACGTTACCCATCACTTCCATAAAGTCGTTTTTTTCGCCCATAAAGGTCACTTCCGGCGAGATATCCAGCGTGATCACCACGCCTTTGCGCTGATATACCTTGTTCAGTGCCACCGTCAGGCTGTCCAGCAGGGCCGGTACCGAATGGATCTCGCGAGTCAGCACCGTTTGCCCGGAGTTGATGCTGGCGCGGTGCAGGTAGTAGCCGATTTGCTGCGAGATACGGCTGATCTGGTCCAGCATGATCGGCTCGGCTTCCTCGATGGTGGTTTGCTTACCGGTGCGCAGTGAGCGCAATGTGGTTTGCAGTACCGCCAATGGGGTTTTCAGACTGTGGGTCAGATCGGAAAGTGTGGTGCGGTATTTGGTATAGCGCTGGCGTTCGTTGCGAACCAGAATATTCAAGTTGCGTACCAGCCCGCGGAGTTCGCTGGGGGGATTCTCGTCGAGCTGTTCCCGTTCACCGTTTTCCAGCTCGCCGACTTGATTCACCAACGCCTGGATCGGTCGCAGGCTCCAATAGGCCGCCAGCCACAGCAGGGGTACCACCAACAGCAGGTTGGCCAGCAACACATAGCTGAACCATTCCCAGACTACATCTGAACGCTGAAGTTCTTGTGGGATAGTGTCGACCACCACGATGCGTAGCGCTGGCAATCTTGCGGTCGCCGCATAGGTATTGACCGCCACGGAGTGGGTCAGCGCATTCTGGTCGTTGTCGTCATAGTCTTTGAGCTGATCCTGCGCCTTGGGGTTGTTACCCAGGACTTCGCTACTGATACGGGTATCGGTATCAATTTCGTAGAAACCGGACTCTTCCAGCCATTCTTTGTTGATCCGTTTTTCCAGTTCAGGTACCTGACGCTGGCTCCACAGCAGCTTGCCCTTAGCGTCGTAAATAAACACCAGAGTAGGGAAGTTGAGATCGATATCGGGCGGAATGGCGATGGTGAGCTTGTTGTCTTTCCATTGGGCCAGGCTGAAGAACAGATTGCTTTCACCGCGCAGCAGGCGGAAGGCGGTCTTGTCGAAGCTGACGATATAGCCCACTACCGCAACCAGGCCATAGGATAGCGACAGCGCCAGGATTACCCCGGCGGTAGCCATCAAAAAGCGAGCCCGTAGGGAAAAAGGCTTTTTATTTTTGTTGAACATCATGTTCACTTTGCATCAAAACGATAGCCCTGGCCACGAACCGTGGTGATCACTTCCTGTGGATATTCGGCCTGCACCTTTTTACGCAAACGCCCCATCAGTACGTCGATGGTGTGGCTTTCGCGCAGTTCGGCATCCGGATACAACTGCAACATCAGCGAGTCTTTACTGACCACTTTACCGGCGTTGCGGATTAAGGTTTCGATGATGGTGTATTCAAACGCGGTCAGTTTGATTTGCTGTTCGTTGACGCTCAGTTCACGGCGTGAAAGGTCGATCTGGAACGGCGGCAAGACGATCACCTGGGAAGCCAGGCCGCTGTTACGGCGCATTAATGCCTGCATACGGGCAATCACTTCTTCCAAATGAAACGGCTTGGTGACGTAGTCATCGGCACCGGCTTCAAGCACAGCCACCTTGTCTTGCCAGCTTTCACGGGCGGTCAGCACCAGGATCGGTAATTTCATTTGGTGGGCGCGCCAGCGGCGGATCAGGCTTAGGCCGTCTTCACCCGGCAGGCCGAGATCGACAATCGCGATGTCCGGCGCGTGCTCCTGCAGGAAGTAATCGGCTTCCTTGGCATCTTCTGCCGCATCAACCTGGTGGCCCATTTCACGCATCTGTACGGAGAGGTGGTGGCGCAATAAACCATTATCTTCAACAACCAGTACTCGCATGGCGGACTCCTGTAGATCTGCGGGTGAACATCCTGTCACCCACGCTGTAAAGGTAACACGCTCGGCAGCGTGTGAGGGATAGCGTGCAATAACCTTGGCCATCGGATCGTGATATTGACGTTATGGTAGGTATAACCGGCATTTCCCGCAAGGGACGCAGAGCCTTGGCAGGAAATAAGCGCTATCGATTTTTGGTGCGCGGCCATTATCGACAACGTCCAATAAACGTTGGATAAACAATTCCCATGAGAAGTTAAACCAAACTTAAACGAGAGGAGATGTGAGAAAAAGACAGGAGCCCAATCGGCTGGGCTCCTGGCCGGTTTTAAGGATGATCTGGTTTGGTGAGGCTGTTTTTGCGTATTTACTGCACCTGAGCGGCGGTGACCGCCGGTGCATCAGTTATCCAGATAGGTCTGAGCACCCGGTTGGCTGACGTTGCTGTTTAGCAAAATTTTGACCGATCCCCTATCCTGCAGCAGCGGATTTACCTGCAGTGCTGCAGACCTTTTCGAACTTGTCGAAGTAGGGTTCCAGCTCCTGATAGCTCAGCGGGTAGTCCTGCAGCGTCATGTCTTCTGGGATCCACTTGGCAGCGTATTTTTCATTTAGGGTGGTGTGCAGCTTCACCTCGGATGGCAAAGCGTGCATTGGTTTAGGGTTGGCGCTCTGAATGAAATAATGCATGATCTTTTTCAAAACATTTTGTTCACAACCAGATTGATATAGCTCAATTAACCAACATCTCCAGCGCTGGTTTATCCTCCAGCGGTATGGAAGACTCTGAGTCGGAATAGCATGAAACACAGCGGTGACAGCCAGCAGGGCGTTTCGCCAGATGCGATACAGGCAAGCTTTATTCAGCATTTACGACAAGGAATGACGCGTAAGGCTGCGCTGCATCTGACAATCAAACAGCAGGTAACGACGGGCGAACTGAGCTACCTGTCAAAGCTGCCGCCCAGCCGGGTTCTGGCGGCTCGATTGGGGGTTTCACGCGATACCGTCGAACAGACCTATGCCCAACTGGAAGCGGAGGGCTATATTGCCCGTGCCGTGGGGCGCGGTAGCTTTGTCAGCTACCAGCAAGACACCCTGATCGGTCGTGAACTGCTGGCCACTGACAACCCTGACCAGGCCCTGTTGGTGGAGCGTGAGCTGAGTGCGCATGGTCGCTCCTTGCTGATTGCCGCTCATGCTCCGCATACCCGCCGCAACGGCTCGTTGACCCCCTCACTGCCCGATTTGCGTCTGTTCCCCATCGACAGCTGGTTGCAACTGGAAAAGCAGGCGGTGCGACAGGGGGCGGAGCGCCTGTTGGGTTATGCCGATCCTCAGGGGCTGGTGGAGTTGAGAGAGGAAATCATCGAGTATCTGCGGCGTGAAAGAGGGGTTAAAGCCGGCACGGAACAGGTGATTGTGGTGACCAGTTCCCAGCAGGCGCTCTCGCTATGTACTCAGGTGCTGTTTAATCCCGGCGACCGGGTGTTTGTGGAAGAACCGGGTTACCAGGGCGCGAAAAAACTGGTTCAGTCTGCGGGATTAATCGCCCAGCCGATTGAGGTGGATCCCTGTGGCATGGATATTGATGCGTTAATAAATACCGAAGAGGGCGGACGGGGCGTTTATATTACACCGTCCCACCATTATCCGCTGGGATACTCACTCAGTATTGAACGAAGATTAAAACTGTTGGCATGGGCGCAGCGTGAAAAGGCCTGGATCCTCGAAGATGATTACGATTCCGAATTCAATTATAACGGCCTGACTACCGCTGCGTTGCAGGGGCTGGATCAACATCAACGAACCTTATATATCGGTACCTTTAGCAAGACCCTGTTCCCAGGATTACGCATTGGTTTTCTGATTGTTCCACCGCAGCTAATTAAACCCATGGTGGCCGCCAAACAATTCCAGGATGGATATACTTCGGCCCTGCCGCAAATGACGTTATTTAAATTTATCAATGAAGATTTCTATGCCGAACATTTAAGGAATATGCGCAAGATATATCAGGCCCGGCTGGAGATTTTGCATGCGGCGGTGCATCAGTACCTTGCCGCCTGGACTCAACCACGGTTACCGCAGGGCGGGCTGCAATTGGTTTGCCCGTTGCAGGACGCGGCTACCGAGCGGTGGTTGATTCAGGCCGCCGCTGCGCAGGACATGAGGGTCTACGGTTTGATTGATTTTTATACTCACACCCCAAGTGAAGGGGCGTTGGTATTTGGCTTTGCTGCCTATGCCCCCGACGAGATTGTAAATTTTATCAAAAAGTTATCATGCATTTTTGATTCGTTACCTGTACCGGGCTAAAAGCAGTCAGGTCGCTAAAATTGGTCTGCTCGTTGTTATTAATTGGTCTGTTTTCAGGCTGCGTTGGCCGGTGTACCCTGTTGGAATTACGTTACTTTTCTTGGAAAAACCCGTGAGGCACCATGCATCCAGTAAACCCTGAAGTAGTAGTACGCAGAATACAAAACGATGATAAATCACAATGGTTGGATCTTTGGCAGGGATATCTTCATTTTTATCGTGCGGATATTTCGGCAGAGGTTACCGATCATACCTTCGAACGTCTATGTGTAGAGTCGCAGGTTTATGGTCTGGTGGCGGAAGATAAAGGCGGCAAGCTGTTGGGATTGATGAACCTGATATTCCACCCTTCAACCTGGAGTTCTGTTGGCTATTGTTATATTGAAGATCTCTATGTTTCACCCGCGGCACGCGGCAAGAAAGTGTCTGAAAAATTATTTGATCAGGCCTATCGCTTGGCGAATGAAAAAGGCAGTGAGCGGGTTTATTGGGCGACGCAGGAATATAATGCTCCGGCCCGTTCGCTGTACGATAAAGTAGGTAAAAGAACTTCGTTTATTATTTACCAACGTTAACGGCAGGTTGCGGAGACTTTATGGTGCTCAATCAATTCGGCCAGCCGGTGGGTGAGCCATTAGCCGATTGGCAGGCGGCGAAGCGGCCCGGTGGCGAGACGCTTGACGGGCGCTTTTGTCGCCTGGAATCGCTTGAGCCTCAGCGCGATCATGCCGCGTTGTTCAGGGCTTTCCAGCAGGCACCCGATGGCCGCGACTGGACCTATTTATCGATAGAACGGCCGGAGAGTCTTGCTGCCATGCTGCAGCATCTGACAACCTTGCAGGCGAACCCCACGTTGGTGAACCTGACGGTGTTTGACCGCGCAAGCCAGAGTCCGGTCGGGACGGTTGCCTACATGCGTATCGACGAAGGTAACGGCGTGGCAGAGATTGGCCATGTCAGTTGGTCACCCGTGATGAAGCAGTGCTCGAGCGCCACCGAAGCGATTTATCTGATGCTGCGGCACCTGTTTGAGGACTTGGGTTATCGCCGCTGTGAATGGAAGTGCGACAGTCATAACGCGCCCTCCAAACGGGCGGCGGCGAGATTCGGCTTCAACCATGAGGGCACTTTCAGGTATGCGCTGATCACCAAGGGCCGCAGTCGTGATACCGACTGGTTTGCCATCACCGCTGACCGCTGGCCGACAATCAGGGGCGGGTTTGAGCAATGGCTGAACGCCGACAACTTTGACCAACAAGGGCGGCAGAAAAAACGGCTGCAGGATTTAATGGGATAAAAAAGGCGGCCAAATGGCCTAATGCTTGTCAGTTAAGAGAATGAGGCCCGATAATTCGGGCCTTAGCAGGAGAGATACCAGGTTGTAAGCCCGATTCTTTCGTTTTCCTCTAAGCATAAATATGAATTTTTATTCATACAATATGCTTAACTGATTGGTATTAGGCCAAATGGCCGTCTTGCTGTTTTTACTGTAGGGCGATTACTTCAATTCATCGACCATGGTCGCCGCGCGGCCAATGTAATTAGCCGGGGTCATGGCTTTCAGACGCGTTTTCTCTTCTTCCGGCAGTGCCAGGCTATCGATAAACGTCTGCATACCGGCAGCATCCACACGCTTGCCGCGAGTCAGCTCTTTCAGCTTCTCGTACGGCTTTTCGATGCCATAACGGCGCATGACGGTCTGGATTGGCTCGGCCAACACTTCCCAGTTGTGATCCAGTTCATCCAGCAGGTGTGTCTGGTTCACTTCCAGCTTGCTGATGCCTTTCATGGTCGCCTGGTAGGCGATCAGCGCATAACCCAGGCCAACGCCAAGATTACGCAGCACGGTGGAATCTGTCAGGTCGCGCTGCCAGCGGGACACCGGCAGTTTGCTGGCCAGATGGCCCAGTACCGCGTTTGACAGACCCAGGTTGCCTTCGGAGTTTTCGAAGTCGATTGGGTTAACCTTGTGCGGCATGGTAGAAGAACCGATTTCACCGGCGATGGTTTTCTGCTTGAAGTGATTCAGGGCGATATAACCCCAGATATCACGGTCGAAGTCGATCAGGATGGTGTTGAAACGCGTTACGCAGTCAAACAGCTCGGCGATATAGTCGTGCGGTTCGATCTGAGTGGTGTACGGGTTCCAGATAATGCCCAGCGAGGTAACAAACTCTTCGCTGAACAGATGCCAGTCCACTTCAGGGTAAGCGACGATGTGGGCGTTATAGTTGCCGACCGCGCCGTTGATTTTGCCCATGATTTCCACGCGCTCAAGCTGACGGAACTGACGCTCCATGCGGTAGGCGACGTTGGCAAATTCTTTACCGACGGTGGACGGGGTGGCCGGTTGGCCATGGGTACGAGACAGCAGCGGAATATCGCGGTATTCCAGCGCCAGGCCCTTGATCGAATCGATGATTTTACGCCAGTACGGCAGCACCACATCCTGACGTGCCGTTTGCAGCATCAGCGCGTGCGACAGGTTGTTGATGTCTTCGGAGGTACAGGCAAAGTGGATAAACTCGGATACCGCCTGCAGGGCAGGGACCGTTTCCACTTTTTCCTTCAGGAAATACTCAACCGCTTTCACGTCGTGGTTGGTAGTGCGTTCGATAGTCTTGATGCGTTGCGCGTCTTCTTCACTGAACTCTGCGACGATCTTATCGAGGAAAGCGTTTGCGTCGGCGTCAAAAGCCGGAACTTCCTTGATTTCTGCGCAGGCGGCCAGTTTTTGCAGCCAACGTACTTCAACCTGCACACGGAATTTCAGCAGACCGTACTCGCTGAAAATGGTGCGCAGTGCGCTGACTTTATCACCGTAGCGTCCATCAACGGGGGAAACGGCGGTCAGTGAGGATAATTCCATCGGTAGCAACTCCTGGGATCTATTAACAATGAGCAACGATATTTTGCGCCTGTTTGAACAGACGATTACGGGAAAACATTAACTGCAGGCGGCTACCGCCAACCTGTTGCCACAGCACAGCGGCACGGATGCCTGCCAGCAGTGCGGCGCGAACCTTGGCCTGCACCTGCGGGTTTTGCAGGATAGCCGGTGAACCTGTCACCTGAATGCGTGGCCCGAGTGGGCTGACGACGTCGACATAGATGCCGGCCAGCGCGCTGATAATGGTGTCTGATTCCAGATCAAAATGTGCCAGTTGACGTTCAAGCTGGCCGAGACGTTCGCCAAGCTGGTTCATCGCCTGTTTGTTGGCGTTGAGTTTACGCTCCAGCACCATCAGGCTGATGGTGTAGCGGGTCAGTTCTGCAGCCAGGCCTTTATTGTTGGCATTGAGCACGCCCATCAGCGTCTCAAGGCCCATTTTCAAATTGCGTTCTTCACCGCCGAACACCGCCAGCGTGGAAGGAGGATCCATCTGCAGCAGGCTGCTCAGCGAGGTATGAAATGCCTCGCGCTCGCATTGGCCTTCGTGCGCCAACTGCTGGACCAGACGCGCAGTCTGGCTGATCCCGGCCATCGCCAGCGTAATGTCATAATAGTTCTTCGCCACGATTACTCCTGTAAACGCTGTTCGATAATGCCGCCGCCGAGGCAGATTTCATCCAGGTAGAACACGGCTGACTGACCTGGGGTGACGGCGGCGACCGGCTCGTCGAAACGCACTTCAATGCGTTGTTCGTCAAGCGGGGTGACGGTGCAGGGAATATCCTGCTGGCGATAACGGGTTTTCACCGTACAGCGGAACGGCCCACTCAGCGGCAGGCGATCGACCCAATGCAGTTGCTGCGCGATCAGCCCGACGGACATCAGGCGCGGATGCTCATGCCCCTGCGCGACCACCAGCACGTTGTTGGCGACGTCTTTGTCCACCACGTACCATGGATCTTCGCTGCTGTCTTTCATGCCGCCGATACCCAGCCCTTTGCGCTGGCCCAGGGTGTGGTACATCAGACCCTGGTGTTCACCGACGGTTTGGCCGTCGACGCTAACAATCGGGCCGGGTTGTGCTGGCAGATAACGGCCGAGGAAGTCGCGGAATTTGCGTTCGCCGATAAAGCAGATACCGGTGGAGTCTTTTTTCTTGGCGGTCACCAGTTCAAGCTGTTCAGCGATGCGGCGCACCTCTGGTTTTTCCAGTTCACCGACAGGGAACAGGCTTTGTGCGACCTGCTCGTGGCTCAGGGTGTAGAGGAAATAGCTCTGGTCTTTGTTGCCGTCGACACCGCGCAGCAGACGGCTTTTGCCGTCAACGTCCTGGCGACGCACGTAGTGGCCGGTGGCGATAAAATCTGCCCCCAGATCTTCTGCGGCGAATTCCAGGAAGGCTTTGAATTTGATTTCTTTATTGCACAGGATGTCCGGGTTCGGCGTGCGGCCGGCCTTGTACTCTTCCAGGAACAGTTCAAACACGTTGTCCCAGTACTCTGCCGCGAAATTCACCGTGTGCAGTTCGATGCCGAGTTTGTCGCATACCGCTTGTGCATCGGCCAGATCGGTCGCTGCGGAGCAGTACTCTTCATCGTCGTCTTCTTCCCAATTCTTCATAAACAGCCCAGCGACCTGATAGCCCTGTTGCTGTAACAGATAGGCAGTAACGGAAGAGTCGACGCCGCCGGACATACCGACGATTACTTTTTTCTGGCTGTTGTCTGACATGGGGATCTCGCGAACTTGAACACTAACCGTGCTGATAAAAAACAAGCGCAGGATTTTACCACGTTGCCTTCGTCGGCGCACGGCACTTATTCACCTCAGAACGGCCAGTTATAGCTGCTGACCAGCGACAGCGGGTAGCGTTCCGGCTGCTGATAACAACGAATGCTTTCGGCGACCAGAGCGGAGCGCAGGTTGGGCGCCTGCAAAATCTCTTCGGCGCTCAGCCACAAACAACGGTCGATGTCACTGTCGTGCGGCTCGGTCGGCAATTGCTGCTCCAGCTCAATGACAAAGCAAAAGCGCAGGAACGGCGTGTTGTCCGGTGCGATCCACTGGTGCAGCTTGAGGAACGACTGCGGCGTGGCGCGAATGCCGGTTTCTTCCCACAGCTCGCGTTCTGCGGCTTGTACCAGCGTTTCATCGGACTCGAGATGGCCGGCCGGCTGGTTCCAGAGTGCCTTGCTGTTAATGGTCTCTTCGACGATTAAAAACTTGCCGGCGGCGTGAACTACGCAGGCAACGGTTACGTGCGGTTTAAACATGGAGGCCCCTTACAGCGAAGGATTGACGGGCGGACTAAAGTGAATCAAGGCATTTCCATTCACCGGGTTGCAGTTCCCCCAATGACATATTACCCATACTGTAGCGAATCAGTCGCAGGGTAGGGAAGCCGATATGTGCAGTCATGCGACGTACCTGGCGGTTTCTTCCCTCATACAGAGTGACTTTCAGCCAGGCCGTGGGGATCGACTTGCGTTCGCGGATCGGCGGATTGCGCGGCCACAGCCATTGCGGTTCGGCGACCAACTCCACGCCGGCCGGCAGGGTCGGGCCATCCTTGAGCGTGACGCCGTTGCGTAAAGCGACTAAATCGCTGTCCTGGGGCGCGCCTTCTACCTGCACGTAATACACTTTGCCGGTGCGTTTACCCGGCTCCGTGAGCTGCGCCTGCAGCTTGCCGTCATTGGTTAACACCAATAATCCTTCGCTGTCGCGATCCAGTCGCCCGGCGGCGTAAACATCAGGAAAAGGAATGAATTCTTTCAGCGTGGTGCGGCCGGCCTCATCGGTAAATTGCGGCAGCACATCGAAGGGCTTGTTGAATAACACCACGCGACGCGGCCCCTGCGCGATAGCAGGTTTGGCGGAAGCAGGCGGGCTGAATCGTTTAACTTTGTGATTTCTAACAGGGAATTTTTTCATAACAGTTGAGATTACGGATGATAGGCGCATTATAGCTGAATCCGTTTCGGATTGGCGCGGACAGAAAATTCCAGTAGTATCTACACGCATCTTACAAAGCATTAACAAAAATTGCGCTTGAAGGAGAGGTTGATGGAAAGCAAAGTAGTTGTTCCGGCAGAAGGTAAAAAGATTACGGTCGATGCCCAGGGTAAACTGGTTGTTCCGAATAACCCGATCATTCCGTTTATTGAAGGCGACGGCATTGGCGTCGACGTTACCCCTGCTATGATTCACGTGGTTGATGCAGCAGTAAAAAAAGCCTACCACGGCGAACGTAAAATCTCCTGGATGGAAATCTACACCGGCGAAAAATCCACTCACGTTTACGGGAAAGACGTGTGGCTGCCGGAAGAAACCCTGGATCTGATCCGTGACTACCGCGTTGCCATTAAAGGCCCGCTGACTACCCCAGTCGGTGGCGGTATTCGCTCCCTGAACGTGGCCCTGCGCCAGCAACTGGACCTATACGTGTGTCTGCGTCCGGTGCGTTACTACCAGGGCACCCCAAGCCCGGTTAAACAGCCAGAGCTGACCGACATGGTGATCTTCCGCGAAAACGCCGAAGACATCTATGCGGGTATCGAGTGGAAAGCCGGTTCTGCTGAAGCAGACAAAGTGATCAAGTTCCTGCGCGACGAAATGGGCGTGAAGAAAATCCGCTTCCCAGAGCAATGCGGTATCGGCGTGAAGCCATGCTCTGAAGAAGGGACCAAACGTCTGGTTCGTGCAGCGATCGAATACGCAATCACCAACGACCGTGACTCTGTGACTCTGGTTCACAAAGGCAACATCATGAAGTTCACCGAAGGTGCCTTCAAGGATTGGGGCTACGAACTGGCGCGTGAAGAGTTCGGCGGTGAGCTGATCGACGGCGGCCCATGGCTGAAAATCAAGAACCCGAACACCGGTAAAGAGATCGTGGTTAAAGACGTGATCGCCGACGCCTTCCTGCAGCAAATCCTGCTGCGTCCGGCTGAATACGACGTAATTGCTTGTATGAACCTGAACGGTGACTATATCTCCGACGCCCTGGCCGCACAGGTTGGCGGTATCGGTATCGCACCGGGTGCCAACATCGGTTCCGATTGCGCACTGTTCGAAGCGACCCACGGCACTGCACCTAAGTATGCCGGTCAGGATAAAGTGAACCCAGGTTCCATCATCCTGTCTGCAGAAATGATGCTGCGTCACATGGGCTGGTTCGAAGCGGCTGATCTGATCGTTAAGGGCACTGAAGGTGCAATCGCTGCCAAGACCGTGACCTATGACTTCGAACGCCTGATGGAAGGCGCTAAGCTGCTGAAATGTTCAGAGTTTGGCGACGCTATCGTTAAGCATATGTAATTTTCAGCATTGCTGAAAATGTTAACGGGGGCTTCGGCCCCCTTAGTTTTTCCCCTCTCAAAAAATTCTTCTGCAAAACTTCTGCAAAACGGATTGAAAAACGTACAAATTTCGTTATCGATTATTTCTCGTAAAAAACGTGATTGCACTAATACTAAACACATAAGTAATGTGATAGTTTTACGAAATCATCGTAATAGGGAATTTAAAGATGGTGACCTGCTCCCCGTTGATTAACACACCGCGATGTTAGTAATGTCTTCATAAGCCACATGAGGACATCCCCATGAAGAAGCGTTTTTCCGACGAACAGATCATCAGTATTCTCCGCGAGGCTGAAGCCGGGGTTTCTGCCCGTGAACTCTGCCGTAAGCATGCTATTTCAGACGCTACTTTCTACACCTGGCGCAAGAAGTATGGCGGTATGGAGGTGCCCGAGGTTAAGCGCCTGAAGTCGCTTGAGGAAGAGAACGCCAGACTCAAGAAGCTGCTTGCCGAAGCCATGCTGGATAAGGAGGCGCTTCAGGTGGCTCTGGGGCGAAAGTACTGACGACAGGCCAGAAGCGGGAAGCCGTTGAGTTTATGTGTGATGCGACCGGTCTGTCGCAACGTCGTGCCTGCAGTCTTACAGGTTTGTCTCTGTCGACCTGCCGCTACGAGGCTCAGCGTCCGGCGGCTGATGCGCATTTATCAGGGCGCATTACTGAACTGGCACTGGAGCTCAGGCGTTTTGGCTACCGCCGCATCTGGCAGTTACTGCGCCGTGAAGGGCTTCTGGTTAATCACAAGCGCGTGTACCGCCTTTATCTTCTCAGCGGGCTGGGTGTAAAACGCAGACGACGTCGTAAAGGACTGGCAACGGAACGTCTGCCGCTGCTCCGCCCTGCAGCGCCCAACCTGACCTGGTCGATGGATTTCGTCATGGACGCGCTGGCCACCGGTCGCAGGATAAAGTGCCTGACCTGCGTGGACGACTTCACGAAGGAATGCCTGACGGTCACTGTTGCCTTTGGGATTTCAGGTGTTCAGGTCACGCGTATTCTGGACAGCATTGCGCTGTTTCGCGGCTATCCGGCGACAATAAGAACTGATCAGGGCCCGGAATTTACCTGCCGCGCGCTCGATCAATGGGCCTTTGAGCATGGCGTGGAGCTGCGGCTTATCCAGCCCGGCAAGCCGACACAGAACGGATTTATTGAGAGTTTTAACGGACGCTTTCGCGATGAATGCCTGAATGAACACTGGTTCAGCGACGTCAATCATGCCAGGAAAACCATCAGCGAATGGCGTCAGGATTATAACGAATGTCGCCCGCACTCCGCGCTGAATTATCAGACGCCGTCTGAATTTGCAGCGAGCTGGAGAAAGGGTAATTCTGATAGTGAAGGATCCGACATTACTAAGTGAGCGTTGTATCTAATCCTGGGGGCAGGTCAGGTAAGTCTACACCTCGCCATTTTTCAATTGACCTGGAAAATTGTGAAGTCGGGGGGAGCAATAGCGTAAATGTCACCTTTTCTGGAGTAGAGGGTAAAGACGGTCGGCTTGGAATTTCAGGCACGGCCAGTGGCGCGAGTATTGCATTTACTGATGGCGCGGGCGAAGTGATTAAACTGGGATCGCCAAGTAAAAGTATTTCTCTCCAGAATGGGAGTAATACCCTTCCATTTACTGCTTACCTGCAAGGGGATGGCGTACCGGTAAATATTAAGCCGGGCGATTACCAGGCTTTGGCGCAGTTCACACTGAACTATCAATAACCTGTTTAATCCACTATTGAACACTGAGGCAACTGTATATGCAGTTGCCTTTTTTATTTGGAGATCACAATGGATCAAAAATTTTTCCGTATCCCCTTTGCCAGTGCTGGCGATAAACAACAAATTCCCGACGAGAAAAGCACAGAGGGTTTTGTCAGTTTTTCGAGGGCTGGGGAGAGGATTATCAAAAAGACTTGATGAGCGACGCCCGCGCCAAAGCGGTAGAGCGTGATGCGATGAACAGCATACTGAATGCCATTACGGTCGCACTGCGTCAGTATCAGACGGACAGCTTCCCTGAGTGGATCACGCCAGCGAACAACGGCGGCACGGCTTATCAGTATGGCGCTGGCGTGGTGGTCCGCCACCGTCAGGGTAATGGAGCATTTGCCTCTTATGTTTCGCTGGCGGAGAATAATGCAACTGAACCCGGTACCGAAGGTGCACAATGGCAAGCCTTTATCTACCGCCGGGCTACCCAGGGTGAAGCCGACGCAGGCACTGACGACACGCTAATTATTACCCCGCCCACGCTGCAGCAGGCCATTAAAAACGCCATTGGCGACATAACGACTGAGTTGGCACCGTTCCTGTTGCCAGTCGGGGTTATTGTTTCATGGGGCAGCATGACACCGCCTGATGGATGGATTGAGGCCAATGGACAGGGATTTGATATAGCCAAGAACCCCAAATTACATGCTGTATTCCCATCGGGCAATGTGCCTGACTTGCGAGGGAAGTTTGTACGTGGTTGGGCACATGGTTCAAATGCAGACCCTGATCCAGGCCGAAGCATGTTGAGTGAACAAGCGGCTGCTGACACGAACCATTATCACCATACGGGCAGGCTATGGGCTCCAGCAGGGAATAATGATGATATTTGGCTCATCAATCGAGGCGATGATAATAGCGGAGAGTCCTACGGGGCTTTCGTAGTCACCGGGGATAGTGGATGGTCACGGTTGGGGGGTATTCCTCCAGCGGCAGTGGGCAGTTTAGTGCTACGGGTAATCCGAAACGGTAGGATGGATCCTCAGGGATGGGTGACCCATATCCAGCAAATACGGCATTAATGTACATCGTCAAAACAGACCAGGCTGACAACATCAAGCCAGAGCCAACACCAACGAACATTATCGTAACGCCGTCATCGTTGAATATTGGTGTGGGTGCAACGCAGCAATTCAGCGCTCAGGTTCTGCCCGTCGATCTTGCCCCTAGCTTCCCGGTGACATGGGTAAGCACTAATACCGCGGTGGGTACGATTGATGGGAGCGGGCTATTCCGTGCTGTTGGCCCAGGCAGTACAGATATTATCGCGAGTGTCAGCTCGGGCCTGAGCGTGCGTGTGACTGTGCGGGTGGATATTCTATTAACGTCAATAACGCTGGCTGCCATTCCCGATCAGGTTGCGGGTAACACCTATGCGTTGAAAGTAACGAAAACACCATTGAATGCCACTGAAAACATTAGTTACGGTTCGACAGACAGTGCTGTGGGAAGTGTTACGGCTGATGGACAACTGATCGCTGCTGGAGAGGGAACGGCGACGATCAGTGTTGCCGGGGATGTTTCAGGGAAAAGTGCCAGTCGGGTTGTAAAAGTTACCGCTGCACCGGTGGTATCTGATTTTCTGGCAATTAAAAATAACTTGTCTGAAATTGCCGATGCGGGGGAAGTGGCGCAGGCCGAGTCTCAGAAGAACCTGGGCCTTGGGGCGTTGGCGACTAAGGATGCATTAACAGCGAAGGACACCGGCTCGGTGCCTGTGGTCGATAAAACGTTACCCGCAGGCACCGATCTAAACGATGTCACTGAGCCGGGAGAGTACTACCAGAACATGACCAGCAATGCCACGTTGGCGCTGAATTATCCTGAGGCACTGGCCGGCGCATTGAAGGTTATTCCGCACCGGGGTAGATAAGGGGGCCTGTCGTCAGGTGTATATGCCCTATAATTCAACGGTTGAGTACCGACGCTATGCTTTCGGCAGTCCGCTGGTGTTTTCTGCATGGAAGGCGTATTGAGTAAAGGGTCGGCGTTTGCCGACCTAATACAACCACCGTCCAGCCTTGGCTGATTTAATGAGCATATTTATGGTAAGAGGTTTTGGTGGCGATTTATCGTTAGGGAAATAGGTGCTGAAGTCCAATGTATCATGTTCAAGATGGAATTCCGTGAAAATCTCATCCAGCAAATCCATAGCTTCCTGTTCGTCAATTTTCATTGTGTAGTTCAGCGAACTATCGCCGGTCAGCATTGGTTTTTTTAAAGTAAGCCACGATCGTCCATTGTAAGGTTCCACCATCTCTAAAATACGCTTTTCAATGTCGACTACCATATCTTGTCACTCCCGCGGGCTATGGTGTTGTAATGAATCGTAGCTCTAAATGAAATCTCTGTTATATCTTTAGCCAAAATCACCCATCCAAGGACTGGTATCGCACGACCAACAAAAGTCCCCATTTTTCTTACCATGCGAATTTTTAATGTTGATGGAGGATAACCGCCTATTACTGAGGGCATTTTCAACCCGAAGGGGAACATTTTATTGCCGAAAACTTTGCGGGCTTGTCGAGATGCGAGAGATGTATCAGGTATAGCTGTTTTAAATTTCCCTCTTGTTGGCGATATGTTCCTCCCCGAATGGATAGCTGCTACGGCCGCAATATCCTGAATACCTAGTTGATCTGCCGTTTCTTCACAAAAAATCCAAAAGAACAACTCGCCAGCGCTCAGATTTTGCATACCCTTGTAAAAGTACGTCCCGCCTAATTCTTCAACCGTATCCATAACTTTTCCTTGTCATTTTAGTTGTTGCCTAACATACCAACTGAAGCGAAACATTTCTATGCTGGATGCTGATTTGGGAAAATGGCCCGGTTTTTGTTCTGAGGTGTGTTGCGGGATGCTGCCGCTTTAGTTCGAGAGAAAAAATAATGGTGTCCGATCATCATTTTTTTGATTACTGATTGCTCAAAATTTTTGCGGGGTTGTTCTGCAAAACTCAACGAAACCCACCGAGAATAAAGGCGTTTGAAACACGATTCAATGGATGTCAGAAAACAAAAAAAATCGGAATTTATTTATATATTTCAGATTGTTATTTTATCGGTAGTATATGCTGCTGCGTCACATGGGCTGGTTCGAAGCGGCTGACCTGATTGTTAAAGGCATGGAAGGCGCAATCGCTGCCAAGACCGTGACCTATGACTTCGAACGCCTGATGGAAGGCGCTAAACTGCTGAAATGTTCAGAGTTTGGCGACGCTATCGTTAAACACATGTAAGTGTGTTTTAGCGTTAAATGATAACGGGAGCCTGATGGTTCCCGTTTTTTATTATTCAAACCGCAACGGTTATCAAAACGTTATCAAAATAAATTATCAAAACCTAGTCGGTTTTCTCATCTTGCTTTGCTGAAAGACTTACTTTCAAAACTAGAATCAAGCAAGAAATTACTTCTATGGACTCTGAGGTGTCTGTTAAACCCGTGGCGATTCAGTTCTTTCCAGTGACTATTCTAAAAGAAGGGAATCATGAATAGCGTTCATTCAGGATTTAAAAAAACCTGCCGTCATTAATGCTTATTGTCGTCTCACTATGGCTGACAGGCTGTACCAAGGCGAATACTGAGGCGAACGCAGGGCCGTCTGCGGAGGGTGTCGATGATCTTTTTGCTGCCATTGACGGCAAAGCAACTCCTGCAGCAGGGGATGAGGTTAGCAACTATGCCTGGCAGGTACGCGCTGCGATTCAGAGCCATTTCTATGATGCCAACGCCTATGCCGGCAAGAAATGTTCTGTAAGAATGAAGTTTGCCCCGGATGGGATGCTTTTGTATGTCCGGTCTGAAAGTGGTGATCCCGCCCTTTGCCGGGCTGCTATAAAGGCAATCACAAATACCCGCTTCCCCAAGCCGCCGTCACAAGCGGTTTACGGTGTTTTTAAAAATTCCGTACTCGAATTTCGCCCCTAAGCGGCTGAATGAAAAAACTATCGTTCAACAGATGTGATTGTATTTTATGTTTGAACAACAATGGGAGCCGCAGGGCTCCCGTTAGGTTGCTTTGTGGTGAGCAGCCGAAAATCAATAAATTGATTTTCCTGATTTTTATTTATCGGCCTCTACTCGCTCTGGGCAGGAATGAGGTTTGTCATCAGTCTGACGGGAGCCGCAGGGCTCCGGTTTTTACTGGCAGTAAAAATCTCCGCAATATTTTAATCCACCTTGGTGGCATCAGGGTGATTCTTGCCTTCCTCGATAAAATCTTCATCAATCTCATCGGTGGTATCGGCACTGTCGCGGCCGGAAAGAATATTCCAGCAGGCGATGAACAGAGCGGCGATAAGCGGGCCGATGACGAAGCCATTAATGCCGTAAATCTCCATACCGCCCAGGGTTGAAATCAGGATCAGATAATCCGGCATCTTGGTGTCTTTACCCACCAGCAGCGGGCGAAGGATATTGTCGACCAAACCGATGATCACCACGAAGAAGCTCACCAGGAACAGGCCTTTCCACAACAGACCTGTGGCGAAGAAATAGATGGCGGCGGGTACCCAGATAATGGCGGAACCTACAGCAGGGATGATGGACAGGAACGCCATCAATGCGGCCCACAGCAGGCTGCCCTCGATACCGGTGATGTAAAACGCCAGGCCGCCGAGCGCGCCTTGCACTATTGCAACCACTACCGTGCCTTTCACCGTCGCGCGGGAAACCGCGGCGAATTTCACAAACAGATGATGTTTAACGTGCTCGGATAACGGTAAGGCTTCGAGCGACAGGTTAACCAGATAAGGGCCGTCTTTCAGCAGGAAGAACAGCAGATAGAGCATTACGCCAAAACCAACGGCAAAGTTGAAGGTGCCTTTACCGATCAGGAACACGCTACCGGCAAGATATTGTCCACCCTGCAATGCCACCTGTGAAAGTTTCTTTTGTATTTCTGCTGCGTTGTCGAGGTTATGCTCGGTAAGGAAATGGCGGGCCCAGCCAGGCAGCACCCGCAGGGTATCGGCCAGAACTACCGGGAATTGGGCGTTATTACCCTGTAATTTGGTGTAGACGACGTTAAGCTCAATAGCCAATGAAGACGCAATAATCGCCAGGGGCGTAAATACGATCAGACAGATTACTGCGACCGTCAAAAGCGACACCAGGCCGTTTCGCTCCCCCAGATACTGTTTAAGTTTTTGCTTCACTGGATGGAAAATCACCGCCAGTATAATTGCCCACAGAGCCGACGAATAATAGGGACCCAATACGTCCAGAAAAGCAGCGGTAACTATGAAAAGGATCAGAATAAAGAATCCCTTTGAAATACCCTTAGACATCATACGCGTCCCTCTGATGATAGATTTCTCCGCCAATGCCGGTATTCAACGGCATTGACACTTCTTGAAGATTAAACCCTATCATCACAAACGCGTAACAGGTAGTGGATTTTACAGATGAAATATTAATGAAACTTATCAGTCATCATCTGTTCAGCAGGGGGATTTGAGGGGGGAGATGCAGGCTTATTACAACAAAATCCCCCAGCCTGACTAACCCGTTACTCTTTGCGAATGAACGTAGGATTAATTACAGGCCTTGGCGATGGGCGGGCGTTGGGTCGAAAACTGTGTGCGCTCCGCCGATGCCGGCGCCAACTGGGTGGAGTTTCGCTCAGGCCCCGTATCGGGGCCTGAGACTGCTACCTGCTGAAAACCTCAGTTCGCACAATGATAGCTAACTTATTCACCATATTGATTTTAACGTGGAATACATAACCGCAGAGAATGTGGATTATGTGGCTCGAAGCATTAGAAATATCTTTAAATTCTGTTAAGTTGGCCGCTGGCCTAATCACAAGGAGAGAACGATGTTAGAGCAATACTATCCGACGACGATGAGCTCCAAATCGATCACGGATGAGCAACATAAAAGACTGGTGGCGGTGCAAGCGGCGCTGGAGCTGATCAAGGCCACGCTGTCTGATACCAACGACGGTAACGGCGTGGATTTTCAGTTGAAGGCCGCAGAAAAGCACATTGGCCCGATGGCTGATGCGATCCAGGAAGCGCTGAAATAAATTACGCCAGTGATGATTAACCGCCTAATGGGGGGTTATGCTACTCGTGTGGGAAAATTAGGATTTTTTGTCTAGTAATCGTGCAGAAATATTGACAAAAGTCCTTCAGGATTATTTTAGGGAACAGGCGGAGGAGAGCATTGATGAAGGATGTGCATATCGCACTTTCGGGCGGCTGTGTGAGGTTGGCCTATCCGGGAGAAAACGTTCTGGATTTCACCGATAACCTGTCATTTGGGCCGCTGTGCACACTGGATGACGCACAAGGTCTGCAGGATCGAACCCGCTGGTTTCAAGAGTTGTATCAATCTGTTCACGCCCCCGAATGGGACACTTCTTTACAGCGCCTGGCGGCGATGGAAAGCCTGAAAATACGGTTGGCCGCGGTAAGCGGGCAGGTGACCCTGTGGATTGGCGATAATTCCGATGAGCAATTGATGTTGCGGGCGCTGTTGCCTTTGCTGGCGGAAAATGCCGTTTTTGTGGTTAACGTCACCGAACTTGCCGGATGTGATACCACCGGTAGTTGTCCGATTGAAACGCTCGAATCCTTGTGGATCCGGCGGCGTGAGTTGACAGCGGAAGACCGAGCTACGCTTATCGCCGATTGGCAGCGTCTGTTGCAGGACAATGCGCGGGTGCGAATTTTCACTCAGGGAGGAATACAGGGCAAAACCCAGGACTTCCACGATCCACTGCTGTTACAACATTGTCCGAAGGATTTCACTCAGGGTTCCAAAGTCGTGGGCAACGCGATGGTCAATTCACCCTATTGGGTGGGCGACACCTTTTTGAACTTCCGGCTGTACGCACTAATAGAACAGGGCGTCTTGCAGGCGAAGATTGGCGGGGTCAACATGAATCGACTTCAGGTACGGCAGGCTTAACCTTACTTACCCGCGCGGTGTTTTTTGTGCTGTGCTGCGGGAAAACCGTTTTTCACAGGACAGCAGATCTGCTTATAATGCCTCACTGACTGTATAAATAAACAGGCGTGGTGCGATGACACTGAAGTTGGATGGTGAAAAGATTGTTCGTAACCGGTTTACCGGCGAAAAAATTGAAAACGGCAGCTTTATCAACTGCGATTTTTCAGGCACCGACCTGACGGGAACCGAATTTATCGACTGTCAGTTTTATGACCGCGAGAGTCAACAGGGCGGTAATTTCAACCGTGCGTTATTGAAGGATGCCAGCTTCAAAAACTGTGACCTGTCGATGGCTGACTTCAGAAACGCCAGCGCGTTAGGTATCGAAATCCGTGAGTGCCGGGCGCAGGGCGCAGATTTTCGCGGCGCCAGCTTTATGAATATGATCACCCCACGCACCTGGTTTTGCAGCGCATACATAACCAAAAGCAACCTGAGTTACGCCAATTTTTCGAAAGTGGTACTGGAGAAGTGTGAGCTGTGGGAAAACCGTTGGAACAGCGCGCAGATCCTGGGGGCGACTTTTAGCGGTTCGGATCTGTCCGGTGGTGAGTTTGCGTCGTTTGATTGGCGTGCCGCCAATTTTACCCACTGTGATTTGACCAACTCGGAACTCGGTGAGCTGGATCTGCGCAGCACCGATCTGCAAGGCGTAAAGCTGGAAAGCTACCAGGTGTTTCAGATGATGGAGCGGCTGGGTATTGCGATTATCGGTTAAGCGAGACTGGCGTTCCTGCTTTTGTAGCGCCTGATTGACAAGCCAGCGGAGGGTAAGGATTTTATCACTTTATCGGCATCCGGTGTCGAGAACTTATTGATTTGTCAGGTTTATGTTAAGGTTTTATTACAATTAAACATCAACACAATAATAAAATGTGTGTTGACGCCAGCAGTACAGAGATTGAGGATAAATGGCGCAATGCGGATGTGGTGGAAGGGACTTGATTTTAAATAGCGCTTGCTTAAATAAATCCCTCGTGTATAAATAGCGTCATCGGTTTGTAGTACAGACCTTATGAAAGCAGTTTTAGTAAAGCAGTTCTCAGTATTAGTGATATCCCATAGATACCTCTTCTTCCGCGAATTTCCTTCTCTAGTGCCCAAGTAAGTTTCCAATAAAAACAGACCTCAATCGCCTTATGGCGTCTCAAAAAAATAAAGGAAATATCTATGTCTACTAAAATGACTGGTTTGGTAAAATGGTTTGATGCAGGTAAAGGTTTTGGCTTTATCTCCCCGGCTGACGGCAGCAAAGACGTGTTCGTACACTTCTCCGCTATCCAGAGCAATGATTTCAAAACGCTTGATGAAGGTCAGCGCGTTGAATTCACTATCGAAAACGGTCAGAAGGGTCCTTCTGCCGGCAACGTAGTAGTTTTATAATTTATAGGTAGTGTTTTGTTTCTTACGATAGCGAAGATGGTAAAAACCGGAGCAGATAAGAAATAAAAGAATTACCTGAATAAACTCCGGGATTACCCGGAGTTTATCTAAAAATAATTATGCTTGGCGTATTTCAATAACCATAGGTTTCACTGACCATAGTTATTGGCAACAGAAAAAGAGATTGGCGTCGTAATAATAATAGCGGTCGCGATTGAGTCTATTTTCCTGTTGTGAAAAAGTTGTGCTTAGGCTGCGTAAGGTTGGAGTGTTGGACGGACGCTTACGCCATAACATGACAGTCGGGAAAGTGACCGACAAACATTGATGACCCTGGCCTGTGCCGGGGTTTTTTTATGCCTGCGGGCCGCCAAACGACGCTGCTGTCAGCATTTCTATAATCGTTGCTTATCGGTAAACGGTGATATAGGGCCGCCACTGAACTTATTGATTAATTATAATACAATAAGTAAATAGTCGTGAAGATGTATCTTTTTTAGTCTCATCAATGAGTTGGCCTAATTCCGATAATGCCGGTCCTGACACATTGAATTTGCGGTAAATACCTCTTTTTGATTATAAAACCGCACGTTTTGACTGTCCCTCTCCGCCCATGAGTTTTATCCTCGGACTCAATCAGTATTTGTATGATTTATAAAAATACATTCACATGGAGGAGTTCTTATGCGTTTCGACAATAAAGTGGTCATCATCACCGGGGCAGGCAACGGGATGGGGGAAGCGGCGGCACGCCGATTTTCCGCTGAGGGCGCAACCGTGGTGCTGGCTGACTGGGCAAAGGAAGCGGTAGATAAAGTGGCGGCCTCGCTGCCGAAAGGCAAGGCACTGGCGGTGCATATCGACGTTTCTGACCACGTCGCGGTTGAAAAAATGATGAACGAAGTCGCGAAGAAATTTGGTCGCATCGACGTATTGTTAAACAATGCCGGTGTGCATGTGGCGGGTAGCGTGCTGGAAACCAGCGTAGCTGACTGGCGTCGCATCGCCGGGGTCGATATCGACGGCGTGGTGTTTTGCTCCAAGTTTGCCATGCCGTATCTGCTGAAAACCAAAGGCTGCATCGTTAACACCGCTTCGGTTTCTGGCCTGGGCGGCGACTGGGGCGCGGCATACTACTGCGCAGCCAAAGGGGCGGTGGTAAACCTGACGCGTGCCATGGCGCTGGATCACGGCGGTGACGGCGTGCGGGTGAACTCGGTGTGCCCGAGTCTGGTAAAAACCAATATGACCAATGGCTGGCCGCAGGAGATCCGCGACAAATTCAACGAACGCATTGCTTTGGGCCGAGCGGCAGAGCCGGAAGAAGTGGCAGCGGTGATGGCGTTTCTGGCCAGTGACGACGCCAGCTTTATCAACGGTGCCAATATCCCGGTTGACGGTGGGGCGACCGCCTCAGACGGCCAACCGAAGATTGTTTAAGCGGTAATCATCAGGCCCGATGAAGCTAAACGCCGGGCCTGCAAGCTTTACACCCCGATCCGATCGCGCAGGGTGTAGTAGGCTGCACCAATGGCGGTAAACGGAATTTGCAGGTTGCGACCGCCGAAGAACGGCAGGTGCGGCAGCTTGGCAAAGGCGTCGAAACGTTCCGCATCGCCCTGCAATAACTCGGCAATCAATTTACCCGCCAGATGGGTACAGGTCACGCCGTGGCCGCTGTAACCCTGCATGTAATAGATATTATTTTCCAGTCGGCCGAACTGCGGCATACGCGACAGCGTCAGCAGGAAATTACCGGTCCAGCGGTAGTCGATATTCACCCCTTTCAACTGTGGGAAGGTTTTCAGCAGTTTGGGGCGGATCAGATTGTCGATATCGTCCGGATCGCGAGCACCGTACACCACGCCACCGCCGTACAGCAGGCGGTTATCACCGGTAATGCGGTAATAATCCAGCAGATAGTTACAGTCTTCGACGCAGTAATTTTGTGGGATCAGCGACTGCGCCACTTCCGGTGCCAGCGGCTCGGTGGCCACCACCTGGGTGCCGCACGGCATGCTGCGTTTGGCCAGTCTTGGCTCCAGCTTATCGCCCAGATAAGCATTACCGGCCACGATCACATAGCGCGCCTTCACCTGCCCATTGGCGGTACTGACGATAGCCGGTTCGCCGTGGCGGATGTTGGTCACGGCCGATTGTTCGAAGATCCGCCCACCCTGCAGGCGAATGGCTTCGGCTTCTCCGAGAGCCAGATTCAATGGATGAATATGACCACCGCTATGATCCAGCAGCGCGCCGATGTAGCGCTCGCTGTTGACCTCTTGACGAATGCGCCCAGCATCCAGCAGTTCAAGTTGAGTATTACCGTAGCGTTCCCAGTTCTGCTTCTGCTCGATCAACGCGTGGTATTGCCGGTTGTTCAGGGCGGCGAAGATGCCGCCGGGGCGATAGTCACATTCGATGGCGTACCTTTGGATACGGCTGCGAATGATCTCTGCGCCTTCAAACATCATACTGCCGAGAACGCGGGCGCTTTCTGCTCCATAGCGTTGTTCAATCACGTCAATATCGCGACTGTAAGAGTTGACCAGTTGGCCGCCATTACGGCCGCTGGCACCGAAACCGATGCGCGCAGACTCCAGCAGCACCACGTTATAGCCGGCTTCCACCAGAAACAGTGCGGAAGACAGACCGGTGTAGCCACCGCCGACGATGCAGACGTCGCATTCAATAGAATCATTCAACTGCGGGTAGGGGGCGTGGCCGTTGGCCGAGGCCGCATAATAGCTTTTCACATGTTCAGTCATGATATCTGCCCTTATTCCAGCGAAATCCAGGTGGTTTTCAGTTCGGTGAATTTTTCCAGCGCGTGCAGCGATTTGTCGCGACCGTTACCGCTTTGCTTGTAGCCGCCGAAGGGGACCGTCATATCGCCGTCGTTGTAGTTATTGACGAATACCGTACCGGCTTTTAACTGGCGTGCCAGTCGGTGAGCGCGGGACAGGTCACGTGTCCAGATGGCGGCGCCCAGACCGTAGTCGCTGTCGTTGGCCAACTGCATCGCCTGCTGTTCACCGTTAAAACGGGTGACGGCCAATACCGGGCCGAAAATCTCGTCACGCGCCACGCTCATGGTGTTATCCACCTGGGTCAGAATGGTCGGGCCGAGGTAGCCGACATGGCCGTTCTGTGGGTGTTCGCGGCCGTCGAGGAACAGGTTGGCACCCTGGCTCAGGCCCTGTTCGATGTAGTCGGCCACTTTCTCGCAGTGACCCTGATCGATCAGCGTACCCATCATCGTCGCCGGATCGAGCGGATCGCCTGGGGTGAAGGCTGCCGCATGTCGTCGTAGCGCCTGTAAGAACGCCTGCTGAATACTCTCTTCCACCAGCAATCGGGTGCCGGCAATGCACACCTGTCCCTGATTATAGAAGATGCCGACGGCGGCACTCTGAGCGGCCTTGTCCAGATCCGGGCAGTCGGCAAAGATGATATTGGCGCTCTTGCCTCCGGCCTCCAGCCACACCCGTTTCATATTGGATTGGCCGGCGTAAATCATCAGTTGTTTGGCGACCTGGGTGGATCCGGTAAAGGTCAGGGCGTCGACGTCGTTGTGCAGCGCCAGCGCCTTGCCGGCGTCAAAGCCGTAGCCTGGAACAATATTCAGCACGCCGTCCGGCAATCCGGCCTGTTGGGCCAGCTTGCCCAGATAGATGGCGGTCAACGGAGATTTTTCAGAGGGCTTAAGGATCACGCTGTTGCCGGTGGCCAGCGCCGGGCCGAGTTTCCAACAGGCCAATAACAGCGGGAAGTTCCACGGCACGATGGCGCCAATTACGCCGATAGGCTCTCGTTCAATCAGCGCCAGCGCATCACCGCCGGTAGGGGCGATTTCGCCATAAACCTTGTCGACTGCTTCGGCATACCAGCGCAGGCAGCGGATTGCCCCCGGCACGTCGTCGCGTAGGCTGTGACGGATCGGTTTGCCGGTATCGAGCGTTTCCAGCAGCGCCAGTTCTTCCTGGTGCTGTTCCATCAGGTTCGCCAACTGCAGCAAAGTGGCTTTGCGCTGCGCCGGAGCCGCTCTGGACCAGTCGCCGCGATCAAACACTTCACGCGCTGCGCTGACCGCCAAATCAATATCGACGCTGCTACCCCGTGCCACTTGGGTCAATTCGCGTTGCCCGGCAGGATCCTCCACGGCAAAGGTTTGGCCTTCAGTGGCCTGCTGATAGCGGCCATTGATAAACAGTCGGTTCTCAATTTTCAGGGCTTGCGCCCGATGTTGCCAATACTGCAAATGGTGGAAGTCCATACCTTGCTCCGTTGATCAGAATGTCGTCGGCGTATGGGCGCTGATAATCCGGCAAATCCGCGCCGACGTGTTGCTGAAACTGTGGGGAATGCCGGTGTTGATGGCGTAGCTCTGGCCAGCCGACAGGTGATAGGTCTGCCCGTTGACCTGCAGTAACACTTCGCCTTCCAGCAGGGTGCCGATCTCTTCCCCCTGATGCTTGATACGTTCGCCGGTGGTGGTACCCGGTTCATAGGTTTCGATCATCATCGCCAGGGTGCGATTAGGGTCGCCGTTGTGGATCAATTTCATCGAGACCCCCTGGCTGCCAATCTCAATCAGATCCTGGTTGTCGATAACAATCTGTGGTTCATCCGGTATTTCCGGTTCGGCGAAAAACGCCGACAGTGACAGCCCGTACACCGTCAGCAGCTTTTGTAAGGTGCTGATGGCCGGGCTGACCTTGTCCTGCTCGATTGTGCTGATGGCGCTATGGGTTAATCCTGACAGTTCGGCCACTCGGCGCTGCGACAATCCCAATTGCAGGCGGATTTGCGACAGGCGTTTTCCCGGTGCCAAGCTGACATTGCTCATGGGCGTTTTTCCTTTTGATAGTTCCGGCAGGCGTTAATGAACCCCTCAAACAGCAGGCGTGACAGGGCGTACTCCTCGCTGTTCCATTCCGGGTGCCATTGCACTCCCAACGCGAAAGGCTGGTCGCGCAGGCTGATGGCCTCCACCAACCCATCGGCGGCATGGGCCTCAATGCGTACGCCGGGGCCAAGGGTTTTTGCCCCCTGGCCATGCAGTGAGTTCACCCAGAATCGGTTGCAATCCGGTATCAGTTGCGAGAGCAAGCCGCCTTCCTGAACGATGACTTCGTGGGCGGGGGCATATTGTTGTTCCAACGGCAGGTCGTGATCTTCACGGTGCTCGAGCAGTTCGGGTAATTCAAACAACCGACGGTGCAGGGTGCCCTGACTGGCGACCACCATTTCTTGCATACCGCGGCAAATGGCGAAAAGGGGAATGCGCCTGTCGAGCGAGTGGCGGATCAGCGCCAGGCTCAATTCATCTCGCCCGGGATCGGCGTCAGGCTCATCGCCGTTTTCACCATAAAGGTGCGGCTGCACATTACTGGGGCTGCCTGGCAGCACAATACCGTCGAGGTGCTCCAGCAATTCTTCCAGCAGTTTCGGCTCCGCCAGCGCGTGTGGCAGGGCGATTGGCAACCCTCCTGCAGCGACTACGGCATTTAGGTACTTTTCTTGCAAGGTCTGAGTGAGGTGCCCGTTTAACCTATACCTGCACATTACTACGCCGACCACCGGCCTGTTAAATATATTGCCCATACTGTCCCCTTGGTATGTTCGAAATTATGAACGATAAGCTTCTCCACTGCCATTTTCGTTCAATATTTTATAAATCTAGCAGTCAAATGGGCAATATTCAAACTCAAATTAACACTTGCAAAACAATTTTGTTGCATCTATGTTTCATTGGTGGGCATTATATTGAGCAAGATGGTCAAAAAACATCGACGGCAATAAGTGTGAGAACCACAGACAAAAACATACATGGCGGGTGAATCATGCAGACCAACATAGTAGAAGTGGAAAACTTTGTTCAGCATCATGAAGAAAAGCGAAGTAGCGCGTTCCAGCGTGAAGTGAAGAACTACCTGGATCGTTATCCATTAACTCAGCACGTTGATGTTCTGCTGACCGACCTTAACGGCAGCTTCCGCGGCAAACGTATTCCGGTCGCTGGGTTGAGCAAGCTGGAGAAGGGCTGTTACTTCCCGGCGTCGGTGTTTGCGATGGATATTCTCGGCAACGTGGTGGAGGAAGCTGGACTGGGGCAGGAACTGGGGGAGCCGGACCATATCTGCGTGCCGGTACTGGGCACCCTGACGCCGTCGGCGGCGGACCCGCAATATATCGGCCAGGTGTTGCTCACCATGCTCGATGAAGATGGTACTCCCTTTGACGTTGAACCGCGCAATGTGCTGAACCGAGTGTGGCAGCGTTTGCGTCAGCGCGGGCTATCCCCCGTAGTAGCGGTAGAGTTGGAGTTCTATCTCATCGATCGACAGCGCGATTCGGAAGGCTATCTGCAGCCGCCGTGTGCGCCGGGCACCCAGGAGCGCAATACCCAAAGCCAGGTCTACTCGGTCGATAATCTTAACCATTTTGCCGACGTGCTGAGCGAGATTGACGAATTGGCGCGCATGCAGGGCCTGCCGGCCGACGGCGCGGTGGCAGAGGCTTCACCCGGTCAGTTTGAAGTCAACCTGCATCATACCGACAATGTCCTGCAGGCCTGTGACCATGCCCTGGCGTTAAAACGCCTGATCCGCATGGTGGCAGAGAACCACAACATGCAGGCCACCTTTATGGCCAAGCCCTACGAAGAGCACGCCGGTAGCGGCATGCACGTTCATATCAGCATGCTGGACCGGCAGGGCAACAACGTACTGGTTGATGACGACGGTGAAGACTCCGCGCTGCTGAAACAGGCGCTGGCCGGGATGATTGCCCTGATGCCTTCTTCTATTGCGTTGCTGGCACCGAACGTTAATGCCTACCGCCGTTTCCAGCCGGGCATGTACGTGCCGACCCAGGCGTCCTGGGGGCATAACAACCGCACCGTGGCACTGCGCATTCCCTGCGGCGATCGCGACAGTCATCGCGTGGAGTATCGCGTAGCCGGTGCTGATGCCAACCCTTATCTGGTGATGGCAACCATTCTGGCAGGTATTGTCTACGGCCTGGAAACCACGCTACCGCTGCAAGAGCCGGTGACCGGCAACGGGCTGGAGCAGGAGGGGCTGCCGTTCCCGATCCGCCAAAGCGATGCGCTGTATGAATTTGAGCATCAGCCGGTACTGAATGCACTGCTGGGTGAAAGGTTCAGCCATGTTTACCTGGCTTGTAAAACCGATGAACTGGTGCAGTTTGAGCGCCTGATCACCGAAACCGAAATCGAGTGGATGCTGAAAAACGCCTGACCCGCTCGACGCCAATCCTACCGCGCGCGTATGGCGCATTCCGCCGGCTATCCTGTGGCCTGCGATGCTGCGCGCTGCGGTAAAGCATTGCTTCCACTTTGGCGTACAGGACGCCGGCGAGGAAATAACCATGACAGCCATAACTGTTTCATCCGTCTGCGCAGGTATCTGCCTGTGCCGCGGTGAATACGGGCCAGCCGCTGGCCGAGTTTTATTGTCTTTACATCGCACCTCCCGCCGCCTGAGCAGCAGTTTCCCCGCGGCCTCTCTGAATGACGCTAAACGGTTACCAGCAGAGGACAACGAGGGGAAGAGCCATGACGACTAATGTGACTGACGTTAATGAGGCGGCCAAGCCGCAACTGCGCAAAAGCCTGAAGCTGTGGCAGGTGGTGATGATGGGGCTGGCCTATCTGACACCAATGACGGTGTTCGACACCTTCGGCATCGTTTCCGGCCTGACCGATGGCCATGTACCGGCCTCCTATCTGCTGGCGTTGGCCGGCGTGCTGTTTACCGCCATCAGCTACGGCAAGCTGGTGCGCCAATTCCCGACCGCCGGTTCGGCCTACACCTATGCGCAGAAAGCCATTAATCCGCACGTCGGTTTTTTGGTGGGCTGGTCTTCACTGCTCGATTATCTGTTCCTGCCGATGATCAATGCCCTGTTGGCGAAGATATACCTGACTGCACTGTTCCCTGAAGTGCCCCCGTGGATATGGGTTGTGGGTTTTGTGATTATTATTACCGCCATCAACCTGAAAAGCGTCAATCTGGTGGCCAACTTCAATACCCTGTTCGTACTGGCCCAGGTGGCGATCATTGTGGTATTTATCTACCTGGTGGTACGTGGCCTGCACAACGGTGAAGGGCTGGGGACGGTGTGGAGCCTGCAACCCTTCGTCAGCGAAAATGCGCATTTACTGCCGATTATCACCGGCGCCACCATCTTGTGTTTCTCGTTCCTTGGTTTTGATGCGGTAACCACGCTGTGTGAAGAAACGCCCGATGCCGCCAGGGTGATCCCGCGTGCTATCTTCCTGACCGCGCTGTATGGCGGGGTGATCTTCATCAGCGTCTCATTCTTTATCCAACTGTTTTTCCCTTCCATTCAGCGCTTTCATCAGCCGGATGCGGCACTGCCGGAAATCGCGCTGTACGTGGGCGGCAAGCTGTTCCAATCGATTTTCCTGTGCGTCACCTTTATCAACACCCTGGCCTCGGGCCTGGCGTCGCATGCCAGCGTTTCACGGCTGTTGTATGTGATGGGGCGCGATAACGTGTTCCCGGAAAAATATTTCGGCTATATCCACCCGAAATGGCGCACGCCATCACTCAACGTGTTGCTGGTGGGGCTGGTAGCCCTGTCCGCGCTGTCGTTCGACCTGGTCACGGCGACCGCATTGATCAACTTCGGTGCGTTGGTGGCTTTCACCTTCGTTAACCTGTCGGTGATCAGTCATTTCTATATTCGCGAGGGGCGGAACAAGAGCTGGAAGGATCGCTTCAACTATCTGTTCCTGCCATTGGTCGGGGCGTTAACGGTCGGTGTGTTGTGGTTAAACCTGGAAAAAAGCTCGCTGACCATGGGGCTGATCTGGGCGGTTATGGGCTTTGGTTACCTGGCGTATCTCACCCGGCGTTTCCGCCAGCCGCCACCGCAGCTGGAGCGACAACCGCAGCAATAACTGAGTCAGGCGGGTTTTCCCGCCTTAGTTTGATGGCAAACACCCGAAAAACGTGGTTTTCGGATGTTTGGGGTAAATCAGAAGACATAATCCTTTGTTTTTATTAGCCCTTAAAACGGGACTTTAACCGCAAAGAACTTTGTCAGCAGTCTGAGGCGGGTTTTCCCGCCTTTCTTTTTTGTCCGTCGGACAGTAGAGTGAAAATACTGATAAAAAATAACCGATTGGATCACCTCGATGTCTTCACTCCCCGTTTCGTATAAAGCCACTTTGCTCGGTCTGCTGGCGATCCTGTTGTGGAGCAGCGTGGTTGGTCTGATCCGCAGCGTCAGCGAAGGGTTGGGGCCTATTGGCGGTGCCGCGATGATTTACAGCGTCAGCGCGGTTTTTCTGCTGTTGGCGCTCCGGCTACCCCATCTTCGCCATTTTCCACGCGCCTACCTGATCCTCGGCAGTCTGCTGTTTGTCAGCTATGAGATCTGTCTGTCGCTGTCGTTGGGCTATGCCAACACCCGCCTGCAGGCCATAGAAGTAGGGATGATCAACTACCTTTGGCCCTGTTTCACCGTACTGATGGCGCTGGTGTTTAACGGACAAAAGGCCAAATGGTGGCTGTTGCCTGGATTATTACTGTCATTGTTCGGAATCGGTTGGATCATGAGTGGTGAGGGCGGCTGGTCGCCAGTGCAAATGCTGGCAAACGTACGCAGTAATCCATTGAGTTATTCGCTGGCCTTTGGTGGCGCGATAATTTGGGCGTTATATTGCAACCTGACCAAGAGAATTGCCCAGGGCCATAACGGCGTGGTGCTGTTTATTACCCTGACCGCCGTTGCGCTGTGGGTGAAATACGCCTTTAGCCACGAGAGCGGCATGCAGTTCTCGCTGCCGGTGACCCTGACGTTACTCTGTGCTGGCATGGCGATGGGAGCGGGGTACGCGGCGTGGAATGTGGGTATTTTACACGGCAATATGACGCTGTTGGCGACGGTATCCTATTTCACTCCGGTGCTGTCGGCGGTATTTGCCGCACTGGTATTGAATACCGCACTGACCGCCAGTTTCTGGCAGGGCGTGGTAATGGTGACTCTGGGATCGTTAATCTGTTGGTGGGCAACCCGAGGAAACTAACGGAAATGATCCGCCGGTTGCCCAATGTTGAACTAGAATCTAACTAGCAGACAAACATGAAGGAACATAAAAATGAGAGACGATATCCAATTTATTCAGCAGCCAGAGATTGACGGTGGAAGTTATATGCGCGGTGATACCGTGCGCCTGACTACTGCCAATCTGCGCCATGAATATCAGCTTGATGTCAGCATTCTGCGCCGGGAAGACAAGCTGATTTATGGTTCGGTGATCGCCGCCGCGCCGAAGGTGGATATCCCGCCCAAAGAGTGGGAGATCCAGCCGGGGCAAGAGGTGGTGTTCCGTAAGGAAAATATCGCCAAGGCGATACCTTCAATTAGCTGAATCCTGGCAAGAGTTCCTCCGTTTTCCTCAGCAGTATTCCCAAGAAAAGCCGGCGCTAAAAACGCCGGCTTTTTCATTTCTGCGACAGACCCGGTTACTTTTTTGTGCTGAGCACAATTGGCACAGAAACTGCTTAAAAAATCACCGTGCATGACAAAAATCACAGCGATCGTGAATTTTCATGAAACATAATTTGACAAGTGTTAACGCAATCGATTACCTATTCGCGAAATACATAACTGGATCACAGATTCTTACACCCGGTGATTTCTATAATGCGCGCGTCGCCCAAGAAGCTTGTAAGCGGAGGCAACGCCAGGTGTCGTCAGACTCATTGTCATCTTTTCTAACGGGCAGGAAATGGCCCTTTAAGCATGTGGTAATAAAATGAAAAAAATAGCTCTCGCAGCAGGTGTCCTGCTCGCAGCGTCTTACAGTGCATCATCAATGGCGGATAGCAAAGACAGCCAATACGTCTCGGATTGGTGGCACCAGAGCGTTAACGTGGTAGGCAGTTACCACACACGTTTCGGACCTCAGTTGAACAACGACGTCTACCTGGAGTACGAAGCCTTCGCTAAAAAAGATTGGTTTGATTTCTATGGCTACGTCGATGTGCCTAAATTCTTCGGCGTTGGCAACACCCCGGATCGTGGTATCTGGGACAAGGGCTCACCGATGTTTATGGAGATCGAACCTCGTTTCTCTATCGACAAACTGACCGGTACCGATCTGAGCTTTGGTCCATTCAAAGAGTGGTACTTCGCCAACAACTACATCTATGACCTGGGCCACAACACCGACGGCCGTCAGAACACCTGGTACATGGGTCTGGGCACCGATATCGAAACCGGCCTGCCAATGAGCCTGTCGATGAACATCTATGCCAAATACCAGTGGGAAAACTACCAGGCTGCCAACGAAAACAGCTGGGATGGCTACCGCTTCAAGGTGAAATACTTTGTGCCGCTGACTCAACTGTGGGGCGGCAATCTGAGCTATATCGGCTTCACCAACTTTGACTTTGGTTCCGATCTGGGCAAAGACAGCAACTGGACCGACGGCACTGGCAAACAGGTTCGCACCAGCAACTCGATCGCTTCCAGCCATATTCTGGCGCTGAACTACGATCACTGGCACTACTCCTTCGTGGCTCGTTATTTCCATAACGGTGGCCAATGGCAGGATGGGGCAGATATTGGTACTCCACAGGGGCCAATCAAATCTACCGGCTGGGGTTACTACCTGGTTGCCGGTTATAACTTCTGATTTTCCGTGGTATCAGAAACAGAAAACCCCGCTTTGGCGGGGTTTTTTTTCGTCATCACTGCACTTGTTCAGCGGGCAAATGTCGCACCGGCATAAATAATCGTCCTTTGATTACGTGGCATTCATTATCAATCCAACTGATGATTTGTTCACGACTCACGCCTTCAGATTGCGCGTAGCGGTGAAGATCGCCATTAAAGTGCTGCGTGATATATTCCATGAGGGTCATTTGCATGTCTTTTGCTCCTGAACGCCCACCCGTTGCCAACTGGCCACCGCGGGAGGTTAAGGTTTCTCAGACGCTGAATTTAAAGTATTGGCAACCAAATCTCAACAAAAAGCACTGTATCGGTGCATCTGATGTCTAATTATGGGGAAAAAGAATCCCGCACTGAGCGGCGGGAAGTCGTCCGAATTATCATTCTGGATGATAATAAATGATTTGAGGTGCGACGAAAAAGAGCAAGCTAACTCTTTTTTGTGACACTGCCAAACTACGACAAGGCTTATTTTGCTGCAAGAAAAATCTGGGCTGAAATTTCGGTTTTACCGAATTGTTTTGCGTTGGAATAATATTTGGCAAGATTGCCTGCCAAAGGTCTCTAAATGGGATCAAACTCTCAGAGTTTTCCGTATGCTTTATGTGGGAAATTAGGTTTATAGTGACGTTAATAACCCATGCAGGAAGTGAAATCATGAGCAAACGTCGTACTACTCTCACAGTGCTGGCGCTGATTGTTTCGATGGGCCTGTCATCCGCCCCGGCCTTGGCCGAGAAAGGGGGCAACGGTAATGGTCATGGCAACAGCGGTAATCATGGCAACAGCGGTAATCATGGTAATAGCGGTAATCATGGCAATAAAGCCAAAGGCAACGAGAGTGACCAGGGGCTGGTTTCCGTCAGTATTTCCCGCGATCGTGCACGATCACTGGCACGAAACTATGGTTTGACCGGCTACCGCTCTTTGCCGCCGGGGATTGCAAAAAATCTGGCGCGTGGCAAGCCGCTGCCTCCGGGTATCGCCAAGAAAATGGTGCCATCATCTATGTTGCGCGATCTGCCTTACTACCCGGGCTATGAATGGCGTATTGCCGGTGACGATCTGGTGCTGGTGGCGTTGAGTACCGCCCTGGTGGCCTCGGTGATCAACGGCGTATTTAACTAAGTTACGCTTTCCGTTTTAAAGCCTCGCTTCGGCGAGGCTTTTAGGTTGCTGACAAAGCAGGAAAAAACGTGGTTTTTCCTGCTTTGTGGTGATCAGCCGAAAATCAATAAATTGATTTTCCTTATTTTTATTTATCGACATCTACTCGCTCTGGGCAAGAGTGAGGTTTGTCATCAGTCTAAAGCCTCGCTTCGGCGAGGCTTTTTTATTTGCCTGAAGAGCAGAGAACGTGGTGAACTCATTTCCCGGTTATTTTCGAGAAGATAAGGGAATTGTCATGTTCAGGACGTTATTGATTGCCTGCTGCTTGGTCAGCTTTTCAGCGCTGGCGGACGGTGGTGCGGCGCTCGGCGAGCTGGTTAATCAGCGGCTGGCTTATATGAAAGACGTTGCCGGTTACAAGGCGCAGCAGCATTTGCCGATCGAGGATTTGGCGCAGGAGTCTAAAGTGTTGGTCAGTACGCAGGCTGAGGCAGAACGCCTGGGATTGGATCTGCTTTCGGTGCGGCCATTTATCATGGCGCAAATGGATGCCGCTAAGGCAATTCAGTACCGTTTCCGCGCAGACTGGCTGGCACAACCGGAAAATGACTGGCAGCCGCGCCCGCTTGATAGCGTGCGGCCACAAATAGCCGAACTCAGCAGCCGCATTTTACAGCGGCTGGCGCAGCGGTTGAAAACCGGCCCGCTGACCGAAGCGGCCCGTAACAGTTTCATCCAGGCTTTAACGCAGAGCAATCTCAGCGAGGCCGATAAGCAGCGGATGTTTACCGCATTACTGGCCGTTCGGGCCGGCAAACCGGGGTGAACACCAGGATTAATCGCTACCAGCACCGCTACGCTGAAAAGTCAGCACCCGGCTGCGATTGGCGATCAAGTCCACGCTGTAACCGCGAAAATACAGGCAAAAGCGTTTCGGCCACGGGCCGTCGCTGCTTTCGACCAGCATGCGGCCCTGACCCAGTGAGCTGATAGTGCCGTACTGCGCTGCGGGGCCAACGCCGATGTGTACCTGGTCCCCGCAAATTTCAAAGACAGTGCGGTATTGCGGGTGATACCACAAGCCCTGCACGTGTTTTAGACACTCGCGGTTGGCCGTCACCGGCAGGAAACGGCGTTCCACGTGGCAGACTTCCCCCTCAACCGCTTCACCGGTCCATTTCAGCCGCATCGGCATATGGGCGGAAAGCGAGACCGCATAGCCGTCATCGGCCTGATAGAGCGGTTCATCGCTCCCCATATAAGCGACATTGCCGTCCTTCACTTCCAGCCAGTAGGGATCGGCCACCGTGGTGTAAATGCCATCGGGAATGGCGCTGCTGCGTTGCGGCAGTGTTGCGCCCAGTAGGGCAGCCATCACTTGTAATGCCATGCCGAAACTATCGCAGTCCTCGCGGTTAGCCACCAGAGCGACACCGGCTTGACGACCGGGTGCCAGTAGAAAATAGGTTTTGTAACCGGCGTGGGAACCACCGTGTCCCAGTAGACGATGTTTGCCGAGCGAGGTTTGCGCCAGTCCTAACCCGTAAGCGCTGAGTTGGCCCTGATTGAGATGACGCGGGACGCTCAATTGCGCCAGCACGCCACGCCCCGGCCCCCGATCGGCCAGCAGTGTTTGCAACCAGCGAGTGAGGGCATTGGCGCTGCCGGTCAGACTGCCGGAGGCGGAGAGATGCAGGCCGGCACTGGCCAGTTGCCAACCCTGTTTTGAACGCCAATAACCGGGGGTTAACCCCGGCACTACGTCAAACCAGCTCTCTGGCGCCCGTAATTGCACTTTTAGCGGCTGGGCGATGTGTTGCTGCACCAGTTGGTCAAAGTGATACCCTTTGGCTTGCAGCGCCGCCTCTACCAACCGGTAGCCGGTATTGGTATAGGTTATTTCGCTGCCGGCTGGATAGTTCAGCCCGCCAAGCCCCTGAAGGAAATGCATTACCGGTTGGGCTTCGCTACGGGCATGTACAGAGATGCCCAGCAGCCCGAGGGTTTCACGCACGTCAGGTAGCCCACTGGTCATGTCCAGCGCCTGGCCGACAGTAATGTCCGCAAGCGGGGCCTGTAGCTCAGGCAGTAAGTCGCCAAGCCGGTCGTCCAGGTTCAGGGCGTTGTCGGTGGCGTTCAGCACCAGCGCGGCAAAAATATGTTTGGTTACCGAAGCGTAACGCACCACGCTGTCGGCGGTAAAAGCTGTGTTTTGTGCCAGATCGGCCAGACCGGCGCTAATACACGCCTGTGTCTGCGCTGCGTCGAACAGGGTAATGGTGCCACCGGGCTCGCCGTTGTGCTGCCAGTCAGCCAGCAGCCGTTCGGCGACTACCTGTGCGGTGCGCCAATTTAGTGGGATTTCAGACATACATCGCCTCCAGAGAGAGTTCCTGACTTGTGCCTCAGTGGGCTTTTCGCCAGATTGTCGCGTACCGCGAAATCCCTGTGCCGCTGTTTTGTGCGCTGTTCCGACCAGATAGGCAGATTTTCGGTCAAAACTGCGATGCAGTACGCAAATCGAAATGACAGCAGAAAAGAAGGCAAGATGTACGCCACAAAATTAGCGGACTAATGAGGGGATTTCGGCAGGCGTGGCGATGACGGGGCGGTGGCACTGCCCCGTATCGCGAAAGAACAGGCCTAGCGGGACTGGCCGCCCCAGGCAAGCAGGCTGTCGATCATTTGTTTCAGCAGGCGTTGCAGTGAGGCGGCACGCTGCGGGTCAAAGGCAAAGGGGTACTGCTCGGACATGTAGTTCACCTGCGCCAACTCCAGTTGGATCGCATGCTGCTGCTGGTGCGGTTGGCCATAAGCGCGGGTGATATACCCCCCCTTGAAGCGGCCGTTAAGCACGTGGGTGAATTGCTGTTGTTGTTCACAACAGGCAACCAGACGATCGCTCAGCGCCGGGGCACAGCTTTCACCGCCGTTGGTGCCCAGATTGAGATCCGGCAGTTTGCCGTCGAATAAACGTGGGATCACCGAGGCGATAGAGTGCGCATCAAACAGCAACGCGTAGCCGTGTTTAGCCTTTAACCGCGCCAGTTCGTCTTGCAGCTGCTGGTGGTACGGCTGCCAGATCTGCTGCAGATAGCCGGCCCGTTCCTGGTCAGAAGGCGCCTTACCCGGTAGAAAGCTTGGGCGGCCGTCAAACAGCACGTCCGGGTACAGGCCGGTGGTGGCGGTAGTATACAGCGGTTTATCGTCCGCCGGCCGGTTCAGGTCAATGACAAAGCGCGAGTAATTGCCGACCAACACGCTGGCACCCATCGTACGGGCAAAGTCATATAACTGTGGGATATGCCAGTCGGTGTCGGGCAGCGGCCGTGCATCCTCGGTTAAACCGGCCTCAACCGCTGGAGTGAGCCGGGTCCCTGCGTGGGGAATGCTGATCAGCAGCGGCAGGCTGCCAGCGTGGAAATCAAAAGGATCGCGAATGGTCATTGACGTACTTCTCCTCGGAAAATCACCGTGCAGGGCAGTTGTCCACCCAACCAATAAGCCAGTTCAGCCGGTCGCGACAGCGGCCAGTGTATAAAGTCGGCCACCTTGCCGGTTTCCAGCGTACCGTGGCTCGCCTGCAGGCCGAGCGCTTTCGCCGCGTGGGTCGTTACGCCCGCCAGAGCTTCTTCCGGCGTCAGGCGGAACAACGTGCAGGCCATGTTGATCATCAGGCGCAGCGACAAGGCCGGAGAGGTGCCAGGGTTGGCGTCGCTGGCAATCGCCATCGGCACGTTGTGTTTACGGAATAAATCAACCGGTGGGCATTGGGTTTCGCGCAGCAGGTAGTAAGCGCCCGGTAGCAGCACCGCAACGGTACCGGCGTCGCCCATCGCCCGGGCATCCTGCTCGGTGGCATATTCAAGATGATCGGCGGAAAGCGCATGGTGTTGCGCCGCCAATTCGCTGCCTCCCAGAGCGGAAAGCTGTTCGGCGTGCAGTTTCACCGGCAGTCCGGCGGCCTCTGCGGCGGCAAATACTCGCGCCACCTGTGCCGGTGAGAACGCCAGATGTTCACAAAAGGCGTCAACCGCGTCAGCCAGCCCGGCAGCGGCAGCCTGAGGAATAATGGTGTTGCACACCAAATCGATATAGTCGTCGGCCCGGCTGGCATATTCCGGCGGCAGTGCGTGCGCCGCCAGGCAGGTGGTTTTCACCTCAACCGGCAGCAGTTCGCCTAGTCGACGCGCCACGCGCAGCATTTTCAGTTCGCTTTCCGGCGTCAGTCCATAACCGGATTTGATCTCCACACAGGTCACGCCTTCTGCCAGCAGAGGGCGTAGCCGGAACAGAGCCTGTTCCAGCAGCCGTTCTTCATCGGCATCGCGGGTGGCCTTGACCGTGGAAATGATGCCGCCGCCTTGAGCTGCGATCTCGGCATAGCTCACGCCGTTCAGGCGCTGTTCGAACTCTGCGCTGCGGTTGCCGCCGAACACCAGGTGGGTGTGGCAGTCGATAAAGCCCGGCGTGATGATGCCGCCGTCGAATTTTACTCTTTCATCTGCGGTCAGTGTCGCCGGCAGCGCGTCATATTCGCCCAGCCAGACAATTTTGCCGTCACGCGTGGCGATCGCGCCGTTGCTGAGGGTGTGATACTTGCCGTCGCGCATGGTGACGATGTCTGCCCCGTACCACAGGCTGTCGCAGTGAGTCTCAGAAGTCATGGCTTTTCTCCGCCGGAGCCTTGGCTCCCACATGGTTGTATATACAATTAAAAACAACCTAGCGCATTCATTGAGTTGTCACAAGAGGCGGGATAAAAATTTGTTATCGGGATGTGATCGTTGTGGAAGAACGGGTGCCAAAGCAGCACCCGCAGGACTCAGACTTCGCTGGTGAAACGGCCAAACAGTTGATAGCGGCTGCCGGGGTACAGCAGGCGAGCCGAGGTCACGACGGTTTTGCCGGACCAGGTACGGCGATGGATCAGCAGGCCGGGTTCGTGGTCTTCCAGTTGCAGCAGTTGACGCTCATGGTGGGTTGGCACCACGGCTTCCACGATGTGCTCGCCTGCGGTCAGCGGAGCGGCCTGCGTCAGGTAGATATAAGGCGTGACGCGATCGAAATCCTGCAGCATGTAGTCGGGGGCTATCAGGGGATTGACGCAGCGGTCTTCCACCTGCACCGGCAGGTCGTTTTCATAATGCACGATCTGCGAATAAAACAGCTGTTGGCCGGGTTGAATGCCAAGCGCCAGCGCTTCTTCTTCACTGGCCGGACGGGCCTTTAACTGCAGGATCTTGCTACTGTGGCGGTGCCCTCGGGCGACGATTTCGTCGGCGATGTTATGCACTTCCAGCAGGGCAGTGTGCGCTTTGGCTTCGGCGACAAAGGTCCCCACGCCCTGCATGCGGATCAGGAAACCTTCGGTGGTCAGTTCGCGCAGCGCACGGTTGATGGTCATGCGACTGACGCCAAGTTCGGCCACCAGTTCACTTTCCGAGGGCACGCGTTGGTGCGGTAACCAGTGGCCGGCACGGATTTGGTTTACGATCGCCTGCTTGACCCGTTGATAGATCGGGGCGGGGGTATCGCTCATGGCAGCAGCCAGTTGCAGCACGGTCTGTTGATCAACCAAGACGTTAACCTCGTCAAATAAAAAAATAATAACACCAGTTTACTGTTGGTGTCGGCGTATGTATATGTATATACAACTAAGGGCTGGTTCGCCACAGCAATGCGATGGGCCAGTGCATTTTTCGGATGCGTGATTATCGCGCGTTATTAGTCTTTACACTAACAGTGGAATTCTGCCATGCCTGCTTATTTTGCCTCACGCGCTCTGCTTCCTGAAGGCTGGGCGCATAACGTTCGGTTGGACGTTAATGCGCAAGGTCACCTCACCCAGGTGACTGCCGATGCCGATCCTGAAGGCTGCACCCGACTGCACGGCGACATAGTGCCGGGTATGCCAAACCTTCACTCTCACGCCTTTCAGCGTGCGATGGCCGGGCTGGCGGAGGTGGCGGGTAATCCGCAGGACAGTTTCTGGACCTGGCGCGATCTGATGTATCGCCTGGTACAGCGGCTGACGCCGGAGCAAGTCGAGGTTATTGCCCGTCAACTGTATATCGAAATGCTCAAGGGCGGATACACCCAGGTGGCCGAATTCCACTACCTGCATCACGACGCCGACGGTAAGCCTTACGCCGATCGCGGTGAAATGACCGGCCGCCTCAGCGATGCCGCGCATCAAGCTGGCATCGGCATGACGATGCTGCCGGTGCTGTACAGCTACGCCGGGTTCGGCGGTCAGCCCGCCCAGCCGGGGCAGAAACGTTTTATCCAGGATACCGAAAGCTATTTGCACCAGCAGCAGGTGATTGCCCGCCAGCTGGCGGATCGTCCGTTGCAGAATCAGGGGCTGTGCTTCCATTCGCTGCGTGCGGTGGAGCTGGGCCAGATGCAGCAGATTTTGGCTGCGTCGGATCGCACTTTGCCGGTGCATATTCATATCGCCGAGCAGCAAAAAGAGGTGAACGACTGCCTGGCGTGGAGCGGTCGCCGTCCGGTAGCCTGGTTGTATGAGCACCTGCCGGTGGATAGCCGCTGGTGTCTGGTGCACGCGACTCATCTTGATCGCGACGAGCTCGAGCAGTTGGCGCGCAGCAAGGCGGTGGCGGGCCTGTGCCTGACCACCGAGGCCAATTTGGGCGACGGTATTTTCCCCGGTGACGCCTATCTGCAGCATCAGGGCCGTTGGGGCATTGGTTCCGACAGCCATGTGTCGCTCAACGTGGTAGAGGAGCTGCGCTGGTTCGAATACGGTCAGCGTCTGCGTGACCAGCGTCGTAACCGCCTGACCACGCCGGAGCAGCCTGCGGTGGCTGACGTGCTTTACCAGCAAGCTTTGCAGGGTGGGGCGCAGGCCTGTGGCGCCCCGATCGGTCGTTTGCAAAGCGGCTACCGAGCCGACTGGCTGGTGCTGGACGGTGACGATCCTTACCTGGCCGCCGCGCCGGATGCCTCCATTCTCAATCGCTGGTTGTTTGCAGGAGGTAAAGAACAAATTCGCGATGTGTTTGTTGGCGGTCGTCAGGTGATCGACCAAGGGCGTCACGCGTTACAACAACAGAGCAGCACCGAGTTCTTGCAGGTGCTGAAAACCTTCCAGCAGGAGGCATGATGAGCCTGACGCGTTTTGATTTTGCTGCGCTGCCGGTCACGCCGTGGCGCAATGGCGGCGGGGAAACCCGCGAGATTGCCTGCTGGCCGCCGGGGGCTCAGGATTTTGACTGGCGCGCCAGCATTGCCACCATTGCGCAGGACGGTCCGTTTTCGGCGTTCAGCGGTATAGATCGCTCTATCACGCTGTTGGAAGGTGACGGTGTCCTCCTGTTCAGCGAAGGGCAGATTGAACATCACCTGTCACAGATCGGTGAGCCGTTCGCTTTCTCCGGCGATGTGGCACTGCAGGCGACCTTACTGGGGGGCTGCAGCCAGGATTTCAATATTATGACCCGGCGCGGACGTTGGGCGGCCAGAGTGCAGCGGGTGACGGCGGCGACCACGCTGCCGGAACAACATGCGGGCGTGTTGTACGTGTTGCAGGGCAGTTGGGTACTTAGTGACGGTGTCACTTTGGTGGTGCGCGAAGGCGGTTGGTGGGCGGCGGATGAGCACTGCGGCTCGCTGACGCCGCTGACGGAGGATAGCGTTATTCTGTGGGCCGACATCACACCTGTCTAAAGCGGGCTAGAGTCCGGCCTAAGTTGTGGGATTATCTGGTTTTCTATCCGACACAGAGAAGGGCGCATGGCCTCGCTGAAAGACGTTGCCAAACTTGCCGGGGTATCGTTAATGACGCTATCCCGCGCTATCCCGCGCTATCCCGCGCTATCCCGCGCTATCCCGCGCTATCAACGAGCCCAACAAGCTGCGGCCGGACACCTATCAACGCGTTAAGCTGGCAATTGACCAACTCGATTACGTGCCCGATCTCGCGGCGCGACGTATTCGCGGCGACAGCAGCCGGGTGCAAACCCTCGGTGTGCTGGTGCTGGATACCGCTCCCCCCCTTTCTCGGTGGACATGATCCTGTCGATTGAGAAAACCGCACGTGAACACAGCTGGAACAGCTTTGTAGTCAACTTGTTTGCCGATGAGAGTGCGGTGTAGGGAAAACAGGGCGCTCAGGGCGCCCGACAGGGTTTAACGTTCGTTAAGCGAACGCAGATGATCGTCGCGTCGCAGGGTCATCAGCGCGAACAGGCTAACTACTGAGGTGGCCACCACGTAGTAGGCCGGGATATCGAGGTTGCCGGTCTGCTTGATAAGCCCGGTGATGATTAACCCGGCGGAACCTGAGAACACCGCATTGGACAGTGAGTAGGCCAGCCCCAGACCGGTATAACGCACCTGGGTGGGGAACATTTCTGCCAACATGGCCGGGCCGGGACCGGCCAGCAAGCCGACCACTGCACCGGCAATCATCACCGCGATACCTTTGGTCAGCAATGAACTTTGCGGGTCCTGCAACAGGTGCAGCAGTGGGAAGGTAAACAGAATAACCGCCACCACTGCCGTCAGCATTACCGTTTTGCGCCCCAATTTATCGCTGAGGATACCGGCGGGCAAAATGGTCAGAGCGAAACCGACATTGGCCAGAACAGTGGCAACCAGCGCCTGCTGGAAGGTGGCGTGCAGCGAGGTTTGCAGGTAGGAGGGCATGACGACCAAAAAGGTGTAACCGGCGGCGGACCAGCCCATCATGCGGCCAATGCCCAGAGCAATGGTTTTTGCTACGCCGCTCAGTTTTACCGCCGGTGGCTGCGACGTCGAGTTACGGGTTTGCTGTGCCTGGGTAAAGGTCGGCGTTTCCTGCAGTTTCAACCGCAGCCACAATGCCACCGCACCCATCGGCAGTGCCAGCAGGAAGGGAATGCGCCAGCCCCAATCGTGCAGCTGTTCCGGCGTCAATAACGCGGCCAATAACGCCACCAACCCGGCACCGGCCAGCAGCCCGAACGCGACGGTCAGTGATTGCCAGGCGCCGAACAGGCCGCGCTTGCCCTTGGGCGCGAACTCGGTCATCAGCGACACCGCGCCGCCGAACTCCCCGCCGGCAAACAGCCCCTGGAACATGCGCAACAGGGTCAGCAGCAGCGGGGCGGCAACGCCAATAGAGGCATAGGTGGGCATCACGCCGATCAGCGCCGTGGCAACCGTCATCAGCAGCAATACCGCGATCAGAGTCGGTCGGCGACCAATGCGATCGCCGATGCGACCGAAAATCACCGCGCCGAGCGGCCGACAGAAGAAAGCCAGTGCAAAGGCGGCGTAGGTCAGGATCAGGCTGGTGATTTCGCTTTCGCCCTGCAGGCTGAAAAAGTTGGTGGCGATTACGGTGGCGAGAAAACCGTAAACGCCGAATTCATACCACTCGATAAAGTTACCGACCGATCCGGCCAGTAATGCCTGCCGTGACTGACGTGCGTTAATCACCCTCTCTTGTGTGTCCATCCCCATTCCCCTGTGTTTGAATTATTGTCAGTCAGTTCTAAATTCTTATGACAAAACAATCAATTATTTTCAGCGGGAACTGTGAAGGGGGATCACCAGGGTAAGGGGGCCGGTTCATGGCCGTTTTCGGCGTATTACAGCGAGGGCAGGAATTGCGACAAATAACTGAATTCGTTGTAGCAGTGGCGCATCAGGTTGAAGTCCACCTTATCGGGCAGTTCTTCATGAGCATTGACACAGGATTTCCCCAACAGGAAGCGGCTGCGCAGTACGCAACCGTATGGGGTATCGCGTGCCAGGTGCAGCATTTCGCCGTCACGTGGATCGCCATTGTCATCCAGCGCCACCTGCTCGCCAAAGCCGATGCGGACACATATCGCGGCAGACAATGCCTGATCTTCGCGGGCCCTGTTGCAACGGTTGTGCGGCGAAGAAGTCTTCTGCTGCATGAAACTTGAGTCGAGCAGGCACCGGCGGCAGCTCCGCCAGCCATTCTACCGCGTTGATGCTGGCACCCAGGTAGCACCGTGGATTCGGTGGCGAAGCGAGCCGGAACGGCCAAGAAAACCCTGTATCGATTTGCCGACAACCGCGATGCGCTGGCTGCGCGAGCTCGATTGCGCGCAGACCAGCGATCTGTTGTTGGCGATGGTGATGGCCGAACCTTTACGTCAAATGGCGCTGGGATTGCTGCCGCCGGGCAGCGATATCGATAATCGCATTACGGCGGCATTGGACCTGGTTTTACCGGGGTTGCTCCGGTCTTAACTCCCCCCTTTCAGTCTTAGAGTTTGGGACCGGCGCTGACCAGCTTTTCACCCGCCGGCGTCACGGTGTATTTGGCAAAGTTATCGATAAAGCGCTGCGCCAGATCCTGCGCTTTCTCTTGCCACAGAGATTCGTCGGCATAGGTTTTGCGCGGATCGAGAATCGACGGATCAACCCCCGGCAGCGCGGTCGGGATTTCCAGGCCAAAGATCGGCAGGGTAAAAGTTTCGGCATGTTCAATCTCACCGTTTAAAATGGCGTCGATGATGCCGCGCGTATCTTTGATCGAGATACGTTTGCCGCTGCCGTTCCAACCGGTATTCACCAGATAGGCCTGCGCTCCGGCCGCTTTCATGCGTTTCACCAGCACTTCGGCGTACTGCGTCGGGTGAAGCGTCAGGAACGCGGCGCCGAAGCAGGCGGAGAAGGTCGGCGTCGGGGCGGTGATGCCGCGCTCGGTGCCGGCCAGCTTGGCGGTGAAGCCGGACAGAAAGTGGTACTGGGTCTGCTCAGGCGTTAGGCGTGAGACCGGCGGCAGTACGCCGAAGGCGTCGGCGGTCAGGAAGATGATCTTGCGCGCATGGCCGGCTTTGGACACCGGTTTGACGATGTTCTCAATGTGATAAATCGGATAGGAGACGCGGGTGTTCTCGGTTTTGCTGGCGTCGTCGAAGTCGATGCAGCCGTCGGCCAGCACGGTAACGTTTTCCAGCAGCGCATCGCGGCGGATCGCCTGATAGATTTCCGGCTCCGCCTGCGGCGACAGCTTGATGGTCTTGGCGTAGCAGCCACCTTCAAAATTGAACACGCCGTCGTCGTCCCAGCCGTGCTCGTCATCGCCGATCAGCTGGCGCTTCGGATCGGTGGAGAGGGTGGTTTTGCCGGTGCCGGACAGGCCGAAGAACACCGCCACGTCGCCTTGCTCGCCGACGTTAGCCGAGCAGTGCATCGAGGCAATACCCTGCAACGGCAGCAGGTAGTTCATGATCGAGAACAGGCCTTTCTTCATCTCGCCGCCGTACCAGGTGCCGCCGATCAGTTGGATACGCTCGGTCAGGTTAAAGGCAACGAAGTTTTCTGAATGCAGCCCCTGTTGTTGCCAGTCCGGGTTGGTGCATTTGGCCCCGTTCATCACCACGAAGTCCGGTTCGAAATTCTGCAGTTCTTCATCTGTTGGGCGGATAAACATGTTTTTGACAAAGTGCGCCTGCCAGGCCACTTCGGTAATGAAGCGAACCTTCAGGCGAGTGTCGGCATTGGCGCCGCAGAAGGCGTCCACCACAAACAGACGCTTGCCGGAAAGCTGGTTACCCACCAGCTTTTTCAGATGCTGCCAGACTTCTGGCGACAGCGGTTGGTTATCGTTTTTGCCGGTGCCGCTATCGGACCACCAGACGGTATCGCGCGTGGTGTCGTCACGTACGATGTATTTATCTTTCGGTGAACGGCCGGTGAATTCACCGGTATCGACGTTGACCGCACCCAGCTGGGTCAGCGTACCGCGTTCCAGTACCGGCAGGTCGGCACAGGTTTCTTCGGTAAACAGTTGCTCGTAGCTTGGATTATGGACGATTTCGGTAGCCTGATGGATGCCGTAACGGGCCAGTGTTTGTGGGGTAATCGCGATTGAAGACATATCCTACTTCCTTATTAGTTCTATGCCTGCAGGCTTTCGGCCTGTCGCCCTGGTGGCGACAATGAAAGCCATGGGGCATATATTATTGCCTGTTTTCTGCACGGTGCCGCGTGTAGAAGCAGGTTCGGGTACAGCTGACCGGATTCAGCTAATTACCGCTCCGGTTCTCATTAATAAACGCACGGATTTTTACTTCCACCTATAGCATAGCAGCGAATTCAAACCTGATTATTTTAATTACAAAACGCTGACGATAATTAATTAAAACCAACATTTGTGTAAGCTCACAATATTGGATTAATCAGGCGGAATTTAGTTTTTTGTTTTTATTTTTTATCATATCGTCATGGCTGTCTACTATTTTCATTCATTATAAATAATAAAATATCTCAGCGTGTTTATGATGGAAACGCTTTTTAACCGTTTAAATTTTTTCATAAAACGTTGGGCGATCCGCTCCGTACTGAACACTTGTCAGCAGGGTGAACAATGAAACAGATAAATGCAGAAATGGCCTGTGAGAAAGAGGCGTTGCCGCCTGATTCATCAGGGTTGATTAACCAAATCCGACAAATGAATATTGGCGCCGTGCCGGTGGCGTTGTTTATCACCATTTGTGCCATTGTCACTATGTCGGCCTATGCCAATTTTTTACCCAAGAATATGATCGGTGGCCTGGCGGTAATTATGACGCTGGGTTTCGCATTGGCGCATTTAGGCAAAAGCATTCCGGTGCTGCGTGATATCGGTGGCCCGGCCATCCTGTGTCTGATGGTGCCTTCGGTACTGGTCTATTTTAATTTCTTCCAGCCGAACGTGATGGGTACTGTCCATCTGCTGATGAAAGACGCCAACCTACTGTATTTTGTTATCGCCAGCCTGGTGGTTGGCAGCATTCTCGGCATGAATCGGGTGATCCTGATCCAGGGCATGATCCGTATGTTCGTGCCTTTGGTGGTCGGCACGGTGACGGCGGTGGTGACCGGGTTGCTGGTGGGCAAGCTGTTTGGTTTTACCTTCTATCACACCTTCTTCTTTATCATTGTGCCAATTATCGGTGGCGGTATCGGCGAGGGCATATTGCCGTTGTCGCTGGCATACTCAGCGATTCTTGGATCGACGCCGGATGTGTACGTGGCCCAACTGGCACCGGCGGCGGTATTGGGCAATATCTTCGCCATTGTGGCAGCTGGCGTATTGGCCCGCCTGGGGATGAAGCGCAAGGCGCTGAGCGGTGACGGCATGCTGATCCGTTCGGCGCAGGATAACGCGGTGTTTGCTATCAAGGAAAGCAGTGGCAACGTTGATTTTCAGCTGATGGGCGGCGGGCTGCTGGTGATTTGCGCGTTCTTTATCGTTGGTGGGTTGTTCGAACACATCGTCCATATTCCCGGCCCGGTGCTGATGATTCTGTTTGCGGTACTGTGCAAATATTGCCGGGTGATCCCAACTTCAATGGAAACCGGTGCGCACAGTTTTTATAAGTTTGTTTCAACCGCGCTGGTGTGGCCGCTGATGATTGGCCTGGGCATGCTGTACGTACCGTTGGAAAGCGTGGTGGCGGTGTTCTCGGTAGGCTATGTGGTGGTCTGCGGTTCGGTGGTGCTGTCGATGGGGCTGGTGAGCTTCCTGATTGCGCCTTACCTGAAAATGTACCCGGTTGAAGCGGCCATCGTTACCTGCTGCCACAGTGGGTTAGGTGGGACCGGTGACGTGGCGATCCTTTCCGCGTCCAACCGTATGGGGTTAATGCCGTTCGCGCAAATCGCCACGCGCATCGGCGGCGCGTCGACCGTGATTGGCGCCACGCTATTGTTGGGTTGGTTAATCTGAGGCCGGATTAAATTATGAATGCCGGGGTGAAGTACCCCGGTTTTTTATTTTGCTACTGACTAATAATAAGCACTCAAAAAGGTTTGAAATCGACGAGATTATTTTTGTCAGATAATTCTGTATTTTAATAAAAAGTGGCTATTCTTTTATTTAAGGGATTATCGTGCTCATTAAGAGTGCTCATGGAGAGCACCAGCCGCATTACCGAAATCCCCGTATTTATCCAGCACCGGACCACGGCCATTAAGGCCATCCGTCAGTGACGCCTTCGGCACACTGAAATGACAAATATGGAGATACAGGTATGTCATCAAATAATCAATCGGCTAACGCCTCCGCTGAAGCTATCAGCGTCTTGGTCCTGCAGGGCGCTTATAAACCCGATAGCGATCCGTTGCTGAAGGTGATTCATCCCTCAAAAAGTTTTGAGAATGCCGGGCTGGAACTGATCCGCGGTGACCGGAGCTGGCACGACAAAGGCGTGACCGACACCGCGGTTAACCTGAGTTACAGCTTTTGGGAACAGGCACCGGGCAATATGTCGAGCATGGCGATTAGTGGGTTCAGAAGCTTTAATCAGCAGCAGCGCGAGCAGGCGAAACTCTCACTGCAATCCTGGTCAGATGTTGCCAATATCACCTTTACCGAAACCAGCGATACCCAAAGCGCCAATATTAAATTTGGCCTGTTCGATGTTAGCTCGCGCGATTCTTATGCTTTCGCTTATAATCCGGATACTTCTGCCTCGGTGGCGGGGCAGACTTGGTATAACGCCAAAAATAATGTATTCGCCAATAACCTGATTAACGAAAATGAATATGGCCGTCAGACGTTAACCCATGAAATTGGCCACGCGCTGGGGGTGCAGCACCCTGGGGATTACAATGCCGCTCCAGGGGTGAGTATCACTTACAACAAGGACGCGACCTACTTTGAAGACAGTCGCGCCCACAGCGTGATGAGCTATTTCAGCGAAAGCAGCACGGGCCAGGATTTCCAGGGCGCATACTCTTCCGCACCCTTGTTAAATGACATTACCGCCATCCAGCATTTCTATGGTGCCAACATGACCACCCGCAGCGGGGATACGACCTACGGTTTTAACTCCAACACCGATCGCGATTTCCTCACTGCCACAGGCGCTAAGGATAAAATCGTGTTTAGCGCCTGGGATGCCGGTGGCACCGATACCTTCGATTTCTCCGGCTTTAGCCAAAATCAGCGTATTAACCTTAACGAGCAATCTTTCTCCGACGTGGGGGGGCTGAAGGGGAACGTTTCTATTGCTGCCGGCGTGACTATCGAAAACGCTTTTGGCGGTGCCGGAAACGATGTGCTGATCGGTAATCACACCAATAACATTTTGCTGGGCGGTGCCGGGGACGACATTCTGTACGGTGGTGGCGAGTCGGATCATCTGTTTGGTAATGGGGGCAAAGATACTTTCGTTTATTTCGCTGCCAACGAGTCACGCGTTGATGCGCCGGACTGGATCGTCGATTTTGTCAGTGGTGAGGATAAAATTGATCTGTCGCTGTTTAACACCGGCAGCAATAATGGTATCGAATTTGTCAGTCAGTTCAGCGGCAAGGCTGGTGAGGCAATGCTGAGCTACGACGCGCAGGCGCACGTCAGCGATTTAGCCATCAATATGGGCGGCGGGTTTGACGCTAGCGATTTTCTGGTAAAAGTGGTGGGGCAGCCGCTGGGAACCAGTGATTTCGTGCTGGCCTGAGGTCAGATGGCAATAAAAAATCGGTATTATGAGGAAAAACCCGACAATTCCTATTAATTCCGTCATGTTAGCCTGACATAATTGCGCACAGAAGGCCGGGCTTGCATACCTCGGGCTTCTGCAGAATCGCCAACCTTTTCGGTTGGCGATTCATTTTCCATCTTTCAGCATGTTGATCGCGGCACCAATCAGGATCCGGCGTTCAATATCGTGACAGTCGGCCAGTTGCTGGGCCAGGTGTTTTGCTAACGTTTCTACCGATAAAACCTCGCCACGATGGCGTAACTGCATCACGCTGTCGCCAATCAAGCGTGCCACTTCATCCCACACCGGTTTTATCTCCTGCTCCGAGAACATCATCGCTTACCTCGGCTGGCTGATTTTTGGTCAATGTAGCAGTTGAGCCAGGTGTTCGCCACCGCACCGATCGCACAATATTAAAACAGGAAGCATAAAAAACAACCCATCAGTATTTCTTCTGGTTTTTTCACACAATACTGACAGTGTCGAAACTGTGGAGGGTGAATGATGAAACTGATTGAACAACTGGCTAAGTACCATCGCCGTAGCCAGCCGGCAGAAGTGCCACATTGGCTGTGTCGTCTGTGGTTGCCGCAAGGGGAGGCGCGGATTGCCTATTTGCGTGAGCTGCTGGAGCCGGAAACCAAACAACCCGCAGAGCGGGAACGGGGATAAGGGGGGAGTCAGTGTCCGGCCGGACTGACATTACTCGAGAATATCTTCGATCTCTTCGAGTACCTGATGACCCAACTCAGTGGTGAGCATCAATATACCGCAGACCAAAAAAACCAGCGCCAGTAGCAGTAAGGCGATCTGTACCCCGTTGCCGTTTCGTTTTGCCATCTGTTTTGCTGCCTGCCATTAGCCAAAGACTATCGCCGCCCAGCGCAATAACAGCAGGGCGAGACAGATCAGCAACAGTATCAAAAACATTTTCCAGTGCTTGGTACGCATGCGTTTGATTGCCAATGTGACCTCCTGTTTTGCCGATCAGCTGAAATACCAGACGGCAATAATAAAGATAGCAATCACCACCACTGCCAGCACCTTTAACAAGGCGCTGAAAGTGTCATCGGAATTTTGGTCGTCATGCTTCATTTTGCCGCCTGGCTGATAGCCATGGAGTGAATTGCGTTCACAGTATGCCTGTTGTCCCGACATAGGCACAGGAATTTACCGTAAATAGCCTGTAAAGCTGTTGGAATAGAAGATTGAGGGTGAATTCGGCAGGTGCAGGCAGCGGGGAATACGTTGTACTATTCTGTCTGCACAATGATTCATTCAATAAGGTATGGCAATGGCGAACGAAATTCCGAAGAAATACGAAAATACCGAACGTTGGGCGTTTGGCAACACCGAGCAACAGGCCGATGAGGTAGTCAAGTTGATCCTCAACGGTACCAAAACGGCCACCTGTGCCAATCTTGACGGTGAAGGCATCCCGCTGGCCGGTGATGTGTTTGTGGTGGTTGATGGTAAAGGCAACCCGGTGTGTGCGGTAGAGCTGACGTCGGTAGAAATGAAAACCTACGATCAGGTCGATGAAGCCCATGCTTTTGCTGAAGGTGAGGGTGATCGTTCCCTGGCCTACTGGCGCAAAGAACTGCAGAGCTTCTTCGAAGAATATGAGCTGTTCTCACCGGATATGACGCTGGTGCTGATGAATTTCAAAGTGGTAGAGACTTTCTGATTTGACCTCCCCTGTCCCTTACGTCTGTCAATGGGCGACGCCCGAACTGGCGACTGCGTTGATTGCTGGTCGAGCGACGTTGGCGGACGATGCCAACTGGGCGCTCAGTGGCGCACGCGATCGGGCGGAATATATCGAGTGGGCCAATCACGTCTGTGGTATGGCCTGCCTGAAAATGGTGCTGACCCATCGAGACGGAGATGCGCCGTCGCTGCTTGAACTGGCACGCCGCAGTCTGCCGTACGGCGCTTACGTGCGTGAAGGTGAGCGTATCAAAGGGCTGATCTACGCCCCATTTGTCGACTATGTGCGTGAGCAGTTTTTGCTGGAGGCCGAGGTACGGGTCGGTATCGAAGTAGCAACGTTGCCGCAGTTACTGGCACAGCGGCGTTATTTTATCGCCTCGGTACATCCCGGCATTCGCCGGCCCGAGCAGACGCCACCGCAACGGGGCGGCCATCTGGTGTTGGTCACCGCGGCTGAGGGGGATGGTGTGACCTTCCACAATCCTTCCGGTGACAGCCCGGGTACACGCCAACAGGTGACTTTGCCGCTGAGCAGCTTTGGTCGTTTCTTCGCCGGCCGTGGTATTGCTATCACATAAAAAAACGCGCCGTGTTCCTGAGGGGGCACAGCGCGTTCTTCAGTTTTTCATCTTTCATTCTAAACGCATCACCCAGGCATCGCTTTGCCGATCGTAATGTTGCTTATACAGCAGCGACTGTTTGCCATCGAGTATGGCCGGGATGCTGGTGTGCTCATCCCAACCGTCCAGCTGCATGCACAGATCGGGATCTGACTTGCAAGGGATCGCTAGCGTGCTGTCCTGCTCGGGCGAGGAGGACAAATGCGCATCATCAACCTCGAAACTGCCTATTTTTACCACGGTTTTGCCCATTGGAACTCCTTGCATGATCTTCTGGTATGAGGTGTGACCAGTTGAGGCCGTCATCATCAGCATAGTCAAATGAGCAAAAAATGCCACATAAAAAATACAAACTGGCAACATTGGCGAGCCGTGGCTAGCGGCTGCGCTTAATACTCCACCACAAAACTGATGTTGTCCTGATAGGTACCTACCGGGACTTCGGTTTGCGCCGGGTTGATTCGCGCCAGGTAAGGAATGCTTTGTGCAAGCCCGGTACCCGCCCCGGCTTGTTTGTTGGTGCTGTTCCATACCGTGGTGCTGTTGGGCAGGTAAATTTGGTACTGCATATAGTTGCTGGTGCCGCTTTTCATGCGTCGCCAGCCGGTCACCGGGTTATTGCCGTCGGTAAAGTAAGTGTTGTAGCCCTCAGTTTTGGTGCAGGTGAGGGTGATGCTCTGGTTCACCGGGTTATACTGCCCGACCAGCGCCATGCTGCCAAAGTTGACGTTTTGCGCGGTGCCAAACAGACAGTCTTTGGTGAGCGTCAGGCTAATTGTTACGGTACTGGGTTTATTGGTGCCATCCCACCAAATACACAACCCAATTAGACCCAGGCCGCAAATATGGTAGTTCCATACCAGATTGACGGTATCGGTATAGGTGCCGGAACGGACGTTGGCCCCGGCGGTGGTCTTGATATACAGCGGAAAGTTGACGTTTGGGGAGATAAGGATCAGCGTCAGCAGGTTCAACGAACTGTAATCGATGGTTTGCCCGACGCTATAGGGATATTGGTAATTCGCATCGGGGTAAATCAGGTAGGGAATGGTATCGCCGGAACCGTCGGTATTTGCCAGCGCCATATTGTGTGTGGTGGAGTTTATTTTTACCGTCACGGTATTTTGCGTCAGCAATGACAGGCCAAGACCGCTGCAGTTGAGTCCGGCAGTGCCCTGTGCGCTGAGCGAGCCATTATAAACCGCAAAAGTACTGCTGCCTGGCAAGGTGACGCTGCCGTTGGTGGTAACGCAGTCGGCCAGCGCTTGTTGGCCGATGAGCAGCAGCGCCAGTAATAACGCTTTGGATCCACTAATCATATTTTTCTCCATCATGAATTACTGGCAGACAATGGGGCCGATGCTTTGGATCCCCTGGGTTTTGGTCAGGCCAAATTGCGCCTGGCAGGGGGCGCTGCCGTCGGCCGGAATGACGCTCAGACGGTTTTGCCGTTGCACCGGGTCCACATAGACCATGCCATCCCAGCCGACATAGCTTTGCTGCTTGCTACCGATAACTGCGACTTCGCTGCCGTTGGCCAGCGGTTTCCCCTGCGCATCCACCAATTTGACGTCGGCGGCGGAGATCTGCTGGACGGGAAAATCGACCAGGAAACCGCTGTGATCGCGAATTGCCACGGTTTTTTCCACGCTGGGAACCGCCACGTCTGCCGGCAGATTGAGCGGATCGATTTGGAATTTGGCGTGGTAATAGGAGGTGACGGTCGGCACCAGCAGATAGCCTTTGGCGTTGGTCACGCCGATTAACTGATTTTCATAGCGCACCGGAATGTCCGGGTAGCCGTCGGTAGAGATCAGAGCAAAGGCATCGTTGATGGTGTTGGTGGCGTACAGATCGCCTTGCATCGCCACCAGCGAACCACTCACTTCGCCCCAACGGGTGTAATCATCGTTGTTGCCATACATCCCGCCGCGGGCTTCGAGCAGGTGGGTGCGCCAGGTGATATCGGCCTGGGTATAGCTTTCGCTGCTTTGCCCGTCGGCATAGGCCAGGTTCCAGCCCAAACCGCCGTCGGTCGGTGCGGCGCGGCTGTAGCTGACGCGCTGGCTCCAGCGGTTTTCATTGTCACGTGAGGCGCTGACGCTGGCGGTACCCCAACTGTCAAAAGGGATAGACAGTTGCAGTTGGGCGCTGTAGCCGCTGCTGCCGATTTCACGGTTTACTGACGCATACAGGCTGGTATTGCGCCACAGTGAAATGCTGTAAGAGAAGTTAACCAGTCGAGTGCGCAGGCCAATGGCATCGCGTACATCGAAATAGCCGGCACCGATGCTACCAAATCGGTTCAGACCAATACTGCCGGTCAGTTGATCGGTACGGCGGCTCAGGCGATAGTCGCTTTTATACACCGAAATATCGCCAAAGCCCGCACTGCGCAGAATGCGCTGGGCATTCAGGCTGTAATAGCGATTGCTGTAGGTGTAACCGATGCTGCTCTGATCGCCATGGTTGGTGCTGTATTGATAGACCGGCTGCGTGTCGGGTTGAGGGATGGGTTGACCCGTCAGCGGATCGTAGTCGTTGCGTTGTTGCGAAGGTTGATAATCGTTAAAAGCATTGTCGCCGGCCTGACTGTAGCTGTAAGAAGCATTGAATACGCCCCACTGGCCAACACGAATATTGGCACCTGCGCCGCCTACTGCCAACTCTGCGGCTCCTTCGGCTCGGCCTTCCAGGGTTAACCAGTCAGTGACACCGTAACGCCCACTGCCACTGGCCACCCACTGCCCATAATCGGCTGAATTAATACCATAGTTTCGCCGTAATGCCCCACTGGAAAGGCTGAAATCGCTCATGCCGGCCTGCAACAGATTACTGGCAACATAAAACGGCACCACGGTGCTGACCTGGCGGCCCAACGCGTCGGTAGTCACCACCGTGGCCTGTCCGGCGCCGTTAATGTAGGGCACGGTATTGAGTGTGAAAGGGCCGGGGTTAACGCTGGTGCTGCTGTTTTTATAGCTGTTGATATACAGATCGACGCTGCTGGGCAGCGCCGCCTGGCCGGAAAACTGCGGTAGCGGATAGGTGATAAGATCCGGGCGCGAGGCAAAGTTACGTGCCAACTGGACGCCACCGATGCGCACCGAGCTGCCCCAGGTCAGGGCGCCGGTGGCGAGATCGCCGGCGGTATAGCTGAGCAGGCGTTCATCATCGTTATAGCGCCACTGGCTGTCGTAGCGGATATAGCGGTTGCCCGGGTCACTGTTGTTGGCACCGTTGTTAAAGCTGCCGCGGAAAATACCGGTGTTGGACACCACCCCAAAGCCGTCGAACAGCCGCTGCTCACTCCAGGCAGAAAGATAGCCTGGCTGGCCGTTGGCGCTGCTTTGGCTGGCATAAATATCATAATTGAACAGCAGACCGAGGCTGCTTTGTGCCGGCAGACGATCCAGCGGGTTTTGAGCGTTGAATTTCTGATTGGGTAACCAGTCGTTGGGGACGTTGATCATCAACTGCTGGGTGTCGCCGCTGTAGGTGACGTCAACTTTTTCCAATTGGTCGACCGCAATTTCTTTCGCCTGTTTATCCACCACCGGCAGGCCGGCATCGAGCAATTGCTGCGGCGTAAGGTAATAGTGGCCGCCTCGGTAGTTGACCGGTACCACTTTTCCGGTCTGGCGACCATTAACCACCGGCTCCAGATACAAGGTGGTATCCGGCATGCTGATGGCGCTAGGTGGGGGCGGTAAATCATCGGCGCAGGCGTACGGTGACCACGGCGTGGCCACTGCGCAGAGTACGGCGAAGGCTAACGGTTTGAGCCCGAACCCGTTACGCCTGGGTGACGGTATCCTGGTTTGCACCTGACACTCAGTAAGCAGGCAGGGCTATTGGCTGTTTATTGTCGTTGACCGTGGCTCGCAGTTGACCGCTGCTGAAGCTGCCAGAGGCCGGTACGGCAAAACGCATCTGCGAACCGGGCAACACGTAACCCATCAGGCCGACATTGAGAGTTTTCCCCTGCATCGATACTTTGGATATGCGCGCGTGTACCGTGCCTTGGTTACGTACCTCCAGCCAGCGCTGGCTGCTTTGCTGCAACAGCCGATAGCTGAGTTGCGGTTGGCTGGCGGTGGCATAATCGCGCGGCTTCTCTGAATCCTGCTTGGTCCAGACACCCTTGCCGCTGACAAACAGCGGTACCGAATAGCGCATCTGGAATTTCAATCCCATTTGTGCGCCATCTGGTGCGGATGGGTTACCTGGATCTTTCACCGGGACTTCATCAATCAGAATACGGTAGGCATGTTCCTGGCCGGCAGGCGGCGGGGTTTGCTTAACCAGCCGAATCAATTGGCGTTTGCCTGGGGCAATAGAGGCAACGGGCGGGCTGGCGATCACTTCGCTCTGGTTGCTGTAATCATCTTTGCCGGCGGTTTGTTTCCAGCCGAGTACGCGAACTTGCATGTAGACGGGTTTAGTGTCGCGGTTTTCCAGCCACAGCGCCGTTGCGGGCTGTTGATCTTCAATTACCGGGTCAATGGGCCAAATCAGAATCGAGGCGGCGGCAAGCGCCTGTTGTTGGCCTACAATCAGCAGCGCTGCCGTCAATGGCAGTCGGAAGGGTATACGCATGGCTAAATCCTTATTTTAAAATGCTAATAAGTGACCGTCAGTAAGACCGTATCGCTGTAAGTGCCACTGCTGGGCAGGGTACTGGTCGAGAACAAACGGGCATAAACTTTTATTTCCTGGGTGCTACCGGTCGCAGCAACAATCTCAGAGCTGCCGCCGTTGGTACCATCACCCCAAATGGTGGAATAGTTACTGTCCTGATAGAGTTGATACATCAGGGTTTCTGGGGTCAGGGTGTTTTTTAATTTGCGTCCGGCTGAGATGGAGCCGGTAACGTTGTTGCCGATACCAAGCGCCAGCGTGACGCTCAGACCAGGATTACAGCGAAATAGCACGGAACCGGCCCCGTAGCTGGAAACAATGCTGATGTTGCTGGCTAACGAAGAGACCTGACCAAAACTGAGGTTGCCGAAAGTGGTGACGTCGCTGCTGCTGTTACCCAGGATGCAGCCTTTAACCACCGTCGCATTGACGGTCATTGCCTGGGTCTTTTGCTGATCGTTGACGCCGGTGTCGCCCATGACTGGCGGCGTTATCATCCAGAGCAGCAAACCAGCGCTTAAAATACGCATAGCCATTACCAATTGATGGTGACCTGCACGGTATCGGTGTAGCTGCCGATCGGCGGAGTGGATTGCACCGGGATCATGCCGTACACCGGTAACCAGTTATCCTGACCGTTGGCGGTTTGCGACACCCCGGTCAGGTTATCCCAGATGATGCTGTGCGAACTGTTGGTATACAGGTTGTAGTTCACTTGCTGGCCAGCGGCACTTTTCAGATAGCGGGCAGCGGTGTTGCCGCTTTGGCCACCGTTAAGCAGGACATTGTAGCTGGTGCCGTTATTGCATTTGACGCGAATGGCCCCGGCGTTTTGCTGGCCAGCCACGCTGACACTGGTCGTGAGGAAATAGACCGTACCGAAGTCCAGTGAGCCAAAGCTGACATTGCCGCCCGAACTGCTGCCGGCTTCGCATGCCTTCAACAAGGTGGCGCTGACGCCAATAGTGGCGGTTTTGCTATCGGCATTTACCGCCAGGCTTAACGCCAGCAATCCACAGCCCAAAACAACCTGCCGCACTGTTACCAAGTTACCGTCATGGTCACCGTATCGTTGTAGGTATCAGGGTCGGGCGTGGTGGCCGCTGCCGGGACACGTCCGTAGACAATCAATGGAACCGCTGCGCCGGTGCCAGTGCCGGTCAGGGCGTTGGCACCGCTGGCCCAGGCGGTAGAGCGGGCCTGATCCTGGTAGAGGTTGTACTTGATCAAGGCACCCGCCGTACTGGCCATTTGGCGCTGGTTACCGGCACCTACATGCAAACCGTCGTTTAATGCCACGGTGTAGGCGGTACCTGTGGTACAGGTCAGTGACAGGGTACCTGCACCGCCGGAACCGGTTGCGCTGGCGTCGATAATGTTGGACAGGGAAGAATAGGTACCGAAGCTAATGGCGCCAAAGTCGTTGGCGCTCCCCGCACTGTTCCCGCCACCGACCACGCAACCGGCGCCGATGGTTAAGGTTACCCCGAGGTTACCCTGAATAGTGCCCGCTGCGTTGGCTGCGCCACTTGCGCACAGCAAGGTGGCTGCCGAGGTCAATGCCATCAGTATTTTTTTCATGTCTTTTTCCTTGCCGTGTTAAAGATGAGCCCCAAAAGACGCCATCCAGAAAAGGATAAACGCATTAATTTATTTACAGTTTAATTAATAGAATAAGAATTCGGAATTGTCTTGGTGAAAGGCTGAAAAATTTCTTTATTTTGAAAGGTGTCGTTATCTTCTCAATGGAAATGACGAGAATACCCTGAGGGGAAAATGATTAGAATAATAATATTCTCCTGTCGGAATATTATTAGCGGTATTAACTGGCCGGGATGTTCCGGCCAGTGACAGGAGATTACTGATGGAAATCCAACGCGCCGTCACGAACCAATTCGCGCGGCAGGTTGTTTTTGATCCGGTTACCGATGCGTTTGGCGATGCCCAGCGGTTGTTGCTGGTAAGTGACAATACATTCATCGGTTTGCGGTGGCGGCTCCGGGTACAAATCCCGGCCGTGGAACCACTCTTGCGCCAGCGTGGCATCCAGTTCAAAACGCTGTTTGCCATCGGCGACTGCCAGTGCGATAACCGCCTCGTGCTGCCAGCGGTAGCCTTTGGTGAAACGCTCGGCCAGTTTCAGCCCGATACGGGAGAAGCGAATTTTATTAGCCAGCGCTTCCAGTTCGGCAGGGAACAGCCAGATTTCTTTATCACGAGCCCACAGACGGCTGGTTTCATCCCAGGCCAGGCCGGAAGCCGCTGCGGCCTGAGTTATCTCAGCCGAGTCCTTGCCGGATAGCGGGGTGAACGGGAATTTGCCCAGCTTATAGTTCGGTTTCGCCAGTGGGGTGACGGAATGGTGCTTGCGCAAGCGTGCCACGAAGAAGCCTTCGCTGTCGTAGATTTGCGGGAACACGTGCAAAAAGCCTTCGGCCGTTAACGCCTGTTTAGCGCCGGGGAACAGGTCACCCAGCGGTTCAATGCTGACCGCATCGCCGTAGGTTGCCAGCAGTTCGTTGACGATTTGCTGGTTTTCCTGTGCATTGAGCGTGCAGGTGGAGTAGACCAATACGCCGCCTGGAGCCAGAGCATGGAAGGCACTGTCGATCAGTTCACGCTGGGTGTCGGCGATGGCGGTAACGCTTGTCGGCGACCAGTTGCTCATGGCGTCCGGATCTTTACGTACCACGCCTTCACCGGAGCAGGGGGCATCGAGCAAAATGGCGTCGAAGCTTTCCGGCAACGCCGCACCGAATACCCGGCCGTCAAAGTGGGTCAGGGCCACATTCTTCACGCCGCAGCGGCTGATGTTGGCGTGCAACACCTTGACCCGACTGGCGGAGTATTCATTGGCGACAATCCCTCCCCGGTTGTTCATCAATGCCGCAATCTGGGTGGTTTTGGAACCCGGTGCTGCGGCAACGTCCAGCACCCGGCGTGGCGCGTCGCCGCCGGCGAACAGCGCACTGACCGGCAGCATTGAACTGGCTTCCTGAATATAAAACAGGCCGCTCAGGTGTTCCGCCGCGCTGCCCAGCCGCAGCTCTTCGTCCTTGCGTTCGATCCAAAAGCCTTCCGCACACCAGGGAATGGGCTCCAGCTGCCAGTCATAGTCCTGCACCAGCGTTTGAAAATCGGCAACGCTGATCTTCAGGGTATTAACCCGCAGGCTGCGGCGCAGTGGGCGTTGGCAGGCGGCAATGAAATCGTCCATCGACAGATTGGCGGGCATGATGGCGCGCGTCGCTTCGAGAAAGGCGGGCGGTAAAAAAACGCAGGTAGGTTTGGCCACGGGGTGAGCTCTCTGGCAGCAATCAAAATAAGGGCGAGAGTTTACCACAAAGCTGGAAACAGTAGGGGCCAAGCATTGCGGGCCCCTCAGATTGCTGACATAGACCTTTACGGTTAAAAGCTTTGACCGGGGGGGAATAAAACAAAGGATGATGTCTTCTGATTTTTCCCAAACATCCGAAAACCACGTTTTTCGGGTGTTTGTCATCAACAGCAGGGGCCCGGCATTGCCGGGCCCCTTAGAGAGTGAGGAATTTACTCTTTAGGGATGGCGGTACCCCATTCACGCCAGTCTTTGGGCTCTTCCGCATTCAGCATAAAGTGCTTGTGTGGCGTCGCTTTCGGTGCCAACGGAATACTCGGTGGAGTGGCAAAAGCAATGCCACCGCGAATAAACTGCTGGAAGGTTCCGCTCTTGATTACCCCACCGGTCAGACCGAACTGCAGGTTGTAGCCGGAGGCCAGCCAGAACACGCTGTTGTTACGCACCAGATATTGGTACTTCTTGCTGATGCGCAGCGCGACGTGGATACGATCGGACATGGCACCCAGATAGAAGCCTGTCACGATGCCCACTTCGACTCCACGGAACAGAACCGGAGTCCCAATTTGCAACGAGCCGGTTTCGGCTGCGTCGAGGATCACGCTCAGGCCGTCCTGGTAGCGCGAGTCGGTAATCGTAGCCTCTTGCAGTTCAAAGCTGCGCAGCTCGCGCCCACGGCCTGGCTCCACGTTAATGTAGGGCTGCAACAGGGTGTCGAGATTGCTGACCCCAGCGGCAGAAATCTCCGGCGATACTATGGAGAACCGGCTGCCAAAACGGGCGAAGGTCTGCACGTATTCTGGATACAGCACTGCCTTGACCAGGACTTCATTACGCTCTGGTGCCAATTTTAGCGAATCTACCTGGCCGATATCGATGCCGAGGTAACGCAGTGGCATGCCTGGCGACAGCTTGCTGGCGTCATAGGTCTTCAGGATAATCTGGCTGCCCACAGCGCGGGCGGCGGTTTCTGTGGCGTACAGCAGGCGTTTGGCACCTTTGCTCAGCGTAACGCCTTGCAGATTATCGAAACTGATAGCCCCTTTCAGCGCACGGTTGAGTGGTGAAGCCTGCACGGTCAGACCGCTACCGTTCAGTTGTACCTTGGCACCGCCTTCGGCCCAGAAGATGCTTTCACTGGTCAGCAGCTTGCGGTATTCCGGGCTGATATAAACATCAACTTCAAATTCGTTGGCCTTTGGACGCACGTTAACAATCTCGCCCACCTGGAATTTACGGTACAGCACTACCGATCCGGCCTGTACGTCCGGCAGGCTGACGGCGGTCAGCGTCAGGGTTGGCGCAGGGCTGTTGCCGATGATACCGGCCTCGGCCTTTTCACTATTGCCATACAGCGGATACTGCCCGACAGGCTCGCCCTTGCTGCCGGGGATGATACGCACGCCGCCGTCCAGCCATTCTTGTGCGCTGGCCCCCAGCACTTCCATGCCGTCCAGGCCCAGTTTGACGTCGACGCGGCTGTTGACCACGAACTTGCTGTCTTTGTGCAGCAGGCGGCGATATTGGGCGTCGACGGCAGCCGTAAATACCACGCCGTTGTCCGTCAGGGCGCGACTCATCACCTGACCGACCTTAACGCCATGCACCACCAGTGGTTGGCCAACGTCGATTCCGTAGCTTTGCGGTGCGTTCAGCGTTACGGTCAGCACGCCCGGTTGTTGCAGCAGGGTTTCACTGCTGTCCAGCACGTTGAAATGCTGTTGCGGTTCGCCCTCGCCCGGTACCAGTTCCAGCGTATTGCCGGTCAGCAACTGGCTGAATTTGGCGTCGTTAAGGCTCAGGCGTGGGCTGCGCATTACAATCCTCGTGCCGCTGCGCATTAAATCCACCACCGACGGGTCGATGGTCAGTTCACCGGTGACCTTACTGTCCTGTTGCAGGGTCAGCTTGGTCAGGGTACCCACCTGTAATCCCTGATAAATCAGCGGTGTGCGGTTTTCACTCAGGTTATTGCCGCTCGGCAGGTCCAGAGTAATGTTCACGCCGCGCTGGCTGTGTGCAAGATCCGGATACAGGGTATAGCTTTGGTCAGCCTTGGCCTGCTGGCCGTCAGGCGGTGAGTCAAAGGCAATGGCGCCGTTGACCAGAGCGGCCAGGCTTTCCATCTGCACCGAGGCACCCCCCAGGCTGAAATCACCCTTGAAGCCCGAGACGTTCCAAAAACGGCTGCTGCCCTTCACCAGATTGGCAAAGCGGCGGTCAATCAGTACGTCGATAGTGACGCCTTTATTGCCTTCGGCGATGGTGTAGTCATACACCTTGCCAACGGGGATCTTGCGGTAATACACCAGCGAACCGGTGTTGAGCGAGCCGAGATCGTCAGCGTGCAGATGAATCATCAGTTCACCGGTGTTCAGCCGATACTTGGGTTGGGTATCGAGTGCGGTGAAGTGGGTCTTCGGCTGCCCGCTGCCCGGCATCATGCCGATATAGTTGCCGCCCACCAGCGCATCCAGGCCAGACACGCCTGCCAGCGAGGCCTTGGGCGTGACCAGCCAAAACTGGGTGCCGTCGCGCAGGGAGTCTTCCAGGTCGCTCTTGATGCTGACTTCGACCACAATGCTGCGTAGGTCTTTGCTCAGGCTGATGCTCTGTACGGTGCCCACTTCCACCCCTTGATAACGTACCGGGGTACGCCCGGCGACAATGCCCGCCGCGGACTGGAAATCAATGGTCACCGTGGTACCGCGTTCCTGGAGATTGTTATAAACCAGCCACCCCGCGATCAGCAGGGCGATAAACGGCAGTAACCAGAATGGCGAAATACGGCGCTTGTTTTTGACCCGCGCTTCAGTCGGTGTATTCGGCGTTTCCTGTTGCATGTGCATCCCAAATCAATCGGCTATCCAGCCACTCTACGGCAAGAATAGTTAAAATAACCGCAGACCCAAAATAAAAGGCTGCCGGCCCCATAGTAAAAGATAACAATTGGTCGCGATTCACCAGCGACATCATTAACGAAATAACAAACAGATCGAGCATTGACCAACGGCCGATCCAGGTGACCAGGCGCAGCAGGCGAATACGCGTTCTTAGGCTGTGCGAGGTCTTGAAATGAATACTCAGCAGCAAGGTGATCAGCACAATGACCTTGGTAAAGGGCACCAGTACGCTGGCAATGAACACGATGGCGGCGATCGGCACATTGCCGGAAGTTGCCAACGAAACCACTCCGGAGAAGATGGTGTCTTCCATTCGTGCGCCATTGGCATAAATGATGGAGATCGGCATCAGGTTGGCGGGGATCAGTAAAATCATCGCCGCAATCAGTGCCGCCCAGGTTTTTTGCAGACTATAGGGCTGCCGGTGACACATCGGAATATGGCAGCGCGGACAACGCCCACGTTGGTTTGGATAGCCGGTGAAATGGCAGGACAGACAGATATGCAGTGCCGTTGGCAGGCCTTTCGGTTGTTCCTGCGGATAATAGCGTTCCCATAGCTGCTCCAGGTTGACGTGGATCAGCGTCAGGATGCTGAGCAGGGTGAGCACTAGGTAAGCGATCAGCGCACTGCCGGCCTGGATATCGGCATATTCTTTCACTTTGATGGTCGCCACCGCCATGCCGATCAGGTAAATATCGAGCATCACCCACTCTTTCAAGCGATCGAGCATTAGCAGCACCGGGCGCAGGTTCATGCCCAGTGCGTGGCCGAAACGCAGATACAGCAGCGACAACGCCAGCGTCAGTGGGGCGCCAATAGTGCAAAACGCTACCATGCTAGCGGTGAGAGGATCCCCCTGGTGGCTCATCTGCCAGATGCCTTCGAGCAGGCTGGCGTCAATGCGCACCCCCAGCAGGCGGATGCTGATCAGCGGCTGGCTGAAAGCGAAGGGCATCAACAGCAGCATAGTGACCGCAATGGCGGTCAGCCGGGTCATCGACCAGTCACGGCCACTGACCACCTTGGCATCGCAGCGCGGGCAGTAGGCCGCCTGTTTGTTGCTTAGTGGCGGTAACACAAACAGCAGGTCGCATTCGCAACAGCGCTGATGGCGTGCTTTGGATAGCGGGCCGGTGATCGCGTGTATTTTCATCATGACAAAAAACTGCCCCAGAGCTCGCCGTATCAGTTAGCGTAGCTGAAAAATAAATCTGTCCGTGCCTTATAGGGCCAAGCACCGGGCGGCAAAACAGGGTTTCTGAGCGGCAAACATACCTTGCCCGGTAGGGTTTTGTGAAGCAACAGATGATTAACCTTGTGGCTATACGCATTTAATGCTTATTTTATAGGGCTTAAGACTTGGGCTAGTGGCCTTCTTCACTGTATTAATGGTTAACACATGACAAAAGAACAATTCTACGCGGAATTAAAACGTGATTTGGGCGCTCTGCTCGACGGGGAAACCCACTTTATCGCCGCGTTGTCCAACGCCAGTGCGCTGATCAACGAGCGCCTTGACGACGTTAACTGGGTCGGCTTTTACCTGATGGACAGCGCTCAACTGGTGCTGGGGCCATTCCAGGGGAAAATAGCCTGTGTGCGTATTCCGGTTGGCAAAGGTGTGTGTGGCAGCGCAGTGGCGGAAAATCGCGTGCAGCGCGTTGGCGATGTTCATGAATTCCCTGGTCATATCGCCTGTGACGCAGCCAGTAATGCAGAAATTGTGCTGCCGCTCAACGTTTGCGGTCAGATTATCGGCGTTCTCGATATCGACAGCACAGTTTATCAACGTTTCGACGAACAGGACGAAAGGGGCCTGGAATCAGTGGTGGCGGGGCTTTGCGCGCAGTTGGAACAGTGTGATAGTGCGAAATATGTCACTGTAACGGCAAGTTGATCTACGGTTAACGTGGCATTTACCGATGGCGTCATTATAATGACGCCTGTTCATGCCTGCGCTGGTTGGCAAACCCGTTGTAATCAGGAAATTTCATGGAAAATCAACCTAAGTTGAACTCTAGTAAAGAAGTCATTGCTTTTCTTGCCGAGCGTTTTCCGCTCTGCTTTAGCGCCGAGGGCGAAGCTCGCCCGTTGAAAATCGGTATTTTTCAGGATCTGGTCGAGCGTGTTCAGGGGGAAGAAAACCTAAGCAAAACGCAATTGCGTTCTGCACTGCGCCTGTACACCTCAAGCTGGCGTTACCTGTATGGCGTCAAAGTTGGCGCTCAGCGCGTTGATTTGGACGGCAACCCGTGCGGTGAGCTGGAACAGCAGCATGTCGATCATGCCCGTCAACAGCTTGAAGAAGCAAAAGCGCGAGTTCAGGCACAGCGTACCGAGCAAAACGCCAAAAAACGTGAAGCTGCCGGTGAATCAGCCGCTGCGGAACCTCGTCGTCCACGTCCAGCTGGTAAAAAACCTGCTGCGCGTCGCGAAGGCGGAGCCGCTCCGGAGAACCGCAAGCCGCGCCCACAAACTCGCCCACAGCCCGCTCGCCAACCTCGTGTAGTCAAAGAGGAAAGCCAGCAGCGTCGTGTGCCAGTCACGGATATCTCTAAACTGCAAATTGGCCAGGAAATCAAAGTCAGAGCAGGCCAGAGTGCGATGGATGCAACCGTGCTTGAAATCGCCAAAGATGGCGTACGTGTGCAGCTCTCTTCCGGTCTGGCGATGATTGTGCGCGCAGAACACTTGCAGTTCTGATACGGAGGCCAACCAAGGCATGAACAAATTTGTCAGATTAACAGCAGTCGCGGGTCTGTTGTGGGCGGGTGTCAGTTACGGAGCGGAACCAGCCAACATCCGCATCGATCAACTGCCTCAGCTGCAGCAGGAGCCGCAACATGCAACGGTGAGTGAGCGCGTAACTTCGCGCTTCACTCGCTCTCATTACCGTCAGTTTACCCTCGACGCTGACTTTTCAGGCAAGATCTTCGATCGTTACCTGAATATGCTGGACTACAGCCATAACGTGTTGCTGGCCTCCGACGTGGCGCAATTCGCCAGCAAGCGTAATCAACTGGGCGAAGAACTGAAAAGCGGTAAGCTGGATACGCCATACGCGCTGTACAATCTGGCGCAGAAACGCCGTTTTGAGCGTTACACCTATGCATTGTCGCTGCTGGAAAAGCCAATGAGCTTCACCGGCAACGACACTATTGATCTCGACCGCAGCAAAGCGCCGTGGCCGAAAGACAAGGCCGAACTGGACAGCCTGTGGAATGCGAAAGTCAAATATGACGAGCTGAACCTCAAACTGACCGGCAAGACCGACAAGGAAATTCGTGAAACGCTGGCCAAGCGCTATCAGTTTGCCATCAAGCGCCTGACGCAAAGCAACAGCGAAGACGTTTTCCAACTGGCGATGAATGCCTTTGCGCATGAAATCGACCCGCATACCAACTATCTCTCCCCACGTAATACCGAACAGTTCAACACCGAGATGAGCCTGTCCCTTGAAGGTATCGGTGCGGTGTTGCAGATGGATGACGATTACACCCTGATCAACTCTATGGTACCGGGTGGCCCGGCGGCGAAGAGCAAGGCGATCACCGTGGGTGACCGTATTGTCGGCGTTGGCCAGTCGGGCAAACCTATGGTCGATGTGATCGGCTGGCGTCTGGACGACGTGGTTTCCCTGATTAAAGGGCCGAAGGGCAGCAAGGTACGCCTGGAGATCCTGCCGGCCGGCAAGGGTACCAAAACCCGAGTGGTCACCTTGACCCGTGAGCGTATCCGTCTGGAAGACCGCGCGGTGAAAATGACCATCAAGACCGTCGGTAAAGAGAAAGTCGCGGTGATGGATATCCCGGGCTTTTACGTGGGCCTGACCGATGATGTGAAAGTTCAGTTGCAGAAGATGGCCAAGCAGAACGTCAAGAGCCTGATCATCGACCTGCGCACCAACGGCGGCGGCGCACTGACCGAAGCGGTATCGCTGTCCGGTCTGTTCATTCCGAGCGGCCCGGTAGTCCAGGTGCGTGACAATAACGGTAAAGTGCGTGAAGACGCGGACACCGACGGCGTGACCTATTATAAGGGGCCGCTGGTGGTACTGGTTGACCGTTTCAGCGCCTCGGCTTCCGAGATCTTTGCCGCGGCAATGCAGGATTACGGTCGCGCGCTGATTGTCGGTGAACCGACCTTCGGTAAAGGTACCGTGCAACAGTATCGCTCGCTGAACCGCATTTACGATCAGATGCTGCGTCCGGAATGGCCGGCATTAGGTTCGGTGCAATACACCATTCAGAAGTTCTACCGCGTTAACGGCGGCAGTACCCAACGTAAGGGTGTTACCCCGGATATCCTGATGCCAAGCGGCGTCGATCCGGCGGAAACCGGTGAAGCGTTTGAAGATAACGCCATGCCGTGGGACAGCATCAATGCGGCGACCTACACCAAAACCGGTGATATGAAGCCGTTTGAGCCTGAACTGCTGAAGGATCATGAGCAGCGTATCGCCAAGGATCCTGAGTTCCAGTACATCGCGCAGGATATCGCTCATTACAAGGCGCTGAAGGACAAACGTAACATCGTCTCACTCAACCTGGCTCAGCGCGAGAAAGAGAACCACGATGATGACGCTACCCGTCTGCAACGTGTTAATGATCGCCTGCAGCGTGCCGGTAAAAAGCCGCTGAAGGCCCTGGAAGACTTGCCGAAGGATTACCAGGAACCTGACCCATATCTGGACGAAACAGTGCATATCGCACTGGATCTGGCGCACCTTGATCAGGCGCAGCCGGCGGCAGCGAAATAACGCAGCCGAGTACCAGTAAATGAAAAGCGCACCTTCGGGTGCGTTTTTTTCGATAAACATATGGATTTTGTTTTATTTTTATTTTGTATGTCCATGATTTACCCATACTCACTGTTTCGTGCCTCAAAGTAATGGGGTTATGAATTTCTACGACGCGCTCTTTGGCATAATGTCCGTCACAGTAAACGCATTTTAACTAGAGAAGATGCTGCTACGCTGATGCTTGTCTATCAATTGATTTCTTCTGACGAACTTGCCATCAACTAGCGTAGTTGTCTTATCTTTTATTCTCCGAAGCCGCAAGTTGATATGCCCTTCGGTATAACGGGTCTTTTTCATGGCTGATGTGCCTCTCTGTGAGATGAAAGAAAGACCGGATACTTCAGTTTAGACTGGCACGGTTTTCAGGGCGGAGATCAAACCGACAGATAACCTTTTTATTGAATCATTTAATGGTCGCCTGCGGGATGAATGTCTCAATATTTATTGGTTTCTTTCGCGGGAAGATTCGCAGGAAAAAGCTCGACAGTTGGCGAAGCGAATACAACCATGGAAGGTCTAATTTATCGCTAAACAACATGACTCCGGCAGGATTTATCAGGATCCTGAATAAAGACGAAGATCTCTAGTTTTGGCTTGCTCTGAATTTGGACCAAGGTCACTCTCTGGTTGGATTTTTTTTTCTGATTCTGTGTTATGGTAGCGTCGGCTTAACAATGGAATTTTACCTAAGAAAAATTCAACTTATGCGGATGTGATATATGGACGTAAAGCATATTGCAAGAGGTATTGCTGATGGTATCTCCTCAATACCACATGGAATGTATCTCGGTGTAGTGAAGACATGGGAAGGGAGCGGATTGTCAGGTGACAAACTGAAATACAGAAACTAGGTTGAAACGGAAAGATTCCTTCGTTTGATTAAGTCACTCGGTAGTAATGAAGAACCTCTAAGAAAACTTATTACAATCGTGATGACTGATTTTTATAAGAAACTTTCCGATGAAGGACGAAGCAGCGTTAATAATAAATTGCTATATGGCGGGGGGCGTTTGGTCGGACGTACTGGTGGCCAATTCACTGTTGCCTATATGGCCGGTAACATGATTTTGCGAAAGGCAACGTCAACGCTGGTTTACAAAAATTTCGTTCGTTTCGGTGCTTCAGTAGCACTCAATATGGTTATGCTCCAGGGACTGATTGAAGAGGCTGGACGAGCGTCAAGAAGAATGAAATCAAAATATCCAATGTTATATTACAAGGTTGAAAGCCAACGCTTAGATATGGTCTATTTTTTAGTTGAAAATTATTTAGAGCCGTATATCAAATATATTAATAGCACCCCAGCGCAATGCAAGAGAATTGACAATGAGCTCAATAAAATCGTCATTGGAAAAAATTGGTAAGATTTTAGGTAAGGGGGTATTGCATGCTATGTCGGCAATCATTACGGGTGTGGCATCCATCCTAGCCTTCTTGTGCCTCATTATCCCAGATAGCGGATGGATGAAAGTTGCAGGTTTTGTAGCTTCTCTGGTATTGGGGTATTTACTGACACTCGGACTGGCCTATATACGAGGTGAGCGCTGAGTTAAGCAAAAGACCCGCATCACAAACTAATGCATCCACCGCAAATTGTGTTTCGTGAAGTGACGCCTCTTCCCGTTTCTGTATGAATACCTATCATATAGGAAAACCTGTGACGGGGTTTTAATTGTCGGTGTGGTTAATTGATAGATGCTGGGATAAATAAATGCATGTATTTCAATAAACTAGTAACCATTTAACGACATCTTTATATGCGTTTTTTGTTAAGGCCGCTGAAAGCGCATCGAGGCGTCAAACATCTTGTGAGACATTGATGAGCGAGCTAACTCCCCCGATGCGCGTTACTGTTTTTTCTTTTCTCGCAGCCGTTCTGGCTGATGACGGCGCTGATTTGGTGTGCCCACATCGGCTTTGACCGCACCTTGGGCTACGGATTGAAATATACCCAAGGTTTTGCCTATACCCACCTTGGGCGTTTGAACAACAAACACCGCTGATTTGCCGCAGAAAAACCACCGCATTACGCAACAATCGTTTACAATTTGAAAAGCCATGCTGGAACGCCGATTTTGTAAAGTTTCGTATTTTTAGTAGGTTAATGGCGTGCAACTCTTGAAACTGTGACGAATGCCCATACCATCTAGGGTAACCGAGGCAGCATTTTGTTAACATTTATGAGGAAGTAAACATTTTATGATGCGTATAGCTCTGTTCCTGCTCACCAACCTGGCGGTGATGTTGGTTTTCGGGCTGGTGCTCAGCCTGACAGGAATCCAATCCAGTAGCGTTCAGGGCCTGATGATCATGGCCGGTCTGTTTGGTTTCGGCGGCTCGTTTGTCTCACTGCTGATGTCCAAATGGATGGCGTTGCGCTCCGTCGGCGGGGAAGTGATTGAACAACCGCGTAACGAGACCGAAAACTGGCTGCTGGAAACGGTACGGCGTCAGTCGCAGCAGGCAGGCATTGCCATGCCGCAGGTGGCTATTTATCACGCACCAGACATCAACGCCTTCGCCACCGGTGCGCGCCGTAATGCGTCACTGGTTGCCGTCAGCACCGGCCTGCTGCAAAGCATGAGCCGTGATGAAGCAGAAGCGGTTATTGCCCACGAAATCAGCCACGTTGCCAATGGCGATATGGTCACCATGACGCTGATTCAGGGTATCGTGAACACCTTCGTGATCTTCATCTCTCGTCTGATCGCACAGGCCGCCGCCGGCTTCCTGGGCAACCGTGACGGCGAAGGGGAAGGCAACGGCAACCCGATGATCTATTTCGGCGTGTCGATGGTTCTGGAGCTGGTATTCGGCATCCTGGCCAGCATTATCACCATGTGGTTCTCACGTCATCGTGAGTTCTATGCCGACGCAGGCTCCGCCAAACTGGTGGGCCGCGAGAAGATGATCGCCGCACTGCAACGGCTTAAAACCAGCTATGAGCCACAGGAAGCGGGCAATATGATGGCGTTCTGCATCAACGGCAAGTCCAAGTCGTTCAGCGAACTGTTCATGTCGCACCCGCCGCTCGATAAACGTATCGAAGCACTGCGTTCAGGTCAGTATCTGAAGTAACTTTCAGAAAGTAAAAAACCCCGGCTCGCCGGGGTTTCAGACTGATGACAAACCTCATTCCAGCCCAGATCGAGTAGAGGCCGATAAATAAAAATCAGGAAAATCAATTTATTGATTTTCGGCTGCTCACCACAAAGCAGGAAAAACCACGCTTTTTCCTGCTTTGTCAGCAACTTAAAACCCCGGCTCGCCGGGGTTTTTTTATGTTCGTTATTTGGCTTGCTGACTGCTTGGCTCCGCTTGTGAGCGCGGCTGGGTAATGCGCAGGCTGCTGACCGCCGCCGCCAATGTGGCAAAAGTTCCGGCCAGGATCAACGAGGCATGAGTGCCGGAGGTGGGGAACAGGTTGAACATTAACGCCACCAGCGCGGCTCCCGAGGTCTGTCCCAACAGCCGGGCGGTGCCCAGCATGCCGCTGGCACCCCCACTGCGGTTGCGTGGGGCGGCGGAAATAATGGTGTGGTTATTCGGTGACTGAAACAACCCAAAACCGGCACCGCATAGCACCATGCGCCAGATGATATCCAGGTCTGAAGGGTTTTGCGGCAGCAGCGCCAACAAGAACAAACCCAGAGCAAACACCGCGAGACCGATACAGCCTAACAACCCAGCATGAATGCGCTCAACCAGACGTCCTGCAAGCGGTGCCATGACGATAATCGCCAAAGGCCAGGGTGTCAGCAGCAACCCGGTGGCGACCTCGTCGCGGCCCAGCGTGCTTTGCAGGAAGAACGGCAACGAGACCATCGCCAGCATCTGGGCGGCGAAGGAACAAATCGAAGTACCCATCGACAGCGCGAAAATCGGAATGCGCAGCAAGTCCACCGGGAGCAGTGGGAATTGCTGACGCAGCTGGCGGCGAACAAAGAAGAAGCCAATCACCAGCAGCGCGGCGATTTCGCTGAATATCAGCGCCAGGCTTTGGCCCTGGGCAAAGCCGCTGATGGCGGTGATCAGCAACCCGAAGGTCAGGGCGTTCATCACCGCACTGGCCGGATCAAAACGCTGATTCGTGCTTTTTTGGCTGTTGCCGGGCAGGTACTTCATCCCCAGCAACAACGCGACGATACCAATCGGCAGGTTAATCGCGAACAGCCATTGCCAGGAGGCCAGCGACAGGATAGCCGCCGCTACCGTCGGCCCGGCTGCTGAGGAAAAGGCGACAATCAGTGAATTGATACCCATACCGCGGCCGAGAAACCGCTGTGGATAGATAATGCGTATTAACGCGGTGTTGACACTCATGATAGCGGCGGCGCCAAAGCCTTGCAGCACACGAGCAATGGTCAGCGTCGTCAGCGAGTCGGACAGGGCGCAGAACAGCGAGGTAATGCTGAATACCAACAGACCGGCCTGATAGATGCGACGATAACCGATCAGGTCACCGAGCGAGGCCAGCGACAGTAGCGAAATGGTGATCGCCAACTGGTAGGCGTTAACCACCCAGATGGAGCTGGCCGGGCTGGCATTCAGATCGCGCGCGATGGTCGGCAGTGCCACGTTGGCAATCGCGCCATCGAGCACCGAGACGGTGATGCCCAGGGCAATGGCGAGAATAGCCCCATAGCGTTGTGGGACGGGCAGGCCGTCAGTACAAGAACGCATGTTGATCTCGAAGGTATTAATTCGGGGGAGTATTACCATGCTAATCATATTAGTCTGCGATTGCATCCACAGATTCCCGCTCAATTGTAATAACCGATGAGAGTTGAGCGCTCAATTCTTTCCTTCTCAGGCATTTATCCCCAGGGCAGATTGCGTGCTTTCCACGGTACCGCATATACTGAAACTCGTGTTCAAATTTCTTAAAACAGAAAATGCCGGGTAGGATATTGATATTGACTATGGTTAACGCAGACTCAGATAAACAACCGGATGCGGTTTCATCCGTGCTGAAGGTATTTGGTATCTTGCAGGCGCTGGGCGAAGAACGTGAGATTGGCATAACCGAGCTTTCCCAGCGGGTGATGATGTCCAAGAGCACCGTCTACCGTTTTCTGCAGACCATGAAGTCATTGGGCTATGTTTCGCAGGAGGGGGAGTCGGAAAAATACGCGCTCACGCTCAAGCTGTTTGAACTGGGAGCCAAGTCGCTACAAAGTGTCGATCTGATCCGCAGCGCCGATATCCAGATGCGCGAACTGTCGAACCACACCCGTGAAGCTATTCACCTCGGGGCGCTGGATGAGGACAGTATTGTCTATATCCATAAAATCGACGCCATGTATAACCTGCGTATGTATTCACGTATTGGTCGTCGCAACCCGCTGCACAGCACGGCGATCGGTAAAGTGCTGTTGGCCTGGCGTGACCGGGCTGAAGTGGCGCAAATCCTGTCAAAAATTGAGTTTACCTGCAGCACCCCGAACACCCTGACCGATGCCGCGGCCTTGATGTCACAGCTGGATCAGGTGCGTGAGCAGGGGGTGGGTGAAGACATCGAAGAACAGGAAGAAGGGTTGCGCTGCATTGCGGTGCCGGTGTTTGACCGTTTTGGTGTAGTCACCGCCGGCTTGAGCATCTCGTTCCCGTCCATTCGTTACTCGGAAGAGGCCAAAGCCGATTACGTCAAACGGCTGCATATCGCCGCCCGCAACATTTCCGAGCAAATGGGCTACCACGACTACCCATTCTAATTCCGCCGGTTGCCATCAAGGCGTCCCATTCACTGGCAACGCTTTTTTTATTTTAGATTTAGCGGTTTTCAGACGTAAAAAAACCGGGACCTGCTTCAGCCCCGGTTTTTTAATTTCGATGAAATTTACTGGTGAGCCAGTTCCACTTCGTCTTCGCTGTCCATAATGGACTTGTCAGTCTGTTTCATCAGTTGGCTGGTGACGGTACCGGCGGTCATGGAACCGCTAACGTTCAGCGCGGTACGGCCCATGTCGATCAGTGGTTCAACCGAAATCAGTAGAGCGACCAGCGTGACCGGCAGGCCCAGTGCAGGCAGCACAATCAGCGCGGCGAAGGTTGCGCCGCCACCCACACCGGCAACACCGGCGGAGCTGATGGTGACGATACCCACCAGCGTGGCGATCCACAGCGGATCAAGCGGGTTGATACCGACGGTAGGGGCAACCATCACCGCCAGCATGGCCGGGTAGAGACCGGCACAACCGTTCTGGCCGATAGTCGCGCCGAACGACGCCGAGAAACTGGCAATCGATTCAGGTATACCCAGGCGACGGGTTTGTGCTTCCACATTCAGCGGAATGCTGGCGGCGCTGGAGCGGCTGGTGAAGGCAAAGGTGATCACCGGCCAGACTTTGCGGAAAAACTTTGCCGGGTTAACGCCGGTGAAGGCCAGCAGCACCGCATGCACGCCAAACATGATGGTCAGACCGAGGTAAGAGGCCACCACGAAGCTGCCGAGTTTGACGATGTCGTGGATGTTGGAACCGGCCACCACTTTGGTCATTAACGCCAGGACGCCGTACGGGGTCAGTTTCATGACCAGACGCACCAGCTTCATGACCCAGGCTTGCAGGGTGTCGATAGCGACCAGTACGCGTTGGCCTTTCTCTTTATCGTCTTTCAGCAACTGCAGCGAAGCCACACCCAGGAAGGCGGCGAAGATCACCACGCTAATGATCGAGGTTGGGCTGGCACCGGTCAGATCGGCAAACGGATTTTTCGGCACGAACGACAGCACCAGTTGCGGTACGGTCAGGTCGGCTACTTTACCGACGTAGTTGCTCTGAATAGCCGCCATGCGCGCGCTTTCCTGCGTGCCCTGCACCAGGCCTTCTGCGGTCAAACCGAACAGGTTGGTGACCAGCACGCCCACCAGTGCGGCGATCAGCGTGGTGAACAGCAGGGTGCCAATCGTCAGGAAGCTGATTTTTCCCAATGAAGAGGCGTTATGCAGCTTGGCGACCGCGCTCAAAATTGAGGCGAACACCAATGGCATAACAATCATTTGTAGCAGTTGCACATAGCCGTTGCCGACAATGTTGAACCAACTGATGGATTCTTTCAGTACCGGGTTATCGGAACCGTAAACCAGTTGCAGTGCCAGACCGAACACCACGCCCATTACCAGGCCGACCAATACCTTTTTCGCCAGGCTCCATTGCTTATGGCGGGTTTGCGCCAACAGCAAAAGGAGGGCGACAAAAATCACCACGTTAATAACCAGCGGAAGATTCATCCCCAATGTCTCCAATTATTTTTTCTTATATAAAAATGGCTATGCACCAAGGCGTAGCGATACTAAATATCGTAACAGTTTGCGTAACGGCTCACTTATATCCAAATGGAATTTGATATAACTTTGTGGGTGAATTTGTTTGATTAATAATCTTTTCGGATATTAAATGGCCGTTTTTTTGTGATCACAGTCTGATATTTTTTATTTGTTCGAAATAGGACTGCACAGGAATGGTGCAACCGCCTTGCCAGTAGACAGCGAAAGCGACCAGACACAGGCACAGAGCGCGCTCGAGTTGGTTGCCTTTCTGAGAATTTAGCAGCGGCAGGCGAAAACGCCAGCGGCAAGGCCAAAGCAAGGGCACGCCGGCGGGGGTGAGCATATCTGCCAACAGGTGACTGAAGTAACCGATAATCATCGCATGCAGCACATCCGGCGGGATCGGCCAACTGCGTGGGACGTCAAGCTGGAACAGTGCCATGCCACCGGCGATCGCCAGCAGGCTATGAGTAAAACCGCGATGGCCGAAGGCACGAGAGATTGGAATGGCGATCCAGCGCAGACGCTGGCCTAACACCGATTTTGGGTGATCGATATCGGGCAGCAACGAAGTCAGCAGAGCAGCGGGGATAATATGCCACCAGTCGCCGGTAGCAAGCGATGGTGTCACCTCGGCCTTTTTGGCGAAAATCGCGCAAGCGACAGAGAAAATAAGATGTCCTTCCGCGGTCATACTGCCGTTCCAGCTGATAAACTGTTAATTTATCCAGTATATGGGAAAATTTCCAGTAGTGGAAGCAGTTACCCTGTAACCAATTGTTTATTTTATGACACAATGCGCTATTTTGAAATTAAGCGCTGATGGGGCTTGAAGGGGATAGTCATGGCACCGGGATCAGACCGATGCCGCGAAAATTACGCTAGGTGATCCGGTGTCAGCTGTTCCAGCGTTTCGAGCTTATGGTCGGCCAATGCCCAGCGCGGATCGTCGCGATATTCGTGCGCCGGGATAACAATCGAACGCATTCTGGCGGCCTTGGTGGCAATCATGCCGTTGAATGAGTCTTCCAGAGTGATGCAGCGCAGTGGATCACTGCCGAGGCGCTCGGCGGCGATCAGATACACTTCGGGGTGCGGCTTGCTATATGGCAGATACTCGGCGGAAACCAATTGGTCAAAGTAGCCTTCAAGGCCAAACATCTGCAGCACCTGCTGTTGCATGTGCAACGGCGAAGCGGAAGCCAGGCCGATATTCAGATCCAGACTGCGGCACAGTTCCAGCGCCTGCTGCACGCCTGGCAACAGCGGTTGTTTTTCACGTACCAGTTCTATGGCGCGTTCGATGATCCGCGCTGAAACTTCCTCTTGCGAAACCCCTTGCCACGGCATGGCTTGGTACCACATTTTCACCACCAGATCGATGCGCAGACCCAGGGTATCCGGTAGCTTGTGGCGGTCGGACAAATCCAGCCCCAGTGCGCCAAAGATATCCAGTTCCGCCTGTAGCCACAGGGGTTCTGAATCGATCAATAAACCATCCATATCAAAAATAGCGGTTTCAATGCGTTGCGAATAGGTCATTAACGGTTAACTCCTTGCCGGCGCCGATGAATGTGGCAAACACTTTATCATCGCTGACGGCGAGACTAAAACTTTTGCCTACCGGGCTGACCCCGGCCAAAGCGCAGGATACGCCACACTTCCCGCAGCTTTAACCACCAGCGCTGATGTTGGCGCTCGGTGACCTGCTGTAGCATGCGCGCATAGTCCAGCACCAATCCTGGCGTCCAGGTCATGCTTTCGCCACGGCTGCGCAGCACCGCCAGCATCCACAGGTTGGGATCGAGCACCAGCAACAGAAAACGTCGCCACAGATGCTTATCGCCCAGTACGCCTTCCAGCGCGCTGTCGAGTGCCCGAATCACTGTGGTGGAACAGTTGCGACGGGTCAGATTGTAGGTGGTGTCCTGCCGATAGCGTTGCCAAAAAGCGCGCAGCGCCGTCGGGTTATAGCGATGAAACTGGATTTTTTTATCCGGTGGGCACCAGGCCGCCACCTCTTGCTGCAGGCTCGGCAGAAAACGCCCGTCGACGTTGTTTTGCTCGCCGGAATGTAGCAACTGGCGGAAATCCTGTGCGGAGTGGCTGATATTGTTAAGCGGATAGTGGCTAATATACAGATCCGGATCGAGTGCCACGGCAGCATGCCCGGTGGAGATGTTACCGTCGCCGTCTACTGCGGCTATGTAGCGGTCGACGATGTAACGTCGGCGAGCGTCTTTTGCCGAACCTATTGGCGTCCAGACGTACAGGTTGAGTGGGCTGGAGTCATGCGCCCATTGTAGTCCCGACTGATCCTGATTTTGATTCAGAGAAAAGCTTTCCAGCCGGCGTGCAATGCGCAGCAGCGCCCAACCGGAAAGCAGGATCATTACGCCGAGGCAAAAGGGCACCGTCATGCGGTGTGGTGCCGGCCAGCCGAAAAAGATCATCAATGAAAGCAGAATTTCACCGCTGCCAGCGAGCGCTACCGGCTTCCAGCGGCTGTGCTGGATCACCGTGGAGGAGGCGATACGTACCGCGCCGTCAAGTAACAGCGCACTGCCAAATACCAACGTGGCGACAATGTTACCGTCTGCAGGTACGTCAAAAATCGTAAAGGCCATAAAGATAAAGCCCAGGCCTTTCAGCAGCACCGGTCGGCTGGCGGAAGAACCTATCACCAACGCGGCGGAAATCGCCACCAGCCCCTCCAGCGCCAATATGACTGCCAAGGCATCTAACGCCAGCACCGAACGACCATCCTGCAGAATGTCGAACAGCATCAGCATGCCCACGCAGATCCACAACCAGCCGAACAGCATCAGCAGGCGGCGCTGCCCGTGCAGCGCCTGTGTGCCCAACAATAAGATAATCAGCCGGATCATGGTGGCCCCTGTCTAAACGGATTGATTTAACTATATAACTATTTAATGGTAACGCGCGGATGTCGTTAAGCTGTTGATTTCGGATAATCCCGGCTACGCTTGTAGCACAATAACGGTGAAGAAAACGGTGGGCGAGTTTCAGTAACTACAGGTAGACTTAGTCAATTACGGTTACGTCGCTTACAAGGGGAACACATGACGTATCAACAGGCTGGGCGCATCGCCATTATCAAACGTATTCTTGGCTGGGTGGTTTTTATCCCGGCGTTGCTTTCAACGCTGATCTCAATGTTGATGTTTGTTTATCAGCACAGCGAAAAGACTAAAGGCATCAATGCGGTAATGCTGGATTTTGTCCACGTGATGGTCGATATGGTGCGCTTCAATACGCCGTTCCTGAATATCTTCTGGTATAACTCGCCGGTCCCGGACGTCGAAAAAAGCCTGTTCAGTGGCGCTAATTTCATGTTTATCGTGATTTATATTCTGATTTTTGTCGGGCTGGCGCTGCAGGCTTCAGGTGCGCGCATGTCACGCCAGGTGAAATTTATTCGCGAGGGCCTGGAAGACCAGATGATCCTCGAGCAGGCCAAGGGCGGCGAGGGGCACACCCGTGCGCAGTTGGAAGAACGTATTACCCTGCCGCACCACACCATTTTTCTGCAATACTTCCCGCTGTACATTTTACCGGTGGTGATTGCGGTGATCGCCTGGTTTGTTATCAAGCTGCTCGGCCAACTGGCCAGCGTGGCTTAAGGTGAGATAAAGTTGAGGCGCTGGGTTCAGCGCCTTGATTTTTATCGCGGCTAGGAATGCAGCAGTGTTTCCACCGCACGCTGGGCCTTGACCAGATGCTGGCCACCAAACAGATTGCTGCGGTTGAGCAGGTAATACAGCTGATACAACGGCTGACGTTCGATAAATCCATTCTCCAAAGGCCAGATGCTTTGGTAACCGTCATAAATCTGCGGCGGCAGCTCCGGATACAGTGGCAGCATCGCCAAATCGCACTCTCTGTCGCCCCAATAGCAGGCTGGATCAAACAGCAAGGGGCCGTTGGCAGTTAAAGCGCAGTTGGCAGGCCATAAATCGCCATGCAACAGTGAAGGCTGCGGCTGATGGTGCTGCAGGCGGAGATACACCGCGTCAACAATCTCATCAATATCCCCGAAGGTCATGCCTTTCTCTGCCGCCATTTGCAACTGCCAGCCAATACGCTGCTCGGCAAAAAACTCTGACCAGCGGCGCTGCCAGGCATTGGGTTGCGGAGTGGTAGACAAATCGTTGTCGAAGTCGAGACCGAACTGCGGCTGTTCGCTCCATTTGTGCAGATGAGCCAGTTGTTGGCCAAGACAGTAGGCGCCGTGGGCATCAAAGGGTTTCAGGGGTTGATACTCCAGCAGCAGGAAACTGTAGTCGCGATCGCTGCCGACGCCGTATACCTGCGGGACCCGCACCGTTTTACTGCGTGCAAGTAACTCCAACTGGTCGGCCTCGGCGGTAAAGATGGGCAACAGTTCCCGGGCATCGCATTTGACAAACACCAGGTGGTCACCGTAACTCACACACCATGCCGGGTGAATATCGCCCCCTGGCAGTTCGGTTTTTGCGCGGATTTCTGCGCTGCCAAGATGTTCACTTAACAGACGGCTAACGGCTTGCCACATGGTACACCCCCTCTGTGTTGCCTGCGAATTCATTAGGTTAGCGTCTTTAGCCTGAAGAAAACACGACCTGGCGCACAGCTGGCACCAACAACAGGCGATTTTCTCGCCACTCGCGTTTGCTCAAAGTATATACGCTATTGATTAATTTAAGTACGGCGCATGTTGCAACTTGCCGGCGTGAGAGCGATGTTTATCAGGCTGATTGCACATGTCGCGACAGTAGAATCTTAAGATGGCCTTTACTATCAATGAGATGAGAAATTAATGGAGCAAAACCAGCAGTGGCAGAGCGGTGAATACCGGATTAACAGTGATAAGAGTGAATTAAATATCGCCTTTATCCACGCTTTTTTGACCACCTCGACCTGGGCGAGTGGCATTTCGCTGGCGACGGTGCAGTTGTCCATCGACAACAGCCTGTGTTTTGGTTTGTATCATCAGCAACAACAGATTGGCTTTGCCCGTCTGGTTACGGATTACGCCACTTTCGGTTAGCTGTGCGATGTGTTTGTCTCTCCGGATTATCAGGGGCAGGGGTTAGCGCGTTGGTTGATGGATTGCACGTTGAAACACCCTGTGCTGCAACGGCTGCGACGAATTATGCTGGTCAGGTACTGCGCCGTGGCTGTACCAGAAAGCGGGTTATGAAGCGGTGAATCGTGAGGATTTTGTCTGGCAGATTGTCCGGCCGGATATTTACCAGCAGGAGTAACATCAGGCGGCGGTGCGATTGGGCACCGCCGCCTGTTTCAAGGTTTGACGTTGATTAAGCTTTCTTCGTGACGTTGTAACGGTCTGAACTTGCTGTAGAGCAGAGCGACCACAAACAGAATCGCCTGAACGATCACAATGCAGGGGCCGGTGGCCCCGTCAATGTGAAAACTGATCAAGGTGCCGAGCACGCAGGAGAACACCGAAACTACCGTGGCGACCATCAACATGCGATCGAAGCTGCGGCACAGCATAAAGGCAATAATCCCAGGTGCGATTAACATCGCAATCACCAGAATCACCCCCACCGCCTGCAGCGAAGCGACAATGGTCAGCGCCAGCAGGCACAGTAACCCGTAGTGCAACAGCTTCACCGGCAGGCCAATCACCCTGGCATGGTTGGGATCGAAACAGTAAAGCATCAGATCCTTGCGTTTGAGCAACACCACCAACAGGGTAATACCGGCCATCAGCAGCGTCTGTTTCAGTTCGACATCGGTAATACCCAGCATGTTGCCGAACAGAATGTGGCTCAGATGCTGATCGGTATCGACGCGTGAAAACAACACCAGCCCAAAGGCGAACATGCCAGAGAACACGATGCCCATCACCGTATCCTCTTTCACCCGGCTGTTTTCTTTCAGGTAACCGGTGGCGACTGCGCAGAAAATACCGGAGAAAAACGCACCGATCACCACCGGGATGCCGAGCACAAATGCCAGCACGATGCCGGGCAGCACCGCATGCGAAATGGCATCGCCCATCAGTGACCAGCCCTTGAGCACCAGATAACAGGACAGCACCGCACAGACTACGCCGGTGACGATAGCGGCCAGGATCGCCCGCTGCATAAACGGATAGGCGAACGGCTCGCTGAGCAGTTGATACAAGGTTTCCATCAGTGGCCTCCGGTCTGTTCACGCGCTACGCGGTGTTTGGATGCCAGCAGGCCGTGCTTGGGGGCAAAGAAAAAGGCGGCCAGGAACACCAGCGTCTGCAGGGTCACGATCACCCCACCGGTCGCGCCGTCGAGGAAGAAGCTCAGGTAAGCCCCGAAGCCGCTGGTCAATGCGCCGATCACGATGGCGATGATCACCAGCCGACTGAAACGGTCGGTCAGCAGATAGGCAGTGGCGCCTGGCGTGATGACCATGGCTATCACCAAAATCGCGCCGACGGTTTGTAATGCCGCCACGGTGCAGGCGCTGAGCAGGGTGAAGAACAGGATCTTCAGCCGCAGCGGCGACAGGCCAATCGACACCGCGTGGTTTTCGTCAAAGAACACCGCCAGCAGATCTTTCCACACCAGACACAGGATCAGCAGCGATACGCCGATGATAATCTCGACCTGCAACACGTCTTCATCGGCAATTCCGAGAATATTGCCGAAGATAATCGACTGCACATTTACCGAGGTGGGGTTGAGCGAAACGATCAGCAGGCCGACGGCGAAGAAGGTGGAAAAGATAAAGCCGATAATCGCGTCTTCACGCAGGCGAGTGATGTGGCGCACCAGCGTCATGGCCAGTGCGGCCAGCATGCCGGTAAAGAAGGCACCTGCGGCGTAGGGCAGGCCCAGCGCATAGGCACCCGCGACACCAGGCACCACCGAGTGCGACAGGGCATCACCCATCAGCGACCAGCCTTTCAGCATCAGGTAGGCCGACAGGAACGCGCAGGCGGCACCGACGATGGCGCTGACCCAGATGGCTTTGACCATATAGTTGTAACTGAAGGGTTGCAGCAGAAGTTCCAGCATCAGGGTTGTTTCTCCTTTGGCTGGCTTTGCGCCGGCGGGTCACTTTTGCTATGGCCGTAGAACACCGCCGGGCGCTCGTCATCGGTCAGCACCGTCAGGGTGCGCGGATCGTTGTCGTCGTGCAGGTCCGGGCCGGACAGGTTGATATGCCGCAGTACGCCGCCAAATGCCTGTTCCAGGTTGTTCTGGGTAAAGGTGGTTTCAGTCGGCCCTGCGGCCAGCACCGTACGATTAATCAGGATCACCCGATCGCAAAACTCCGGCACGCTTCCCAGGTTATGGGTGGAAACCAGGATTAGGTGGCCTTCATCGCGCAACGCGCGCAGCAGATCAATAATGGCATTCTCGGTTTTGACGTCGACGCCGGTAAAGGGCTCGTCCAGTAGCAGAACCGTCCCTTGTTGAGCCAGCGCCCGCGCCAGAAAGACGCGTTTTTTTTGCCCGCCGGAAAGTTCGCCGATCTGGCGGGTGCGCAGTTCGCTCAGGCCAACGCGCTCCAGCGCCTTATCGACCCGCAATCTGTCCTCCTTTGAAGGGATGCGCAGGAAGTTCATCTTGCCATAGCGGCCCATCATCACCACGTCTTCTACCAATACCGGGAAATTCCAGTCAACCTCTTCGGTTTGCGGGACGTAGGCAATCACGTTTTTCTTCAGCGCCTGCGCGACTGGTTGCTCGTTGAGTTGTACGCGGCCGCTGGTGGGCCGGACCAGCCCCATAATACTTTTGAACAGGGTCGATTTACCGCTGCCGTTGACGCCAACCAGCGCGCAAATGGCGCCGCCACTCAGGGTGAAACTGGCGTTGTGGATCGCGGTATGGCCGTTGTTGTAGGTCACGGTAACGTCGTCCACGCTCAATTCAGGGCGGACAAAAACCTCGGTGGTCATTGATCAAATCCTTTGGCAATGGTTTGTACGGTGGCATTGAGCAGGTCGATATAAGTCGGCACCGGGCCACCCTGAGCAGACAGTGAATCGACATAGAGTACGCCGCCGTATTTTGCGCCTGTCTCTTTGGCGACCTGTTTGGCAGGTTTGTCGGAAATGGTACTTTCGCTAAATACCACCGGGATGTGGTTGGCGCGCACGGCGTCAATCACCCGGCGAACCTGCTGCGGCGAGCCTTGCTCATCGGCGTTGATTGGCCACAGATACACTTCTTTCAACTGATAGTCTTTCGCCAAATAGCTGAAGGCACCTTCACTGGTCACTAACCAACGCTGAGCTGCAGGGATGCGTGCCAGGCGTTCGCGCAGCGGTGCGTCCAACGCGGCAATTTTGGCGGCATAGGTTTTGGCATTGCGGTTATAGGTTTCGGCATTGCCCGGGTCGTGTTGTACCAGTGCCTTACGGATGTTTTCGATATACACCAGTGCGTTGCTGGCGGACATCCAGGCGTGCGGATTCGGGTTACCGTTATAGGGTCCTTCACGGATCGGCAGTGGGGTGATGCCTTCGGTGACTACCGCGGCAGGCACCTGTTTGATGTTCTCAAAAAAACGCTGGAACCAGCGTTCCAGATTCATACCGTTCCACAGGATCAGGTCGGCGTGCTGCGCCTTAACAATATCGCGCGGTGTTGGCTGATAATCATGGATTTCCGCGCCCGGTTTGGTGATTGACTCCACCACGGCGGCATCACCGGCCACATTCTGGGCGATATCCTGAATGATGGTAAAGGTGGTTACCACCCGCAGTTTTTTCTCTGCCAATGCGGCCTGGCTGGCGAGGCTGGCAGTCAATAACAGGCACAGCAGGGCGATAGGGCGGGAAAAGCCACTGGGTTTAGTCATGAATAGGCGGGGAAAAGCGCGTTGTTTCATAAACATGGTGACATCTCCTGTCTCAAATGAAAATGATTATCAATATCAATTGAGGCAAAGTCAAGCATCACCTGCCGGCTGATTGCCGGTTATTTACTCAATTGGAAAAATAATACCGCCCAGTGAGTTATAGCATTTTATGTATCAGTATGTAACCGCTTAATATAGCCATCGTAGGTGACAATATCGACATCAGGGACCTTACCCAACGCCACCTGCCCAAGTTTCTGTGCTAGTAGCTGCACATCCTGTTGATCCAGTGGGGTTATCAACGCAAAACTGTTGCTGCCCAGCTCATGCGGAATGCCATTTTCGTCTGCCACCGACGTGACAAATCCATGAAGGGTTAATTGTCCTGTCAGCTTGGCCAAATCAGCTAATCCTTCTTCCTGATAGCGAAAAGTCACCACAAAACACGTTGTTGCAGATTGACTCATAAATCACCTCTTGGTATACGAGTAGCTTGAGATTAGACCAAAAAAAGCGTACAGGCGTCCTTACAAGTTGTATATGCTACGCAACTCATTGAAAGGAGTGAGGGATTCTGTGAAAACAAAAATAGGTTGCCTGACGGCAATTTTGCTTTTGTCGGGTTGTGCCAAAGACCCGCAAACAGCAACCAATATTTCAGGCAGTGGCACATTACGTGGCGGTTGGTTAAAGACCCCTCCACAGGCTCCGGTTAACCGAACAGGGACACCGATAGCCTATAACGATTACATTCGTCAGGCCGCTAACAGCTATGGCGTTGACGAAACGCTGATTAAAGCGATTATTCAGGTGGAATCCGGGTTTAACCCGAATGCAGTCAGTACCTCGAACGCCGTGGGATTAATGCAGCTGAAACCTTCAACCGCCGGGCGTGACGCCTATCGTCTGAAAGGAAGAAGCGGGCAGCCAAGCTCGCGTGAGTTGAAGGATCCGGCGGTTAATATTGATCTGGGAACGGCCTATATCAATATTCTTCAAAGCCAGCAGCTAGCCGGGATCAACGATCCACAGACGTTACGTTACGCCACCATTGTGTCTTATGTGAATGGGGCGGGTGCCATGTTGCGGACCTTCTCATCAGACAAGCGCGTCGCGGTAAATCGTATCAATCAGATGAGCCCGGATGAGTTTTATCAGCATATCCAGAAAAAGCATCCGGCCCCGCAGGCGCCGCGCTATTTATGGAAGGTGACCACCGCCTACCAGGCAATGTCGCCCTAGTTCAAATTTCTTTGCTAAACCGGCCTCTTACTGGGGCCGGATTTTTTATTGGCGCGCGGTAAAATCGCGATGCACTTCTCATTTTTCGTTATTTCCCATCCTGTTACCTGAAAAACCGCACGAATAGTTAATTTTACATTAACCAGCAAATCTTTACGTTCATTCAATAAGTTACCGGTAACATTTTGGCGTTTGGCCACATTGTGGCCTTCAATAAATATACAAATAAGTAACAATTTATGTTTGAAACCCGCATCGACCGCAAGGTTGAGGTTAAATAGTTGTGATTATCTTTGGATGGAATGTGATATGTCGGACGATAAAACTAACAATTCACGGCGCGATTTCTTGCTGAAATCGATGACTTTAATCCCCGCAGCGGTGATTGGCGGCAGTGGCGTTAGTGCGCTGACAGCCTCAATACCGGCGGTCGCGGCAACAGACACCCCAAAAACAAGCGACTATCAGCCTACCTTCTTTACCCCGGAAGAGTGGGCCTTCGTCAAGGCGGCTGTGGCACGTCTGATCCCGGCCGACGATCGTGGTCCTGGGGCGCTGGAAGCTGGCGTGCCGGAATTTATCGATCGTCAGATGAATACCCCGTACGCGACCGGATCCATCTGGTATATGCAGGGGCCGTTTAACCCGGATGTTCCGAAGGAAATGGGTTATCAACTGCCGCTGGTGCCGAAACAGATCTACAACCTGGGTATCGCTGATGCCGATGCCTACAGCAAGAAAACCGCCGGTAAAGTTTTTGCCGACCTGGACGCCGCACAGCAGGACGCGTTGTTGCAGAAATTTGAGTCCGGCGACGCTGAGTTTTCGCAGTTGCCTGCCAAACTGTTCTTCTCCTACTTGTTGCAAAACACCCGCGAAGGTTTCTTTAGCGATCCAATCCATGGTGGCAATAAAGACATGGTCGGTTGGAAGCTGATTAATTTTCCTGGCGCGCGCGCCGACTTTATGGACTGGGTTGAACGAGGGGAACGTTATCCCTTACCCCCGGTATCAATTCGTGGGGAGAGAGGGTAACAATGGCAACGGTAATGAAAAAAGTAGACGCGGTGATCGTCGGCTTCGGTTGGGTGGGCGCCATTATGGCCAAAGAACTCACCGAGGCTGGCCTCAACGTGGTGGCGCTGGAACGCGGCCCGATGCGCGATACCTATCCGGACGGTTCCTACCCGCAGGTGATCGACGAACTGACCTATAACATTCGCCGCAAGCTGTTCCAGGATTTGTCAAAAAGCACCGTGACCATTCGTCACAATACCAGCCAGACGGCAGTGCCTTACCGTCAGTTAGCGGCGTTCCTGCCGGGTACCGGCGTGGGTGGCGCAGGCCTGCACTGGTCTGGCGTACATTTCCGCATCGATCCTATCGAGCTGCGCATGCGTAGCCACTACGAAGAACGTTATGGCAAAAACTTCATCCCGAAAGACATGACCATCCAGGACTTCGGTGTCACCTATGACGAGTTGGAGCCCTTCTTCGACAAAGCGGAGAAAGTGTTCGGCACCTCCGGCACCGCCTGGACCGTCAAGGGCCAAAAAATGGCACCGAAGGGCGGTAACCCCTTCGCGGCTGACCGTTCCGACAACTTCCCGTTGCCGGCGCAGAAGAATACTTTCTCTGCGCAAATGTTCGAGAAAGCGGCGCGAGACGTGGGCTATCACCCTTATAACCTGCCTTCTGCCAACACTTCGGATTCCTACACCAATCCGTATGGCGCGCAGATGGGGCCGTGCAACTTCTGTGGTTTCTGCAGTGGTTACGCCTGTTATATGTATTCCAAGGCTTCACCGAACGTCAATATTTTGCCGGCATTGCGCATGGAGAAACGCTTCGAACTGCGCACCAACGCCAATGTGTTGAAGGTGAACCTGACCGACGATAAATCTCGCGCAACCGGTGTCAATTATATCGACGCGCAAGGCCGTGAAGTCGAACAGCCGGCCGAGCTGGTGATCCTGGGTGCTTTCCAGTTCCACAACGTTCACCTGATGCTGCTGTCCGGTATCGGCAAACCTTACGATCCGGTGACCGGCGAAGGTGTGGTTGGGCGTAACTTCGCTTACCAAAACCTGACCACTATCAAGGCGTTTTTCGACAAGGACGTGTTTACCAACCCGTTCATCGGCGCTGGTGGTAATGGTGTGGGTGTGGACGACTTCAACGCCGACAACTTTGACCATGCCGAAGCAGGCTTCGTTGGCGGTTCGCCGTTCTGGGTCAACCAGGCGGGCACCAAACCGATCTCCGGCTTGCCAACCCCTCCGGGCACCCCGGCCTGGGGCAGTAAGTGGAAAGCGGCGGTGGCCGATGCCTATACCCATCATGTCTCGATGGATGCCCACGGTGCGCACCAGTCGTATCGCAGCAACTATCTGGATCTCGACCCTACCTACAAAAACGTGTTCGGCCAGCCTCTGCTGCGCATGACGTTCGACTGGCAGGAAAACGACATCAAGATGGCGCAATTTATGTACGACAAAATGGCCCCGATCGCCAAGGCCATGAACCCGAAACTGATTTCTGGCAGCCCGAAAAACGCCAACAGTCATTTCGATACCACCAGCTACCAAACCACTCATATGAACGGCGGTGCGGTGATGGGCGAAGATCCGAAGACCAGTGCGGTGAACCGCTATTTGCAAAGCTGGGACGTCCATAACGTGTTCTCGATCGGCGCGTCAGCTTTCCCGCAGGGTCTGGGTTACAACCCGACCGGCACCGTGGCCGCGTTGGCTTACTGGTCTGCACGCGCTATTCGCGAGCAGTATCTGAAAAACCCAGGCCCTTTGGTGCAGGCATAAGGACGGCGACTGATGAAAGCATTTGTTCCCGCACTGGTTCTCAGTGCACTGAGTTTCTCTGTCTGGGCGCAGGACGCCACGGTCAGCAGCGAGTTGATCAAGCGCGGTGAGTATCTGGCGCGTGCCGGTGACTGCGTGGCCTGCCACACCAACGGCAAAAGCGGTAAAGAGTTTGCCGGGGGGCTGGCGATGGAAACGCCGATCGGCACCATTTACTCCACCAATATCTCACCGGACAAGAAAACCGGCATCGGTGATTACAGCTTCGAAGACTTCGACAACGCGGTACGCAAGGGCGTCGCCAAAAACGGCAGCACCCTGTACCCGGCGATGCCGTATCCGTCGTTTGCGCTGGTGAAAGAGGATGACATGCGCGCCATGTATGCCTACTTCATGCACGGCGTACCGGCGGTGGAACAGGCCAACAAGGATTCCGATATCCCCTGGCCGCTGTCAATGCGCTGGCCGCTGAGTATCTGGCGCGGCATGTTTGCGCCATCACCGGCGGACTTTGTGGTGGACACCAAGGCCGATCCGGTGATTGAGCGGGGTCGTTATCTGGTGGAAGGGTTGGGCCACTGCGGTGCCTGCCATACGCCACGCAGCATTACCATGCAGGAAAAAGCGCTGAGCAATAATGACGGTGACAACTACCTGTCCGGCAGCAATGCGCCGATCGACGGTTGGGTGGCATCCAGCCTGCGTGGTGATAACAAGGATGGGCTGGGAACCTGGAGCGAGGCCGAACTGACCGAGTTCCTGAAAACCGGCCGTAACGATAAGTCCATCGTGTTTGGCGGTATGAGCGACGTGGTTGAGCATAGCCTGCAGTATCTCAGCGATGAGGATCTGACGGCAATTTCGCGTTACCTGAAAACGCTGCCGCCGAAAGACGGCAAGCAGCAGGCCACACCGGTAGAAGACAGCGTAGCCAAGGATCTGTGGCGCGGTGACGACAGCAAGCCCGGAGCGGCGTTGTACGTCGATAACTGTGCTGCCTGCCACCGTACCGATGGCGTGGGTTACAAACGTGCTTTCCCGGCGCTGAAGGGCAACCCGGTGGTGCAGACCGAAGATGCGACCTCGTTGATCCACATCGTGCTGACCGGTAACACCACGCCGGCGGTGAAAGGGGCGGTATCCAACATCACCATGCCACCGTTTGGCTGGCGGTTGAACGACCTGCAGGTAGCGGAAGTGGTTAACTTCATTCGCTCAAGCTGGGGTAACAGCGCCAAGCCGGTTAGCGCCTCAGACGTGGCCAGCGTACGTAAAGACCAGAAGGATATGGGCAGCGCCGCCGTACCGGAACATCCGGACGCCAACAAGTAAGTCATCCTCCAGGGCCTCATTCGAGGCCCTTTTTACGGTAGGCTGGGCCTGCCTTCTGACATTAACTCTATGTTTTATCAGCATTACAGATATCTGTAAGCCGTCAAAAACAACTCAAGTGTGGACAGTATGTGGACGCTAAACGGCGACTTTGCCCTGCAATGGGTTGAACGAAATAGCATCGTTCAGGAAGTCCGGCGAAAAGTGTGCATATGTCATTGTCTGAGTGATTTTGGCATGGCCCAAAATGCGTTGCAGAGTCACAATATTCCCTCCGTTCATCATGAAGTGCGTTGCGAACGTGTGACGCAAAACATGCGTCGCTTGTCCTTTCGGTAAATCTGGCTTTATCGTCCTAATCAGCGTGCGGAAAGCGTCATAACTTGCATCTGGGAATAGCTTGCCTGTTTTTCGAGTGAACAGGGCCTCTCTAACATCCTCAGAAACTGGCACAGAACGCCTTTTACCGGTTTTGGTATGTACAAAAGTCACTTTGCCGCCGATGACGTTTTCAACACGTAATTGGCTAGCCTCTCCCCATCGTGCGCCGGTGCTTAAACACAAGACTGCAATTTTGTAGTTATCACCTTCCGCGCTTGCAAGCAGGTGTTCGATCTCGGGTTGTAAAAGAAATCCCATAGACGTCGGGGCTTCCTTGAGTTTGTTTATCCCGCGCAATGGGTGAACGCCGTGGTACAAGCCTGCCTCAATCAGGAAGGTGAACATCCCCGATAGAACAACAAGATTACGGTTAAGCGTAGAAGCCTGGTCACCCTCGCTCAGTCTCAATACCCGATAGTTAGCAAGACGCCTTTTATCTATTTGGAACGCCGCAGGGTAGTCCATACTCCGGTTGATCTTGTTGAGTTTGTAACGATAAGACTGGCCATGGTCTATGGTCTTTCCGTGATACACCCACCAAAGCTCAATTAGCTCAGATAAAGACCGCTTATCTGTTGGCTTTGCTAGCCACCCCTTGTCGTGATAATTCACAAGCGTGTACTTCTCAAAAGCTTGTGCTTCGTGCTTCTTGTCAAATCTCCGGCGGATACGCTTTCCGTTGCGCCCGTTCGGCCTTATGTCCACTTCATATCGACCATCTTCGAGCTTCTTAATCGCCATCGCGAAGCCCTCCGAGGAAGATTTTACTTTCAGGAATACAGCAGGCTGTTACCTGAAAGTTTTGGGATAAATAAGCTAGGTGAATGTTTAACCAGTCTTTTGGTCGGAGTGCTGTGAGGTGATGTCTCCTTGCCCAAAGTGTGCGAGTGCCGGTGCTATTTGCCCGGATTCTGGTGCTATTTGGTTAGTAAAGAACCATAAAGCATATTTTTGAAACCGGTGGTGACTGAAAATTTTCATGGTGATATCAGTCGGAGGGGTAGACCGACCACTTTCATAGTAAGTAAGGGAGCTGTAAGGAACATCTGTAATTTCAGCAAATTGCTTCCTGTTGAGCCGTTCAGACTCTCTGACCAAAGCCAGCTTCTCGCCTATCGCACTTGACATGTTTTCAACATCCTCTAATATCTAGAACAAATAAAACATATTATTCATATCATCTAACCAACTGAGGGCCATTGAGGGCAACTACAGATAATTGGCTAGATCTAGATAAGAGGTTAGCAGATGAGCAAACAAATCGTAAGTTTGACGGACGCATTGCCCTATCAGGAATTTGCCAGAGTCATCGGCAAAAGCCCCGAAGCGGTAAAGGGCATGATTGATAAGAACAAGCTACCTGTTGTAGAAATGCGCACCCCTGAGGTGCCAACGGCGCGCGCTGAATACTGGGTTTATCTCCCCGCATGGAATGAGGGGATGAAATTGGCTTTCGAGAGTCGCCCGAAAGAAATCCGCGACGGTTGGTTGCAGTGGCTTGGACTCGGTGAACCTTCTTCACCAGTTCGTTAAGCGAGGTAATGACTATGCAACAGCCTATCTCTATTGCGCCGCTGCTCTGGAACCATCAGGCGGCACACTCACTTGATACTAGTATCACCCACGGCAAAGGGCGCCAGGGCATTATCATCCGCACCCGTCGCGCTGGCCGCTGGTTTCCTGCAGTCAATTCCATTTTACGCAGGGGGTTCAAATGACAGTTATGACTGTTGCAACCGTCCGTAGTCAGCCCGCCGGGTTGCGTGGTCTTATCGGTAAGCATCTTGCAGCGCCGCGCTGGCGTGACACCTGCAATTTCTATAACGACATGATGGAGCGTGAGCGCCTGACCATCTGTTTTCATGCGCAGCTTAAACAGCGTCACTCTGTGCTGAAACTGGAGGAAATGAGTGAGGGCGACTGCGAGCGCATTGTCTGCGCTATTGGTGAATTACGCAGTGCGTTTGCTAAGTATCGCAAACACGGTATTAGCAAGTCTGGTTATATTGGCCGTTTGACTATTGGCCAACGCCGCACGTTATTTCTTCATGCGGGATTGACCGAGGCCGAATTCAGCCAGCCATACTGGCGCATTGATGATGAATCATGCACGTGGCGAGAGGCGCTATTCAAGGCACTACGTGAATTATTCAACCTATTTGAGCACGCTCCAACAATATTAACGGCAGTTAAGCCAGAAAAGTATTTACATTAATTAATACCTGTTCTTTTTAAAGGCGCTTCATTGCGTCGGGCATTCTATTACCTGGAGGTTTATATGCACATGTATAAAACCGTTGGCCAAGCAATGCAAAACAAGGCCAGCAATGAGTCACGTGAGTGGATGCTGAATGCCGCGCGTAACGAGGCCAAGGTCGACTCGGCGACCAGCTTCTCGTCACACCTGGACCGCATGGCAACCTATGCGACAGTGAACCACCTTTCTAGCGTTGAGATTATCGAACTGCTCCGCGTTGAGTCAGAGAAGTTCAACCACGAGGCGCTTGCGCAAAATCATTCGGGGAAACCATGACGGGGCTCTCTGCTTTATTCGGCCTGCTTGCGTTTCTGGTAGGCCATTTTATTGCGGCTGATTTGAGTGACTCGGAATTTGCACGCAGACCAGAAAGCCAGAATTACGATTGAGGAAATAGCATGAAAATTAGAATCGATAAAGACTGGGTAATAACTAGCGATACATTTCAATTTATCCTTAACCGTAGAAAGACCGTTAAAACCGGTAAAGAAGTAGGCAAAGAGTGGCTTGATGCTATTGGTTATTACCCGACTATCCCGCAACTGGTTTCGGGCCTGATTAATCAGGGTATCCGCGATTCAGACGCAACCACTCTTGCCGAGCTGGCCACCGAGGTTGAGCGCATTGGCCTGCTGTGCCAAGCGGCATTTGGCTCGGAGGTGGGTAAATGAAAAAAGCTATTTTCCTTTTTGACTTGACTGGTTTTATGGCACAGCCGTGGCTAGAGGCTGGTTATGAGTGCTGGTGCTTTGACGGCCAGCCTGAGGATGGAGTAACTCGTGATGGACACCATGTGAAGGTCGGGATGTGGTTCAGTGCACCAGACAAGTTAGGGCAAGCAAAGGTCATTGCTGAAATGGTCGGTGATGGAGTGTCAGTAGTTTTTGGCTTTCCTGAATGCACCGACCTGACCGTTGCCGGTGCGCGACATTTCGAGTCCAAAAGAGCCGAAAACCCATTATTCCAGATTGAGGCGGCAGAGTTGGCCGACTTGGTGCGAATTGTTGGCTTGGTTACTGGCGCTGCCTGGGCATTCGAGAATCCGGTTGGTGTTTTGTCGAGCATGTATCGCAAGCCTGATTTTGCTTTCAACCCCTGCGACTACGCTGGGTATCTTCCAGAAAACGACTCACACCCGCTTTATCCAGATATTTACCCTGCACGTGACCGTTACAACAAAAAGACACATATCTGGTGTGGCGGGGGATTTGTGAAGCCGGAACCGCTCCGTGAGGAGCCGGAATTTAAGGCTAATCCGGGGTGGAAGTTCTGTGATGGAAAGTCCCCTCGGACAAAGAATATTCGCAGTGCAACGCCGAGAGGATTCGCTAGGGCTGTATTCATGGCAAACTACAGTCGGGTTTCCTCCGTTGGTTGAGTTCAAAAATGACCATAGTAGACAATCGGGGGAGGTAAGGGGGCGCACTGTTCCCACTCCGCCGCTAGCCTACCCTGGCAACACCGGCGAGCCCTTCGTCGGTGTTTACCCATGGAACGCGCCAAAACAAGCCATTGGCAAAGAGAAACCGCTTACCCGTGAGCAACATGCTCAGGGGCAAGCTGTTTTACGCAATATCCACTCTCTCCCGCACTTTCTTGGTGCGATTTTCCTCTCGCGTCATACCTATCTGCTGAAAGAGAAAGGGCTGAACGATGCCAATAAATGGCTAATGCTCCAGTTTCAGCGCCGCATCTGGCCGCGTATCGAAATCGTTAACGCTAAAAATGCTATGAATCTCAATGCGTCACCGTGCTTTATGGCGGAGGTTGACAACTATGCACGCCTGCCGGGTATGGATGATAAAGAGCTGCGGCGTTTTGCTGACCGCATTGCTGGGCAGTTAATGCAGAACTATGAGCGTTATTGCGAGGAGTTTATCGAAGCCAATGGTGGCGATAACACCGGGTTAATCAGCGACAGCGTGCAGGCTGATTTTTATGGCCAAGTTGGCAATATGGCCCGCGCGTTTAATGTTACCCCGATGCACTGGCGCAAATATCGCAAGGGTGCGCTTGATGTCCCGTCAGCGATTGCCAGCTTGTCGCGGTTGGTTAACTCCGAATGGTGGGAACGTCAGTTGAAAGCACTGCGCACGCGCTGGCGCGAGGCGTTGCTGATAGCTGCAGGTGAGGTCAACCGTAACAAATACCCATACGCCAGCAAGCAGGCTATCAGGGATGTGCAGGCGCGGCGACTAGCCAATATGGAATACCTGAAAGGGTGCGACTTGGAGAACGTCGAAACCGGTGAGCGCTTCGATCTGATTGATAAGGTCATGGCGAGCATTTCTAACCCTGAAATCCGACGCATGGAGCTGATGAGCACTATTGCGGGGATTGAAAAGTATGCCGCCAGCGAGAGGGATGTCGGCATGTTTATCACTCTTACCACGCCGTCCAAATACCACCCGACGCGCGTCGTCGGTAAGAAAGACAATTCCCAGGTTCAGTTTAACCACAATTGGGATGTAGAGGCATTTTCCCCTAAAGACGGTCAGCGCTACCTTGTCGGCATCTGGAGCAAAATGCGTACTGCGTTTAAAGACCGTGACCTGAATGTTTATGGTATGCGCGTTGTTGAGCCGCATCACGACGGTACGCCGCACTGGCACATGATGCTGTTTTGCGAACGTAAGCAGCGCCAGCAAGTTATCGACATCATGCGCCGGTATGCCATGAAAGAAGATGCCGACGAGCGTGGCGCAGCCAAAAACCGCTTTGACTGCAAGCACCTGAATAAGGGCGGCGCAGCGGGTTACATCGCTAAATACATTGCCAAGAATATCGACGGTTATGCGCTTGACGGTGAGATCGATCACGACACCGGTAAGCCCCTGCGGGATATGGCGGCCGCTGTAACCTCCTGGGCATCTACGTGGCGCATCCCTCAATTTAAATCTATTGGTGTTCCTACCATGGGTGCGTATCGCGAGTGCCGTGCAAGTTGCCTGCGCGGGATTAGCTTGGCTGACACCTTTGACGAGAGGGTCGAGGCGGTTCGGGCTGCTGCCGATGCCGGTGACTTTGCTGCATACATCGCCGGGCAGGGCGGGGCAAACGTGCCGCGTGACGTTCAAACCGTACGTGTAGCACGTAAGGTGGCCGATGAGCCGAATGCCTACGATGAAGAGGTGCAAAAGGTGGTCGGCATCTTCGCACCTCATCTTGGCCATGGCCACGTATTTGAAACCCGTACAACGGAATGGCGTATTGTCCGTAAAGCCGTTGACGTTGAGCCTTTGACTTTAAAAAGCGCCTCTGGCGCGCCTCGGAGTCCTGTCAATAACTGTGGGGAGCTTGGCCGAGAATCAGAGCCAGTTTTGACTGTTACGCCGCCTGAGTACGTCACAGCGGTGATGAATTTGATTGAGAGCGGGGATGTTGGCTGGGATGACCCAGACGTCGCTAAGGTGCTCAAGGACGCCGTAAGGGAGCAATCCCCAAAGGCCTGCGGCCAGCAGCGCATCAGAAACAGCAATAAATCACTAATTGACGCCCCATCAGCCCGCCTGACGTCGGCGGAGCGTGGCCGTATACCTAAAATCCGGCTTGAATTGGCGCGGGATGGTATCACCGCCGAAAATTGGGAACTTAAAGCCCTTACTCGCGGGGCAATGGTAAGTTTAAATGGTAAACAGTTTTCTTACCCACCACTCGATGAATGGTTGGGATTTAGTTAGAAACCGTAAAAGAGCACAAGGTTAATAACACCATGTATAGATTGAGGAACTGTCCAATATGAGTCTTCTTTGTCGGATTTTCCAACTATTACGTCAAAAGTGAATAAAAAATGATTTGATATTCATTAAATGTATAAGTGTTTTGGTTGAGTAAAGGTAATTTATTGTTATGATTCAGGCATTGGTTAGGTATTGAGATATTTCGCCATCAATTGGGTTTAACAACCCGAGGAAAGCTTAGAGCTTTCTACCTATTTTACCCCACGCAGCGCCCTGGATAGTCCATGGTGATATCGGCAAGCAGGTAGCACTGTAGCTTCCGGTGGCATGGCGTATGGGTATTCGAACCCTTTGGCGACCAAGGGTTCGTGGAGCAGGGAGCTAGTGCTGTTCAATCTCATCCTTATGAGGCGAACCCGTGATGTTTCAGTGAACTTTCGTTTACGCGTCATGGGGCATAAGGAAAAAATATCATGCGAAATGATAACGTAACCAACGAACAGCAGGCACAGAGCAAGTCGAACCGGAAGAAGTGGAAGACTTATGTTTGGGAGGCGATTAAATGGGGTATTCGACTGTTTAATTTCATCGCCAGGCTAGTTGAATACTTTGAAGGGGGCGGTGAGTAATGTGTCCTCCCCAGTTTCAATCACAGGTGGTTAAGTCTATGTTACACAAGGCTCTTCGTATTATCAGGCAATATCACGGCGAATCAATCGCAGACCTATCTGTAGCGCTTTGTATTCCAAAAGAAAAAATATCTCAACTTGAAAGTGGGGCTTTGTTGCCACCGGTTGATATCCTTGAGCGTTATTCTTCCCATTTTGACATACCAATTTCTTCTCTAATGTTTTTTTCGGAAACGTTAGGTACTCAGGGGCGCTTATCCAAACGTTTACGTTTGAATTTGGCAGGTAAGGTTCTGGATGTGTTGGCGTGGGTAAATAATCGAAATGAAAAAGCGCATTAAGTTAAAGATAGTAACAAAGAATAAAAGTTATCAAATTATTGACTCGCCACTTTATAAGCTTAAAAGTAAAAAAAAATTAGTCGATTTACTTGGTTTTTCTTTAGCGGAGTTAAATCTTCTTAAAAATGATGAGGAAAACTATTCTGTTTTTGATCAATTATCAAAAAAAGGAAAAACACGTAAAATACAAAAGCCTCTAGAAAAGTTAGATCGTGTTCATACGCGTTTAGCAAGTCTTTTAACTAGAATTTCCACTCCCAATTATTTACACTCCGGTAAAAAACAGCATTCAAATATTACGAATGCAAATGCACATGTTAATTCGTCAAACTTGTTGACAGCTGACGTAAGGTCATTTTTCCCGTCAACGACGAGGACGATGATATTTTCATTTTTCTATTCTGTAATGAAAATGTCCTCTGATGTTGCTGATCTATTGTCATATATTTGTAGTTGTCATGACTCCTTGCCAACAGGGAGTAGAATTAGTATGCCTTTGGCATTTTTTGCTAACTATCGAATGTTTAGTGAAATCGAAAGTCTTTGTAAAGCACTCGATGTTAAAATGACCGTTTACGTTGATGATTTAACTTTTTCAGGGAGTAAAGTGAATCGTCTTTTCGCCTCTACAGTAAAGAAAATAATCTCAAGACATGGTCATGTTATGCATCCTCAAAAAACTAAACTTTATGGGGAGCGTGATCCTAAATTAGTGACTGGTGTTATCGTAATCAGGGATAGGCTTAAAATTAGAAATGAGCAGCATAGATTGATGTCAGTTGAGTTTGAATACTGGAAATTAATAAAAGATATTCAACAAGCAAAAGATACATCATTTGCGAATAAGCTTATAGGAAGAATGCACTCCATGGGGGTGATCGATGAAAGATATAAAGCTAGAGTGCTGACTCTCCGCGCCAATACTCGTGTGTGAGTTCATTGTCTATTTTTCGCTAAAAATAGCATTGCTAACGTGCATGATTTTGCATGTGCGTTCGGTTATGTACTTTGTATCGGCACAGCAGTAATGGCCTGGTTTTATAACTTTCATGCAACTGCATTAAAACCGACCCATGAAGCGGGCTGGCGTGGTGGGGATAGCATTGCGCGGAGAGTGAATTTTTTTTCAAAAAATAATTGTTTTTTCGCGTCGTGGCGGCGTTGGATTTTTGAAATTAATCAGGGGTGGGGTAAGGGATTGCGCGTCGTGAGGGGCGCCTGAGAGCGTTACAGCGTGGTATAGAAAAGCCGCCTAAATTGTCTCTGCTCAGACTGGAGCTGACAGTTACCGCGGATAGAACACAATCTTATCCGACAGTCGGCTTTGAGCGAAGAGCGGACGTCACAAGTTTGCTTGGGTGCATACGTTTAAACAAACGGACAATTTTCTACTAAAAAATGCTAGTAAGCGTAGAAATAACACTGTTTTTAGTTAAACGTTGCGTATTTATATAGATGGGTAGTATTTTTGTAGAAAATCCTCACAAAAGATCAATGTTATGCAAATTTATGATAAAAATGGAATTAAACTAAACGCAGAATGCTCAGTAGATGAAGAGGATGGGGTTTATGGCCTAATCCTTGAGTCTTGGGGGCCAGCACACAGAAACAAAGACTACAATATTGCCCTAGATTGTATAATTGAGCGACTTACTGATTCCTGTGTAGATAATGTCGTTGTGTATCTGGCCTCATCGACAGCCAGAAAACATATTCCGGCCATAGTTGAAAGAAAAATCCATCCCGATGAATACTTCCCTCTAGTTGGTAATAAACCTAGCGATATTCGCCAAAAAATGTGTAGTTATCAGGCTCATTTCAGTAGTATAGGTAAAAAAAATGTTCCTTCGGGGAACAGGACCAAACGAATAATGATAAATGTTCCAGGAGTCAATAGTGGTACATTTTGGGAGCCTATAATATATGGAGAGTCATCAGATCTTTTTCAACCTACAGATGATGGGAGTGTTCTAAATACAAGGGTTAGCAGATTAATAAAAAGAACTTTAAGCGAACCCAAAGGATATAAAGTACCAGGGGCAGTAGAGCGACTTCAAAAGGTCTATGCTCGAGATCCTATGGTGAAAGCTTGGATCTTGCAGCAAAGTAAGGGCATTTGCGAAAATTGTGGTGAAAGTGCACCGTTTTATTTACATGATGGTAGCCCATACTTGGAAGTGCATCACGTGATACCTCTCTCGTTGGCCGGTGCTGATACCACAAGCAACTGTGTTGCACTTTGCCCCAATTGCCATAGGGCTTTTCACTACAGTCAAAATGCCAAAGAACTGATTGAGATGCTTTACATCAATATAAATAGATTGCAGAAGTGAGCAGTACTCTTTTATAACTGGCATGCAGGCGGCCACGCAGTAAGGTCATTATGTCCGCTATGAGCGAATAGCGGACATAATGACGGCTTTAATATATACCTCCTTGTTTGTTGTGCTGCATATGTTTCCAAATTTCTTCGAAAACATGTTTATTTACATAACCCATATAACCAATTGAAAATTTTTCAAATTCTGCTCGAAGAGACTCCTTGCCCTTTAAATAAACGTTGAGTAGATTCCGTGCATGCTTAAGATAATCACGCTTATCTTTTTGACTCATGTCATTCCACTTTTCGCCCATAATTTTAATAGCTTCAGTAATTAAGGCTTCTCTTCTATCCCTTAAAGATTTTCCTCTATGATTTCTTTGCATGGCTTCATGAAAGGCTCGATGAAACATATAATCAGAATTGTACGTGTAAAACTTTGATGAATCCAAAAGGTTAGCGGAAAGTGTCAAATCTCCTGTTGAGAATAAACTTTCATAGAATGTAAGTGCTGCTGTCTCAATGTCTCCAGCAGGAATTGTGTTTAAGGGTGCTATGCAAAAATAAACCGGTGTAAATTTTTTAATTGTGTGATTATTGTAAATAAAGTTGTACCCATGACAACTTCCAATGAATGTGATAAGTTGATTGCCCATTGAATTGTTTATTATTCTGAAATCATCTGCAAGCTCACTCCAGGAAATGGTACTTTTATCTGGCAGTTCCATTGACAGTGGATTACCATGAGCTTCAATATGAATGATCGGTTGAAATCCAATGTTTAATTCAGGGTTAAATAAATCCTTTATGTCTTGAAGTGTATCGCGAAATGATTTCGCACTTTGAGTCTTAATGAGGGAAATACCACTTCCAAATCCTTTGTCGCTTAGGTTTTCATGTAGGCGTTTAGCTGTTTGGTATTCATTTTCGGACAGGCAGTCGAGAATGATAAGCTTGTTAAAATTTATTTTTTTAAGAAATGTAGTATGCTGCATTTTCTTATTAGTCCTATTGATGCTTATGTAAGCTTTACACTAAATACCTGCAAAATATTTTCGATGCAGGTTAGTAATCTTTCATCGTTGGAATCTTAACACTTTTTGACAATTATTTAATTTAAATTTACAACGTCCGCTTCTGGCACAGAGCTGCCTGTCAGATTGGATTTGGCTCTGTGCCGTAGTAGCCTTAGCCGTGTCAAGTCGCGACTAATACACCTAAATTGGCGGCTGTAGGGTTACTCGTCGTCGTTGTCGAGGCTGTATTTTTTAAACCGGATGACCTCAATACCAAGCCAGTCATTAACCTCCTTGATGCGCTCCTGTAGCGGCGTCAGCTCGTTGCGCACAAAGACCTTGGCCGCTTTCTCTACGTCGCCAGTTGAGCCGACGTTTTCCGGCTTGCCCCCCATCAGTTGATAGGGGATACGGTGAGCGTCCATCAGGTCAGCCGCGCTGACTTTCTTGATGTTAAAGAAATCGTCTTTGGTGGCCACTTCACTGAGCGGTACGATTTTAATCCCGTCGGGTTTTCCGTTCGGCGCATAGAAAAACAGGTTCTTGAAATTCCCCAATCCCTTTGAGTGACTCATCGCCTCGCGCAGCGCATCGACGTCGGTGGTGCTCTGGGCTGCATCGGTCACATACATGATATAACCCGCGTGCGCGCCGTTCTGGTAATACTTGCGGCGGAACAGCGTGGCGGACTCGTTCAACCATGCCGAGTTAAGTGCGCTCAGGTATTCCGGCATCCCATAAAGCTCCTGGTTAATATCCGGCTCCAGCAGGTGAAAAACACTATCTGGGGCAAAGCTGTGCGGCTCGGTAAAGGATTGCACAAACCAATAAACACCACGCTCCACGCCGCGCCGGGTGTATTTGGCCGGGGAGGTGGCAAGCTTAATCAATTTGCCGCTGACGCTAAAACGCTGCTCTAAAAAAGCGTTCCCAAATACCAGATGGTCAAGCGCAAAGCGGCTAAAATCCTGCTGAGATAGCAGCGGGTGCGGGATGTAGGTGCTGGCCAAGATGTTGCGCTTCACGTAAATCGGAGAGCTGTGATGTACGGCGGCGCGAAAGGTTTTCGCCAGCCCGGAAAAACTGATTGGCGGCTCTATCCATTTGCCGTTACCGACGCACTCGGTGTAATCCAAAATGTCACGGCGATCCAATACCGCTGACGGCTCGCCAAAGGTGAACGCCTGCGTAGCCTGTGCTGGCTGCGCGGTGGTTGTGGTGGCCTTTTTGTTGCGGCGGTTGCGCTTACTCATCGGTTGAACTCCAGGATAGATTTAGACGGCTGACCATTGGCGGCGGTGAGCGGTTCGTTTAACAGGGCGTGCATGGTTGCCCACGCTACGTCAGCGTGGCTGGCTTCTTCACTGCGACTGGCGTCATAAGTGGCGCTGCGCCCGCTGGCTGTCATGGTTTTGCGGATGGCCATAAACGATTTTGTGATGTCGGTGTGGGCGATGTCGTATTCCAGACGTCCACTGCCAATCGTGTCTTTGGCTTTCAGTACCATGGCGGTCTTTACTTCGGGGCTGTAGCGAATTTCCCGCGCTGCCGGGTAGAAGGCGCGCACAAGCTGAAATACACCCTGTCCGATGCCGGTGGCGTCAATGCCGATATAGTCGACGCAGTATTTTTGGGTTAGTGCTTTGATGGCGTCGGCCTGGGCGGCAAAGTCCATGCCTTTCCACTGGTGGTGCTCCAGGATGCGGAATTTACCGCCCGCGACCATTGGCGGAGCCAGTACCACACACCCGGCGCTGTCGCCAGTGTGCGCAGGGTCATAGCCGACCCATACCGGGCGGTCACCGAAGGGGCGCGCCGCATAGGGGTTAACGTCCGTCCACTCTTCCAGGCTGTCCACCATGCAGCACTGCAACTCTTCGAACGGGAACACCGAGGCTTTATCGTCCACGAATTCGCACATAAACAGGTTGCGGAAATCATCGGCGCTGTTTTCCTGTTTCAGCATGTCCAGGTCGAAGAGGTTGCAGCCCCCGGCAAGTGCATCCTCAATGGTGACAATCTGCCGCCATTGGCCATCACCGCAACGCTTGCCCGCAGCGAGCGCGCTGTGACTGATATCGATCTCCACGCGTTCACTGGCATTTTTACGGCCTTTGTTGAACAGTTCGCCTGACCAGAATTGAAACGCGCCATGCCCCAGAGTGGAGGGGGTGGAGAAGTAGGTTGACCGCAGGTGTTTTTGTGAGGCCATGCCGGAGGCCACTTTGCGCAGCTTTTGGAAGTTCGGGATCCAAAATATTTCGTCGACCAGTAGGTCGCCGTTATGGCTCTGTGCGGTGTTGGAGTTAGTGCCAAGGAAAATCAGCTTTGCACCGTTATTACCCAGGATAATCGGATCACCGGCCAGCTCAACATCAACCAGGTGAGCAAACTGAATAATGTATTCACGGAACACATACGCCTGGGTTTTACTGGCCGAAAGGAATACCTGATTGTGACCGGTTTTCAGCGCGTGCAGTAGCGACTCGCGGGCAAAATAAAACGTCGCGCCAATCTGACGCGATTTCAGGATGTTGCGGATACGGTGCGCCAGCCCGGCTTTGTGCCAGCCGAGCTGATACTCGAATGAATCATCAAAAAATACCTGCTCCAGCTTGGCAATCGCCTCCTCGCTGAAATAGTTCTTTTTCGGCTTCTTACGCTCGCTTTTGTTGCGGTTGGCCACGTTGGGATTGAGGTCGACCTCGTTGCCGGTGGTCATGTAGCGATTAACCCGAGCTAACCGCTCAATCTGGCGGCCTAACAGGTCAATCTCTTTGTAGTCACTGCCTTCCTTCTTGCCTTTCAAAATAAGCTGAATAATCCGCGCTTCCAGGCTGGTTTCCACGCGGGAAATCGGCGCAATCGCGTCCCATTTTTCGCGCTGCTTCCAGCTCTGCACGGTGGGTGCCTTTTGGTTGAGCATTTCGGCAATCTGCTTGACGGAAAACCCTTGCCAGTAGAGCAGTGAGGCTTGTCGGCGTGGGTCGAGCAGGAGTGTGGTGTCGGTCTGAATGTGCATGCGGTGCCCTCTTGGTGGTGACGAGGGCAAGGCTACGCAACCGGCACCGGCGGCGCGCTAAGGTGCTGTTGTGTCAGGGGTAGTCCGTCGGCCATCGCTGGTCGCGTGGGTGTTTGACCGGGAAACTAGCCCCCGACATAACACTCCCAATCAGGACAAATGACCATGGCAAAAAAAGTATCAAAGTGGTTTCGCGTTGGCGTCGAGGGTGACACCTGCGATGGCCGTGTGATTGACGGCAATGATATCCAGCAAATGGGCGAGAGCTTTGACCCGCGTGTCTATGGCTGCCGCATCAATTTGGAACACATCAAAGGGCTATTCCCCAACGGCGATTTCAAGCGCCTGGGCGATGTGATCGCGCTGAAAGCCGAGAAAATCGCTGACGATTCCATCCTTAACGGCAAATGGGCGCTGTTCGCAAAGTTGACCCCTACCGACGACTTGGCTGCCATGGTGAAAGCGGGCCAGAAGGTTTACACCTCCATGGAGATCCGCCCGAACTTTGCCAATACCGGCAAGTGCTATCTCGTTGGCCTCGCGGTGACCGATGACCCGGCCAGCCTGGGCACGGAATACCTTGAATTCTGCTCTCGCGCTAAAACCAATCCCCTCGCGGGCCGCAAGTCCGAGCCAGGTGATTTGTTCTCAGTGGCCACGTTGGCCGAACTGGAGTTCGAAGAGGTGCCCGATACCTTGCTATCCAGTCTGAGCGAAAAGGTAAAAGCCATGTTCAGCCGCAAGCAGGAGAGCGATGACGCGCGTTTCAGCGATGTGCATGAGGCCGTCACGGCGGTGGTGGAGCAGGTACAGGCCAGCGGCGAAAGCACCGCGCAACGTTTTACCGAGCTGGAGCAGGAAATCGCCGGGCTGAAAAACGCAGCAAAAGAGAGCCAGCAGCAGTTTGCCGAGCTGAAAACCACGCTCGACAACACCGAGAGTTTTAGCCAGTCGCGCCGCCCGGCGGCCACTGGCGGCGAGGGTGAGGAGAGCCTGCTGACCAACTGCTAATCGTCTGGCCGGGGCGCTGTGCGCCCCCTGTTATCACCTTGTTTATTGACTAGGAAACCCTAATGAAAAAAGAGACCCGCTTTAAATTTAACGCCTATTTGCTGCAAGTGGCCAAGCTCAACGGCATCGACGTCGGTGACATCTCCAACAAGTTCAGCGTGGAGCCGTCGGTCACGCAAACCTTGATGAATACCGTGCAGGAGACCTCCGATTTCCTGACCCGCATCAACATGGTGCCGGTGGATGAGCTGAAAGGGGAGAAAGTGGGCGTAGGTGTCAATGGCTCCATTGCCAGCACCACCGATACCGACGGTGGCAAAGAGCGTCAGACCGCTGATTTCACCGCGCTGGAGTCAAAGGGGTACGAGTGTCAGCAAATGAACTTTGACTTCCACCTGCGCTATAAACAGCTTGACCTCTGGGCGCGCTATCAGGATTTCCAGTTGCGCATTCGCAACGCCATCGTGAAGCGTCAGGCGTTGGATTTCATCATGGCCGGGTTCAACGGCGTTAAGCGCGCGCCCACCTCTGACCGTATCAAATACCCCTTGCTGCAAGATATCGCCGTCGGCTGGCTGCAAAAGTACCGCGATGAAGCGCCAACCCGTGTGATGAACAACGTCACCGACGAGGAGGGGAAGGTGATTTCCAATGTCATCCGCATCGGTAAAGGGGGTGACTACGCCAACCTGGATGCGCTGGTGATGGACGCCACCAACAACCTGATTGCACCGTGGCATCAAGAGTCACCTGACTTGGTGGTCATCTGTGGCCGCAAGTTGCTGGCGGACAAGTATTTCCCGATTGTGAATCAGGAGCAGGCGAACACCGAGGCGATGGCCGCCGACGTGATTGTCAGCCAAAAGCGCATCGGTAACTTGCCAGCCGTGCGCGTGCCGTTCTTCCCGGCTAACGCCATCATGGTCACCAGCCTGGAAAACCTCTCTATCTACTTTATGGATGAGAGCCACCGCCGTCACATGGAAGAAAACGCCAAGCGTGACCGCGTGGAAAACTACGAGTCGATGAACATCGATTATGTGGTTGAGGATTACGCCTTCGGTTGCCTGATTGAAAATATCGAGTTGCTGGCTCAGAAAACCGAAACCAACCCGGATACGGTTAAAGCGTTGGCGGGGGAGTTGGTGAAGGAAATGACGGTGATCACACAGCCCGTAGCAACCGGCGAACAACCCGCAGACGATAAGGCGTAAACCATGACGAGTCCCGCACAGCGTCACATGATGCGGGTCTCGGCCATGGAGGCTGCGCAGCGGGTGGATGATCCGCTGCGCCATGCCAACGCCTACGAGCAAATGCTCGTTAAGCTGGCCGCAGACCGCGCAAAGTTAAAACAAATCTACTCCGTCGAGAGGAAAGCCGAGCACAAGCGGGCCATGCTGCCTGCTTATGCACCGTGGGTGGCTGGCGTGCTGGCCGAAGGGCGTGGCGCACAAGATGACATCCTGATGACCGTCATGCAGTGGCGGCTCGACGCCGACGATATTCCCGGCGCGCTGGTGATTGCGCCCTATGCGCTGCAACACCGGCTTGCTACCCCGAACAACAAGCGCCCGGCCCCGTATTTGCTGGTTGAAGATGTTGCGCTGTCCGCCGAGCGCTGCCGCAAGGCGGGGACGCCGGTGGCCATCAGCGACCTGCTGGCCACGCTGGAGCTGGTCGGCGATGCGGACATGCCCGAAGAAGTGCGCGCCAAGCTGCACAAGGTTATCGGCCTGATGTTGAGTGAGGCGGGTGATTTTGCGCAGGCGCTGGAACACCTCAACATCGCCATGCGAAAGGACAAGGCCGCCGGGGTGAAAAAAGAGATCCAACGTTGCGAGAGTGCGCTCAAGCCCAAACCGACCCCCGCCGCCAAAAGAACAACCGCGCGCCCGCGTAAGACTGCCGCCACCCCAGCAAAACGCGGGCGGCCACCGAAGGCGAAAAAAGTCGCCGGTTAACAGAATGCGCCCCGCGCTGGGCGGCACGATGGCCGCGACTGCCTCCGGGCTTATCAACGCCATCGTCCACCGCCCCCTATTTTGAGGTCGTCATGACAACAGTGATTATGCATAACCCCGTTGCGCCGTTTGATGTGCCGACGGCCATTATCCCGCCCCCGGATGTGTCGGAGTCGGTGATTAAAAACACCTTCTTTTTCCCCGACGTCGACCCGAAGCGTGTGCGTGAGCTGATGCGCCTGGAGCATACCGTCACGCCGCAGCGCCTGCGCCGCGCGATCCAAAGTGGTATCGCCGAGACTAATGCCGAGTTGTATCTGTACCGCGAGCAGCAGATGGCCGCCGGGTTTATGTGCCTGACGGACGTGCCCGCCGAGCATATCGACGGGGAGAGCGAGAAGTGTTTTCACTACCTGAGCGCGGTATGCGCCATGGCCACCGCTGTCCTGTATGAGCGTTACCGCACCGTTGATGCCAGTGCCAAGGGCGATAAAAAGGCCGATGACGTTGAGGCGTCGATTGACGAGCATTGGCGGGATATGCGCTGGGCTGTGGCTCGGTTACAGGGTAAGCCGCGCTGTATCGTCGGGCAGCTCTGATGGAGGTCATTGCACGGCAGGGTGACACCCTTGACGCGCTGTGTCACCGGCATTATGGCCGCACCGAGGGCGTGGTCGAGGCGGTGCTGTTGGCCAATCCGGGGCTGGCCGAGGTGGGTGTCATTCTGCCCCACGGCACCGCCGTCACGCTGCCGGTGATGGCCACCGCCCCGGCAACCGAAACCGTTCAGCTATGGGATTAAGCATGGAGAAAATCACCTCATTCTTTGCCTATGCCGTGGCCGTGATGTTGGCCTGGGTAGGCAAGTATTCCGCGCAGGATATCGCGCTGATTGTTGGTGCCACGGTGGGTGTGGGCACCTTTGCGATCAACTGGTATTACCGCCGCAAGAGCTATCTGTTGCTCAAGCGTGCCGGTGTTCAAAAGGAGGTTATCGATGTCCTCAATCGTTAAGCGTTGCAGCGTGGCGGCGGTGTTGCTGTTGGCTGTGCTGCTGCCTGACTTTAGCCAGTTGCGTACCTCCCTGGTCGGGCTGGAGTTGATTGCCAACCTGGAAGGGTGCCGCCTGAGTCCGTACCAGTGCAGCGCCGGGGTGTGGACGAGCGGTATTGGCCACACCGCCGGGGTCAAGCCGGGGCAGGCCATCAGTGAGCACGATGCCGCTGTCAATCTGGTGGCGGATGTTATGCAGGTTGAGCGCAGGCTGGCGCAATGTATGCCGGTGCCCATGCCGCAGCCGGTTTATGACGCGGTGGTCAGCTTTGCTTTTAACGTCGGTACGGGAGCCGCGTGCAAGTCCACGCTGGCGCATTTTATCAATCAGCAGCAATGGCCGCAGGCGTGCAATCAGCTCCCGCGTTGGGTGTATGTCAATGGTGTGAAGTCTGCCGGGCTGGCCAACCGGCGCGCCAGTGAGCGCGCGCTGTGCATGACGGGGGCGCAATGAAAACGCTGATTACCTTGCTGGTGCTGGCCGTCGTGGTGGTGTGGTGGATAGGGCGGGAAAACCGCGAACTAGCCCGTTCACTGTCCGACGCAACCCAAACCATCGGCAAGCAAAAAAAAGCGCTGCAAGCCTCGCAGAAAGCGCTCACAGAACTGGAGGCCCGCGTCCGCAGCAACGAGCGGGTGCAGGTGCTTTTGCGTGAGCAGCGTGACACCGCCGAGGCATTGGCCAGCCGCCGCAATCAAACCATCACAAGGCTCATCAATGAAAATGAAGCTCTGCGCCGCTGGTATGTTGCTCCTCTGCCTGATGATGTTATCAGGCTGCACCGCCGCCCCGGATTTGCCACCCCCGACGATTATCTACGCTGGCTGTCCGAGGGTCAGCAGTTGCCCGATACCGGAAAGCCAACCGACCACCAACGGGGAATTAAGTGAGGATGTCCGCCAGCTTGAGCGCGCACTGGTGAGTTGCGCGCAGCAGGTCGAAGCCGTGAAACACTGCCAGGAGGAAATAGATGCTCAAGCCGAAAAGCCTGCGCAAAGCGCTGAATGACGCGGTGCCGGTACTGAAAGCCAACCCGGAAATGCTGCGCATCTTTATCGACAGCGGGTCGATTGGGGCCACGCTGGCGACCTCGTTGTCGTTCGAAAACCGCTACACCCTCAACGTGGTGGTAACGGATTTCACCGGCGACCTGGATTTGCTGTTGGTGCCGGTGGGGGCATGGCTACGGGAAAACCAGCCCGACATCATGACCACTGACGAGGGCAAAAAACAGGGCTTTACCTACATCGCCGACATCAACAATAACGACAGTGTTGACGTGAGTATCGGTCTGCGCCTGACTGAGCGCACGATTGTCAAAGAGGTTGATCGGGCGCTGCATGTTTCGCACGCCCCAGAACCGCCGCCACCGGTGCCGGTGGTGCGCCCGATGCAGCTCTATATCCACGGCGAACTAGTGAGCGAATGGGATGAGTGAGCTTAAACCCTTTGATGACAAGCTGGCGGCGCTGATTGCCAGCCTGTCACCGGCCAGCCGCCGCAAGATGGCCGCCGAGATTGCCAAGCAGCTCCGCGCCAGTCAGCAGCAGCGCATCAAGCGCCAGCAGGCACCCAATGGCACCCCGTATGCCCGCCGCCGCCAACCGGTGCGGGGTAAAAAAGGCCGGGTTAAGCGGGCCATGTTTGCCAAGTTGCGCACCAATCGCTACATGAAAGCCAAGGGCAGTAATGACGACGCGGTGGTCGATTTTGTCGGGCGGGTACAACGTATCGCGAGAGTGCATCAGGAGGGGTTGCGAGACAGGCCAAACCGACATAGCAAAGAGGTGCAGTATGACACACGGCTTTTACTCGGTTTTAATGAGACAGACCGCCAGATTGTTGAAGACGTTATTGTAGTGAGGATGAGCAAAGCGTAAGTGCGCTGGAGTATGTGTGTTGCTGCGATAAAAAGCTGAAGCTTAAGTGGTTCAGCTTTTCCATTTTAATAGGTATTAGACTGTATCTATCAATTCAAGTCTGTTCTGATAGACTTCAAGTCTGCATCAGAAAAAACACCTTGAAGTGAGCATAATAGAAACGTCGTGCCGCTGTCAGTTTTTTCTACAATAAAAAGCTTTTCGGCAATTGTCTTACCGGGGACTGTTCCCGAACTTGCATTGTTGTTCATCGACCACTGAGAGTTAGTGACGTCTTTTATCATTGGATTGTATATGTATAAGTCACCGTTTTTTACTAAAGGGACTTGTTTTTCGACCTTTTTTACTACCACGTCAAGCGGCTCGCTTGTTTCAAACCCCCAATAGTAATATTCGCCCAATCCCTCGCTGTATTTGTTCATATTTGTGTATTTGCTTATGTATTTGTTAAGGGGTAGGTTGTTGTCGTGAAGTTTATTGGTGTCAATTGAAATGTTTTCTTTATTTTTGACGTTCTGCTCGACAGCGTTAAGGATTAAGTCATTTATCTCTTTATTATTTTGCATTTCTTTGAAGAATGATGAATCACATGCCGATAAGTTTTGAATAACTGAGCCTGCAATAGAGGGGAAACTAACAAAAAATGCCAGAGTCAATATTCCCGTATTCATTTTTTTACTAAACATAATGTGTCCTTTTTAAGTATCGTATGGAAAGTGGGATTTTCCACGACCTGAGTGTATTGCTGTGAATGAATTTACTTTAATTTAGTCATTAGTTCCATGTCTCTGTGCAAAAATCACTCCTGTTGGGGATTTGGTATTCGATGTTGTCTGGCGGGTCATCCTACGCGCTCAAATTGCCGCTAGATCTCTCTAACGGCATCCTTTCCTTATGCAAACACTCGAAACCCTCTCAGAACTGGCGCGCGCAGTGCGCAATCTCATCCGCATTGGTGTCGTTGCTGATGTCGATACCGATGAGGGGCGCTGCCGCGTCCAAACCGGCGGCAATACGACCGACTGGCTGAACTGGCTAACCTGTCGCGCCGGGCGCTCGCGTACCTGGTGGGCACCGTCCATTGGTGAGCAGGTGCTGGTGTTGGCCCTGGGTGGCGAGTTGGATACCGCCTTTGTGCTGCCGGGAATTTATTCCGATGACTTCCCGCCGCCGTCAGTCTCCGCTGATGCGTTCCACGTTAGCTTTCCTGATGGTGCGGTCATTGAGTACGAGCCGGAAACTGGCGCGCTGACCGTTACTGGCATAAAAACGGCGGACGTGACCGCCTCCGAGTCGGTCACCGTCACGGTGCCGGTGGTGACGGTCAATGCCAGCGAGAAAATCACCCTAAACACACCGGAGGTGGTCTGCACCAACAAGCTGACCACCGGCACGCTGGAAGTGCAGAAAGGCGGTGAGATGAAAGGGAATATCAGCCATTCCGGCGGCACCTTCACATCCAATAACGTGCAGATAGATAACCACGGTCACGGTGGCGTGCAGCGCGGCGGTGGCTGGACGGAGGGCACCAAATGACGGCGCGCTACAGCGGCATGAGCCGCGACACCGGCACCGAGCTGACCGACATTGACCACATTCGCCAAAGCGTGCGTGACATTCTCATCACGCCGATTGGATCGCGCGTGATGCGCCGTGAATACGGCTCTTTACTATCAGCCCTGATTGACCAGCCGCAAAACGAAGCGGTCAAGTTGCAGGTGATGGCCGCCTGCTACGCGGCAATCCTGAAATGGGAGCCGCGCATCAGCCTGACGGCCATCACGTTTGAGAGCTATTTCAATGGCCAAATGGTTGTTGATATCACCGGCGTGCGCCGCGACGCCAGCGGCACGTTTTCCTTAACCGTCCCCCTGAGCTGATAACTATGCCAACCATCGATTTAAGCCAGCTCCCCGCACCGGATGTTGTGGAGGAGTTGGAGTATGAAACCCTGCTAGCCGAGCGCAAAGCAATGCTGATTTCCCTGTATCCGGCAGACCAGCAGGAGGCTATCGCACGCACCCTGGCGCTGGAGTCCGAGCCTATCGTCAAGCTACTGCAGGAAAACGCCTATCGCGAGCTGATGCTTCGCCAGCGGGTGAATGAGGCGGCACGTGCGGTGATGGTGGCCTTTGCCACCGGCAGTGACCTCGACCAGCTTGGCGCGAATGTTGACACCCCTAGATTGGTGATTACACCTGCTGATGACACCACGCTCCCCCCGACACCGGCGGTCATGGAATCCGATAGCGAGTATCGGGTGCGTATCCCGCAGGCATTTGAAGGTATTAGCGTTGCGGGGCCATCCGGTGCCTATGAGTACCATGGCCGCGCTGCCGATGGTCGGGTGGCTGACGTGAAAGCAATCAGCCCAAGTCCGGCCTGCGTGACTATCTCGGTGTTGTCGCGGGAGGGTAACGGCGCGGCCAGTGCTGACTTGCTGGCCGTGGTCACTCGCGCCTTGAATGACGAGAACGTTCGTCCGGTGGGTGACCGCGTGACCGTGCAATCCGCGAATATTGTCAAATACACCATTGAGGCGGTGCTCTATCTCTATCCAGGCCCGGAGGCGGCCCCCATACAGGCCGCAGCCGAGGCCAAGCTCAAACGCTACATCACCGCACAGCACCGGCTAGGGCGTGATATTCGTCTGTCAGCCATCTATGCCGCACTGCACGCGGAAGGGGTGCAGCGTGTGGAGCTGAAAAAGCCGTTGGCCGATATCGTGCTGAACAATACCCAGGCGTCGTTTTGCGAGCAACACCGCATCATTGTCGGGGGTTCTGATGAGTAGCCGCCTGTTACCGGTTGGCTCCTCGCCGCTGGAGGTGGCCGCCGAAAGGGCCTGCGCCGAACTGGCGCGCGTGCCGATGCCGTTGCGTGACCTGTGGAACCCGGCAACCTGTCCGCTCAATCTGCTGCCTTATCTGGCCTGGGCGTTCTCGGTTGACCGATGGGATGAGAGTTGGTCGGAGGCCGCCAAGCGTAACGTGGTGACCTCGGCGTTTTACCTGCACCGCCACAAGGGCACCATGGGTGCCGTTCGCCGGGTCGTGGAGCCTCTCGGCTATCTCATCAAAGTCTACGAGTGGTGGCAAAACAATGACCCGCCCGGCACATTCCGGCTGGATATCGGCGTGCTGGAGACCGGCATCACCGAGGAAATGTATCGAGAGATGGAGCGGGTGATTGCTGATGCCAAGCCGGTCAGTCGCCACCTTATCGGCCTCAATATCGTGCAGGACGTTAACGGCCCTGTTTACACCGGCGTCGGCATTTACGATGGCGACACGATTACCGTTTACCCCGGATAACAAGCGAGAAATCATGAGCAAATATAAAGCCATTCTGACCACCGCCGGGGCGGCAAAGATTGCGGCCGCCAGCGCAGGCGGCAAACCGTTGAAGATTGACCGTCTGGCCGTCGGGGACGGTAACGGCAAGCTACCCACGCCTAGCCCGGCACAAACCAAACTTATTAATGAGCGTTACCGCGCAGCACTTAACTCGCTGACCGTTGATAAGGCCGCACCAGACCGGTTGATTGCCGAGTTAATTATTCCGGCTAGTGTGGGCGGCTTCTGGCTACGTGAAATGGGCCTCTATGACGCAGATGGCGTGCTGATTGCGGTCAGCAATGTGGCCGAGTCCTATAAGCCAAAGCTGGAAGAGGGCAGCGGGCGCACGCAGACCTTGCGCATGGTGCTGATTGTCAGCCACACCGAGGCTATCACGCTGATTGTTAACGGTGATATGGTGACTGCCACGCGCGACTTTGTGGCAGCGGCGATTGATGACCATGCCAAATCCCGCAACCACCCCGATGCCACCACGGCGGCCAAGGGTTTTGTGCAACTGAGCAGCGCCACCAACAGCGCCAGCGAGACCCTGGCGGCCACGCCGAAAGCGGTCAAGGCGGTAAATGATGCGACGGTGAAGCTGGGGAAAAACCTCGCCGACCTACCCGATAAAGCTACTGCCCGCGCCAATTTAGAATTGGGGTCAGCGGCGATAAAACAAGCGGGCAAGGATGCGGGTCAGGTGATGATTAACGGTGATTTTGGTGTTGGGGGAGCGACGCCAATCTTGTCGTCAACCAATACACTGACGCTTATCAAGGCACAAAAAACCGGTAAATACGCGGTTAATGCTGACTCGGCGGATATGCCATCAGCAGTGCTAGCTTATGAACTGGATTGGTCATTTACCTCCAGTAGCAGCGGAGGGCATGGTTCATTAATCGCCAAGCCGTTGATTAATAGAGGGCACTCAAGCGACAAAGTTTATCGAAATACTTTGCGCGCCGGGGTGTGGCAGGGATGGGTAATGCTCTATGACTCCGTAAATAAGCCCACAGCGGCTGATGTTGGCGCGCTTACTGATTCGCAAGCATTGCAGAAATACGCACTGCGTTCCATCAAGGTAAACGGCAAGCCGCTGAGTGCCGATGTCAATCTGCTGGCTGGGGATGTCAATGCCTGGAACAAAAGCGAGGCGGATGGCCGTTACCTGATGCTATCGGGAGGGACGGTAAAAAAGCTGACAGTCAAAACCGGCTCCACCGGCACGGAAAACATCGCGATGCTGATTGATGGTGTAGAGCATACGCCCTTTGTGTTGAAACGTAGCACTGCCACCGCCAATTTATCCATAGGCTTTCAGCTCGGCGGCGGTGCGCCGCTGTATCGGCTGGGTATTAATGACAAAAATAATCTCTGTTGGGGCACTGAAGCAAATCAGGCTGCCAATGCCACAATTTATCACACTAAAAATAAGCCCACTGCCGCAGATGTAGGGGCGTTGACTGACGCCCAGGCGTTACAAAAATATGCACTGCGCTCCATCAAGGTTAACGGCAAGCCCTTATCGGCTGATGTGAATTTAGTGGCGGCGGACATTAACGCCTGGAATAAGACCGAATCGGACTCCCGCTATTTGATGAAGAGTGGCGGCCAGTTAACGGGGGTGCTGAAAACCAGCTCGGAAATCCAATCCACGTCCTCAGATAACTACCGATTAATTGGTGGCGATTATGGGACGTACTGGCGTAATGATGGCAACAGTCTGTATTTGCTGATGACTAATGCCAAAAACCAGTACGGGGCATACAACGGACTGCGCCCGTTGGCAGTCAACGTAAAAAATGGTGATGTGGTTTTAGGCCATAACGCTAGTGTTATCGGCAACCTTAAGGTTGGACAAGCCACACACTCTGCTGACGGCAATATTTTGGGTAGCCGCTGGGGTAATAAATGGTTATGGGATGCAGTGATTGAGCAGGTCAATGGCCGTGTTGACTGGAACTCATTTAATAATCGCACTCATGTGGCCGGTGATCGCAATGCGTGGTGGTACAAGGACGAATTGACCGGGTTCATTATCCAGGGCGGTGTGGTTAATCGTGTTGATTATGCTAACTGGGTTGGGTTCCCTCGTGGCTATGCGCGGCAGTGCTTCGGTGTGCAACTGACGCTTATCAGCTCCACCGGAACTTGGTTCGGTGATAGTCGGGTCAATATTCAGGCGCGAGATATGGATAACAACGGGTTTAACGCAATGATGGATGGCCAAGAGCAGGTGGTGTTCTGGCAGTCGGTGGGGGTTTAAGGATGAGTTACGGATATAGCGCAACGACGAATACGTTTTATGTGATTGAGGAAAAGGATGATTTTCAGGCTAACGGAACGTGGCCGGATGATGTAATGCCGATCACCGATGAAGAATGGAACACCTACCGCGTACAGGGGCAAAGAGGGAAAGTCCGTGGGGCGAATGCGCAGGGGCGACCGTGTTGGATTGATGCCCCACAGTTAACACCCGTGCAGCAAGTAGAGATTGCGTCCTGGGAAAAGGCCGCGCGGTTGGAGATGGCCGGTAAGGCGATTGCCCCTCTTCAGGATGCGGATGATTTAGGGGTAGCGACGCCAGAGGAAAGGGCGCTTTTACTGGCCTGGAAGCGTTACCGAGTGCTGATTAACAGAGTGGATACTGAAAGCGCGCCAGATATTGACTGGCCAACGATCCCGGATGCCTGATAGAAAAACAGCCCGCAAATTTTGCGGGCTGTTCTCTGTGGCGCGGTCTTTCCCTGATGTTGCCGCGTCGAGGTCAACCCTAACCCGTTAGCCCAAAACCTGTCTAATCGATTAGATAGATCAATGCAGTCATATTGATCGGCGAAAACGATCGTCATGAAGTAATCCCCCACCTAATCCCTGCGCGCCGTTGTTTGGTGGGCCTTCCAACGCCGATGACGTGCGCGCGACCCCGCGTGGCTGCAAGCTGTCCACACCAAACAACCACGGAGTAAACTCAATGAGTGACTACCATCACGGCGTGCGAGTCATTGAAGTCAACGATGGCACCCGCGTGATTTCAACTGTTTCCACTGCTATTGTCGGCATGGTGTGTACCGCCAGCGATGCTGATGCGGCCATGTTCCCGCTCAATGTCCCGGTATTGATCACCGATGTGCAAGCGGCGGTAGGCAAGGCCGGTAAAAAAGGCACGCTGGCCGCTGCGTTGCAGGCCATCGCTGACCAGTGCAAGCCGGTCACGGTGGTGGTGCGCGTGGCCGAAGGTAAAGACGCTGCCGAGACCACGACCAATATTATCGGCGGCGCAAATGCGACCGGCCAATATACCGGCATCAAGGCGCTGCTGACGGCGCAGGCGGTCACCGGTGTTAAGCCGCGCATCCTTGGCGTGCCAGGATTAGATACGAAAGACGTGGCCGCCGCACTGGCAACGGTCTGCCAATCCTTGCGCGCCTTTGGCTACATCAGCGCCTGGGGCTGCAAAACCCTCCCTGACGCCCTCAAATACCGCGACAACTTTGGCCAGCGTGAGTTGATGCTGATTTGGCCGGATTTCCTTGCCTGGGATACCACTACCAATGCCAGCAATACAGCCTACGCCACGGCGCGCGCCCTGGGTCTGCGTGCCAAAATCGACCAGGAACAGGGCTGGCATAAAACCCTGTCCAACGTCGGCGTTAACGGCGTGACCGGCATTAGCGCCTCGGTGTTCTGGGATTTGCAGGCACCCGGCACCGATGCCGACCTGCTCAACAAGGCAGGGGTTACCACCCTTATCCGTAAAGATGGTTTTCGTTTCTGGGGTAACCGCACCTGTTCTGATGATCCGCTTTTCCTGTTTGAAAACTACACCCGCACCGCGCAAGTGCTGGCCGACACCATGGCCGAAGCGCATATGTGGGTGGTGGATAAGCCGGTCACGGCCACGCTTATCCGCGACATCATTGACGGCATCAAGGCCAAATTTCGCGAGCTGAAAAGCAATGGTTACGTCATTGACGCGGATTGCTGGTATGACGAAAGCGCCAACGATAAGGAGTCACTGAAAGGCGGGAAACTGTTTATTGATTATGACTATACGCCAGTGCCGCCGCTGGAAGACCTGACCCTGCGCCAGCGCATCACCGATAAATATCTGGCCAATCTTGCCGCCGCCGTCAACAGCTAAGAGGACGTTTAATAATGGCACTCCCGCGCAAACTGAAATACCTCAACCTGTTTAATGACGGCCTGAGCTACATGGGCCTTGTCAGTTCGGTGACCTTGCCGAAGCTGACCCGCAAGCTGGAGAACTATCGCGGCGGTGGCATGAACGGCAGCGCCCCGGTGGATTTTGGCCTGGACGATGAGGCGCTGAACGTGGAATGGGCCATCGGCGGTTTGCCTGATGACGCCTTGTGGGGGCAGTACGCTGCCGCCAGTGCGGCCACCGTGCCGCTGCGTTTTTGTGGTTCTTACCAGCGTGATGACACCGGCGACGTGGTGGCTGTCGAGATTGTGCTGCGTGGTCGCCATAAAGAAATGGATTTTGGCGAGCAGAAACAGGGTGAGGATACCGAGACCAAAATCACCACCCAATGCACCTATTACAAACTGACGATTGATGGCAAAGAGCGCATCGAAATCGACACCATCAACATGATTGAGCGCGTGAACGGTGTCGACATGCTGGAGCGTCACCGCCGCAATATCGGCCTGTCGTAATTTACCGGCGGTCAGCGTGGCTGGCCGCACCTTTCCCCCTATTAATTAAGCGAGAAACTCCCAATGAAAAAAGCAGATAAAGCAGCAGAAAGCTCGAACGTGGTCACTCTGGATACACCTGTAAAGCGCGGCGATACCGAGATTGCGTCTGTAACGCTGATTAAGCCAAACGCAGGCACCTTGCGTGGTGTGAGTCTGGCGGCGGTGGCGGGGTCGGATGTCGATGCGCTTATCAAAGTCTTGCCGCGCATGACTTACCCGTCACTGACCGAAAGCGAGGTCGCTTTGCTGGAGTGGACTGACCTTGTGGCGCTGGCGGGTCAGGTCGTTGGTTTTTTGTCGCCGAATGCGGAACGCTAACGTTTCCCACCGGGATGTCGGTTGATGACCTGATGGCGGATATCGCGGTGATTTTCCACTGGCCGCCGTCAGAGCTTTATCCGATGAGCCTGATTGAGGTTATCAACTGGCGCGATAAAGCGCTCCAACGAAGCGGACACGCGAATGAGTAACAACGTTAGATTGCAGGTGCTACTCAAAGCCGTTGACCAAGCCAGTCGTCCATTCAAGCACATCCAGACAGCGAGCAGGTCGCTGTCTGCGAACATTCGCACCACGCAGCAAGACCTCAAGAAACTGAATGCCCAAGCGCGGCGCGTTGAGGTTTTTCGCGAGTCGAGTGCGCAGCTTGCGGTCACGGGCCGAGCACTGCAAAAAGCCAAGCAGGACGCCGCCGCGCTGGCGGTGGCAATGAGAAGTACGGTCAACCCCACCAACGCACAAGTAAAAGCGTTGGAGGCGGCCAAGCGTGCGGCCTCCGAGTTGCAGCTCAAGCATAACGGGCTGCGCCAGTCAGTGCATCGCCAGCGCCAGGAGTTGACGCAAGCGGGGATTAATACTCGCACGCTGGCCAATGACGAGCGCAAGCTCAGAGCCTCCATCAGCGACACCACCAACCAACTCAATCGGCAGCGCGAGGCGTTGGTGCGCGTCAGCCAGCAGCAGGCTCGGTTAAGCAATGTCCAGCGGCGTTATCAGGCCGGTAAGCAACTGGCGGGCAATGTGGCCGGTATGGGGGCTGCCGGGGTAGGGATTGCGACGACGGGCCTGTATGCGGCAGGCCGATTTATTGCGCCCGGCGTGGGTTTTGATAAGCAGATGTCGGCTACACAATCCATTCTTGGCGTGGATAAAAGTGACGAGAAGCTCGTCAAAATCCGGCAGCAGGCGCGTGATATTGGCGGGTCGACAGCGTTCTCGCCGATGGACGTTGCGCGTACACAGACGACGCTGGCCAAGTCGGGGTATAACGCCGATGCCGTGCTGGCGGCTACCGGTTCAACGGTAAATCTCAGTCTGGCCGCCGATGTGGATATCGCGCAGGCGGCTGACATCATCACCAATATGCAATCAGCGTTTAACCTGCCGATGTCGGACATTGAGCGCGTTGCTGATGTGATGACCAAGGGGTTCACGTCGTCCAACACCAACCTTGTCGAGCTGGGTGAGGCGATGAAATACGCCGCGCCAATCGCCGAGGCCGCCGGGGCCAGCATTGAAGATGCTACCGCCATGCTGGGTATTTTGGCGGACAACGGCATCAAAGCCTCCATGGCGGGGACGGGCACCAGTGCCATCTTTAGTCGCTTACAAGCTCCGCGTGGGCAATCACCGGCGGCGCTGGGTGAGTTGGGTGTCAAAACGCGGGACGGCAAAGGCAACATGCTGCCCGTTGAAAAAATCCTTAAATCCATTCACGCCTCATTCAAGAAAAACAAACTTGGTACAGCGCAGCAGGCGGAATACCTGAAAGTTATTTTCGGTGAGGAGGCCATGAAGGGTGCCGTTAAGCTCGTTGCCGCCGCCGGTAACGGAAAACTGGCGGAGAAGCGCGCAGCAATCCAGGAGTCGAAGGGGACAACGGACAGGGTGGCGAAAGTCCAGACCGACAACCTTGACGGGGATTTAAAAAACCTTCAGTCGGCCTGGGAAGATGTACAGATTGAGGTGTTTGAAAAGCAGGACTCGGCACTAAGGCAACTGACACGCTCGGCGACTGAGTGGCTAACAACCGTTGGCAAATGGACAAAGGCAAACCCGGAGCTGACGAAAAAAATCTTTATGGTCACCACGGCCATCCTGGGTGTCATTGGTGTGCTGGGCGGGATTGGGTTGGTCGCGTGGCCGGTGATTGCCGGGATTAACGGTATCGTTGCAGCGGCGGGGCTGATGGGCACAATCCTCAGCGCCGCCGGTGGGGCCATCATGGCTGTGTTGGGGGCGCTGACGTGGCCGATTGTGGCCATAGGGGCTGCGTTTGTGGCCGGTGCGTTGCTTATCCGCAAATATTGGGAACCCCTCAGCGCCTTTTTCAGCGGGGTGGTTGTCGGCATTTCTGAGGCGTTCGCCCCGATTGCTGCGCTGTTTACTCCGCTTAAGCCGATGTTTGATGCCCTCGGCGGCTGGCTAAAGCAGGCGTGGCAATGGTTCACTGACCTGCTCAAGCCGGTGAAGTCCAGCCAGGAGAGTCTTGATAGTTGCAAGAATGCCGGTGTTGAGTTTGGCCGTAGGCTGGCCGATGCGCTGATGCTGCCGCTCAAGGCGTTCAACAAGCTGCGAGAGGGGATTAAGTGGGTGCTGGAAAAGCTCGGCGTTATTAACAGCGAGTCCAGTGATATTGACAAGAAGGCGCAGAAAGCCAACGACTACGCCGCCGGGGCTGGTAGAGGTGGTTACTACCCTGTGGGCGGTGCGATGCCAGGGACGTATGTGCCGGTCAGCGCTGGGGGCGGGAAATCCTACACGGACAACAGCGTCAATAACTTCCACGTGGCCAGCAGCCACCCAGGCGGCATGACCGAAGCGCAAACCAAGCGGATGTTGTTGCAAGTGGTTGAGGAGCGCGAGCGCAAAGCCCGCGCGGCGCAGCGTTCAACATTGGCCAGCGACTAAAGAGGGGGATGTCACCATGATGTTAATCCTGGGGTTGTTTGTGTTTCGACTTCAAACGCTGCCCTACCAAACCATGCAACGCAACGTCGATTATCGCTGGCCATCCAATAGCCGGATTGGCTTGCGCCCGGCGTTGCAGTTTCTCGGCGTCGGTGAGGAGAAAATTACGTTATCCGGGGTGCTGATGCCGGAGATCACCGGCGGTAAGGTCTCGTTGCAGCTCCTAGACGCGATGGCTGCCGAGGGGCGGGCGTGGCCGATGCTGGAGGGCACCGGCACCATTTACGGAATGTTTGTGGTCAACAGCGTCAGCGAGACCCGTAGCGAGTTCTTTTCTGACGGCAGCGCCCGACGCATTGAGTTCTCGCTCACGCTAACCCGTGTGGACGAGTCTCTGACGGCGCTTTATGGGGATTTGCGTGCGCAGGCTGAGGGCTTGCTCGGTCAAGCTCAGGGGCTGGCAGATAAAGCGGGCGCAGCAATGGGAGGGTTGTTGTCATGATGCCCGGTTTAACGCTGGATGCGGGGGCAAAAGTGGCCCCGGCCTTTATGCTCACGATGCAGGGAAAAGACATCACACAGAACATCAGCCCGCGCCTGTTGTCACTTGCCTTGGTTGATAACCGCGGCTTTGAGGCTGACCAGCTTGATATCGAACTGGATGATGCTGACGGGCAAGTCATGATGCCGGTGCGTGGTGCGGTGCTCTCGCTGCTGCTGGGCTGGCAGGGGCAGCCGTTGGTCAACAAGGGCACTTTCACCGTGGATGAGGTGGAACACCGAGGCGCGCCCGACACGTTGACCATTCGCGCCCGTAGCGCGGACTTTCGTGGCACGCTCAATTCACGCCGGGAGGAGTCTTATCACGACACCACCCTCGGCGCGGTACTGGAGAAGATTGCCGCCCGCAATAAGCTGACGGCCAGTGTTGCCGAGGGGCTGGCCGGTATTGCCATCCCACACATTGACCAGTCACAGGAGTCTGATGCCAAATTCCTGACCCGCCTTGCCACGCGCAACGGGGCGGAGGTGTCGGTCAAGGCGGGTAAATTGCTGTTTCTCAACGGCGGCAGCGGTGTAACGGCAAGTGGCAAACCCATCCCGCAGGTGACCATCGAGCGCCGCGACGGTGACCAACATCAGTTTGCGATTGCTGACCGGGGAGCCTATACCGGCGTCACGGCCAAATGGCTACACACCAAAGACCCGAAAGCAGCGCAAAAGAAAAAGGTCAAACTCAAGCGCAAGCCCAAGGTGAAGCACTTGCGCGCCTTGCAACACCTCAAAGCCACCCAACACACGGCGAGTAAGAAGGCATCGGCAAAGCCAAAGGAAGAACGCGAGGGGGAGTATATGGCGGGCGAGGCTGACAACGTGTTTGCACTGACCACCATTTACGCCACCAAGACGCAGGCCATGCGGGCGGCTAAGGCCAAGTGGGACAAACTGCAACGCGGTGTGGCTGAGTTCTCGCTCAATCTCGCCATGGGGCGTGCGGACTTATACCCAGAAACGCCGGTGGCGGTAAAAGGCTTTAAGCGCGTCATAGACGAACAGGCGTGGATCATCACCAAGGTAACCCACCACTGGGTGATGGTGGCTATACGACGGCGCTAGAGCTTGAGGTGAGGCTTTCTGATGTTGAGTACGAAGAAGAAAAACAAAGTGATGATTAATTATTAATGTGTTGTTTTATAAAGAAAATATACTAAAATGTCTTTATCGAAACTGACCGGTAAAGGTGATAAATATGTTCCATTGCAACTTATGCGGTACTGCTGCACATGCTCGTTCTAGTCGTTACCTGAGCGAGAATACCAAGGAGCGTTATCATCAGTGTCAGAACGTCAATTGCGGACATACGTTTGTCACCATGGAGACCGTTGAGCGGTCAATAATGTCGCCCGGCAGGGTGAACCCGGTGCTGCCACACCCTAATCACTACGGTCAGCAAAGTATGTTGATGTAAGCAAATCGCCCCGGAAATCCGGGGCTTTTTTCGAAGTGTGGTCAATGCGTGGACACGCTATGAAATAAATCCTTTTATTTCAAAATGATAACTGCATATTGCTGGGCCTCATTCGAGGCCCTAGTTTTTTGTGCTCCGCAGCCGATTTTTACAGCGATGATTGTTCGCGAAATAGCCACTCAACCTGTGAAAGATAGACCTGGACAAGGTTTTTAATTATCCTTTGCCGTCCTTTTACTAGGCATAAGAATGAAATTCCGAGTTAATTAACTGATTACTATTAAAAAATTCGCGGAGAAGGATATCCCGTTAGGCGCAACCGTTGTCGCTGCAGATTAAGGTAAGCTTTCCTATGAGTACGATTTCTCCCGATTCCGGCACGCTGGCTCCCGCCCAGCCGGGCAAATGGAACAAGACGGACACCGTCTGGATGTTTGGCCTCTACGCCACTGCGGTGGGGGCAGGTACGTTGTTTCTGCCGATCAACGCTGGCTTAAACGGTCCACTGGTGCTGTTGCTGATGGCCGTGTTTGCCTTCCCACTGACTTATTTACCGCATCGCGCACTGAGCCGCTTTGTGCTTTCCGGCTCTAGCCGTAACGGCAATATTCATGATGTGGTGGTCGAGCACTTTGGCGTGCTGGCCGGTAAAATCATCATGGTGCTGTACCTGATGGCGTTCTTCCCGATAGTGCTGGTGTACAGCATTTCGATCACCAACGCGCTGGACAGCTTCCTGACTCATCAGTTTCACCTAACGTCGCCACCCCGTATCTGGCTGAGCCTGGCGGTGGTAGTGGTGCTGAATCTGGTGCTGCTGCGCGGTAAAGACGGCATCGTATCGGCGATGGGCATACTGGTATTTCCATTACTGGTATTTTTGATGGGGATTTCGCTGTACCTGATGCCGACCTGGCAAACCGCCAACTTTGTCAGTGGCCTGGCGAACACTCAGTTCAGTAGCCCAGATTTGTGGCATTCGCTGTGGCTGGCGGTGCCGGTCATGGTGTTTTCATTCAGCCATGCGCCGATTATTTCGTCCTTTGCCTCGACCCAAAAGAGCCTGTATGGCGAACTGGCTGAACGCCGTTGCGCGCGGATCATGCGCTACAGCTACGTGCTGATCTGCGTCACCGTGTTGTTCTTTGTCTTCAGCTGCGTGCTGAGTCTGTCCCACGAGGATATGCAGCAGGCGAAAGATCAAAACATTACCGTGCTGACCACGCTGGCGAACAAATTCTCCAACCCGTTGATCGCCTATTTGGGGCCGATGATGGCGATGCTGGCGATGGCCAAGTCCTATCTGGGTACCTCACTGGGGGTGACCGAAGGGGCGACCAGTCTGATTGACGGCCTGACGCGCGCAGTCGGAAAACCGCTAAGCTCGCGTATTACGCACCGTATTTCTGCCGTGTTGCTGTTCCTGTTGACCTGGGCGGCGACGGTTTGGAACCCGAGTGCGTTGCACATTATTGAAACCATCAGCGGACCGCTGATCGCGGCGATCCTGTTTATTTTGCCGATGTATGCGGTGCGTACGGTACCCGCTATGCGTCGTTACCGCGCGCTGAGCAATGTATTTGTGCTGGTGATGGGGCTGATTGCGCTGTCGGCGCTGATTTACGGCCTGATTTAACCTGACTGGTGCGCCGGTTCCGGTGCACCACCTTGTTGCGGTTCACATCTCTTTTCAATTAATCGAAAACTCGCCCGGCGTTCTCTTTGATAATGTGAGCAATTCTCATTATTATTTCTGGATTAACTTCTCACGCTAAGGAGTGTTACGTGTACCGTCGAATGACCCTGCTGGCTTTCGCCTGCGCCTTTTCTACTCAGGTGATGGCGACCACTTATCCGCTCACCCTGACCGATACCGCCGGTCAAACCCTGACGATTAAACAAGAGCCGAAACGCATTGTGGTGCAGGATGGGCGCGATATTCTGACGCTGGCCTTGCTGGACCGTGCCGATCCCTTTACCCGGCTGGTGGCGTGGAACAACCTGCTGAAGAAGAGCGATGGTGAAACCTGGAAAATTCTGCAAAGCAAGTGGCCAGAAGCCAAGAACATTATCGATATGGGGTTTAGCGACAAGGGAGAGATTAACCTGGAAAGCGTTATCGCCAAACACCCTGATCTGATGGTGGCGCAGCTACGCTCGAAACCTTCTCTGAGCCAGACTGGCGTACTCGACAAGCTGCAAGCGCTGAATATTCCGGTGTTGTTTATCGATACCATGCTGAAACCGATGGAGAACACCCCGAAAAGCATTACCTTGCTGGGGGAAACTCTAAACCGTGAAAGTGAAGCGAAACAGTACACGGACTTTTATCAGCAGCACTATCAGAGCATCCTCGATAAAACCAAAAAGGTAGATCCAAAGCCGCTGGTGTTTATTGAGGCCAAAGCCGGCCTGAACGGGCTGGAGTCTTGCTGTTTCACCCATGCTCATGTCGGATGGGGTGGAATGATTGAGGCGGTAGGCGCACGCAATGTGGGTTCGGAACTGTTACCGGGCGCGACGGGCGACGTATCGCTTGAGAAAGTGATCAGCATGAAGCCAGATGCGTATATTATCTCCGGTTCCCAGTGGGCCAGTAAAACCAACGCCGCGGTACCTTTTGGCTATGGTGTGACGCAACCGCAGGTGGATGCTGCGTTCAACGCAATGAAACAGCGCCCAGGCTTTGCCCAGCTTTCGGCGGTAAAAGAGGGCCGCTTCTATGGCATTTATCACAATTTCTATAACCACCCGTACAATATCGTTGGGCTGGAGTATTTGGCGAAGTTTATCTATCCGAACCAGTTCCAGGATTTGGATCCGGCGAAAACCTACAGCGAGATCCTCAGTCGTTTTACTGAAGTGCCGGAAGGTCAGGGTATTTTAGGCGCGCAGGCACCTGCAGGTAAGTAAGTGAAACGGGCGCGGTTTGCGCCCGTTAGGTTGCTGACAAAGCAGGGAAAAGCGTGGTTTTTCCTGCTTTGTGGTGAGCAGCCGAAAATCAATAAATTGATTTTCCTGATTTTTATTTATCGGCCTCTACTCGCTCTGGGCAGGAATGAGGTTTGTCATCAGTCTGACGGGCGCTTAGCGCCCGTATTTATGGCTCAGGCAACGGCTGGGGTATAGGTGGCGATGAGCTCCAAAATGCCGTTGATAATAAATTGCACGCCCATACACACCAGCAGGAAACCCATCAGGCGTGAGATCGCCTCAATGCCACTTTGCCCAACCAGTCGCATGATAGCGCCAGAGCTGCGCAGGCAAGCCCATAAAATCAGGGCCACCGTCAGAAAGATGGCCACTGGCGCGACTAGCAGCACCCAGTGCGCAAATCCCAGAGTGTTCTCTTTGACGCTCGATGCGGAACTGATAATCATCGCAATGGTTCCCGGACCGGCGGTGCTGGGCATCGCCAATGGCACAAAGGCGATATTGGCCGAGGTTTTTTTGCGCAGCTCATTGCTTTTGCTTTCAACCTCTGGAGTCTCATCCGTACTTTGCTGCGGGAACAACATGCGAAAGCCAATAAACGCCACAATCAGCCCACCGGCGATCCGCAAGCCGGGAATAGAGATACCGAAGGTGTTCATGACCAACTGGCCGGCATAGAACGCTACCGTCATGATAAAGAACACATAGACCGAGGCCATCAGCGATTGCTGGTTGCGCTCTTCGCGCGTCATATTGCCCGAAAGCCCGAGCAACAGTGCGACTGTGCTGAGTGGGTTGGCCAGCGGCAGTAGTAGCACCAAACCCAGTCAATGGCCTGGAATAACTACGGAATACTCGTCATGGGGCAGACTTCCTGTTTTCAGTAAATGTTGCGACGCAGTTTAAAAGTCCTACCCTAACTTGCCGCGTGTTCAGCGGCAACAATAGGGAAGCGACCTCTAAATATAGAGGAATCGCGTTTGCAGCTCATTATCCCTGAGTGCTGGAGGGGGTTAGCTCAGGAAGCGCGTCAGTGTCGGCGTCATCGTCATTCACACAAGCACTGGTTATCTCCTGCGCATCTTCACACTCGATGGGCGGTTCGTTAACCGCAATGGCTCTCGGGTGGCGGTCTGCCCCCAGGTGTAATACCGCAAAAATAGCCACCAGCATGATGCAAACGCCAACGAGTAACTTCAATAATCGGTTCATGATGCGGGATGCTGTCTCAACTCTGCCTGTCATAGGGTGTTTTGTTGGTTGTTTTTGTTTTTTATGGCCATTTCACCGCGAGTTGGTCCCGAGTTGGTCCCGAGTTGGTTCTATTTCGCATTAATTGCCACGATCCCCAGCTACAGACTAATACTATAGGCGTGCTTTAAATAATAACGAGAGTGACTATGAGACATGATCTGCAAATTTTACTGGGGAAAGTATGCCATTTTCTGCTTTGCAGCCTGCTACTGGCTGGCTTGGTGGGCCTGATTTTTATCGACGTGCATTGGTTGCATAATTTTGTTTATGAAACCTCGCTAACTGAAATAGCTCAGGAGTTGATTCTTGCCGCCATAGCATCCTGTTTTTTCATTGCGGCATGCAGGGATGCTGTTTATCGGCCAGCGTGGATGCTGATCGGTGGTTTCTTTCTGTGCATGCTGATTCGAGAGATGGATTTTGCCTTTGATATGCTTTTGCATGGATCCTGGTTCTGGTTTGCTCTGGCGGTTGCACTGATTTGTTTGGGGTATGCGTCTCGTCATATTGCAGCCACATTGCAGGGGCTGGTGCATTTTGTGACGCATCCGAGCTACGGCATGATGTGTGCTGGCCTGCTGTGTATCTTGGTGTTTTCACGGCTGTTCGGCATAAGTTCACTGTGGCAGACATTGATGCTCGATGGTTACAACCGGGTGGTGAAGAATATGGTAGAAGAGGGCTGTGAAGTCCTGGGGTATTCCCTGTGCCTGATTGCCACCCTGAGTTACCTGAAAGGCTATTTATCGCCGCGAACTGCAGCAATTCGCTGACTGGATCTGAATTGCAGTTTATTTATCCGAAACAATTTTAGTGATAGTATCCACTTAGCCAAATATGGCTGTGAAGGTATGCTTTCCATTCTGTGTACCCGGTTAGGTATCAATCTGGCAATTGTGGGCGAGATCTGAAACCTAACTGACTAAAACCCAACCCAATTTTCGTACTGCAAGTGATCTGTCGTGTGGGTCACCACTGTAGATAAGGAATTATTAATGCCTGTTATTACTCTTCCTGACGGCAGTCAGCGTCATTTTGCAAACCCTGTTTCCCCCCTGGATGTTGCCCTTGATATCGGTCCTGGCCTGGCGAAAGCCTGTATTGCCGGTCGTGTGAACGGTGAACTGGTTGATGCCGGCGATCTGATCGAATCAGACGCGCAGTTGGCTATCATCACCATCAAGGATGCCGAAGGCCTGGAAATCATGCGCCACTCCTGCGCGCACCTGTTGGGTCATGCCATCAAGCAGCTGTGGCCAGACACCAAAATGGCGATCGGCCCAGTGATCGACAACGGTTTCTATTATGACGTTGATATCGACCGTACCCTGACGCAGGAAGACCTGGATCTGCTGGAAAAGCGGATGCATGAGTTGGCCGACAAAGATTATGACGTCATCAAGAAGAAGGTTAGCTGGCAAGAAGCCCGTGACACCTTTGCCGCGCGTGGTGAAAACTACAAAGTGGCGATTCTGGATGAGAACATCAGCCATGACGACCGTCCTGGCCTGTATCACCACGAAGAATATGTCGACATGTGCCGCGGTCCGCACGTGCCGAACATGCGTTTCTGCCATCACTTTAAACTGCAGAAAACGTCTGGCGCCTACTGGCGTGGCGACAGCAAAAATAAAATGCTGCAGCGTATCTACGGCACCGCATGGGCAGACAAGAAACAGCTGAATGCCTATCTGCAGCGTCTGGAAGAAGCCGCTAAACGTGACCACCGCAAGATCGGCAAGCAGCTTGACCTGTACCATATGCAGGAAGAAGCGCCGGGTATGGTGTTCTGGCACAACGATGGCTGGACAATTTTCCGCGAGCTGGAAGCCTTTGTGCGCATGAAGCTCAAGGAGTACCAGTATCAGGAAGTGAAAGGGCCATTTATGATGGACCGTGTGCTGTGGGAAAAAACCGGCCACTGGGAAAACTATAAAGACGCCATGTTCACCACCTCGTCGGAAAACCGCGAGTATTGCATCAAGCCGATGAACTGCCCGGGTCACGTGCAGATCTTCAACCAGGGCCTGAAATCCTACCGTGATTTGCCGCTGCGTATGGGGGAGTTCGGCAGTTGCCATCGTAACGAGCCTTCGGGTTCTCTGCATGGCCTGATGCGCGTACGCGGGTTCACCCAGGATGACGCCCATATCTTCTGTACTGAAGAGCAGGTGCGTGCCGAGGTGAACGAATGCATCAGAATGGTCTATGATGTGTACGGTACTTTTGGCTTCGAGAAGATTGCGGTAAAACTTTCTACCCGTCCTGAGAAGCGCATTGGTACTGACGATATGTGGACCCGTGCGGAAGAGGATCTGGCCGCTGCGCTGACTGAAAACGGGATTCCGTTTGAATATCAGCCGGGTGAGGGTGCCTTCTACGGACCTAAAATTGAATTTACTCTGCATGATTGTTTGGATCGTGCATGGCAATGTGGTACCGTGCAGCTCGATTTCTTCTTACCGGGCCGTTTAGGCGCATCGTATGTTGGCGAAAACAACGATCGCGTGGTCCCGGTAATGATTCACCGTGCTATTTTGGGCTCCATGGAGCGTTTCATCGGTATCCTTACCGAAGAATACGCAGGGTTCTACCCAACCTGGATTGCTCCGGTACAGGTGGTGGTGATGAATATCACCGACAGCCAGTCTGATTATGTCCAGCAATTGACCAAAAAATTGCAGGACGCAGGTATTCGCGTTAAAGCAGACTTGAGAAATGAGAAGATTGGCTTTAAAATTCGCGAACATACTTTACGACGGGTTCCTTACATGTTGGTGTGCGGTGATAAAGAGGTCGAATCAGGCAAAGTTGCCGTTCGTACCCGCCGTGGCAAAGACCTGGGAAGCCTGGACGTAAATGAAGTCGTAGACAAGCTGCTAAAAGAGATTCGCAGCCGTAGTCTTCATCAACTGGAGGAATAAAGTATTAAAGGCGGAAAACGAGTTCAACCGGCGCGTCCTAATCGCATTAACAGAGAAATTCGCGCGCAAGAAGTTCGCCTAACCGGCGTCGATGGCGAGCAGATTGGTATTGTCAGTCTGAATGAAGCTCTTGAAAAAGCTGAGGAAGCGGGCGTTGATTTAGTAGAAATCAGCCCAAATGCCGAACCGCCAGTTTGTCGAATCATGGATTACGGCAAATTCCTCTACGAGAAGAGCAAGTCGACAAAAGAACAGAAGAAGAAGCAAAAAGTTATTCAGGTCAAGGAAATCAAATTCCGTCCTGGTACCGATGATGGCGACTATCAGGTAAAACTACGCAACCTGATTCGCTTTCTTGAAGATGGCGATAAAGCCAAAATCACCCTGCGTTTCCGTGGGCGTGAGATGGCGCACCAACAGATCGGTATGGAAGTGCTTAACCGCGTCCGTAAAGACCTGTGTGAAGATTCTGATTTGGCCATTGTCGAATCCTTCCCTACGAGGATCGAAGGCCGTCAGATGATCATGGTGCTCGCACCGAAGAAGAGGCAGTAAGGCCTCCAAGTAATAAAACTCACGCAGCGCTTGCGTGGTGTGGGTTTTATTCGCCTAACTGATTCGTTGTTTAACAATGCGAAGTGGATTTAATTAAAATGCCAAAGATTAAAACTGTACGTGGTGCAGCCAAGCGCTTCAAAAAAACCGGCAGCGGTGGTTTTAAGCGCAAGCACGCTAACCTGCGTCATATTCTGACCAAAAAAGCAACCAAGCGTAAACGTCACCTGCGTCCGAAAGGCATGGTGTCTAAAAACGATCTGGTCCTGGTTACCGCGTGCCTGCCGTACGCATAAGCCATTTTTTTTGAATCTAGAATAAGACTTTAGGAGAGAGCATATGGCTCGCGTAAAACGTGGTGTAATTGCACGCGCACGTCACAAGAAAATTTTAAAACAAGCGAAAGGTTACTACGGTGCCCGTTCGCGCGTTTACCGTGTTGCCTTCCAGGCAGTAATCAAAGCAGGTCAGTATGCTTACCGTGACCGTCGTCAACGTAAGCGTCAGTTCCGTCAGCTGTGGATTGCACGTATCAACGCAGCTGCTCGTGTGAACGGTCTGTCTTACAGCAAATTCATTAACGGCTTGAAAAAAGCTTCTATTGAAATTGACCGTAAGATTCTGGCTGACATCGCAGTCTTCGACAAAGTGGCCTTTGGCGCACTGGTCGAGAAAGCGAAAGCAGCACTGGCGTAAGTCAGTTATTAAAGAGGGAGCTTGCTCCCTCTTTAATCTTTGTTTTTCAGCTACAAATACTGACTTTTATTGACCAGCGCCATATCTCTGGTGGACAATCACCGACAAGGTAACGCAATCATGAATTCTGTTATTTTTCGTTTCTTTTTTTACTTTAGCGCCTGATTTCAGGAGGCTTTGCGCGTAAGAGAAGAAACGAAAAGTAGCGCCTAAGCCTCCCCTGTGGAGGCTTTTTTGTTTTCAGTCATACCCTTTGCCTTTCAAACTACAGCGGTGTTGGCCGCGTGTGTTCATCCCGGTCACTTAGTTATCTAAGCTCCCGGGGACTCACTCACTTGCCGCCTGCTGTAGCTTGAAATTCTGTGGGTATGAGTCAGGCCAGATAACATAAATTATCAGTCATTACTTAGGGCCATACCGGCCAGAGGAAGAGGAAAGCAATGCCACATCTCGCAGAGCTGGTTGCCAATGCCAAGGCAGCCGTAGAAGATGCCCAGGATGTTGCCGCGTTAGATTTGGTACGCGTCGAATATTTAGGCAAGAAAGGCCATTTTACCTTACAGATGCAATCGCTGCGTGACGTGCCGGCAGAAGATCGCCCGGCGGCCGGAGCGGTGATCAACCAGGCAAAGCAGGCGGTGCAGGAAGCGCTGAACGCGCGTAAGAATGCGCTGGAATCTGCTGCGTTGAATGAGCGTCTGGCGGCAGAAACCATCGACGTTTCCCTGCCGGGCCGCCGTATGGAAAACGGTGGGCTGCATCCAGTGACCCGTACCATCGACCGTATCGAAGCCTTCTTCGGCGAACTGGGCTTCTCTGTAGAGACCGGGCCTGAGATTGAAGATGACTATCATAACTTCGATGCGCTGAATATTCCGGGTCACCACCCGGCGCGTGCCGATCACGATACCTTCTGGTTCGATGCTACGCGTTTACTGCGTACCCAAACTTCGGGCGTGCAGATCCGCACCATGAAGGAACAACAGCCGCCAATCCGCATTATTGCGCCGGGTCGTGTTTACCGTAATGACTACGATCAGACGCACACCCCGATGTTCCATCAGATGGAAGGCCTGATTGTCGATAAGGACATCAGCTTCACCAACCTGAAGGGCACGCTGCATGATTTCCTGAATAACTTCTTTGAAGAAGATTTGCAGGTTCGTTTCCGTCCTTCTTACTTCCCGTTTACTGAACCTTCCGCTGAAGTGGATGTGATGGGCAAAAACGGCAAATGGCTGGAAGTTCTGGGCTGTGGCATGGTTCACCCGAACGTGCTGCGCAACGTGGGTATCGATCCGGAAGTTTACTCCGGCTTCGCTTTCGGTATGGGTATGGAGCGTCTGACGATGCTGCGTTACGGCGTTACCGACCTGCGTGCGTTCTTCGAAAACGATCTGCGCTTCCTCAAACAGTTTAAGTAAGGCGGGAATATTACATGAAATTCAGTGAACTCTGGTTGCGTGAGTGGGTAAACCCGGCCATCAGCAGCGAAGCATTATCCGATCAAATTACCATGGCCGGCCTGGAAGTGGACGGCGTGGAGCCGGTAGCCGGTGCCTTTAATGGCGTAGTTGTGGGTCATGTCGTTGAGTGCGGTCAGCACCCAAACGCGGACAAACTGCGCGTGACCAAGATTAACGTGGGCGGCGACCGCTTGCTGGATATTGTCTGTGGTGCACCAAACTGCCGCACAGGTCTGAAGGTAGCGGTTGCTACCGTGGGCGCGGTGCTGCCAGGCGATTTCAAAATCAAAGCTGCCAAACTGCGCGGTGAGCCTTCGGAAGGGATGCTGTGCTCGTTCTCCGAACTGGGTATTACTGACGATCACGACGGTATCATTGAGTTGCCGGAAGATGCGCCGATTGGCACCGATATCCGTGAATATCTGAAACTGGATGACAACGCGATCGAAATCAGCGTAACGCCGAACCGTGCCGACTGCCTGGGCATTATTGGCGTAGCGCGCGATGTGGGGGTATTGAACCAGGTTGCACTGACCGAACCGGACATGAGCCCGGTTGTTGCCACCATTAATGATACGCTGCCGATCCGCGTAGATGCGCCACAGGCATGTCCGCGTTACCTTGGCCGCGTCGTGAAAGGTATCGACGTCAAGGCCGCGAGTCCGTTGTGGATGCGCGAGAAGCTGCGTCGTTGCGGCATTCGTTCTATTGATGCGGTGGTGGACGTTACCAACTACGTGCTGTTGGAACTGGGGCAGCCAATGCATGCCTTCGACCTGAACCGCATCGAAGGCGGTATCGTGGTGCGTATGGCGAGCAAAGGGGAACCTCTGACGTTGCTGGACGGTACCGAAGCCAAACTGAATGCCGATACCTTAGTGATTGCCGATCACCAGAAAGCCTTGGCGATGGGCGGCATCTTCGGTGGTGAACACTCAGGGGTGAATGAGTCCACCCAGGACGTGCTGCTGGAATGTGCGTTCTTCAATCCGCTGGCCATTACCGGCCGCGCACGCCGTCAGGGTCTGCACACTGATGCTTCTCATCGTTACGAGCGCGGTGTTGATCCTGCGCTGCAGTACAAAGCGATGGAGCGTGCGACTCGTTTGCTGATTGATATCTGTGGCGGTCAGGCCGGTCCGGTTATTGATGTAACCACCGAAAGTGAGTTGCCGAAGCGCGCTACCATTACTTTGCGTCGTGAAAAACTAAATCGCCTGATTGGTCATGTGGTGCCAAGTGAGCAGGTCAGTGACATCTTGCGTCGTTTGGGTTGCCAGGTGACTGAGCAGGGCGATAATTGGCTGGCGGTCGCGCCGAGCTGGCGTTTCGATATGGAAATCGAAGAAGACCTGGTGGAAGAAGTGGCGCGTGTTTACGGCTACAACAACATTCCTGACGTGCCGGTCCGCGCTGACCTGATCATGACCAAGCACCGCGAAGCAGATCTGACGCTGAAGCGCGTGAAGACCATGCTGGTCGATCACGGTTACCAGGAAGCGATCACCTACAGCTTCGTTGATCCTAAAGTACAGGCCTTGCTGCACCCAGGCGAAGAAGTGCTGATCCTGCCAAGCCCAATCTCGGTAGAGATGTCCGCCATGCGTCTGTCGCTGTGGACCGGCTTGCTGTCCGCGGTGGTTTATAACCAGAATCGTCAGCAGACGCGTCTGCGTCTGTTTGAAAGCGGCCTGCGCTTTGTCCCTGATACTGCGGCAAATCTGGGTATCCGTCAGGATGTCATGCTAGCAGGGGTGATTGCGGGCCATACGCATGAAGAACATTGGGATCTGGCGCGTAAGCCGGTCGACTTCTATGATTTAAAAGGCGATCTGGAGTCTGTGCTTGAGCTGACCGGTAAATTATCCGAAATTCAGTTCAAGGCGGAGGCTAATCCGGCCTTGCACCCAGGGCAAAGCGCAGCGATTTATTTCCAGGGTGAACGTGTAGGTTTCATCGGTGTGGTTCATCCGGAACTTGAACGTAAACTGGATCTTAACGGCCGCACAGTGGTGTTTGAACTGGAGTGGGACAAGGTCGCAAGCCGCGCCGTGCCTCAGGCGCGGGAGATTTCTCGCTTCCCGGCAAACCGTCGTGATATCGCCGTTGTGGTGGCTGAAAACGTCCCCGCAGAAGATATTTTGGCAGAGTGTAAGAAAGTTGGCGCAAATCAGGTAGTTGGCGTAAACTTGTTTGATGTGTACCGTGGCAAGGGCGTGGCAGAGGGTTATAAGAGCCTGGCTATCAGTCTGGTATTGCAGGATACCGCTCGTACACTGGAAGAAGAGGAGATAGCCGTTACCGTTGCAAAATGTGTAGAGGCTCTAAAACAGCGATTCCAAGCATCCTTGAGGGATTGAACCTATGGCGCTTACTAAAGCTGAAATGTCAGAACACCTGTTTGAAAAGCTTGGGCTTAGCAAACGGGATGCCAAAGACCTGGTAGAACTGTTTTTCGAAGAGGTTCGTCGTGCTCTTGAGAACGGTGAGCAGGTTAAACTGTCAGGTTTTGGCAATTTTGATTTGCGTGACAAGAACCAACGTCCGGGGCGTAACCCGAAGACCGGCGAAGATATTCCGATTACGGCGCGTCGCGTGGTCACTTTCCGTCCAGGGCAAAAGCTGAAAAGTCGGGTAGAGAACGCAAGCCCGAAAGAGTAAGTTGCGTGAAACCAAAAAAGGCCGCTTTTGCGGCCTTTTTCTTTTTAGAGGGTAATTTCGGTTTATTCTTAGGCCATAAATAATAAATACGACCCCCTAATAAAATTGATGTCCAATCTTCACATTAAAATAATTTATTACTTGCGGATTATTCTTGTATTTATTTAATATTCTGATGGGTGAAAGATAAACCAGGGGCCGAAGCCCCTGAAGATTAATAATGATTGTAGTAGTGACCCGGTCCGCTACCACCGTGAGGCCCGAAGCAACAGGCGCTAAGCGCCGTACTCAGTACTGCAACGGTCAATGGCCGCCCAATGCGTTTAATCATAATATTGTCTCTCTGGTGGGTGTTGGCTTTATTATAAATAGCGTCGGATATTTGGTGTGTCAGTTATTCGTTAAAGGTTGTTAGCGGCTTTTTTATTCAAAAAATAGAATGTATGGAATGTGTAAGGGTGATGAAAACGATCCGAAAATAGGCATTGGTGAGATAGGCGTAAAATAAGCACGCTGATATAACCCACTCAGCAAGAAAATAAATTCTGAGCATAAAATGAAAAAAAACCTGTTGCTGGTGTGTTTACCGCTGTTGCTGCCGGTGGCTGCGCAGGCGGATGTCTCTATCGATATCAACGTGCTGGGGGGGGCGGTGCATCTGGGGGAGCAGGACCATCGCGGCTACTATTGGGATGGTTATGACTGGCGTTCGCCGCAATGGTGGCATGAGCACCAGGGGCGTGGCATGGGGGAACGCAACAATCGGGGTATGTATTGGGATGGCGGCCGCTGGCAATCCTCGCCGCCGCGTGGCTACGAGCATCGTGGCCCTGATCGGGGGGGTAACCTGTTCCACGGTGAACGTGATAATCGTAACGACGGCAACCACCATGACAATGGTAACCATCATGACAACGGCGGTCGTGACAATGGCCGTGGTAAGGACAATGACCAGGGTAAACCTTACCCGCAAAACGATAACGCCCCTCATCGCTAATTGATTTAACGGCGGCTGATTTTGCCATCACCTACGGGTGATTGGCAGGATTAGCTGCTGTTTTCCTATGATTCACCTGATGCAATGCTTTCCCTTCGGGCGCTAACCCCCTAATATTTGACCCAGACGTCAATTATTCGGCCGCCTTGGCGGCCAGCAGGGAATCGCCACGCCTATGTCAGCCAGCCAGACCTTTACCTTATTGCTGCACAAACAACGCCATCGCGATAAACGCCAACTGTTGCTGCTTACGCTGGGTGTTGCCGTGGCCTTTGTTTTCAGCCTCAGCGCGGGCGACGTTTGGCTTTGGCCCTCACAGTGGGCGGGTGAAGCCGCGCAGCTGTTTGTCTGGCAATTACGCCTGCCGCGTGCGCTGGCCGTGATGTTGGTGGGGGCCAGCCTGGCGGTGGCTGGAGCGGTAATGCAGTCGCTGTTTGAAAATCCACTGGCCGAGCCGGGTTTGCTGGGCGTCGCCAACGGGTCGGGGGTGGCTTTGGTGCTAACGGTGCTGCTGGGTAACGGCCTGCTACCGGTAGCCTTTATGAGCTTGAGCGCCATTGCCGGCGCGCTGCTCATGACCTTTCTGTTGCTGAGCTTTGCCCGTCGAAAACGTCTGACCAATGCGCGGCTGCTGTTGGTGGGGGTCGCCTTGGGCATAGTGTGTAGCGCGGTAATGACCTGGGCGGTGTATTTTAGTTCCAGCCTGGATCTGCGCCAACTGATGTATTGGATGATGGGTGGTTTTGGCGGTGTCGACTGGCGGCAAAAATGGCTGGTGCTGGCATTATTACCGGTGCTGCTTTGGCTTTGTTGCCAGGGAAAGGCGCTAAACTTTATGGCGCTGGGCGAGGTACAGGCGCGTCAGCTCGGGCTTTCCCTGCATCTATGGCGTAATCTACTCGTGCTGGCTATTGGCTGGCTGGTGGGCGTCAGTGTGGCTTTGGCCGGGGTGATTGGTTTCGTCGGACTGGTCATTCCGCACATGCTGCGTCTCAGTGGCTTGACCAATCAGCGATATTTATTGCCGGGCTGCGCACTGGCTGGTGCCGGTGTGTTGCTTGCGGCCGATGTGGTGGCGCGTATTACGCTGCTGTCAGCTGAATTACCCATCGGCGTGGTAACCGCCACCCTAGGGGCACCGCTATTTATCTGGTTACTGACCCGGGTAAAAGGCTTAAGGTAGTTTCTCTGTTCACCTGTAAGTAAAACAAGAGGATAAGCTCCATGACTCAAGCGATTTATGACATTCCGTTGAACACTATCGAAAATCAATCCACCACGCTGGGCAAATATAAAGGCAGCGTGTTGCTGGTGGTTAATGTGGCTTCGGAATGCGGCCTGACCAAGCAATATGCCGGGCTGGAAGCCCTGTACGAAACCTACCGTGACCAGGGGTTTGAGGTATTGGGCTTCCCATCCAACGAGTTCCTCGGGCAGGAGCCTGGCAGCAACGAAGAGATCCTGGCGTTTTGCCGTGGCACCTTTGGCGTTGAGTTCCCGATGTTTGCCAAGCTTGAAGTGAACAGCGAAAACCGCCATCCGCTGTACCAGGCACTGATTGCCGCCGAACCGCAAGCCGCGGCACCGCAGGGCAGTGAATTCCTGGAGCGCATGAGCAGTAAAGGCCGGGCACCGAAGCAAACCGGTGACATTCTGTGGAATTTCGAGAAATTCCTGATCGGACGTGATGGCAAGGTGATCCAACGTTTTTCCCCGGACATGACACCGGAAGATCCTGCGTTGGTGGCCGCCGTCAAACAGGCGTTGGCCAAGTAATATTATAAAGAAGGAGCGATAATTCATAATGCTGCAACTCAGTCAGGTTGGGGTAGAAGGGCGTCTGGCCCCATTTTCAGCACAGGTCGATGCTGGGTTGCAGTTTCACCTTATTGGTCCGAACGGTGCCGGCAAAAGCACACTGCTGGCTTGCCTGGCGGGCATACTGCCCGGCACGGGCGAGATCCGGCTGGCAGACCAGCCGCTGGCGGGTTATCAGGGCCATGAACTGGCTCTGCGCCGTGCTTATTTAAGCCAACAGCAGCCGCCAGTGGCGCTGATGCCGGTATTCCAGTATCTGGAACTGCACCGGCCTGCAGGTAGCTCGGAACAGGCACTCGAGAGCACCATTCTTTATCTGTGCCAGCGTTTAAAACTGGTGGACAAGCTGTCGCGCATGCTGACTCAGTTGTCCGGCGGTGAATGGCAGCGAGTGCGCTTGGCTGCAGTACTGCTACAGGTATGGCCGACGGTCAATCCTCATAGCCAACTGTTGCTGCTGGATGAACCGACCAATAGCCTGGACGTGGCGCAGAAGGTGGCGCTGGATCGGCTACTGCGGGAGTTTTGTCAGAGTGGACGTAGTGCGTTGGTTTGTGCGCACGACCTTAATCATACCTTGCAGCAGGCCGATCGGGTCTGGTTGCTGCATGCCGGGCGTCTTGTCGCACAGGGAACCACGCGGGAAGTGATGGAGCCGGTATTTCTTTCACAGATTTATGACGTGGATTTTCATCTGCAGGCGGTGGGCGACCAGCGCTGGATTATGACCAAAACGGCATAATGGAGTAGTGCATCGAAAATGCACCATAAACGAAAATTAAACGGACCTGATATAAATAGCCGGGTAAGCACCGGCTTTATTTCCCACCATTCCTCAAAATCCTCCTGTTAATCTTGAAAACCGTCGCTGACGTGCTACGATGATTAAGTTCAAACAGAATAATTAAATAATTACATATAACTATAACTAATTGATTATCAAATTAATTTAATTTAGTGATACCCCCCGCAGATCAGATGGTTAGCTGATAATAAATCGCATCTTAAGGTTTAGTTAAGCTTGCGGCCGTACATTGTCAGTTAATCCACCAGGAATGATTCTCTCTGGCGTTTAATATTCGTTAAATAAAAGAGGTCTAAAGTGTCATTAAAGCAATTTGATACGTTTGGGGCTAACTATGGATCAATTTTTACCTTTCTCACGCCCGGCGATTGGCGATGAAGAAATCGCGGCGGTAGAAAAGGTATTGCGCTCAGGCTGGATCACCACCGGGCCGCAAAATCAGCAGTTGGAAAGTGAGTTCTGTGCCACCTTCGGCTGTAAACACGCCATCGCCGTCTGTTCCGCTACTGCGGGCATGCATATCACCCTGATGGCGTTGAACATTGGCCCGGGTGACGAAGTTATCACCCCCTCCCAGACCTGGGTTTCTACCCTCAACATGATTGAATTACTCGGCGCGACGCCGGTGATGATTGACGTTGACCGCGATACGCTGATGGTCAGCGCCAGTGATGTTGAAGCCGCCATTACGACGAAAACCAAAGCCATTGTTCCGGTGCACTACGCCGGCGCACCGCTGCAGATGGATGCATTGCGTGAGGTGGCCAAGCACCACAATCTCCCTCTGATTGAAGACGCTGCTCATGCGGTGGGTGCCCGTTACAACGGTGAATGGGTGGGGGCTCGCGGCACGGCAATATTCTCATTCCATGCGATTAAAAACCTGACCTGTGCTGAAGGCGGTCTGATCACCACCGACGACGACGAATTGGCAGATCGCCTGCGCTGTCTGAAATTCCACGGCTTGGCCGTTGATGCTTTTGATCGCCAGCAACTGGGACGCAAGCCGCAGGCCGAAGTGGTCGAGCCTGGTTACAAATATAATCTTTCCGATATCCACGCGGCTATCGCCGTGGTGCAGTTGGCCCGCTTGCCGCAGCTTAATGCTCGCCGCAAGGCACTGGCGCAGCGTTACCTCACGGCTCTGGAAGGTTCGCCTTTCCTACCGTTGGGATTACCTGATTATCCGCACGACCATGCCTGGCATTTGTTTATGGTGCGCGTTGACGCTGAACGCTGCGGTATCGATCGCGATCAGTTGATGGAACGCCTGAAAGAAGTGGGTATCGGTACTGGCCTGCATTTCCGTGCCGCCCATACCCAGAAGTTTTATCGTGATCGCTATCCGCAGCTTTCCTTGCCCAATACCGAATGGAACTCGGCACGTCTATGCACCTTGCCGCTATTCCCTGATATGACCGACGCCGATGTTGATCGCGTGGTTAAAGCCTTGTCTTCTGTTGTGGAGTCGTTACGTGTCTCGCGTTGAACTGATAAAAAAAGTTTCGGTGGTGATCCCGGTATATAACGAGCAGGAAAGTTTGCCTGCCTTGCTCGAACGTACCACCGCCGCCTGTAAACAACTGACCCAACCTTATGAAATTATCCTGGTCGATGACGGCAGCAGCGACAATTCTGCCGATATGCTGACCGCCGCGGCCGAACAGCCGGGCAGCTGTGTGATTGCCGTGTTGCTCAACCGTAACTATGGGCAGCATTCGGCGATCATGGCCGGTTTCAATCAGGTAAGCGGCGATCTGGTGATTACGCTGGATGCCGATTTGCAAAACCCGCCGGAAGAGATCCCGCGTCTGGTAAAAGTGGCGGAAGAAGGTTACGACGTAGTGGGCACTGTGCGTGCCAACCGTCAGGATTCCTGGTTCCGCAAAAGCGCTTCCCGCATCATCAATATGATGATCCAACGTGCCACCGGTAAAACGATGGGTGATTATGGCTGCATGCTACGCGCCTATCGCCGCCATATTATCGAGGCGATGTTGAACTGCCACGAACGCAGTACCTTTATCCCCATTCTGGCGAATACCTTTGCCCGCCGCACCACTGAAATTGATGTGCTGCATGCGGAACGCGAGTTTGGCGACTCCAAATACAGCCTGATGAAGCTGATCAACCTGATGTATGACCTGATCACCTGCCTGACCACGACACCGCTGCGTTTGCTCAGCGTAGTGGGCAGTGTGGTGGCGCTGTCCGGTTTTGTGCTGGCGGTACTGTTGATCGCCCTGCGTTTGATTATGGGACCTGAATGGTCGGGCGGCGGGGTGTTCACCCTGTTTGCCGTGCTGTTTACCTTTATCGGCGCCCAATTTGTCGGCATGGGCCTGTTGGGAGAGTACATCGGTCGCATCTATACCGACGTTCGTGCTCGTCCCCGTTATTTTGTTCAGAAAGTGGTCGGTGAACAGCCGAACCACAATACTCAGGAAGAAGAATAATGAAAGCTATCGTATTTGCTTACCATGATATTGGCTGCGCTGGTCTGAAAGCGCTGACTGACGCGGGCTATGAGGTTCAGGCGGTATTCACTCATACCGACGATCCTGGTGAGAACAACTTTTTCTCCTCCGTTGCCCGTGCGGGGGCCGAATTGGAGTTGCCGGTTTATGCGCCGGAAGACGTTAACCACCCGTTGTGGATCGAACGTATCCGTGAGATGCAGCCTGACATTATTTTCTCATTCTATTACCGCAATATGTTGAGCGAAGAACTGCTGTCACTGGCGCCAAAAGGCGGCTTCAATCTGCATGGCTCACTGCTGCCGCATTACCGTGGTCGTGCACCGGTAAACTGGGCGCTGGTAAATGGTGAAACCGAAACCGGTGCCACGCTGCACAAAATGGTTAAGCGTCCGGATGCCGGTGATATTGTTGGCCAGCACAAAGTGGCGATTGCCGCTGACGATACCGCGCTGAGCCTGCACAAAAAAGTGCTGGAAGCGGCACAGGCGCTGCTGAAAGAACAACTGCCGAAGCTGAAAAACGGCACTGCCTCATTCACCAAGCAAAACGAAGCCGAAGCCAGTTATTTTGGTCGTCGCACTGCGGCAGATGGTGAAATTCTGTGGCATAAGTCCGCTCAGGAAATCAACAACCTGGTTCGCGCCGTGACCGAACCTTACCCTGGTGCTTTCAGCTACCTTGGCCAGCGTAAACTGATTGTTTGGCGTGCCCGTGTGCTGGATACCCAGCACGTCAAGCAACCGGGTACCGTGCTCAGTACCTCTCCGCTGATCATTGCCTGCGGTGAAGGCGCGCTGGAAATTGTGGCCGGCCAAAACGATGTCGGTTTGTACGTGCAAGGCAGCCGTTTGGCGCAGGAAATGGGTATCGTCACCGACGTGCGCCTGGCCGCCAAGCCAAACGCAGTGATGAAACGCAGAACCCGCGTGCTGATCCTTGGCGTGAACGGTTTTATCGGTAACCACCTGACCGAACGCCTGCTGCGCGATGACCGCTACGATATCTACGGTCTGGATATCGGTTCTGATGCCATCAGCCGTTTCCTGGATAACCCGCGTTTCCATTTTGTGGAAGGGGATATCAGCATCCACTCCGAGTGGATCGAGTACCACATCAAAAAATGTGACGTGATCCTGCCGCTGGTGGCGATTGCCACACCGATTGAATACACCCGCAACCCACTGCGCGTATTCGAGCTGGATTTCGAAGAAAACTTGAAAATTGTCCGCGACTGCGTGAAATACAACAAGCGCATTATCTTCCCGTCCACCTCCGAGGTGTACGGCATGTGTGACGACAAGGAATTCGACGAAGACCACTCACGCCTGATTGTCGGCCCGATCAACAAACAGCGCTGGATTTACTCGGTATCCAAGCAGTTGCTGGATCGAGTGATCTGGGCCTACGGTGCCAAAGAAGGCTTGAAGTTCACGCTGTTCCGTCCGTTTAACTGGATGGGCCCACGCCTGGATAACCTGGATGCCGCACGTATCGGTTCTTCCCGTGCCATTACCCAGTTGATCCTCAACCTGGTGGAAGGTTCGCCAATTAAATTGATGGACGGCGGGGCGCAAAAACGTTGCTTCACCGACATCAATGACGGTATCGAAGCGCTGTTCCGCATTATCGAAAACCGTGATGGCCTGTGCGATGGCCAGATCGTTAACATCGGTAACCCGACCAACGAAGCCAGCATTCGCGAATTGGCAGAAATGCTGCTCGAAAGCTTCAATAACCATCCGCTGCGCGAGCGTTTCCCGCCGTTTGCCGGCTTCAAGGATGTTGAAAGCAGCAGCTATTACGGTAAAGGCTATCAGGACGTTGAGCACCGCACGCCGAGCATCAAGAATGCTCGCCGCTTGCTGGATTGGCAGCCAACCATCGCCATGCAGCAAACCGTCGCTGATACGTTGGATTACTTCCTGCGTACGACCGTTCAGGAAGGTGATGGTGCATGAAGAAAGTCGGTCTGCGAGTTGACGTAGATACCTTCAGCGGCACCCGGGAAGGGGTGCCGCAGTTGCTGGAGCTGTTCGACAAGTACAATATTCAGGCCAGTTTCTTCTTCAGCGTTGGACCGGACAATATGGGGCGCCATTTGTGGCGCCTTTTACGTCCGAAATTCCTGTGGAAAATGCTGCGCTCCAATGCCGCATCACTGTACGGCTGGGATATTTTGCTGGCAGGCACGGCCTGGCCGGGGCGTAATATTGCCCGTGCCCTGGGGCCGTTGATGAAACTGACTGCCCAGGCTGGGCATGAAGTGGGGCTGCACGCCTGGGATCACCAGGGTTGGCAGGCCAAAGTTGGCCGATGGTCAGAAGCGCAACTGATGCAGCAGGTTCAGCTCGGTGTAGATGCGTTGGCCAACAGTACCGGTCAGCCTGTCAAATGTTCGGCGGTTGCCGGTTGGCGTGCCGATACGCGGGTGCTGGAAGTGAAGCAGCGCTTTGGTTTTCACTACAACAGCGATTGCCGTGGCACCCATCCTTTCCGTCCGGTGTTAAGCGATGGTCGGTTGGGAACCGTACAGATCCCGGTCACGTTGCCCACCTTTGATGAGGTGATTGGCAGTGAAGTCAGTATGAGCGACTTCAACGATTATATTCTGCTGGCGATTGAAAACGATTGTGGTGTGCCGGTGTATACCATTCATACCGAAGTGGAGGGCATGTCACAGGCCGCAATGTTTGAGCAGTTACTGCAGCGGGCGCAACGGCAGGGCATAGAATTCTGTCCGTTAAGCGCACTGTTGCCTCAAGATTTGGCGTCATTGCCATTGGGCCGCGTCGAGCGTGCTTCTTTCCCTGGCCGCGAAGGTTGGCTGGGTTGTCAAACCGATGTGAAGGACGATTCATGAAGGCGCTAAAAGGATCATGGGCCATTTTGTTGGCCATTTTTTTTTCTTTGGTTTACCTGATTCCGCTCAACGGTCGCCTGCTATGGCAACCGGATGAAACCCGCTACGCCGAGATTAGCCGCGAAATGCTGCAACGCGGCGACTGGGTAGTGCCAAATTTGCTTGGTCTGCGTTATTTTGAAAAGCCGGTGGCCGGCTACTGGTTCAATAACATCAGCCAATGGTTGTTTGGCGATACCAACTTTGCGGTACGTTTCGGTTCGGTATTCAGTACCGGTATAACGGCGTTGCTGGTATTTGCACTGGCGATGTTGATGTGGCGCAATGCGCGCCGCGCCAGCCTGGCGACGTTGATTTTCCTGTCGATGGTTCTGGTGTTCAGTATCGGCACCTACAGCGTGTTAGACCCAATGATTTCCTTGTGGCTGGCCGCCGCGATGGTCAGTTATTATCTGACGCTGAAAGCGACCACGGCCAAAGGCAAGCTGGGCACCTACGTGCTGTTGGGGCTGGCCTGCGGTATGGGCTTTATGACCAAGGGCTTCCTGGCACTGGCGGTGCCGGTGATCGCGGTGATCCCGATTGTCATTCAACAACGGCGAATTAAAGATCTGCTGATCTATGGCCCAGTGGCTATCGTGGTGGCAGTACTGTTGAGCTTGCCTTGGGCACTGGCCATCGCACAGCGTGAGCCGGATTTCTGGAACTACTTCTTCTGGGTGGAGCATATTCAACGTTTCGCCGAGGACAACGCGCAACATAAAGCCCCGTTCTGGTATTACATCCCGATTTTGATGGCGGCGGTGTTGCCCTGGTTGGCGCTGCTGCCGGGATCCTTGCTCAAAGGCTGGCGGGAACGCGTTCTGCGCCCGGAACTGTTCTTCCTGCTTAGCTGGGTCATGATGCCGTTGATCTTCTTCAGCATCGCCAAGGGCAAGCTGCCGACCTATATTCTGCCGTGCATGGCCCCCCTGGCATTGCTGATGGCGGCCTATGCCGAAGATTGCGTGGCGGCATTGCGCAGCAAGGTATTCAAGGTTAACGCCGTATTAAACGGATTGTTTGGCTTAATTGGCATCTTGGCGCTGGTGGTTCTGGGCTCCGGACTGTTACCCAAAGTGCATTTGTTTACCGCACAGGAGTGGCCGAAGATTGTTATCGGCATTATCGCCTTTGCCGGTTGGTTATTGTTTGCCGTAGTATCGGTGCGTAACAATGCGCAACGTTGGAGCTGGGCAGCGGCTTGTCCATTACTGCTGTGCCTGTTGATTGGTTACGCCATTCCGCAACAGGTGACCGACTCCAAGCTGCCGCAAAACTTTATCCGGGTGAATATGGCTGAATTAGGCCATAGCCGCTACGTGCTGACCGACAGCGTTGGCGTGGCGGCAGGTTTGGCCTGGGAGTTGAAGCGCAGCGATGTATTGATGTTTAACCAGAAGGGAGAGGTTTCTTATGGTTTGGAATATCCGGATGCGCGCAGTCATTTCATCAGCGACAGTGATTTCCCGCAGTGGTTGGCGCAGGCGCGCAAGCAGGGGGATGTCTCACTGGTGTTGCAGTTATCGCGTGGAGAAAGCGTTGATCAGCAAAACCTGCCTAAGCCAGATAAGGTCGAGGTGATGAACCGCCTGGCGTTGTTCTGGTACCAACAGCAGCCATGATAGTCGGCTATTTGTTGGTGGTCGTGGTCAGTCTGCTCACCTGTGGTGGGCAGCTGTGCCAGAAACAGGCCGCTCTGAGCTGGCAGTTACCCCCCGACGTCAGACGGGGGGTAACGCTGCGCTGGTTGGCGCTGGCCGTTTTGTTGCTGGGGCTGGGCATGGCGGTGTGGCTTAACGTATTGCAACGTTTGCCGCTTAGCCTGGCCTATCCGGCGCTCAGCCTGAATTTTGTACTGGTAACGCTGGCCGCCCGCTGGCTGTTTAATGAGCCCACTACCGCACGCCATTGGTACGGAGTGGCTTCAATCATGCTGGGGATCCTGCTGATGAGTATCAATCCATGAGAGGCTATGCCTGGGGCGCGGCCAGCGTGCTGCTAGTCACGCTGGCACAGTTGCTGATGAAGTGGGGCATGGCCCAGATCCCACTGATGTCATTTGCCGACGTCACACTGAACCTGTTTATTCAGTACTGGTTGCCGTTACTGACGGTCAGCGGCGGCATTTTCGGCTATGCACTATCAATGCTGTGCTGGTTCTTCGCGTTGCACCATTTGCCACTTAACCGTGCTTATCCTCTGTTGAGTGTAAGCTACGCGCTGGTCTATCTGGCAGCGGTGCTTCTGCCCTGGTTTAATGAGTCCGCCACGCTGATGAAAACCTTGGGCACGCTGTTTATCCTTTTTGGCGTGTGGCTGATTAACAGTCAGACCAAGGTAAAAACGCCCCAGTAGAGCAAAAGCGGTGTCAATTCGATTATCTCCTTCACCAGGCTTGCCTTTTTCCCCCACTGGGGGATAAATTAGCCCCAAATAGCGCTTTCCTTAGCTAGTGTCGGCTTTGCCTCGCAGGCGGTAGGCTTTGCGGGGGCATGAAGCGGCAATCTGTTCAATGAAGGGATATTATGCGGATGCGTATTTGGTTTTTATTAGCCAGTTTAATTCTTGCCGGTTGTAGCAGCCATGCACCGCCGCCGAGCGGTAAATTGGCCGATTCGATTGTGGTTGTCGCTCAGTTAAACGAACAGCTGCGTCAATGGTACGGCGCTCCTTATCGCTATGGCGGGTTAGACCGCGGTGGCGTCGACTGCTCTGGGTTTGTTTATCGCACCTTCAGCGATCGTTTCGATATGCAATTACCACGCTCTACTGAAGAGCAAACCTCGCTGGGAACCAAAGTCTCGCGCGATGAGCTGATGCCAGGTGATCTGGTGTTTTTCAAAACCGGTGGTGGTGAGAATGGTTTGCACGTTGGTATTTATGACACCAACGATCAGTTTATCCATGCCTCGACCAGCCGCGGCGTGATACGTTCCTCGCTGAACAACGTATACTGGAAGAAGGTTTACTGGCAGGCGCGGCGCATTTAGTTCTAACCTCTTGATTTGGTGTATCATGGCGGTATCATATCCTTAACGGTGACTGCCATGAGTAACTTACGCCTGCTGATTTCCGATTCCTACGATCCCTGGTTCAATCTGGCCGTGGAAGAGTGCATCTTCCGTGAAATGACGACGCAGAAAATTCTGTTCTTGTGGCGCAATGCCGAAACCGTGGTCATTGGTCAGTCACAAAACCCCTGGAAAGAGTGCAACACCCGCCGCATGGAGCAGGACGGTATTCGTCTGGCACGCCGCAGCAGCGGCGGTGGTGCGGTATTCCACGATTTGGGCAATAGCTGTTTTACCTTTATGGCGGGAAAACCCGGTTACGATAAAACCGTCTCTACCGGCATTATTCTGCAGGCTCTGGCTCAGTTGGGCATTACGGCCAGCGCATCGGGACGCAATGATCTGGTGATTGAGACCGCAGAGGGCGTGCGTAAAATCTCCGGCTCGGCCTACCGGGAAACTCAGGATCGCGGGTTCCACCATGGCACCCTGTTGCTGAACGCGGATCTCAATCGCCTGGCCGATTACCTTAATCCGGACCCTAAAAAGCTGCAGGCCAAGGGCATCACCTCGGTACGTTCTCGCGTTGCCAATCTGGCGGAGTTTAAGGCCGATATCAGCCACCAGCAGGTATGCGAGGCTATAACTCAGGCGTTCTTTGACTATTGTGGTGAGACTGCGAAAGCAGAAATCATTTCTCCCGATGTTTACCCCGACTTGCCGGATTTTGCCGCTCAGTTTGCCAAACAAAGCAGCTGGGAATGGAATTTCGGCAAGGCGCCTGCGTTCAGTCACCTGCTCAATGAGCGGTTTTTCTGGGGTGGGGTAGATATCTTCTTTGACGTGGAAAAAGGCGCCATTTGCCGGGCGCAGATTTTTACCGACAGCCTCAACCCGGCACCGTTGCAACGGTTGGCCGAGATGCTGGTGGGCTGCACCTATCGCAGTGAGGCGTTGGCTGATTGTTGCGATGCTTTGATTGTGCAGTACCCAGAACAGGCCGCAGAATTAACCGAACTGCGTCAATGGTTGCTTGAAACGATCAAATAACGTGCGGATCCTGAATGCTCCGGGATGAGGCAACTCATCCCTTTTTTATGTCACAAGTTTGCCTCTCTTCCATGTCGCAATCCTTTTTTCAAAAAAAATGCAGCAAAAACATTAAGATAGCATATTTACCCGAAAATCAAGGTGGGCATTTTTTTGCCGATTCAATGCAAGGAATAACGCCAGGAATTGATGCGTTATTAAACTTAATCAGTTAAGCTCACTGCGTTGTACATAGGCCAGAGATACGGGTTTGATATTTAAAGTAGAGTAGGAATTTCTTTAATTAAAACAATGTCGATAAGTCAAATTTTCAGAATTACCCTATCCCATAAGCTAAATATTTCTCAAATTCATGCCGTGGGCGACGGTTGTAGCCTTAAGAAAAATTGATTTTATATCCGCGTTGCGTTCGCCCAATATAGCTTTAATCTATCAATTAAATGATAAATCATGACTGACTGCATTGATATTTCCGATTAATCTCAGAGGGATTGATCGATAAAATATATTGATATACGATGAGAGCTTCGCCATTCAGCCTATGGCATTGAAATGAAAATCCAACTCGAAGCTGACTTTATTAGTAGCTATGTTTTTCAACCTGTTTACTCAATGGAGGGCAGGCTGTTGGCGGTGGAAATCCTGAGCCGCTTTGATAGTCTGGACGGTGATTTGGCGATGCCGGCTGACATTGGGATTAATTTATTGTCCACCGATCAAAGGATTGAGTTATTTAATGAACAATTGAGTTTGGCGGAGCAGAATGCCGCCTGGTTTTTTGAAAATGAGGTATTGTTGACGCTTAATGTCGAAGAAACCCTGGCCGATTTGATTCTTGCTGACGGTCAATTGTGCGAACGGATCAGACAATGGTCATTTATCGCCTTTGAAATCAGCGAGGGTTTTCCGAATCTTTCGGCGGGGAAAAACAATGAAAAAATTCGTCGGCTTAGTGAGAAATTCTCACTGTGGTTGGACGACTTTGGTTCTGGTCAGGCAACGCTAACCGCATTGTATGATGGTCTATTCGACTACGTGAAAATCGATAAGCGTTTTTACTGGCAGTTGTTTACCCACCAGGGTTATGACGTGGTGATTGACTCGCTATTAAAGAATATCAATCTGCTGTGCAAGGGAGTCATCGTAGAGGGAATTGAGAGGAAGGAATATTTTAATAAGCTCAGACACGCCGGCATTTTTGGCCTGCAAGGTTTTTTATGGCCCAGCGTTGGTGTGGATAATTTGGCGGCGTTACGGGTAACACCCGATGAGTTCAAAAACAATAATTGAGAGTACTGCACACACACAATGGTTCCAATAATGGACGGGATGAGGTGGTTGCTATCCCGGTACTGTTATTCATTATCAATCTCTCGCTGATAAAGTATTTTATTCATCAGCGCAAAAAGTTTTTTAAGCCGTATCGGCATACATAAAAGCCAATCCACTCGCATCTGTCCTGGTATCAGGCAGATGCGTTCTCCCTGCATTTCTTCCGTGTTAATCCCTTCGTTCAGGCTCTACACTAGGTGGAACGGAGGGCCTATGCCGCAGTTTGAAAATGCTTACCAACAACAATTAGCCGGTTTTTATACCGAATTGAACCCCACGCCGTTAAAGGGCACTCGCCTGCTGTATCACAGCGAGCCACTGGCGCGTGAGTTGGGACTGGACGAGAGTTGGTTTACCCAGGATAAAACCCCGATTTGGGCGGGAGAAACGCTGCTGCCGGGTATGCGACCGCTGGCACAGGTGTACAGCGGCCATCAGTTCGGCATCTGGGCCGGGCAGTTGGGTGATGGCCGCGGCATTCTGCTGGGTGAACAACGGCTGGCGGATGGCCGCAGCATGGACTGGCATCTGAAAGGGGCCGGTATGACGCCGTATTCACGTATGGGCGATGGCCGTGCTGTGCTGCGCTCGGTGATCCGTGAGTTCCTGGCATCCGAGGCATTGCATCATCTGGGCATTCCAACCACGCGTGCATTGACCATAGTGACTAGCGAGCAGCCCGTCTATCGCGAACAGGCCGAGCGTGGGGCGATGCTGTTACGCATAGCGGAAAGCCACGTGCGCTTCGGTCATTTCGAACATTTTTATTACCGTAAGCAGCCGGAGCAGGTGCAGCAGTTGGCTGATTTTGTGATTGCCCGCCACTGGCCGCAGTTTAAAGATCAGAGCGATGGCTATCTGCTGTGGTTTACCGATGTGGTCGAACGCACCGCCCGGCTCATCGCCCATTGGCAGACTGTCGGTTTTGCTCACGGCGTGATGAACACCGATAACATGTCGATTCTGGGCATCACCATCGATTATGGGCCGTACGGCTTCCTTGACGATTATAAGCCCGACTATATCTGTAACCATTCCGATCATCAGGGGCGTTATGCCTATGATAACCAGCCGGCGGTGGCGCTGTGGAACCTTCACCGCCTGGCGCAAACCCTGTCCGGGCTGATGAGCACCGAGCAGCTGCAAAATGCGCTGGCGGCCTATGAACCAGCCCTGATGCGTGCCTATGGGGAACAGATGAGGGCCAAGCTCGGCTTCTTCACCCAGTCGCAGCAGGATAACGATTTGCTGACCGGATTACTGAGTCTGATGGCGCAAGAGGGGCGGGACTATAGCCGGACATTCCGCTTGCTAAGCCAGACGGAGCAGCAGCAGGCGCAGTCGCCACTGCGAGATGAATTTATCGATCGCGCCGCATTCGATGGCTGGTATCAGCAATACCGCCAGCGTTTGCAGCAGGAACAGGTGAGTGACGCGCAGCGCCAGCAGGCAATGAAGGCGGTGAATCCGAAGCTAATCCTGCGCAACTATTTGGCGCAACAGGCGATTGAAAGTGCTGAACAGGATGATGTCAGTAAGCTGGCGCGGCTGCATCAGGCTTTACTGGCACCGTTTGCGGATAACCCAGAGTATGACGATCTCGCCGCGTTGCCGCCGGATTGGGGCAAACATCTGGAGATTTCTTGCTCTAGCTGATTGATGAAGAAAGATGACGGGCGCGGCAACAGCGCGCCCGGTAAAAAAACTACTGACGCAAATACACCTGTGGCAGCGCCACTTCCGGGTGATGAACCACACCCAGATCCGCCTGATACCAACGGGTGAGAATATCTGCCTGCAACACTTCCTGCGGCGTGCCGGTCGCGACCAATTGCCCCTGATGCATCAATAAAATGCGATCCGCATACAATGCCGCGAGATTGAGATCGTGCAATACACAGCATGCCGCAATCGGTTGTTGCCGCGTCAGGGTACGCAGCAGCCTGAGCGTATGTTGCTGGTGGTAGAGATCCAGTGCCGAGGTCGGTTCGTCCAGAAACAGCCAGGCCGGCGTTGGCTGCGGTTGCCAAAGCTGCGCCAGCACGCGGGCGAGTTGCACTCGTTGCTGTTCGCCGCCGGAGAGCTGGCGATAATCGCGCTGGGCCAATTCGAGACAGTCGGTTTGCGCCATCACCTGTTGTACCGCCCGTCGCGCGTCGCGTTTGCCGTGGGGTGCGCGGCCCATACTGACCACTTCTTCTACAGTAAAGGGGAAGGCCAGATCGCTATGTTGACGCATGACCGCGCGCACTTTAGCCAACTGCTGCGGTTGCCACTGTTCCAGCGGTCGACCGAGCAACTGGCATTCGCCACAGCCTGGGGTCAGATAACCGGTTAACAGGCGCAGTAACGTTGACTTACCGGCGCCGTTCGGCCCAATAATCGCCACCATCTCGCCGCTATTGATGCTGAGCGAGACATCGTTGATCAGCCGCCGCGAACCCAGACTGTAACGTAGCTGCTGCGCCGTCAGGCTTGCTGTGTTATCCACCCACGCGCTCCCGCTGGCGCATGACCAGCCATAAGAAATAAGGCCCGCCGATCAGGCTGGTCATTAAACCGACCGGCATTTCTGCCGGAGCCACCAGCGTGCGCGCCAGCGTATCGCTGACCAACAGCAGGCTGGCTCCCCCCAGTGCAGAACAGGGCAGCAGCCAACGGTGGTCGCCACCGAGGCGCATGCGCACCAAATGCGGCACCACCAGGCCGATAAAGCCGATCACGCCACTCATCGCTACCGCTGCACCTATCAGCAATGCGCTTAACAGCAGCAGCTGTAGCTTGGCACGCTGAACATTCACACCGAGGTAATGAGCCTCTTCATCTCCCAGTTGCAGCAGATTCAGGCGGCGCGCCTGCAAGAGCGTTAGCAGGGTGGTTGGCAGGATCAGCGAGGCGGAAACGGCCAACGTTGGCCATTGCGACTGGCTCAGGCTGCCCATCATCCACAGTGAAAACTGGCGCAGTTGCTGGTCGCTACTGAGGTAAGACAACACGCCAATTGCCGCCATACACAGGGCGTTGATGGCGATACCTGCCAGCAGCAGGCGCGACAGGCTGCCGTGGCCGCTGCGGCTGATGCCGTAAATCAACAGCGATACCAGCATGCTGCCGAGAAATGCCGCCAGCATGTGACCATACAGGGCAATTACCGGCGGCAGGGCCAGCGGCATAACGATAATCAGCGCAACAAACAGCGCGCCGCCGCTACTGATACCCAACAGGCTGGGATCGGCCAAGGGGTTACGGAACAACCCCTGCATTACGGCACCGGATACCGCCAGCGCGCAGCCTATCACTACCGCCAGCAGTACGCGTGGCAAACGGATATTCAGCCAGATATGCCAGGACGTGTCGCTGAAAGGCTGTTGCCACAGGGTGCGGAATGACAGCGTCAGCGCGCCCATATTGGCAGCGCCCAAAGCCAACACTGCCAACAGTACCAGCAGGCTGGTCATCGCCAGACGGGGAGAGGTACGACAGCGCATTACTTTTGCTCCGCCGCATGACGCAGCTTGGCCAGAGCGGCGGGAGTTTCCAGCCCAAAGCCCAGCAGCGCCATATCGTCAACTACCAATATGCGATGTTGTTTACCTGCCGGGGTGAGAGCCATGCCCGGCAATTTCCACAGCTGTTGTTCGCCGCCGAGCGTTTTTATGCCGTCAGTGGTGACCAGCAGCAAATCCGGTGCGCTGGCGATCACGCCTTCCTGTGACAGCGGCCGATAGCGACTGAATCCCTGCATGGCATTCTTCAGACCCGCAGCGGTGATGACCGCGTCGGCGGCAGTGTGTTGCCCGGCGGCCATTGGCGTAATACCGCCGTGGCTCATGACGAACAACACCCTGACCGGCAACGCATCGGTTTTCACTGCCGCCAATTGCTGCTGGTAACGGGTGCTCAGCTGCTTGCCCTGATCGGTGCGCTGAAGCGCACTGGCGATCACAGCGATTTTTTCCGGCACGCTTTGCAAGGTGGTATCGCCGGGAATGCGCACGACTTTAACGCCACTTTCTTCCAGCTGTTTGAGCACCAACGCAGGTTCGGCCAATTCGGTGGTCAGTACCAGCGAGGGTTTCAGCGCCAAAATACCTTCGGCATTGAGCTGGCGCATGTAACCGACATCCGGCAGTTTTTTAACCGCTTCCGGCTGCAGGCTGGTGCTGTCTCGCGCTATCACTTCATCGCCCGCGCCCAGGGCGAAGGCAATTTCGGTGACGTCACCGCCTATCGAGACAATACGTTCTGCCGCCACAGCGGTGAACGGCAACGCTAGCGTAATGCACAGCGCCAGACGACAGGTCAATGAAGATTTCATGCGGCAATGTCCTTGGGTTCAAGCGCGGCAACCTGCTCACGCCACTGAGTTTGCTCCGGCTGGCCTTCGGTACGCTGGCCGTAAAGTTGAGCAATCTGGGTACCGTCGGCGGCAAACAGTTCCAGACTGGTGACGAAGCCGTCTTTAGTGGGCTTGCGGGTGATCCAGCTTTCGGCGATCGCATCTTCGATCAGGTGCAGGGTGAAGTGGCGATTAAACACGTTAATCCAGCCTTCCTGCGGCATCAGGCGTTCAATCTGACCGGTGAAGATCTGCACGCAGCCGCGGTTGCCGACAAAAATCATGATTTCGTTCTGCAGGCCCATCGCGGCGTTAAGCAATTGGCTCAGGGCACCGTTATCAACCCGATAGGCCAAATCGTTACCGACGGCGCTGAAGGCTTGCTGGCGGGTCAGTTTGTTGCGGCTCAACAACTGGAAGAACTGGTGAACGTCGGTCATTTCGCGCCATTCCCGATCAATTTTGTCGGCATCTGGTGAGGTGTTACCGACCGTGGCGTCTGCCGGTTGCAGTTCCAGCTTCGGGTTTTCCGCATTCAGGTGGCGTTCAACCAGTGCCATCCAGGCAGGGAGATCGGTTTCATCGGTGGTGTAAACCTTATGCAGTGCGTCGCCCTGATGATCGAAGAACTGAATGCTGTGTCGTACGCCGCGCTTGTTGGTTTCGCTCAGGGCGAAAGCGCTGGCCCACTGGTTGAGGAACAGGCGCAGATCCAGCTCGCGCGGATTGAGGATCAGCCCGGCGTGGCCGTTCAGGTGCTGGTTGCGATAACGGCCCATTTGCTCGTGCACCGCGTAGCTGTTGCGGGTAATGGATTTGGTGACGCCAACCTGCTCGAGTTCGCTCAGCAAGGTACGGGCATCGGCCTGCAGACGACAGGTGTCCTGACCGACGCGGGCGTGGGTCAGTTCTGCTTCACTGACGCCAAGAATTTCAGCCAGGTCACGCGCATATTTGCCTGGATTATCAATTTTTGCCTGCTGGTAGCGTGCATATAGGGTATTGCTCATTGCGGGTTCTCCTGTGTGAGAGTCAGGCGGCGGGCAATCTTCATGCCCGCCGGATTCAAAAGGTTACCACTGATAGCTGACCAGCAGTTTGGCATTGCGCCCGTCCTGCGGAATGCCTTGTGGCGAGTAGTATTCTTTATCAAAGGCATTGCCCAGCACCACCGTGGTGGTCACGCCCTGCAGGCGATCGCGGCCTTTATAGCTCAGGTAGAAATCGTTGACGCCATAGCCGCTTTGCTCCGCCGTGCCGGTTGCCACGTGGGTGGATCTTTCGGCGAAGGTCGTTACCCAACCGGTCGACAGGCCGCTTTCACCCAAAGGGACGTCAAGCGAACTGGTAACCGTATCCGGGTTGATGTCGCTTAGCCATTCGCCGCTGTTGCCGTTCAACTCACCGCTGCGTGACTTATCTTTACCGCGCGTACGGTTGTAGGCCAGATCCCAATTAAACCACGGGGTTTGATAGCTCAGCGATGTATCCCAACCCCAGATTTTAGCGCGTGAGATATTTTGCGAGGCAGTCTGAGTCCGGGTGACGTACAGGCTGATGTAGTCTTTGGCATCGGTGTCGAAGTAGCTGGCTTTGAACTGCAGGTTATCGCCAGCCATCAGTAAATCGTCGAAGCGCAGGCCGAAACCGTACTCCGCGGTGCTGGTGGTTTCAGGTCTCAGATTTGGGTTGGGCACCCAATAGTTGCCGGGAAAGTGTCTGGAGTCATTGTACATTTCGCCCATGGTAGGTGCGCGGAAAGCTTGGGAATAAGAACCGAACAACATCAACCAATCGGTAGGTGAATAGGTCAGTGCGCCGCGGGATGACCACTTATCCGCATTAACATCATCATGGCCCTGGCTGCTGCCTTTGTAATTGTCGTAACGCGTTCCTGCCAGAAGGGTGACGGGGATATCACGCAACGTAATTTCATCCTGCAACCAGCCCGAGGCGAAGTCGATTTTAGCCTGTGGGAAGCTGGTAGTGGCGCCGCCTGGCGCTTGTTTTTGTTGATAGCTTTCTGAACCGTAGGTCAGCAGGTGCGAAGCGAAACTGTCGGCAAACAGGCGGGTGCGGTTTTCCAGTTTGACGCCGTGGGTGGTTTGCTTACGGAATTCATCCGTGGAGCCGGCATCGTGAGCGTTAATTTTGACTTCTGAGGTATACACCTTAACGTCGGCGTCCAGCCATTGCTGATTTAGCGGTTTAAGCTTATAGCTCAACGCCGCATCGCGCTGGATAGTCGAGCGTTGGGTCATAGGATTGCTGCGGGAAAAATTGGGTTCCTGCGGGTTTTTTGGCTCACGGGCGCTGTTATTGTAATAGCGCAGATCGCCGCTCAGTGACTGAGCATCATCGATTTTCCAGGTTCCCTTGGCCAGCACATTGCTGATGGTTTCATCGTTGGGGGCATCAAAGCCGTTGCCCTGGCGTAGATCGCCGACGTCACGGGTACCGAACGACAACAGGCCGTCGAGATTGTCTGTCTTGCCATAGGCGCTGGCGCCCATACCCAGGCTATGATCGCCGCTGCCGGCGGTGCCGTAGACCCGGTAGCCAGTATCATGACCCGGCAACAGCAGATCGGCGGCATCCACGGTTTCATAGGCGATCACCCCTCCCAAAGCCCCGCTGCCATACAGCATGGCGGCGGGGCCTTTAACCACCTCAATGCGTTTTACCAACGCCGGATCAAGGAAGGTGGCACCAATGTGCCCGGTGTCTGTGCCCTGGCGGATGCCATCGACCAGCGTCAATACGCCATTTTTACCGTAGCCGCGCATAGAAACATCCTGACCGTTGCTACGGCCGGTACCATTGATGGTAAGCCCCGGTACGCGGCGTAGCATATCGGCGGCGCTGGTGGCGGTCTGGCTTTCAGGCGAATTACCCTCGATCACCGTAACCATCATCGGTGCTTCAAAGCTGCTGCGTGCGTTGCCGGTGGCGGCGACGGTCAGGGTTTCGTCGCTGGCGTTGTCCTTTTTTACCTGCGGGGTCGTGGAAGAAGAAGCAGGGGTTTCGCTGGTCTGTGCAAAAGTCACCGTCGGCAGAGTACAGGCAATCGCCAGACTCAATGCGGATAAACGCAGCCGGGTGGAATAGATCAGAGGCATGTCGCAACTCTCCGTATGTTTTAAACATATCAATAGATTTGCTGGCTGCCTGGATCAAAAAGGATCGGGGTGGCTGGCGTTAAGGGATGGGAATTATTTGGTCAGGATCAGTTTCCCGGCTTTGGTCTGTCGTAACTGATAGCGCTGGCCCTGATGGATGATGATCGCCACGCCATCGGCATCGAGCAGTTGTGCACTGTCGTAGCAAGGCGGCGTCGTCAGGCCGCTTTCAGCGGTGTGAACAGCCTGGGCAGGCAGGTTGGGGTGGTGGTTATCCATCGTCATATGTTTATGAAACAGACCATTAAATGGTAATTAATATTAAAGCGAGAATCATTATCATGTGAGTGAAAGGTTACATCAAGGAAAATTTTCTTACCAATGGAAGCTTTTTACAGAAAGGGGATGTGGGATGGGCTGAGATGGCTCAGCCCGTAAAATTCAGGGTTATTTCAGCAGGGTTTCAATGCGCTCAAACAGACGTTCGGGTTTGGTGATCGGTGCGTAGCGTTTTACCCGCTGGCCGTCGGCGGTCAGCAGGAACTTGGTGAAGTTCCATTTAATGCGTTGAGTGCCCAGAACGCCCGGTGCCAGGCGTTTTAATTCGTTGAACAACGGATGTGCGCCTGGGCCATTAACTTCAACTTTGCTGAACAGCGGGAAGCTGACGCCATAGTTCAGCGTGCAAAAGTTGGCAATCTCCAACGGATCGCCGGGTTCCTGTGCGCCGAACTGATTGCAGGGAAAGCCCAGTACCATCAGGCCTCGTTCGCGGTAGAACTGCCACAGGTTTTCCAGCCCGTGGTATTGAGGAGTAAATCCGCATTTGCTGGCGGTGTTGACCACCAGATAAGCCCGGGCAGGGAAGTCGCCCAGGGTTTTGTGCTCCCCTTGCAGGGTGACACAGGGGATGGATAACAGTGAGTGGATCATGCTGGAACTCCATATCCTTTCCATGGGGAACTGAGAGAATTGCTACCAGTATAGATGAGTGAGTGGTGGGCGGAAAAGCCGGGGCGGGGCCCCGGCGATGGGATCAGAAACGGGTGTCTACCGCATCGGCCAGCATGGCCAGCAGCTGTTCGCTGTCGGACCAGCTCAGGCAAGGGTCGGTGATCGATTGGCCATAGGTCAGCGGTTGACCGGCAACGATTTTCTGGGTGCCTTCCACCAGGAAGCTTTCTGCCATTACGCCGGCGACGGCGACAGAACCGGCGCGGATCTGCTGGCAGACGTTTTCGGCCACTTCCAACTGGCGGCGATGCAATTTCTGGCAGTTGCCGTGGCTAAAATCGATCACCAGTTGTTCGGGCAGATCGAATTCGCGCAGGCTGTCGCAGGCGGCGACCACATCGGTAGCATGGTAGTTCGGTGTTTTGCCACCACGCATGATGATATGGCCATAAGGATTGCCGCTGGTCTGATAGATAGTCATCTGGCCATGCTTGTCCGGCGACAGGAACATATGCCCGGCGCGGGCTGCACGAATAGCGTCAATCGCGATACGGGTATTGCCGTCAGTGCCGTTTTTAAAGCCTACCGGGCAGGACAGTGCCGAGGCCATTTCACGGTGGATCTGGCTTTCGGTGGTCCGTGCGCCAATCGCGCCCCAACTGATCAAATCAGCAATGTATTGGCCAACCACCATGTCCAGGAACTCGGTGGCGGTGGGCAGGCCGAGCTGGTTAACTTCCAGCAGCAGTCTGCGCGCCATCTCGATCCCGCGATTGACCTGGAAGGTGCCATCCAGTGACGGATCGGAGATCAGGCCTTTCCAGCCCACCACGGTGCGCGGTTTTTCAAAATAGGTGCGCATCACGATTTCGAGGCGGTCCTGGTAACGGATGCGCAACGCATTCAATCGGCCGGCATAATCGATGGCGGCGTCAAGATCGTGAATAGAGCAAGGGCCGATAACCACCAACAGGCGACGGTCTTCACCGGTCAGGATTTTTTCAATTCGCTGCCGCGAGGCCGTTACACTGTCCGCGATTTCCGCCGAGATTGGCAACTTCTCCGCCAGCTCTTGCGGTGTGACGAGGCTATCGATGCGCGCGGTCCGCAGTTCATCTGTTTTGTGCATGATTTTCTCTAAAGACTTTTCTTCTCTGCGGCAGGAGTGCCGGGAAGTGATGGCGATCACAATAACGTAAAAACCGATGAATTCAACCGGAGAAACTGTGTTCTGTTGATCAGAACCGCTAAAAAAAGCACAAAAAACATGGCCTGTGGGGAATTAATCAACAGATGGCAGGGGCTTCCCCACCATCTTGTCAGGATCAGAACATCCGGCGACTCATTCCCAGAATATCCAGGATTTTGGTCGAGATCTCTTCCACCGAATAATTGGTGGTGTTCAGATAACGGATCTGGTTTTTACGGAACAGCGCTTCGACTTCTGCAAGCTCCATCCGGCACTGGCGAATGGAAGCATAACGGCTGTTTTCGCGCCGTTCTTCACGGATGGCGGCTAACCGCTCCGGATCGATCGTCAGGCCGAAAAGCTTGTGCTGAAACGGCTTCAGCGCGGTGGGGAGGTGCAAGTTGTCCATATCGTCGGCGGTAAACGGATAGTTGGCCGCACGGATACCGAACTGCATCGCCAGATACAGGCTGGTGGGTGTTTTGCCGCAGCGCGAAACGCCGAGTAAAATCACCTGTGCTTGATCGAGGTTACGCAATGAAATGCCGTCATCATGGGCTAACGTGTAGTCAATAGCCGCGATACGGGCGTCATATTTACCGAGATTGCTGGCGGTCAACCCGTGGGTGCGGTTCGGCACCGGGGTAGGTTCTACTTCCAGTTCCCCCTGTAACGGGCCAACCAGCGCCTGCACGATGTCCTGGCAGAAACCTTCGCTCTGGGTAATGACCTTGCGTACTTCCGGCGAAATGATCGAGTAAAACACTAACGGCCGCACGCCGGTATCACGATAGATATCATTAATCTGCTGGCAAACCCCACGGGCCCGGGCTTCGGTTTCCACAAAGGGCAGCGTAAAGGTGGTGGCCTTCACCGGAAATTGCGACAACACCGCGTGGCCCAAAACCTCCGCGGTGATCGCCGTACCGTCCGAAATATAAAAAACGCTTCTTTCCACCTTGGGCTCCTTACCTGAAATAGTGACGTCACTATCACGTCTATTAGTCTTTATCATGGGCTGCAGAGGATCCAACGGTAAAGAGGCAGGCAAAAAAATTGTGATAGTGTGGGCAGAGTCGACGAATAAAAAGGTCGGTCGGGGAATAAACGATGGCGATAAAAATACGGGGCTAAAACACTATTTTAAATTTTATGAAAAAAGGAGGTTTATTTCCAATGAGGAATTATTGGTCTGGATGGCGCTATTTTCATCAAAGACTGCGTAAATAACAGGGGTTTTAAAACTGAAGTTTAAAAAATACTTAATTTGTTGAGATTTAAGCTATTAGTGCGACAGGGAACGATTCCAGGCCGGTTTTGCGTTTCAGGAAGTTTTCCTAAAATCCACTTTCTTCACCGGGTTGATCGATTCACCTTTCCATTTCCTATGGATCATTGTGCTAGTCTGACTCGGCACCGTTTTAGCGGCGCTGAGAAAGCAAGCGAATTAAATCCGTCTATACCCTACTGATAGCAATAAGGATTGTCTCGATGTCCAACAATGGCCCAGACTTGCGTAATGTGCTTTGGTACAACCAGCTCGGCATGCACGACGTTGACCGTGTCGGCGGCAAAAATGCCTCCCTCGGTGAAATGATCACCAATCTTTCCGATTTGGGCGTGGCCGTGCCAAACGGTTTTGCCACCACCGCGCAGGCGTTTAACGATTTCCTCGAGCAAAGCGGTGTTAACCAGCGCATCTATCAGTTACTGGATCAAACTGACGTTGACGATATTGCTCAATTGACCAAGGCGGGCGCACAAATCCGTCAATGGATTATCGACACGCCATTCCATGCGGAATTCGAGCGTGAAATTAACCTGGCTTACCAGCAACTGGCCGACGGCGAGCCGGAAGCGTCATTTGCCGTGCGTTCCTCCGCCACAGCAGAAGACATGCCGGATGCCTCCTTTGCCGGCCAGCAGGAAACCTTCCTCAACGTGCAGGGTATCAACGCCGTGATGGTGGCGATTAAGCATGTTTATGCCTCCCTGTTTAACGACCGCGCCATTTCCTACCGGGTACATCAGGGCTATGACCATCGCGGCGTGGCCTTGTCGGCCGGCGTACAGCGCATGGTGCGTTCTGACCTGGCGTCTTCCGGCGTCATGTTCACCATCGATACCGAATCCGGTTTTGATCAGGTGGTGTTTATCACCTCCGCCTTCGGTCTGGGCGAAATGGTGGTGCAGGGCGCCGTCAACCCGGACGAGTTCTATGTGCACAAACCGACGCTGCTGAGAGGCAACCCGGCTATCGTGCGCCGTAATCTCGGCTCGAAGAAAATCCGTATGGTGTATGCGCCATCGCAGGATCACGGCAAGCAGGTCCAAATTGAAGACGTTCCAGAGCAGCAACGCAATCGTTTCTCTCTGACCGACGAAGAAGTTCAGGGGCTGGCCCATCAGGCACTCCTGATCGAAAAACACTACGGCCGCCCGATGGACATCGAGTGGGCTAAAGACGGCCATACTGGCAAATTGCTGATCGTGCAGGCCCGTCCGGAAACCGTACGCTCTAACGAGCAAACGATGGAGCGTTATCAGCTTAACGCGACCAGCCCGGTGCTGGTGGAAGGGCGTGCTATCGGCCACCGCATTGGCGCAGGTCCGGTGAAGGTCATCCATAACATCAGCGAGATGGATCGTATTGAGCCAGGCGACGTGCTGGTAACTGACATGACCGATCCGGACTGGGAACCGATCATGAAGAAAGCCGCCGCCATCGTCACCAACCGTGGCGGCCGTACCTGCCATGCGGCGATCATCGCGCGTGAACTGGGCATTCCGGCGGTGGTTGGCTGTGGTAACGCGACCGATTTGCTGAAAGAAGGTCAACAGGTCACCGTTTCTTGTGCAGAAGGTGATACCGGCTTCGTCTACAGCGATATCCTCGATTTTAACGTGCAGAGTTCCGAAGTGACCGAACTGCCGGATCTGCCGCTGAAGATCATGATGAACGTCGGCAACCCTGACCGTGCCTTTGACTTCGCGCGTTTGCCGAATGAAGGTGTGGGCCTGGCCCGTTTGGAATTTATCATCAACCGTATGATTGGCGTGCATCCGAAGGCGTTGCTGGAGTTTGATCAGCAGACTCCGGAGCTGCAAGCGGAAATCAGGACGCTGATGCAGGGCTACGACCATCCGGTCGAGTTCTATGTCGGCCGTTTGACGGAAGGGATCGCAACGCTGGGCGCCGCGTTCTGGCCGAAGCGAGTGATCGTGCGCCTGTCCGACTTCAAATCCAATGAGTATGCCAACCTGGTCGGCGGCGAGAAGTATGAGCCGCATGAAGAGAACCCAATGTTGGGCTTCCGCGGTGCCGGTCGTTACGTGTCCGACAATTTCCGTGACTGTTTCGCGATGGAATGTGAGGCGGTAAAACGCGTGCGTAACGAAATGGGCCTGACCAACGTTGAGATCATGGTGCCGTTTGTTCGCACGGTGGAACAGGCGGAGGCGGTGGTGGCCGAATTGGCACGCCAGGGTCTCAAGCGCGGTGAGAACGGCCTGAAAGTGATCATGATGTGCGAGATCCCATCAAATGCGCTGTTGGCAGATCAGTTCCTGCAGCACTTTGATGGCTTCTCCATTGGCTCCAACGACATGACTCAGTTAACCCTGGGGCTGGATCGTGACTCGGGCGTGGTGTCTGAGCTGTTTGACGAGCGTAACGAAGCGGTGAAAATTCTGCTGTCGATGGCGATTCAGGCGGCCAAGCGTCAGGGCAAATACGTCGGTATTTGCGGCCAGGGCCCGTCCGACCATGAAGACTTTGCCGAATGGTTGATGGATCAGGGTATCGACAGTCTGTCGCTCAACCCGGATACCGTGGTGCAAACCTGGGTTAATTTGTCGAAGAGAACATAATTTTCGCAATAGGGAATAATGTTCAAGGCTAAAGCCGTAACTCAGGTTACGGCTTTATTATTTCTGAATGTAAATAAAAAGGCGCAGTGAATAAAGGCGGTCAAAAAAAGAATAAAAAAAAGCCCATCATAAAAGACGGGCAAAGACTACACACAGCAATTCACATGTATGGCATTACATTGTTTGGAAATCTTGCTTTAAATCAGGTATTTGAAGCAATAGATGGCAATAATACTAGATATTTAAGCGTCATTAGTCATTAAGAATCGTCTTAATCAACCTGTGTATTAGAATTTATTTTTGGTGGCGGATCTTTTTTATCTTGGCACTAAAAAGATGCATTTATTCTGTATGTTTAAATAATGGTCATTAGATCAGAAAACGGCGGTGAATTTTATTATTGCGGATGATGTATTCTGGAAGCCAGCGAGGGGGAAAGAGGATTTCTGCCCGGTGACCCGGGCAGAAACGGGATTACATCTGTTCCAGGTCTTTGGCAACGTCTTCCAGGTCGACAGTCGGTTCTGGCGCTTCATTCATCCAGGCAGTGAGTAAACGGTAAGATACCGCCAACACCACTGGACCGATAAACAGGCCAATCATGCCGAAAGCCAGTAAGCCGCCGATAACGCCGGAAAGGATCAGGATCATCGGCAGGTCGGCGCCCATGCGGATCAGCACTGGCCGCAGCACGTTATCCAGCGTAGCGACCACGCAGCTCCATACCAACAGCACGGTGCCCCAGGTGGTATCGCCACTCCAGTACAACCAGATGATTGCCGGTACCAGCACCAGTAACGGCCCCAACTGCGCCACGCAGCAGATAAAGATCAGCACCGTCAGCAGGGTAGCGGCAGGTATGCCGGTCACCGCCAGGCCAATACCACCCAGTACCGACTGCACCAGCGCCGTCACCACCACGCCCAGCGCCACCGCACGGATCGCCTGACCACCCAGCACCACGGCAGCGTCGCCTCTTTCGGCCCCCAGACGCGTTGCAAAGTGGCGAATGCCCAGAGCCACTTGCTCGCCGCGTGCATACAGCAACACGCTAAACAGTAGCATCAATGTGCAATGCAATAGCAGGCGGCCAATATGCGCGGCCTGTGCCACGAACCAGGTGGCGGTCTGGCCGAAGTAAGGCTGCACCTTTGCCATCAGCGCACTGCCTCCGGCGTTCACCAGGGTGTGATAACTGTGATAGACCTTATCGCCGATCATCGGGATTGATTGCAGCCAGGCCAGATCGGGAATATGCAGTTTGCCCGGCGTGCTGGCCCAGGCCACGATAGGCGCGCTGTTGTCCACCACGCTGCTGACCAGCAGAGAAATTGGCAGGATAAACAGCAGGATCAGCAGTATCGTCATCACTAGCACCGCCAGTGAACGTCGTCCCCAAAGTATTTTTTGCAGTTTAATCAGCAGTGGCCAGGTGGCGATGACCACCATGCCGGCCCAGGCAAAACCGAGAATAAAAGGTTGAATGACCCAAAAACAGGCGACGATCATTATGGCGATAAACAGCACGCCAAAAATAATCCGTGGCAAATCATAGCGGGATTGTGGGAGTGTCATGAATGGGTTCTCATTCTGGTCAGTATACCCGTCGCCTTTCAAGTCGCAGCACTGTTAGCCGCAACTTGAAATTCATAGGGGAAAAAAATTAAGCATGGTGCATCTTCGCCACTTTTCACAATGTGACGCACCCTTTTTTGGTGCGTCGTCTGGCGACCTAATAATCTGCATGCCTTCACTAAACGAGTATGTTAGTTTTTATCTCTAATAAAAAACAGGGTGGGTCTGAATAAAGGCCTGATTCAGCGTGCATAATGACGCATAAAAATTAGACAGACAGGGTCAAAAAGCGAATGATCCCACAGATTTCTCAGGCGCCCGGCCTCGTTCAACGGGTGCTCGATTTTTTGGAAGCGTTGAAGCAAAACGGGTATAACGGCGATATCGCTACCAGCTATGCCGATCGGTTGACGATGGCGACCGATAACAGTATCTATCAGTTGCTGCCTGACGCGGTAGTGTTTCCCCGTTCCACTGCGGATGTGGCACTTATTGCACGTCTGGCGGCCGAAGAGCGCTTCACTGCGCTGACCTTCAGCCCACGCGGTGGTGGGACAGGGACCAACGGGCAGTCGCTCAACAGCGGTATTGTGGTGGATATGTCGCGCCACATGAACCGCATTCTTGAAATCAACGTCGAGCAGGGCTGGGTCAAGGTTGAGGCCGGGGTTATCAAGGATCAGCTCAACCAGTATCTGCGGCCGTTCGGTTATTTTTTCTCACCGGAGCTTTCCACCAGTAACCGCGCTACGCTCGGCGGTATGATTAACACTGACGCCTCTGGTCAGGGATCGCTGGTCTACGGAAAAACTTCCGACCATGTATTGGGCTTGCGGGCGGTGCTGCTGGGTGGGGATATGATTGACACCCGCGCCATGCCGACGCCATTGGCGGAAACGATTGCCAACGAAGACACGGTTGAAGGGCGCATCTATAACCGGGTGCTCAACAGCTGTCGCGATCAGCGGGCGTTGATTCTGGAAAAATTTCCCAAGCTTAACCGTTTTCTGACCGGCTACGATCTGCGCCATGTGTTCAGCGATGACCTGAAAACCTTCGATCTGACACGTATTCTGACCGGTGCCGAAGGGACGCTGGCGTTTATCACCGAAGCGCGGCTGGATATTACGCTGCTGCCGAAGGTGCGCCGGTTGGTGAATGTTAAATACGACTCCTTTGATTCCGCACTGCGCAACGCGCCTTTTATGGTGGAAGCCAAAGCGCTGTCGGTCGAGACTATCGACTCCAAGGTGTTAAACCTGGCACGCGAAGATATTGTCTGGCATTCGGTCAATGAACTGATCACCAACGTGCCGGATAAAGAGATGCTGGGCCTGAACATCGTTGAGTTTGCTGGCGATGACAAGGCTCTGATCGACCAGCAGATGGAGGATTTGTGCCTGCGGCTGGACGAGCTAATCGCCGAACGACAGGGCGGAGTGATTGGCTATCAAATCTGTGGCGATCTGGACGGCATTGAGCGAATTTACAACATGCGCAAAAAGGCGGTCGGGCTATTGGGCAATGCCAAAGGGCGTGCCAAGCCGATCCCGTTTGCCGAGGACACTTGTGTGCCACCGCAGCATCTGGCCGACTACATCGTTGAATTCCGTCAGTTGCTCGATAGTCATAATCTCAGCTACGGCATGTTTGGCCATGTGGATGCCGGTGTATTGCATGTGCGTCCGGCTCTCGACATGTGCGACCCGCAGCAGGAAGTGCTGATGAAGCAACTGTCCGACCAGGTGGTGGCGTTGACCGCCAAGTATGGCGGGTTGCTGTGGGGGGAGCACGGCAAAGGGTTCCGCGCCGAATACAGCCCGGCGTTCTTTGGCGACGAGCTTTACCTGGAGCTGCGCCGTATCAAGGCCGCTTTCGACCCGGACAACCGACTCAACCCCGGCAAAATCTGTTCGCCGTTGGGCGTCGATGCGCCGATGATGAAAGTGGACGCCGCCAAACGAGGAACCCTCGATCGACGCATTCCGGTCGAGGTTCGCACCTCGTTCCGTGGTGCCATGGAGTGTAATGGCAACGGTTTGTGTTTCAATTTTGACGTCCGCAGCCCGATGTGTCCGTCAATGAAGATCACCGGCAGCCGCATTCACTCGCCAAAAGGGCGGGCGGCGCTGGTGCGTGAATGGCTGCGTCTGCTGTCCGAACAGGGCGTCGATCCACTGGCACTGGAAAAGCAACTGCCGCAGCAGCGTGTCAGCTTCAGGACCTTGATCGAGAAAACCCGCAACAGTTGGTATGCCGGCAAAGGGGAATACGATTTTTCGCACGAGGTGAAAGAGGCGATGTCCGGCTGTCTGGCCTGTAAGGCCTGCTCCACTCAGTGCCCGATCAAAATTGACGTACCTGGTTTCCGTTCACGTTTCCTGCAGCTTTATCACACCCGTTATCTGCGACCGGCGCGTGACTATATGGTCGCCGGGGTAGAAAGTTACACCCCACTGATGGCGAAAGCGCCAAAAGTGTTCAACTTCTTCTTCAGGCAACCTTGGGTGCGTGAACTGAGCCGCAACAGTATCGGCATGGTTGATTTACCGCTGCTTTCCAGCCCGACGCTGCGCCAACAGCTTTCCGGCCACGGTGCGTTCACCATGACGCTGGAACAGCTGGAAGCGCTGAACCTGCAACAACGCGAACAGCACGTTTTGATCGTGCAGGATCCGTTTACCAGTTATTACGATGCCAAAGTGGTGGCGGACTTTGTACGGCTAGTGGAAAAGTTGGGTTATCGGCCGGTACTGTTGCCGTTCTCACCCAACGGCAAGGCGCAGCATATCAAAGGTTTCCTGACGCGTTTTGCCCGCACTGCGCGCAAGACCGCCGATTTTCTCAACCGGGTGGCAAAGCTCGGCATGCCGCTGGTGGGGGTCGATCCGGCGTTGGTGCTGTGTTACCGCGACGAATATAACGAGATCCTCGGGGAAACTCGCGGCGACTTCCAGGTGCAATTGGTGCACGAATGGCTGCAACGGTTGCTGGCCGAGCGTGCCGAGCAGCCGGCGACCGGTGAAGCCTGGTATCTGTTCGGTCACTGTACCGAGACCACGGCATTGCCGACCAGCGGCCAACATTGGGCGTCGATCTTTGCACGCTTTGGTGCCAGGCTGGAAAATGTCAGCGTTGGCTGTTGTGGTATGGCGGGTACCTACGGGCATGAAGTCAATAACTTGCAGAATTCACTCGGCATTTATGAGCTATCATGGCACCAGGCGCTGCAACGTTTGCCACGGCAACGTTGCCTGGCGACCGGTTATTCCTGCCGTAGCCAGGTCAAACGCATTGAGGGTAACGCGGTACGTCACCCATTACAGGCACTTCTGGAGATGATCGAGTGAAACTGTGGAAAAGAGAAACGACGCTGGAGCAACTAAACCAGGCCGGTGAAGGCTGCATGGTCAGTCATGTCGGCATCCGGTTCACCCGGCTGGAGGACGACTACCTCGAGGCTACCATGCCGGTCGATCAGCGCACCCGGCAGCCATTTGGCCTGCTGCACGGCGGGGCATCGGTGGTGCTGGCAGAGTCGATGGGATCGATGGCCGGTTATCTGTGTTGCGAAGGTGAGCAGAAGGTGGTGGGGTTGGAAATCAACGCTAACCATTTGCGGGCAGCATTTGAAGGCGAAGTTCGCGGCGTGTGCCGTGCGCTGCACGTTGGCCGTCGTCATCAGGTGTGGCAGATAGAAATCTTCGATGCGCGCGATCGCCTTTGCTGCACCTCGCGCCTGACCACCGCCATTATCGACTAAGCGTTTCCCCCGCAGGCAGCCCTGTCTGCGGGTGTTTCTTCGTTGGGCTGGTTTACAGCTGAAAAGGCACCCGCTTGACGAAATCCTTCTGGAAGGCGTTGGCCTTCTCCCAGGTGCCTTCCATCGCATATTTCTGGCAGATAAGAGTCAGGGTACGGCGGGCAAAATGATAGCTCTGAACCCGGAACAGCTGGCAGCGCTGCGGATTGTTGATTTCCACGATCAGCCGGTTATGCAATTTGCTGAGCGCGTGCAGATAACTTTCATCATCGCCATTCTCCAGACACAGATTAGCCATGTTCAAACTGACATTGTTGTACCGTTTCAGGTGGTTGATATTGCATTCCGGCCGCCTGAGCGACGCCTCCGCCATGTAGAAATCTACCGTGGCGTCGCGCACGCTGAATTTGTAGTCATCAATTTTGCCCAACAGCCACGCATTCATCGAGATATTCATTTGCCCGCGCTCAATTGTAATTGAATGATAATTATTATCATATTTATTGGCGCGTTGGTGATCAATCATTCTGTTGAAATATTTATCATCGACAGGAGATGCATAGTGGCAGCCGCAACCCAATATAGCCAGCAACGACTAAACTTTAATCAGAGGTGGCCGCTTCTGTTGGTTCAGTTGGGTGAGTGGAATGGCGTGAAATGCGCCTTATTGTCGATAAACGCATTTTTAAGAAAGACAAAATGCAGAAATAGGTATTTTCTATGAATGTTTGAATCGACAGAAAAAGCACGGCCCTGTAAAGCGTTCGAGCCAATGGACAAGCGCAATGGTGATACAGGATGTGCAGTAAATTCATAAGGATAAAATGATTCCATTTCTGACCGGCAGCGCCTGGCGTGCTGACTGTCCCGCGCGCTTGCCGCATGCCGAAGTGAAAATCCAGGCTTTTAGCGGATACCCCTGTAAAACAAACGGTTGAAGTGATAATCGTTATCACTAACATAGTAGCAACCCAGATTGGCTGTGGAAAAACACGAGTGTGAGGTAGGCCATATGCAAACTGAAAATGTCGGCACCTTTTCTCTGGACGAAAATGTCTGGCAAGGCATTTTGCTCAGTGACAATGCCGTACAACAAATTACAAAACTCATGCAGCAGGACTCGCAGGTGAAAGGGCTGCAACTCGGGGTGAAGCAGTCAGGCTGCGCCGGGTTTGCCTATGTGCTGGATCTCACCCGTGCTCCTGCTGACGACGACCTGCTGTTTGAGCGTGATGGTGCCAAGCTGTATGTGCCGTTGAAAGCCATGCCGTTTATCGATGGCACCACGGTGGATTTTGTCCGTGAAGGGCTGAATCAGATATTCAAATTTAATAACCCTAAAGCTCAGCATGCCTGCGGTTGCGGCGAGAGTTTTGGCGTTTGAGCGATGCAATCAACATGACACGAAGCAATGTAGAAATGCCTAATGAAGTGCAGGCTTGGGTCAGCGAAGGTCGCTACAAAGAAGGTTTTTTTACCCAGTTGGCCACCGACGAGTTGGCGATGGGCATCAACGAAGACGTGGTGCGCGCGATCTCGGCCAAGCGTAACGAACCTGAGTGGATGCTGGAGTTTCGGCTGGAAGCCTATCGTGCCTGGCTGCAATTGGAAGAGCCGCACTGGCTGAAAGCGAACTATGAGCGCCTGAACTATCAGGATTACAGCTATTACTCGGCGCCGTCCTGCGGCAGTTGTGATGACGCTTGCGGCTCGCAGCCCGGCGCGGAGCAGCAACCTGGCGCGCCGACGGACAACAATTACCTGACCAGCGAGGTTGAACTGGCGTTTAACCAGCTCGGCGTCCCGGTGCGTGAAGGCAGCGAAGTGGCGGTAGACGCCATCTTCGACTCGGTCTCGGTTTCGACCACCTACCGTGAAAAACTGGCGGAGAGCGGGGTGATTTTTTGCTCGTTCGGCGAAGCTATCCATGAATACCCGGATCTGGTGCGCAAATACCTCGGTCGCGTAGTGCCTTCCAACGATAACTTTTTTGCTGCCCTGAATGCGGCAGTGGCCTCCGACGGGACCTTTGTCTATGTGCCGAAGGGCGTGCGCTGTCCGATGGAGCTGTCGACCTATTTCCGTATCAACGCCGCCAAAACCGGTCAGTTCGAGCGCACCATCCTGATTGCCGATGAAGGTAGCTATGTCAGCTACATCGAAGGCTGCTCGGCCCCGGTGCGCGACAGCTATCAGCTGCACGCGGCGGTGGTGGAAGTGATCCTGCACAAAGACGCCGAAGTGAAATATTCGACGGTGCAGAACTGGTTCTCTGGGGGGGACAGCAAGGGCGGCATCCTCAACTTTGTGACCAAACGCGCGCTGTGTGAAGGTACTGGCTCGAAGATGTCTTGGACCCAGTCGGAAACCGGTTCGGCAATCACCTGGAAATACCCAAGTGTGATCCTGCAGGGGGATAACTCTATCGGTGAATTCTTCTCGGTGGCACTGACCAGCGGCCATCAGCAGGCGGACACTGGCACCAAGATGATCCACATCGGCAAGAACACCCGTTCGACCATCATCGCCAAAGGCATTTCCGCCGGACACAGCGAGAATACCTATCGCGGGCTGGTGAAGATCCTGCCGGGTGCGGAAAACGCGCGTAACTTTACCCAGTGTGACTCGATGTTGATCGGGCCGGATAGCGGCGCTCATACCTTCCCGTATGTTGAAGCACGCAACAACAGTGCGCAGCTGGAACACGAGGCGACGACCTCAAAAATTGGTGATGACCAGCTGTTCTATTGTCTGCAGCGCGGCATCAGCGAAGACAATGCCATTTCGATGATCGTCAACGGATTCTGTAAGGACGTGTTCTCCGAGCTGCCGCTGGAGTTCGCCGTTGAGGCACAGAAGTTATTGGCCATCAGCCTGGAACACAGCGTGGGCTAACCGCCGGATTTACAGCGCGAAAGCGCGACCTAAGGACACTGCATGTTAAGTATCAAAAATTTAAAAGTCAGCGCGGAAGGCAACGAGATCCTCAAGGGCCTGGATCTGGAAATCAAACCGGGTGAAGTGCATGCCATCATGGGGCCGAACGGCTCGGGCAAAAGCACGCTTTCTGCGACCCTGGCCGGGCGCGAAGAGTACGAAGTGACCGCGGGTGAAGTGACCTTCAAAGGCAAGGACCTGCTTGAACTGGCACCGGAAGACCGTGCCGGTGAAGGAGTGTTCCTGGCGTTTCAGTATCCGGTGGAGATCCCCGGCGTCAGCAATCATTTCTTCCTGCAGACCTCGGTTAATGCGGTGCGTAAATATCGCGAGCAGGAGCCGCTCGATCGCTTCGATTTCGCTGATTTTATCGAAGAAAAAATCGAGCTGTTGAATATGCCGCCCGATCTGCTGACCCGTTCGGTTAACGTCGGCTTCTCCGGTGGCGAGAAAAAGCGCAATGACATCCTGCAGATGGCCGCGCTGGAACCGGACCTGTGCATTCTGGATGAAACCGACTCCGGTTTGGATATCGATGCGCTGAAAATTGTCGCCAACGGCGTTAACTCACTGCGGGACGGCAAGCGCTCGTTCATTATCGTCACGCACTACCAGCGCATTCTGGACTACATCAAACCGGATTACGTTCATGTTCTTTCTCAGGGGCGCATCGTCAAATCCGGCGATTTTACTCTGGTGAAACAGTTGGAGGAGCAGGGCTATGGCTGGCTTACCGACGAACAATAATTCGCGCGCGCTGCAGCAACTCTACAGTCTGTTTGAAGCCCGCGGCGGCGAGCATTCCGCCCATGCGCTGGCACACTGGCAACAGGCTTTGCGACTGGGCTGGCCGACCCGCAAGCATGAAAACTGGAAATACACCCCGCTGGAAGGCTTGCTGGCGCAACAGTTTCTTGAGCCGCAACTCGAGTCGATCACTGCCGCTCAGCGGGATGCATTGGCGCTGGATATCGACGCTTACCGTCTGGTGTTTATCGACGGGCGCTTCAGCGTGGCATTGAGCGACAGTGAACTGGGCGATTACCAGTTTGAGGTGGCTCCTTACGGCACGCTACAGGCCTTGCCGGAGCCGATCCAGGCTGAAATCTTCCTGCATCTGACCGAAAGCCTGGCGCAGGAAACTAGCATTATCCGCGTGGCGGCCGGCAAAATTGCAGAGCGGCCGCTGTATCTGCTGCATATCAGCAGCGGACGCGGCGCTGAAGGTGAAGTGAATACCGTCCATCACCGCCATCATCTTGAGATTGCGCGTAATGCGCAGGCTGAGGTGATCGAGCATTACGTCAGCCTTAACGACGCTGCGCATTTCACTGGCGCACGCCTGACCGCTAACGTGGGTGACAATGCTCAACTGCAGCACTGCAAACTGGCATTTGAAAGTCAGCCGAGTTACCACTTTGCCCATAACGATCTGGTGATTGGCCGCGACGCACGGGTGAAGAGCGACAGTTTCCTGCTCGGGGCGGGGCTGACGCGGCATAATACCAGCGCGCAGCTCAACGGTGAAGGCTCCAACCTGACGATCAACAGCCTGGTGTTGCCGGTCGGTAAAGAGGTCTGCGATACCCGCACTTACCTGGAGCACAACAAGGGTTACTGCGAGAGCCGCCAACTGCACAAAGTGGTGGTCAGCGATCGCGCCAAAGCGGTGTTTAACGGCATGATTAAAGTGGCCAAACACGCGATTAAAACCGATGGTCAGATGACCAACCACAACCTGCTGCTCGGCAAGGTGGCGGAGGTGGATACCAAGCCGCAACTGGAAATCTACGCTGACGACGTGAAGTGCAGTCACGGCGCGACCGTCGGGCGCATCGATGAAGAGCAGCTGTTTTATCTGCAATCGCGTGGGATCGACAAGCATGCGGCGCAGCAGATGATCATCTTTGCCTTTGCCGCGGAGCTGACCGAGGGGATTGGCAATGACACCATCCGTGAATCGGTGCTGGCACGGATTGCGCAGCGCCTGCCGGGGGAGGCTGCATGAGTTTTCCAATTGAACGGGTACGCAGTGAATTTCCGCTGTTGGCACGCGAGGTCAATGGCCAGCCGCTGGCTTACCTCGACAGCGCAGCCAGCGCGCAGAAACCGCAGGCAGTTATCGATCGCGAGCTGGATTTTTACCGTCATGGCTACGCGGCGGTACACCGGGGCATCCATACGTTAAGCGCCGAAGCGACGCAGGAAATGGAAGCGGTGCGTGAAAAGGTGGCGGCGTTTATCAATGCCGGCTCGGCGGAAGAGATTGTATTCGTCAAGGGCACCACCGAAGGCATCAATCTGGTAGCTAACAGTTTTGGCCGCCACTTTTTGCAGCCCGGTGACAGCATTATCATCACCGAGATGGAACACCACGCCAATATCGTACCCTGGCAGATGCTGGCGCAGGAACGCGGGTTGAACCTGCGCGTCTGGCCACTACAGCAAGATGGCACTCTGGATTTGGCTCAGTTGCCGGGCTTGATCGACGCGTCCACCAAACTATTGGCGCTAACCCAGATGTCCAACGTGTTGGGCACGGTGAACCCGGTGCAGGAAATAACGGCACAGGCAAAAGCGGCGGGCCTGAAGGTACTGATCGACGGTGCACAGGCGGTGATGCACCAGCGGGTGGATGTTCAGGCGCTGGATTGCGATTTCTACGTGTTCTCCGGGCATAAGCTGTATGGGCCTTCCGGCATCGGTATTCTTTACGGTCGTCAGGCGCTGTTGCAGCAAATGCCTCCCTGGGAAGGGGGCGGGTCGATGATCCAACAGGTCAGCCTGACGGCAGGAACTACCTACGTCGAGCCACCGTGGCGCTTTGAGGCCGGTTCACCCAACACAGCCGGTATGATGGGGTTGGGGGCGGCAATTGACTATGTGAATGCGCTGGGGCTGGAGGCGATTGGTGACTACGAGCAGTCGCTGATGCGTTACGCGCTGGAGGCTCTGCAACAGGTACCCCGGCTTAAAATCTACGGCCCGACAGAGCGTGCCGGCGTGATCGCCTTTAACCTGGGTGAGCACCACGCCTTTGACGTCGGCAGTTTCCTGGACCAGTACGGCATTGCCATTCGTACCGGACACCATTGCGCGATGCCGCTGATGGCGTTCTATAATGTGCCGAGCATGTGCCGCGCTTCGTTGGCGTTATATAATACGCGCGATGAAGTAGACCGGCTGGTGGCCGGGTTACAGCGCATCCAAAAACTGTTGGGATAGGACAGACCGGGGCTTAATCCCTCCGGGTGAATCAATACCTGTAGTCAGTGACATGGGGTCGGCATGCCGGCCCCTGAATGATTGAAAGGATCCTCATGGCGAATTTGCCGGACAAAGATAAGTTAGTGCGTAATTTCTCCCGCTGTCTGAATTGGGAAGATAAGTACCTGTATGTCATTGAGCTGGGCGCCAAGCTGCCGGCGCTTGACGATACGGAACGTCAGGCGGGCAATCTGATTTCCGGCTGTCAGAGCCAGGTATGGATTGTGATGCAGCTTGATGATCAAGGGCGTGTTGAATTCCATGGGGACAGTGATGCGGCCATCGTCAAAGGGTTGCTGGCCGTGGTGTTTATCCTTTATCACCAGATGACGCCGCAGCAGGTTGTCGATCTGGATGTTCGCCCTTTCTTCGCCGAATTGGCGCTGAGCCAGCACCTGACGCCGTCACGCTCGCAAGGGTTAGAGGCTATGATCCGCGCTATCCGCAGTCAGGCTGCCAAATTCTGACATAGCGGTGAGACTCATTGATACGTTTCTGGTATTTCCTGTGTCAATGAGTCTTTACAAACCCTCAACACCTCGTTCGTTCGCCCCGCAAATCAGTGACATATCAGCAGCTTACCCCTTGACGTTACATTGACAAATCCATAAAGCGATTACGTTATAACATGTTGATTTTTAGAGAACTTATTGCCTTTAACTGCAGCATTGCTAGTATTAATCAGGTCTTGTCTGATTTACCCGCCACCAAGTGCCCGTTAGCCTTGTGGCCGAACCGTAATAAGCATAATAGGGATGATAATGAAACGTGCGTTGAGTTTAATGGGCATGTTATTTGCCACCGTACTGACCGGCACCCAGGCCGCCAGTGCGAGCGAATACCCGCTGCCGCCGCCGGACAGCCGTCTGATTGGCGAGAACACCACCTATACTGTACCCAATGATGGCCGCCCGCTGGAGGCGATTGCCGCTGACTATAAAATTGGTTTGCTGGGCATGCTGGAGGCCAATCCGGGCACAGATCCCTTCCTGCCCAAGCCAGGTTCGGTATTAACTATCCCGACCCAGATGCTGTTGCCGGATACCAAGCGTGAGGGGATCGTGGTCAACCTGGCCGAACTGCGTCTGTACTACTATCCGAAAGGCGAAAATAAAGTGATTGTTTACCCTATCGGTATCGGCCAGACGGGGATGCACACGCCGTTGGAGGTGACCTCTGTCAGCCAAAAAATCCCGAACCCGACCTGGACGCCGACGGCCAATATCCGTAAACGCTACCTGGAAAAAGGGGTGAAACTGCCAGCCGTCGTACCGGCCGGGCCTGAAAATCCAATGGGCCTGTTTGCCCTGCGTCTGGCCATGGGGCACGGTGAATACCTGATCCACGGCACCAACGCCAACTTTGGTATCGGCATGCGCGTCAGCTCCGGCTGTATCCGCCTGCGCCCAACGGATATCGAAGCGTTGTTTAATATGGTTCCACGTGGCACCCGCGTGCAGGTAATCAATGATCCGGTAAAAATCTCCGTTGAGCCGGACGGTAAGCGTTACGTAGAAGTTCATCAGCCACTGTCGAGAGTTGAAAGCGACGATCCGCAGACCATGCCGATCACGTTGTCGAAAACCGAGAAAGCTTTTGTCGGGGATGCGCAGACCGATAAGGCCGTGTTCGATAGTGCGGTTGTACGCCGCTCTGGCATGCCGGTACTGGTTAACCTGGGGCAGAACCCATCTGAGGTCAGCTTAACGCCTGTAGCCCCACAGGAAGCGAAAAAAGGCCTATTCAAGAGCGCGCCCATCAGTTCGGTGAATTAAAACGCGGTCTTAATGGATAATCCTGAGGGGTTCAGCGTGCTGGGCCCTTTTTTCGTCTGTCGACAGGGGGGCATGGGGAGTAGGGGGAAATTTGCAGACAAAAAAAACGGCGCACATTGTGCGCCGTTTTCAATAACCGAAGCTATCTTACTTTTTGTAAGCGTGTGCTTGGTTGTCCAGACGCTGGTTAGCACGTGCTGCGTCGTCTTTGGCTGCTTGAACGTCAGAACGGATTGCGTTCACGTCGTTGCTCAGCTGGTCAACTTTAGCGTTCAGAGTCTGAACGTCAGAAGACAGTTGATCGATTTTAGCATTGCTTGAACAGCCAGCCAGCATAGTGGAAGCCAGGATTACCGCGCCCAGTACCAGTTTAGTACGATTCATTATAACACCCTCTAGATTGAGTTAATCTCCATGTAGCGTTACAAGTATTACACAAACTTTTTTCGAAAGAGAATAATTTTTTTGGATTGGAGTGCTTTATTTTGATCGTTCGCTCAAACTTGCATCTTCTTTTGAGGAGTAGTTAAAAAATGTAGGGAAAACAGCCGGATTCCATGGGACAACTCCGATTTGTAATTAGCCAAATAATGAGCAATCCACGGTTGCGTTTTTGAGGAAACGGTTTACCAGTGCTAAAAAAACGCCGCTAAGCGGCGTTTTTGTCAAAATAATTATGTCACGTTTTATATTAAAGCACGTGAACCGAGGCAGTATTGGTAGTGCCGCTTGGTACCAGTGCACCAGAAACCATCACTACAACGTCGCCTTTTTGAGCTAAACCGCTGGCCAATGCCGCTTCTTTACCGATGCGATAGAAGTCGTCGGTAGAGGCAATTTCCTTGACCATTTGTGGGATCACGCCCTTGGCCAGAATAAGCTGATGAGCAGTGGTTTCGTTGGTGGTCAGGGCCAGGATCACGGCATTAGGGAAGTATTTACGCACGGACTTGGCTGATTTACCGCCGCTGGTAGCAACCACGATCAGTGGTGCGTCCAGTTTCTCTGCGGTTTCAACGGCACCGCGGCATACGGCTTCGGTGATGCGCAGCTTGCGGTTGTCATGCAGGCTGTCGATACGGCTAGGCATCACGCGATCGGTGCGCTCACAGATGGTCGCCATGATGGTAACGGCTTCCAACGGGTACTTGCCCTTGGCGCTCTCGCCAGACAGCATCACAGCGTCGGTACCGTCCAGAATGGCGTTAGCAACGTCGCCGGCTTCTGCGCGGGTAGGGCGTGGGTTCTTGATCATGGAATCGAGCATTTGGGTGGCGGTGATCACCACTTTACGTGCACGGTTACATTTTTCGATCATCATCTTCTGAGCGAAGATCACTTCTTCTACCGGGATTTCAACGCCCAGATCGCCACGAGCAACCATGATGCCGTCAGAAGCTTCGAGGATTTCGTCGAAGTTGTTCAGGCCTTCCTGGTTTTCAATTTTGGAGATGATTTGGATCTGCGCGCCGCCGTGGGCCTTCAGGTGCTCACGAATTTCCAGCACGTCAGAACGCTTGCGGATGAAGGAAGCGGCAACGAAGTCCACGCCCTGTTCGCAGCCGAAAATCAGGTCGCGCTTGTCTTTCTCGGCCAGTGCAGGCAGCTGGATGGAAACGCCCGGCAGGTTAACGCCTTTGTTTTCGCCCAGGTCGCCGCTGTTCAGTACCTTACAGACAACTTCGCTTTCGGTCACATTGGTGACTTCCATGCCAATCAGGCCGTCATCCACCAACACGGTGTTGCCGATTTTCAGATCTGCGCTAAAGCCCGCGTAGGTTACTGCAACGCGTTCGTTGTTGCCGATAACGCTCTGATCGGTGGTGAAAGTGAAGGTCTGACCGGCAACCAGCGCCGCGTCTTTGCCGCCTTCCAGTTTCATGGTGCGAATTTCCGGGCCTTTGGTATCCAACAGGATGCCGGCGTTCTGACCGGTTTTCGCCATCACGGCGCGCATATTCTTGATGCGGTTGCCGTGCTCTTCATAATCGCCGTGGGAGAAGTTAAGGCGCATTACGTTCATGCCCGCATTCAGCAGGTTGGTCAGCATTTCTTCCGATTCGGTTTTTGGACCGATGGTACAAACAATTTTGGTCTTTTTCATGACGGAGTTTTCTACAAGTTGTGATGGATAATAAAACGAATAAAACCAGCGGTCAGGCCACTGATAAGGGATTTGAGTCGTGCCTGATGGTGCAAAACACTGTTAAGGATAGGTGACCAGAGTCGAAATGGGGCGGAAAAATTCAGCCCGCGCCGGGATGCGGGGATGCTGCGCAACGTGATGAGATGAAAATGTGTTGTTATTGCGTTTTCGCAGATCAAGGGCTGAAACCATTCAACTGAAAGACGTTGCGCATTATAAAGGCATTGTTATGGGAAACAAAATAAAAAACCGATGCAAAACCTCGGTTCTGTCAAATCAGTAGTAAATATGGCGAAATGCAAACCCTTAGCCGGTGTTTGTTGCGCAAATAACCGCTTTATTAATGCAGGTATTATCGATCAGTTTGTGGTGACAATTTCCCATAGGGTGCCTGCCGCCAGACAGAAACAACCGCTGGCGGTGTTGGCAGGAATCATGATGCTTTCACCGGCTACCACCACCTGAATGTCATTGCCCAGAGTGAATTCGAACTCACCGGAAACCACCTGCGTTTGCAGAGCGAAATCGCGCTTTTGCAACTGGCCAAAGGTTCCGGCATCAAATTTCACTTCGGTGGCACGGGCGCCGTTGCTCATGATGCCTTGTCGACGGATGAGGCCGTTGTCGAGTTTTTCGAACGGGGTCTGGGCGGTAAATGTCAGCATGGATTCGGTCCTGATAAGGTATTCGCCTCGATGATACCTGATACGGCTTGCGGTGACAGGAGCAAAGCTACGGGATCGTACCGGCGAGTTAACGGTGGAGGGGCGCGAGTCGATAGGGTGAAACTGGGGAAACAATGATTTGGTGCGTCCGAGTGGACTCGAACCACCGACCCCCACCATGTCAAGGTGGTGCTCTAACCAACTGAGCTACGGACGCACTGCACTGCTTTTAGATATTTGGTGCGTCCGAGTGGACTCGAACCACCGACCCCCACCATGTCAAGGTGGTGCTCTAACCAACTGAGCTACGGACGCACTGTACTGCTTTTAGGAATTTGGTGCGTCCGAGTGGACTCGAACCACCGACCCCCACCATGTCAAGGTGGTGCTCTAACCAACTGAGCTACGGACGCATCTTTTCCTGTCTGTCATGGCTGACAGCGGGGACGAATATTAACGAGCAACCTGCGTGCTGGCAAGGAGAAAAACGCAATTTTATCCGGTATTTCACGTGATTGCTGCGCTTATGTGCAGTGCGGTGGTTTTTTCTGCAAATCAGGGTAAGGAAGCTGTCGACCGGTTTGACTTGCCGGTCGACAGCGACCCTTAGCGGGTGGATCGCTGCAGGATCAGTACCGCCGGTTGTTTTTGCAGCCAGCGCATGCGCATGGCCATCATGATGGCGGCGAAGGTCAGGCCAATGATAAAGCCAATCCAGAATCCGCTTGGCCCCATAGCCGGTACCAGGATATCGGTCAGCGCCAGCACATAACCGCTCGGCAGACCCAGGATCCAATAGGCTATAAAGGTGATGAAGAAGATTGAACGGGTATCTTTATAGCCACGCAGAATGCCGCTGCCGATCACCTGAATAGAGTCAGAAATCTGGTAAATGGCCGCCAGCAGCATCAGGTGCGAGGCCATGGCAACCACCGCCGGGCTGTCGTTATACAGCAGGGCAATTTGCTCACGGAAGGTGGCGGTAAACAGCGCGGTGCAGCAGGCCATGGCGATACCTACGGCAATAGCCGCATAGGCGGCTATTCGCGCACCTTCAACCGAGCCTTCACCCAACCTATAGCCGACGCGGATAGTTGCGCTGACACCCAGTGACAATGGCAATACAAACATCAGTGCGCTGAAGTTAAGTGCAATCTGGTGTCCGGCCACGGAAACAATACCCAGTGGCGACACCAGCAGGGCGACGATAGCGAACAGCGTGACCTCAAAGAACAGTGCCAGCGCCACCGGCAGACCAATGCCGAACAGGCGTTTCATCGCCGACCAGTCAGGCCGCAGGTTGCTGCCTTCGTGCGGCAGAATGTCGCGTTGGGAAGGGGTGCGTTTTACGTACCAGCGCATCGCCAGGAACATAAACCAGTAGACGCTGCCGGTTGCCACGCCGCAACCGATGCCGCCCAGTTCCGGCATACCGAATTTACCGTAGATGAAAATATAGTTAATCGGGATATTCACCAGCAGGCCGAGAAAGCCAATTACCATGCCCGGTTTGGTTTTCGACAGGCCTTCGCATTGGCCGCGCAGCACCTGGAAGAACAGATAGCCCGGCGCGCCCCACATAATGGCATGCAGATAGCCCACCGCCTTATCCGCCAACTGCGGGTCGATGTTGTGCATCATGTCGATGACAAACTTGCTGTTATACAGCACGATAATCACCAGCATTGAGACGGCGGCCGCCAGCCAAAAGCCCTGACGAACCTGATGAGCGATGCGATCGCGTCGGCCAGCGCCGTTCAGCTGTGCAATCACCGGCGTTAGTGCCAGCAGCAGGCCATGGCCGAACAGGATGGCCGGTAGCCAGATTGAAGTGCCGACGGCAACCGCTGCCATATCTGTGGCGCTGTAGGCACCGGCCATAATGGTATCAACCACGCCCATTGCGGTTTGTGATATTTGCGCGATGATCACCGGGATAGCGAGGGCCAATAAACTACGCGCTTCAATTAAGTACTTCTGCACGCACACACCTTTTCTATTTATTTATGATGGAGGGAAGGGTCGTCGTGAAAGGACAACAATTAAAAATAGCGGAATTTTCTCAAAAAGATTGTACCCGCTCGGCGGGGTTAAGCAAATGCTGTGATGAAATAGTTATTAAATGCGCAACTGCAGATTTTTTGTCGCCTCGGGTTTGGTTTTCATCGTCAACTGGGGCAAACTGCCCCAAGCGCTTTAAACATTTTTAGAAAGAAGAGGCCTACATGTTCACCGGTATCGTACAAGGCACCGCGCCGCTGGTCGCCATTGATGAAAAATCCAACTTCCGTACTCACGTCATCGAGATGCCCACTGAACTGCTGCCCGGGCTGGAGCTTGGTGCGTCGGTGTCTCATAACGGTTGCTGCCTGACCGTCACCGCGGTAGAGGGCAACCGCGTCAGTTTTGACTTGATCAAAGAAACGCTGCGCCTGACCAACCTCGGTGAGCTGGCGTTGGGCGACGTGGTCAACATCGAAAGAGCGGCCAAATTTAATGATGAAATTGGCGGTCACCTGATGTCCGGCCATATTATCTGCACGGCAGAGGTTGCCAAGATTTATACCTCTGAGAATAATCGTCAGATATGGCTGCGCATGCCGGACGCGGAACTGATGAAATACGTTCTGCACAAAGGCTTCATTGGCATCGATGGTATTAGTCTGACCATCGGTGAAGTAGTGAATAACCGTTTTTGCGTACATTTGATCCCGGAAACCCTGGAGCGCACCACGCTGGGCAAAAAACGCTTGGGGGATAAGGTGAATATTGAGATCGATCCACAAACGCAGGCGGTGGTTGACACTGTCGAGCGGGTGTTGGCGAGCCGTGAAGCGGCAATGGCGGCGGCGAGTGCGCTGGCGCAGAAGATCTGACGAACGACAAACCAGAGAGGAGCTATCGCGTGAAGTTTTATGGGAAAACGTTGATGTTAACGGCGCTGTTGGCGCTGAGTGCTTGTAGCAGCTCGCCGGAACAGGGTACGGCCAACACAGCGGCGGATGCAGAGAACGATACCTGCGGCGCGGCGCAATATCAGAATTATGTCGGCAAACCGATGTCAGCGCTGGAAGGCGTGCAGATTGAGTCGCAAGTGCGCGCTATACCGTATAACTCTGCGGTCACGATGGACTTTAACCTGCGCCGGCTGAATTTCCTCGGCGATAGTGATGATAAAATCATCCGGGTGTATTGCGGCTGATATACCCGTCGTCTTTTAAGTTGCAGCGTTCAAATCGGCTCCCGGCAGATTTGTCACCCCCAGTTACTTACTCAAGTAAGCGCCTGGGGGTGAGCGAGCTGGGCGCCTAGCTGCAACTCGAAATCCATAGGGTATAGTCGTTTACGCTGCAGGATAATTAACGTGTTACGCGAATACCGCCGTCGACCCCTTTAGGGCTGAATACCACTTGCCACAGTTGAATATCACGTGCGCGGAAGGCTCCAGCGCAGGCGTTCAGATAATAGCTGAACATGCGTTCGAAACGATCCGAATAACGCTGGGCAAGCAGTGGCCACGCCTGTTTGAAGCGTTCGTACCAGGCCATCAGGGTGCGATCATAATCGGTGCCAATATTATGCCAATCTTCCATCACGAAATGCCCCTCACTGGCCTGGGCAATATGCGAGACCGACGGCAGGCAGCCATTCGGGAAGATATATTTGTTGATCCACGGGTCAACATTCATATCTGTCCGATTCGAGCCAATGGTGTGCAGCAGGAACAGACCGTCCGGTTTTAAATTACGCTCCACCACTTTAAAATAGGTGTGGTAATTTTTCGGACCGACGTGTTCGAACATGCCGACAGAAACAATACGGTCAAACTGCAGGTGTAAATCGCGGTAGTCTTGCAATCGGATTTCAACGTCCAGTCCGACGCAGTGCTCCTGTGCCAGTTTTTGCTGTTCGGCGGAAATGGTCACGCCCACCACCGAAACACCATAGTTTTTCGCCGCATAGGCGGAAAGCCCGCCCCAGCCACAACCAATATCCAGCAGGCTCATGCCCGGCTGCAGCTGCAGTTTCTCGCAAATCATCCGCAGCTTGGCTTCTTGCGCTTCTTCCAGCGTAGTGGCTTCTTTCCAGTAGGCGCAGGAATATTGCATATGCGGATCGAGCATCTGCGTAAACAGATCGTTCCCCAGATCGTAATGTTCTTTACCGACTATCCAGGCGCGTTTCTTCGATTGCAAATTGGTGAGTCGCGCGGCGGCAATACGCAGGGTATCTTTTAAATGGCGGGGGAGTTTCTTTTCCAGCCCGGCACGGACCACGTGTTGAAAGAATATATCCAGCCGTTCACATTCCCACCAGCCGTCCATATAGCTTTCGCCCAGGCCAAGAGAACCTTCCTGCAGCACGCGTTTAAAAAAATCGGGATTTTTAACCTGAATATCGAAAGGGCGTGAGCCGTTTATTTCAATACCGGCCATGCTGAGCATTTCATTAGCGATGCGATACCATTGGTTGTCCTGGATGCTCACATCTTCTATACACGATGAACTCATAGCTTCTCCATCACTTTCTTCTGACTTATGACCCGCCAAAAAATAGCTTAGACAAATTCTGCGGGTGCATACGTTTATCTACGGCAAAAAGTTCCGTGGTGCCTGATATCCGACTATGAACAGAGGAAAATTTTAAGAAGGTTCCTGCGCAAGAAACGCTGGAAAGACAATCCTTAAAAAAGTGTGACGCCATTCGCGTACACAACAGCAATTTGTGATAAAGAAATTATAAAGGTGTTATTTTAAAAGGTCGTTTTGAGTATAGGCTTGCCGAGACGCTTACTCAACTGTAAATCGCACTCGGCAAAAATATTGTTTAAGTGATTATTAATACATACAATTATGACGCTGAGTTAGCATGTTCCTGCCGCGTCGCCTGCTGTTCATCCATCACTTTTCCCCGTTGCAGCATATAGCCCAATGCGGCTAATACTACCATAGAAACCATCACCGTCACCGTTGCCAACAACGGCTGGCTGATAAAGGCCGATACCAGCATGCTGGCGACAAAACACAGGCCCAACTGCAGGGTATTTTGCAGCGCTGCGGCTTTGCCTGTGCCTGCCGGGAACGGGGTTAACGCATTTGCCACTACGATTGGGTAGGTGGCACCGTTGGCCAGCGCCATCACGCAGAACGGGAGCAGCAGCGTGGTAAGCGTGGGTTCGGTCAGCGTGGCAACCAGATATAACGTCACCATACTGATGCCATAAGCTACCAGCAGCCACGGCAGTAAGGTGTTGCCATTAATGCGATTTAACGCGGTGCGGCAGCCATAACCCCCTAACAGGAAGGCCAGGGTCTGTGGCACATAACTCAGGCCGATATCATTTGGGCTGTACCCCATATCGCCAAGAATAAAGGGTGAACCGGTCAGCCAGGCGAAGAAGCCGGCGGAGCAGGCGGCAAAGATGATAACGCTGCCGCTGAATACCGGAGATTTCAGTAGTTGCCAGAAGGTCAGGGCGTTTTTATTTTCTGCGGAAGGCAAAGATTTGGCGTTTTCTTTCAACAGCAGAGTCGGTAGCAAGAGAATGACGGTAATGCCCAGCAGCACGGCGAAAATGGCACGCCAGCCCATGTGGTTCAGTAGCCAGGCACCGACCAGTGGCGCCAGAGCCGGTGAGAGGGCTACCAGCGGCATAATGGTGGCGAATACGCGGTTTGCCTTGCCTTCACGGTAGCGGTCGATCACCAGTGCCTGCCAAGTGACGGCGGCGGAACAGACGCCAATCGCCTGGATAAACCGCAGTGACCACAGTTGAACGGCATTTTGTACCCACAGCATGCCCAGGCATCCCAGCGCAAATAGCGCCAGGCCAATCAGCAATACCGGTTTACGGCCAAGACGGTCGGAAAGCGGACCCCATAGCAGTTGAGCAAAGGCAAAGCCGGCCAGGAAGATACTGAGGCTGGCACTGATCGCCCCGGCGGAAATTTGCAGATCTTGCTGCATTACACCAAAGGCGGGCAGGTACATGTCGGTGGCCAGGTAACCCAGCATACTCAGGCCGGCAAGGTAGAACATAAAACCAAAGGAATTTCTCATGGTATTTCTCGTTAATATTTTAATGTCGCAGGTTTTTAGCGCCGGCAAGTGTATCCGGCTGGATCTCTGCTTGTGAAACGGTAATATTTGCGAAGTGCTGTTAAAAAAATTGAAGGCAAGATTGTGTGGTCTGAATATTCTCTCGATGTGGTAGATGCGGTCGCCCGCACAGGTAGTTTCAGCGCAGCGGCGCAGGAACTGCACCGAGTGCCCTCGGCGGTCAGTTATACCGTGCGGCAATTGGAACAATGGCTGGCAGTTCCGCTGTTTGAACGGCGGCATCGTGACGTGGAACTGACCCCGGCCGGCGTGGTATTTGTGCAGGAAGCGCGCAGTGTCATCAAAAAAATGCTCGACACTCGCCGCCAGTGCCAGCAGGTGGCTAACGGTTGGCGTGGTCAACTAAAAATTGCGGTAGACATCATTGTTAAACCCCAGCGTTGTCGCCAACTGGTGCTGGATTTTTATCGCCATTTTCCCGACGTAGAACTTTTGGTTCAACTGGAAGTGTTTAACGGCGTCTGGGATGCGCTGGTGGACGGACGTGCTGATATGGCGATTGGGGCGACGCGTGCGGTGCCGGTCGGCGGCGGCTTTGCCTTTCGCGATATGGGCGACATGCGCTGGCTGTGTGTGGTCAGTCCGCAACATCCGCTGGCGGCGTTGGACGGCCTGTTGAATGATGATCAACTGCGGCCTTTCCCGTCCCTGTGTCTGGAAGATACCTCGCGTAATCTGCCCAAGCGGGTCACCTGGACACTGGATAACCAACGGCGGCTGGTGGTGCCGGACTGGGCCTCGGCGCTGGACTGTCTGTGTGCCGGCCTATGCGTTGGCATGATGCCGGCGCATCAGGCCTTGCCATTGGTGCAGCGTGGGGAACTGGTAGCGTTGCAGCTGCAGCAGCCGTTTCCGGCCAGCCCCTGTTGCCTGACCTGGCAGCAGAATAGGCCATCACCGGCGATGGCCTGGCTGTTGGATTACCTGGGGGACAGTGAAACGCTGAATCAGGAATGGCTAAGCGAAGTGGTGCCGGAAGCCACAGCGGCTTCCGGCGATAGCAATTAGCGGCGGTAATCGATGAATGGGCCGTCAGCGACCGAACGGCGCTCAATCAGCTTTGGATGCACTTCAATCACCTGCGACTCTTCGCGCTTGCTGATTATACGGTCCAGCAACATGGTGAACGCCATCTCACCCAAACGCTCTTTGGGTTGATGAATGGTGGTCAGCGCCGGGGTGAAATAGCGGGCGTTACGCACGTTATCGTAGCCAATTACCGAAATGTCTTGTGGCACCCGCAGCCCAAGTTCGTCGGCGGCGCAGATCGCGCCCATCGCCATGATGTCGCCGCCGCAGAATACCGCGGTCGGCCGATGCTTCTGCGACAAGATCTGGTGCATGGCCTTGTAACCGGATTCCGGCTCAAAGTCGCCCTGAACAATCCACTCGTCGCGTACTTCGATATTGGCTTCTTCCATGGCTTTTAAAAAACCCTGATGGCGGCCGCCACCGGTATTGCGCGACAGTTGGCCTGGAATGGCACCGATATCGCGGTGACCGCGTTCAATCAGATAACGCCCGGCCAGATAGCCGCCTTCGAAGGCGTTATCAATAATGCTATCGGTAAAATCACCGCGGGCTGCGCCCCAGTCCATGACGACCATTGGAATATTGCGATAGTCTTCCAGCATACCCAGCAGTTGGTCTGGATATTCCGAACACATTACCAGCAGGCCATCGACACGTTTTTGTGCCAGCATCGCCAGATAGGCCCGCTGTTTGTCCAGATTGTTGTGCGAGTTGCACAAAATCAGCGTATAGCCTTTGCTGTAGCAGCTGTTTTCTACCGCCTCGATTACTTCGGCAAAGTAGGGGGCTTCGCTGGAGGTGGCCAGCAGGCCAATCGATTTGGTGTGATTGACCTTCAGGCTGCGCGCTACGGCGCTGGGTGAGTAATGCAGCTCTTTAATCGCAGCGCCAACGGCCGCTTTAGTCTCTTCGGCGACGAAACGAGTCTTATTGATGACGTGCGAAACGGTGGTGGTGGAAACGCCAGCGCGTTTGGCCACATCTTTAATCGTTGCCATGTAAAGAATGACTCCTGAACTCACATGTTGCAGTATGTAAGTATGATGTTAATCGTTTGCCTGCGTAGATCCTTCTCCAAAGAAGCGAAAACTGAGTTTTTAGTGTGTTGAAGTCGTCAGCGCTTGGTCAGGAGGGGCATTTTGCCGGTACACAGTTGTGAACTGCGAATTTTGTCCCATATTGAGCCAAAGTGGAAGAGGTAATCGGTATAATAAACCGGGAAATGATAACAAGATTTTATTGTTTAACTGTGTGAAAATGGTTTGACGCATTAATTGTGTGCCTTTTACCCTTGGGCAACCCAATCTGAAAAGGAGTTGTAATGGATACCGATCTGAAAATGTCACTGTTCACCACCGTTTGTGCGCTGGCCGTGATTATTGCTTTCAGCTTCACCGCTGCTTTGAACTGATCCCCTCAAGTAAAACAGGCGCAGCTCGCTGCGCCTGATTGTTTTTCCCCGCGTTACGCCAGGTTCTTTTCCACAAATGCCCAGTTAACCAGTGACCAGAAATTTTCCAGGTAGGCAGGTCGCGCGTTGCGGTAATCGATGTAGTAAGCGTGTTCCCAAACGTCGACGGTCAGCAGTGGTTTATCATCACCGGTCAGCGGTGTCGCCGCGTTCGAGGTGTTAACAATAGCCAGCGAACTCTCTGGCGTTTTCACCAGCCAGGTCCAGCCTGCGCCAAAGTTTTTCACTGCGGCGTCGCTGAATTGCTGCTTAAAGGCGGCGAAAGAACCAAATGCCTGATTTATTGCCTCAGCCAGTTTACCTTCAGGCTCACCGCCGCCCTGTGGCGACAGACAGTGCCAATAGAAAGTGTGGTTCCATATCTGGGCTGCATTGTTGAAGATGCCGCCGTCAGAGGCCTTAACGATTTCTTCCAGGGACAACCCTTCAAACTTACTGCCTTTCAGCAGATTGTTCAGGTTCACCACGTAGGCGTTGTGATGCTTGCCATAATGGTATTCCAGGGTTTCTGCGGAAATGTGCGGTTCGAGGGCGTTTTTTTCATAAGGTAATGCAGGAAGTTCAAACGACATTGCTTTCTCCTTGTACAGTGCCAGTCCACCGACGTAACAATGGGCGATAGATTGACCTGTTTTTATTGTGGGTATTTAGATTAGCAATTTTCGCGATGAAATACAGGGGAACGGGTAAGGGATTGAATACAACAATGAGGTTTGCGGGAACTATTAGGGGAGAGCGGCTGACAGCGCCAGCCGCAAAAGAGATTATCGAATGGTTTTTGGCGTGACAACCCGGCGTGCGCCGATGTAGTGGTTTTGCCAGTAGTCGTTGTCGAGTTGGCTGATGCGGATTTCTTCACCGGTACGCGGTGACTGAATGAATTTACCGTTGCCCAGATAAACCCCAACATGGTCAGCCACACCGCGGTTGTTAATGCGGAAGAACACCAGGTCGCCACTTTCCAGTTCACTCTTCTTGATTGGCGCTGCGTCACGCAGGTGATACATCTCGTTGGCAGTACGCGGCATTTTAATTTTAACGATGTCTTTATAGGCGTAATAAATCAGGCCGCTGCAATCAAAGCCGGTTCTTGGCGAGGTGCCCCCCCAGCGATAAGGTTTACCCATTTGATCCATCAGCTTGGCCATCGCGGTTTGCTTGGCATGCTGGTAGCGTTTTTTGTGTGCCGGGCTGAGCTTCAGCGGCTTTTCGTCACCCACCAATTTGGCGGTTGCCATGCCGGTTTTGCGATGGCGGCCATAGCCTTTTTTATAACCCTTCTTCGGCGGAGTCACTTTAATTTTGGCTATTTTATGAGTTTTGTTTTTCGATTTTGTGCTAACGATCTTTTTAGCGGCTTTTTCTGTTTTGGCTTTGGAGACCTTGGCGGTTTTCTGCGGAGTAGTGACTTTCACTTTTTTGCTGCTGGCTTTAACCGCTTTCTTTTTCTTGCGGTCATCCGGCCGGGCTTCGTTTACGTGGCTCTTGCGCTGCTCAGCGGCAACACGCGACTGTGGCGCTGCGTGCGCCAGATTAAAGAATAGCTGTGTAAACAACAGCACAAAAAGCGTAAGAATTAAACGCATGTCGACGTTACCAACCTTGGCCCCGGAACAGATATCGAATGAGTGACAGTATTCCCGAATTTCGCCATATAAAACAGCGAAGAACCCATAAATGATAATCCATATTGTGAGAAAACGTTAATAGCATTTTTTTTGCCGAAAAATCAAACCGTTGATGTATAAAAAACCAACAACGACCACCAGGGAACTTATTAAGTGGCGTTTTTTGACAGGAAATATATTAGTGAAATGGCCGGATTAAAAATGTTATTCTGCGCATATGTTTTGACCGGAAAGGCCTTGCCGGTGAGACGCGACTGACAACGGGGGAATGCCCTTGCAAAAGATGGCGTTTTCTTGCAACTGTTCCAGCCGCTACAATAGCCAGTGTGATGCATGTTGTAGCCATGAGATTTGGCTTGAGGAAGCAATATAATGACGACGACGATTGAAAAAATTCAGCACCAGATCACTGAGAACCCAATTCTGCTGTACATGAAAGGTTCACCGAAATTGCCAAACTGCGGTTTCTCGGCGCAAGCCGTGCAGGCACTGTCTGCCTGTGGCGAACGCTTTGCTTATGTTGATATTCTGCAGAACCCGGACATCCGTTCCGAGTTGCCGAAATACGCCAACTGGCCGACTTTCCCACAGCTGTGGGTAGACGGTGAGCTGGTCGGCGGCTGTGATATCATCATGGAAATGTATCAGCGCGGTGAATTGCAGCAGCTGATCAAAGAAACGGCAGAGAAGTACAAACAGCAGGAAGACCAGCAGCCATAATCGGCTTGGTTTTATTGTTGCAAGTCATCGGGCGGTGCCAGCTAATACTGGGCCGCCCGATTTTTTTGTCTTAGTCGGTATTAGTGGCGGCCAGTGGCCAACCGCCAAGACGCTTCCAGCGGTTAACCAGCTCGCAGAACAGCTGAGCGGTTTGCTCGGTGTCATACAGCGCTGAATGCGCCTGGGCACTATCGAAGGGAATATCGGCGGCAATGCAGGCTTTGGCCAGTACCGTCTGTCCCAACACCAGTCCGCTTAACGCCGCGGTATCAAAGGTGGCGAAAGGGTGGAAAGGATTGCGTTTCAGGCTGGCGCGCTCGGCGGCTGCCATCAAGAAGCTGTGATCAAAATTGGCGTTATGCGCCACAATTATCGCCCGGTTACAGCCGCGATCCTTAATGCCCTTGCGTACCGCTTTAAAAATAGCGTGCAGTGCATCGTACTCACTGACCGCACCGCGCAGGGGATTACTCGGATCTATGCCGTTAAACGCCAGCGCTTCGGGCTGCAGGTTGGCACCTTCAAAAGGCTCCACGTGAAAGTGCAGGGTTTCGTCCTGCTGCAACCAGCCGTCTTCATCCATTTTTAACGTAACGGCGGCAATCTCCAGCAACGCGTCAGTTTTGGCATTAAATCCGGCAGTTTCTATATCTATCACTACGGGGTAAAACCCACGAAAACGGCCACTCAGGGCGTTAAGATCACTTTTTTCGGCCATCAGTTTCTTATCTTCATCGAATGCAGCGCGCATTATGGCAAATTTTGCGCCCGGTTGCAGGCGGTTATCACGCGGAAAAAACAAGGGCGCAGAAAGCGCCCCTGGTTGACCTTAGTGGCCGAGGCCATGGCCGGCGTGTTTGTTCTCGATCAGTTCGATTTTATAACCGTCCGGATCTTCAACAAAGGCGATAACCGTGGTGCCGCCCTTGACCGGGCCGGCTTCGCGAGTGACCTTGCCGCCGGCATGACGAATGCTGTCACAGGTTGCGGCGACATCATCCACGCCCAGGGCCAGGTGGCCGAATGCGGTGCCCATCTCGTAGCTGTCGGTGCCCCAGTTATAGGTCAGTTCAATCACCGCACCTTCACTTTCATCGGTATAGCCTACAAACGCCAGTGAGTACTTGTATTCCGGGTTCTCGCTGGTACGCAGCAAGCGCATGCCTAATACCTTGGTATAGAAGTCGATGGAGCGTTGCAGGTCACCGACGCGGATCATGGTATGGAGTAAGCGCATAATTCCTCTGATTGGATGTGCCGTTGCCAATGGCGGATGGATTGAAGCAAATCCAGTATAGCGTTGTCGCATAAGGGATTTCAATGTATGCCACGGCAGGGAGCATTATGACATCAGTGACGTTGTCACTCAGGAATTCGGCAGGGTAACACTACCGCACACTTTGTCGCCGTGCATAACATGGAAATAAGTACTATAACCGCTGTCAGGAACAGAGCGTCACGATAACGATTTAGCGCCCGGATTGGACAGGGCTAATTTATAAATTTGGATCAGATTAATAATGACGGTTTATATTTTCACAGCAGGAACATCAGGTTTGCCGAAGGAGCCGCTTAATGGATGAAATGCTGATTCTGGTTGATGCTGATGATAATCCGATTGGCTCCCAAAGCAAAATGCGGGTACACCAACAGGGGTTACTGCACCGGGCATTTTCAATTTTTATCTTTGATAGCCAGGGCCGCCTGCTGTTGCAACAGCGGGCATTCAGTAAGTATCACTCGGCCGGGCTATGGACCAACAGCTGTTGTGGCCACCCGCGCTGGGGCGAGTCAACGCTGGCTGCGGCACAGCGTCGCCTGCAGGAAGAGATGGGTTTCAGCACTGAACTACAACAAGTTTCCAGCTTTACCTATCAGTCTGCGGTACCCGGCAATTTAATTGAGCATGAATTCGATCATATCTACGTGGGTTTATTTGATGGCAAGCCGCAGGGAGCGCCTGAAGAGGCCCATAGTTGGTCGTGGACTGATATTCAGCAATTAATGGATGAAACAACGCGTAATCCTGAAAAGTTTACCGTTTGGTTTCTCACCATAATGAAGGATCTTGGAACCAATGAAATGGAACGTTGGGCGAGGTTGGCGGCGAGCTAACTGACAGATATCCCCTCAATGGCAAAAAGCCCGCCGGTATTAGTCTACCGGCGGGCTTTGCTATTTTACTTACAGCGTTGGATAGTCGGTATAGCCTTCAGCACCACCACCATAGAACGTTTCCGGTTTAGGTTCGTTCAGCTCCGCGCTCAGTTTGAAGCGCTCAACCAGGTCCGGGTTGGCGATATAGCTACGGCCAAAGGCCACGGCATCGATAAAGCCTTTATTAATTAACTCTTCTGCTTTCTCGCCGGTATAGGCACCGGCCCCGACAATCACCCCTTTAAAGTGGGCGCGTACCGAGTCACGGAAGGCGTCGGAATAAGGCTTGCCACCCGCCCAGTCAGGCTCGGAAATGTGTAGATAGGCGATGTTACGCTTGTTCAGCTCTTCCACCAGATACAGGGCTGCATCTTCCTGATCTTCACCATTGTCCAGGCCGTTGAACGGACCCAGCGGTGAAATACGGATACCAATGTGCTCTGAACCCCATTCAGCGATGCTGGCATCAACCACTTCCAGTGTCAGACGCGTGCGGTTTTCGATGCTGCCGCCGTACTGATCGGTACGCTGATTAGATGCCGGAGCCATAAACTGGTGCAGCAGATAGCCGTGCGCCGCATGCAGTTCGATAAAGTCGAAACCGGCCTCACGTGCGTTGGCAGTCGCCTGGCGGAAATCGTTAATGATGCCTGGGATCTCTTCAGTTTCCAGGGCGCGAGGGGTAGAGGTTGGCACTCGTACCCAGGCACCAGTTTCGTCACGCACGGTAGTGCGTGTGTCGGCATTGATCGCAGAAGGGGCGACCGGAGCCTGCTGGCCCGGCTGCAGGCTGTTATGGGAGATACGGCCCACGTGCCACAGCTGAACGGCGATATGGCCGTTTTTTTCATGCACAGCTTGGGTGATCTTTTTCCACGCGGCGATCTGCTCTGGGGTATGCAGCCCCGGTGCGCCGGCATAGCCTTTCGCCTGGAAAGAAATCTGGGTGGCTTCGGTGACAATCAGACCCGCGCTGGCGCGTTGGGCATAGTATTCCCCCATCAATGGCGTCGGGATATCACCTGGCTCAATGCTGCGCAGGCGCGTCAGCGGGGCCATAAACACGCGGTTTGGCAGGATTACAGCGCCAACCTTCAGCGGGGAGAACAACTTTTCAATCTTCATAGTGCATCCTATATTAATAGACCGGTCGACTAGTGATAAATATAAAACCGCCCAATGTGGCAATTCATGATAAGTCAGGGCATTTTTTTAGCGCTGCGCCGGACGCAGCAACAGTTCAATACTTTCCAGCGCGCTGGTCAGCGGGGCGACCGAATGGCGGATTTTGGCGCGCAAAGAGGCGCCAAGCCACAGGGAATACAGCGTTTCCGCCGTGGCCGCCGGACTCATGGCCAGCGACAATGAACCTTCGCGGATCCCGCGTTCAATCGTATCCTGCAGGTGACCAATCACCCGGGCACTGCCGGTTTCCAGCGCATGACGCATGGGCTCCGACAGGTCGCTCACCTCGGCAGACAATTTCACCGCCAGGCAGGCGTTATGGCATTCGCTGCGGCAGTGATAGCTGATCGCCTGAGCGTAATAGCTTAACAATTGGTGGCGTGCATCACCTTTATCATCGGCAAACAGCTGTTGCATTGCCGCATCATAGTGTTCGAAATAACGCTGTAGCATCGCTTCGCCAAAAACTTCCTTCGACCGGAAGTAGTGGTAGAACGAACCTTTTGGCACGCCCGCCGTGCTCAGCAGTTCGCTCAGTCCCATACCGGTAAAACCGAGACGCAGGCTGAGGGTCTCGCCGGTAGCGAGCAAATGTTCACGGGTATCTGTAGGGCAGTGCGCATGTTTAGTCATAATGGGTGTCAGCATAATAGACCGACTGGTCTAGGTCAATAACAATAAAAAAACCGGCATAAAATGCCGGTCAGACTGATGACAAATCTCATTCCTGCCCAGAGCGAGTAGAGGCCGATAAATAAAAATCAGGAAAATCAATTTATTGATTTTCGGCTGCTTTGTCAGCAACATAACCAGCATAAAAATGCCGGTTATGATGAGTGATACTTTGCCTGAATAAAGCGCGGAAGTTAAGCCCTTAGGCGGCTCCCCGGCAGCGTTGCAGAATATCCAGCTGCGGTTGATATTCACGGGTTTGTATGTTCAGCATGCCGAGCAGGGTATGGAACAGGTTGTCTTGTGAGACTTCGTCCTTTTCCGCCATATTGTTCAGACACTGGCGATCGATCTTGAAGTTGCGCTCATAGTCTGCTGACATCCACATCAGGAAGGGAACCTGGGTCTGCTGGCTTGGAGCGAAGACATAGGGCGTACCGTGCAGGTACATGCCGTTTTCACCCAATGATTCACCGTGGTCGGAAAGGTACACCAGCGCCGTGTTGAATTTCCCGCTGTACTGCTCCAGCAGTTTGATGGTGTCGTCCAGCATGGCATCGGTATACAGCAGTGAGTTGTCATAGGTATTCACCAACTGCTCGTGGCTGCAATCCTGGATCTGATTGCTGTTGCAGGTGGGTGAAAACTTCTGGAACTCTGGCGTGCTGCGCCGGTAATAGGCCGGACCGTGACTGCCCATCTGGTGCAGCACAATCACGCTGTCGTCTTTCAAGCTGTTGATGTAGTCATTCAGTTTATACAGCAGCACGTTATCCATACAGACGTCACTGTCGCAATCCTGCGGCAGTTTCAACTTGGTCATGTCAATGTGCGGCACGCGATCGCAGGCACCTTTGCATCCGCCGTCGTTTTCACGCCACAACACATTGACCCCGGCATGCACCAGTACGTCAAGCATGCCTTCCTGATGGGTAGCCTGGCTGGCGTCATAATCCTGGCGTGGCATGTTGGAGAACATGCAAGGAACGGAGATCGCCGTTTCGGTGCCACAGGAACTGGCGTTTTTAAAATACACCACGTTGTCCTGCTTCAGGCGTGGGTTGGTTTCACGCTCATAACCGCCTAATGAGAAGTTCTCGGCACGCGCCGTTTCTCCAACCACCAGGATCACCAAGGTTTTCTTTTTTTGTGTAGTAATCAGTGGCCCTTTACGTGCATCCTCACCGATTTTCACCAGTGGCAAATTGCGGGTGAAGTAACGCTGCTGGGTAAATTTGATGGTGCCGGAAACGAAGTTCGACGGCGTCAGCATTTTCACCACGCTTTTGTTATTACGGATAAGCGACGCGTAATCCTTATAAAACAGGGCGGCGATAATCAGGATCACCACCACCGAGAGCATCACGTTAGCGGCGCGCAACCCGACCATGTACCACCATGGGCGAGTTTTACGGATTTCGATAAAGCACACCAATACCGCAGGCAGAATACCCAGCAGCAACAGCCACAGGCCCATACGTGGCGTCAACAGCGCCGTGGCTTCCTGAGGATTGGTTTCGAAGGCGTTCTGCATCATATTGCCGTCGATCACCACGCCGTAACTGAACATAAAGTAGTTGGCGGTCGCGCTGCCGATCAGGAAGAAAATCATCAGTGGCTTGCGTAAGAACGGCACGGTCAGCACGCTGAAGATAATATTCAGCGCACAGAAAATCACCACCGGCATGGTGGCGGCGAAAATCACGCTGTGGACGTTATCGAAGGTGATATACGACCAGGCTTTATGAAGGAATAACGCATTCTGGAACAGAGTGAAGAATAAGGCACTGGCGAGGATAAAACCCAGGCTGTTGCACTGTAAGCGTTGACGAAACGACATTGCCAAATCTGAATCCTGATATTGAGTAATGCGCTGAAATTTACAGGATGAAACTTAAGAAAACCTTAGAGATTTATCATGGTTCTGGGGGGAGTTGGGTTTAGTTTGAGAGACGCCAGACCGAGCGGGTCTGGCGTAGGGGGAAGGTGAGAATGATTAATAGGCGGCGGTAAATTGCGCTTTAACAAACTGCGGTTTTTCGATTTCATCGGTAATCGCTACCGCCAGGTCTTCCACCGAGATACCGGCCGGGGCCTGGCCGTTCATCAGCAGTTTGGTGGTTCCCAGACGGAACTGACCGGTACGTTTGCCAGGCTCCAGCAGAGCTGCAGGAGACAAATAGGTCCAGTCGAGTTGGGCGTCATTGCGCAATTTATTGCGTAAATCACGCACGGCCTGAGCACCCGGGCGGATATTTTCCGGGAACTGTGGGGTATCGACCAGTTCAACGCCAGGCGCCACTTCCAGGCTGCCGGCACCGCCAACCACCAACAGGCGTTTTACGCCGGATTTTTTCACCGCGTCCAGGATCTGTTGTGAGCCTCTGGTGGTTTTCTCATACAGATTTTCTTCCGCCCAACCCGGATTAAAGGCGCTGATTATTGCATCCTGACCGGTTAGCTGTTTCGCCAGCCATTCGGTGTCGGCGACGTCGCCCAAAGCGATGGTCAGGTTTGCATTGTCGGGCAAATCTTTTTGCTGACGTGCAATCGCCGTGACCTGTAAACCGCGGTTCAGCGCTTCATCCACCACGCGGCGGCCAACAAAACCTGTTGCTCCAATAATGGCTACTTTCATCTGTTTGCTCCTGTCGTTTATCAGCTCAGATCCACCTGAGCGCGTATCTACAATGTAGTACTTAACAATAGGCTTGATTAGTGCCATATTCATGCTTTCTTGAGTAAGTAAAACTTCATAATCGTGGATAAACTGAATCGAATGGCGGTTTTTGCTACCGTGGTGGCGGAAGGTTCCTTTGCCGGAGCTGCCCGGCGGCTGGGCATGACGCCATCGGCGGTCAGCCAGCATATGCGTTCGCTGGAAAAAGCGCTCGGTGTGCCGTTATTACATCGTTCTACGCGACGCCTGGCGCTGACCGAGGCAGGGGCGGCATTTCACCCCGGCTGCGAGGCAATGCTGTTTCAGGCACAGCAGGCTGAACAACGGCTGGCCGAGCTGCGTGACACTTTGGTGGGGGAGCTGCGTATCGCAACCACCATTGGCATCGGCGGCCGTCCGCTCGCAGAGGCGCTGGCACCGCTGTTGCAGACGCATCCCAAACTGACTCTGCGGGTGTTGGCGGACGATCGGATAGTCGACATGATCGAACAAAGGATCGACATTGCATTACGGGTCAATCGTCAACTGGCTGATGCCAATATGATTGCCCATCCGTTGGCCGAATGGCCGATGGTACTGTGTGCCGCTCCGCGCTACCTTAGCCAGCATGGGGTACCCGAGACGCCGCAGGATCTGGTACAGCACCGCTGGATCTCCGGCGCTTTCAGCGGCGCGCATCTGGATTTGCATCATCAGAGTGGGCAGCAGCTCAAATTGCGCCTGGCGGAGGGGCAGATCGTCAGCGACAGCATGAACGTAATGCGCGCCTTCACCCGCAGCGGTCTGGGGATATCGATTCAACCGCTGTATGAAATAGAGGATGAATTGCAGCGCGGTGAACTGATCCAACTTATGCCTGAATGGCGACCGGCACCGTTGCGGCTGCACGCCATGACGCTCGAACGGGCAATGCCGGAGAAAAATCGTCAGGCGCTGCGTTATTTACGCGACTATTTTCACCGTCATGCCGAAAAGTTACTTGCCAGCGGCGCCGATGGCGTCTTCAATTAGCAAGAAAACGCAGGAGGACGTGTGGCGCAGCAGCTCGAGTTTTTTGACATCCCCAGCCCGTGTCGCGGCATTTGTCAGGCCGACGATCGCGGCTTTTGCCGTGGTTGCCTGCGCAGCCGCGAGGAACGCTTTGGCTGGATGCAAATGAGCGATGCACAAAAACGCGACGTGCTGCGCCTGTGCCACCAACGCTTGCTGCGCCTGCAGCGTGCTAATAAACAACCGGACGAACCCTTGCCGGAACAACCGTCGCTGTTCTAGGTCATTTCTGATCTGCCGCACGTGAGCGCGGCTTTCCGCTTCCCACCGAGTTATCCGCTTGTGTATGCTGGCATGAAACAATGTCATGAGGTTTCAACAATGGTAAACCGTGTACAGCTCGCGCCGCAGGGGCCTGAATTTTCCCGCATGATTTGCGGATACTGGCGTTTGATGGAGTGGGGCATGTCGCCGCAGCAGTTGCTGGCGTTTATTGAGCAGCATATTGAGCTGGGTGTCACTACCGCCGACCATGCGGATATTTACGGCGGCTATGCCTGCGAACAAGCCTTTGGTGAGGCGATGCGTCTGAAGCCTTCACTGCGTCAATCGATGGAACTGGTGTCCAAATTTGGCATCGCCACCACCGCTAAACCGGGTAACCTGATTGGCCACTACATTACTGACCGTGAACATATCGTTTATAGCGCGGAACGCTCGCTGGCACATTTGCATACCGATTACCTTGATCTGCTGCTTATCCACCGTCCGGATCCATTAATGGACGCCGATGAGGTGGCCGAAGCCTTTGTGGCGCTGCATAAAAGCGGCAAAGTGCGCCATTTTGGCGTATCCAACTTCACCACCACGCAGTTTACGCTGCTGCAGTCGCGTCTGCCGTTCTCCCTGGTGACCAATCAACTGGAAATTTCGCCGATCCATCAACCGGCTATTCTGGACGGTACCCTGGATCAGTGCCAGCAATTGCGCATCAAGCCGATGGCCTGGTCTTGTCTGGGTGGTGGCCGCCTGTTCAACGACGCCGAGTTCCAGCCGCTGCGTGATGAGCTGCAGGCGGTGGCACTGGAGATTGGCGCCGAGACTATCGAGCAGGTGGTGTACGCCTGGGTGATGCGTTTGCCGTCGTCACCTTTGCCGATTATTGGCTCCGGCAAGATTGAGCGCGTGCGTTCGGCGCTGAAAGCACAGCAGTTGACGTTGAGTCGTCAGCAGTGGTTCCGTATTCGCAAGGCAGCTCTGGGTTACGACGTCCCATAAATCTCTATGACCATAAGAAACCGGGCAACCGTGGCTGCCCGGTTTTACTTTCTGATATCCCACAACCTCAGGCCAGCACCACCTGGCCGTCCGACAGGCTGCTTAGCCCCAGTCCGACCAGCGTGACCGTATTGCCGCCAAAGTTAAACACCAGATTGTCGTTCACTTCAGAAACGAAATCGCGGAAGTTACCGCCCGCGCTGCTGCCATCGGTGCCCATAAAGACCAGTTTGTCCTGCGCCTGATAGCCGTAAATCTGGTCCTGACCAAAGTCACCGCTGAACAGGAAGGTATTGTTGCCGCCTTGACTGTGTATGACGTCGTTACCGGTGCTGCCGACGAAGGTTAAATTACCGCCAGCATGGCCAAGCAGAGTGTCGTTGCCATCGTTGCCGAACAGCCATTTATCATTGGCACGCGCTTGCAAGATATCATCGCCGGAACCGCCGTTGAGTGATGAAGCATAGGCCTTCAGCCCTTCGCTCGATTTTAATCCGGCGCTGGTAACCTGATGATCCAACTCTTTGCTGAAGATGACCCAAGAGGTTTCTTTAGTTCGCAGTGTGCCAATATCATCGGCTAGGGTGATACCGCCTTTGGCGTCACGCAGGTAGAGCGTATTGCCGTCGTAGGCAACCTCGCTATTTTTCAATTCATGCTGCAGATCCAGAGTGTTATTGCCTTCGCCGCCGGAAATAATATTGAAACCGCCATTGTCGCGGAAAGTGTCATTACCGGCGCGGCCCTCAAGGTAATCGTTCCCAGTGCCGCCTTTGATTAAATCATTACTGTCACTGCCAACAATAAAGGTCGGGCCGCTGTGTTTTTCAGCATTGCGATTGAGATCCTCAACCCAGGTAGTACCGCGGGTGATATCCGAGAGGTTGGAAACAATCACCGTTGAGTCTTTGCCGGTCAGCGAATAAAACTCTGAGTTTAGTACCCGCATCAACCCGTCCTGATAAAAGAAGGGCAGATGGGATAGCCAGGTTGGAATATTCAGGATTGAGAAGGGCAGAATATTCCAGGCGTCAGAAGCATAATGATCGTTGAAATTAACGATATTATTGGTGGCGGACTCCCGTGGGCTATCATGGACTCCCAATGAGGATAATGTCAGGTTGGTGCCGTCCAGCGCGCGGAATACCGGGTCGTTTTCATAACCGATATTAATCACCTTGTCGCCAGTCTCGTATTGCGTTGGTGAGGCGAACGCCACATAGTTCGATGGCGCGTAGAAGCCACCCCAATTATCGTCGCTGAGTGCTGCCATGCTATTTACCGCCAGTCCACCCAGGCTGTGGCCGCTGATGGTCACATCATCGCCGCTCAGCCCGTGTGCCTGGGCGAATTTGGCGACATCACTTAGCAGGGTACCGAAGGCCTTCAGACTGTAATTATCGGCATAACCGGCAGGACCAAAACCCGCCAGCAAATCATTAATCAAATCTCCAATGCTATCGGTAATCAGGGATTCACGCGGGCCGCTGGTGCCACGAAAAGCAATACCAATGGAGGTGAGATTACCTTCACTGTCATATTTTCCCAAAACTTCGGCCTGTGCGGTGGTGTAACCCAGGATTTCACCGTAATAGGTACCACGCGCGTCGGTTTTACCGGTATAACCCAATTGGTCGGCCCCTATCACTGACCACCCGGCGTTATTTACCGTTTCCAGTGCCGCCTTTTCCGAGTCGGGGTTCCAGGGAATACCGGGTAACCCACCCTGTGACTGCGTGCTGCCAATTAACGCCGTCACCAGCGTTAACGGTAAACCCAATCCAAAACCGGTATTGTGGTAGCCCTCATCAAAGCCATTGTCGATATTGTGATAGGCATAAGTGGAAATCGCAAGAGCGTCAGTGAATAACGCCTTGGATTTTTCCTCGTCGAGCCCTTGATAATTAAAGATTCCCATATCAGTTCCTTATGAACTAGCTGCAGTGCCGGGGTGATCTTTGAATAGCTATTGCAGCTTGTGCTGGTAGAGAGGATATACCGAACGGCAGCTGGTCAGAGGACCGATATCGGCAGAATTATTATTAGTATGAATTATTCAGAATGCGAATTTGATCGGCAAAATTGTGCGCATTTTGTGCGATTGCGTCACAGATTCCCCTATACTTGAACACTCACAGGTATTCCAAGGAGATTGATTGATGAAACATTATTTTTATGCGGCCTTCGGTTTGATGGCTTGCGGAGCCGCTCAGGCGGCGACGGTGGATGTTGACATGAATCTGGTGACCGGACAGGGAATTGGTCAGGAAATTGGCAAAGTGACGATCAGCGAAACGCCTTATGGCCTGCTGTTTACTCCACAACTCAAAGCGTTACCGGCTGGCGTGCACGGTTTCCACGTTCATGAGAACGGCAGTTGCGAGCCGGGGATGAAAGAGGGCAAAGCGGTTGCCGCACTAGCAGCGGGCGGGCATTTTGATCCGCAAAAAACCGGTAAACACCTTGGTCCCTATGCCGATGGCCATTTGGGCGACCTGCCGGCGATTTACGTAACGGACGATGGCATGGCCAGTGATCCGGTATTGGCTCCACGGCTGAAAAAAATCAGTGAAGTAACCGGCAGGGCGCTGATGGTACATGCTGGTGGCGATAACCACTCCGATCATCCGAAACCCCTGGGGGGTGGTGGCGAGCGTTTCGCCTGTGGCGTTATTAAGTGATAAAGCCACTTAGCCCGCGGTTGCCGCTGCACTGTCAGGCGGGGTGATAGCCTGCTGTAACTGTTGCAACGAACAATAAAGTCGCCAAATTAATCCGGCAAGATCGCGCGCTGCCTGTTCCGGGTGGTGCGCCAGTGCATTACTCATGCGTTGCAGCTCTTGTAAGCTGGCGTCCAGCGAACTGTGCTGTACGCCTTTTACCGTCATAATGCCCCGCAAACAGTGAATACAGACGTCACGCACCGCCGAGAGCGGATCGGAGCGGGTCTGCCAGTCGCGCAGTTGCCAGACGATATGGCTGCAGTTGAGCAGCACCACGCCCCAGCGTAATAACCAACTGCGTGCCTCTTGATCCTGGCTTTGATTCAATTGGCTGACGCGGTGATAAATCAGCGATTCAAACAGGCTCTCGCTTTGCTGCGGCTTTTTACTCAGCTGATCGATAAAGTCTCGTCGCAGGGCGCGGATAATGCGCCGGCTTTTGCGCTTGTCTGAGCTCGGCCGCAAGATCTGGAATGCCAGACCGGCCAACAGCACGCCGACAATTTTGCCGATGCTGTCATTGATAAACGACTGATAATCGTAGCTTGGCGGGTTGGTAACGGACAAAAACGAGCCCATAAACACGATCAGTTGCCCCCAGAGTGCAGCATAGGAGGGATTCTGCAGCTTGAGCATCTGCATGGTGACCAGTACTGGGAACAGGAAGGCACAGAACAACCATAAGTCATCTATCTGAACCATCAGGCCAAACTTCACCAAAAAACAGACTATAGAAAGCAGTGTCACTGCCTTGAGCAGGGTGGTGATGCTGTTGATAGGGGACGGCGTGGAGGAATAGAGCACACAACTGATGGCAATCAGCGTCAGTGCCGTACTGCCGGCATCCCACTGGGTGTTAATCCAGTAAGCACAGCCGAGGATAATGCACAGAAAAGTGCGCAGGCCATTATAGGCGGCCTCGTAACTGTCGGTATGACGAGCCAGAGAAGTCACGCGTGGCGGTTGTATCTCGCTGACCGGAGTGGCGCTCTCCAGCCGTTGCAGCCAGCGGCTGCAGTTAAGGTACAACCAGCAGAAATTGCGCAGGCGTAGCCAAAAGGCACGATGGCGGTAATCGGCAGGATCCTGTGGGGCGATCTGCTGCAGGATGCGGGCCAACCGGTATTTATCGGTATGGGGATTACGCAGTTCGTTCAGCAGTTGATCCAAAACGGTCGCCAGGTTGGCCGGGCGTTCCGGCCAGTTCAGCAGCATGCGGCGCAGGCTGGAGATCACGCTGGTAATGCGCAGTTGCTGATGCAGCATATAGTTGAGCAGGTTATTCTGCCGACGCAGCCGGTAGTGGCTCCAGAAGGCCTGAATACGCAACAGGTTCATGGTCAGGATCTGGCCGATGACCCCTTCATGTGACGTGCGCATCTGTACGGTAATCTCGGGTTGCCACAGCATCGCCGCGTGCTCCAGCAACCGCAGGTGCATGCGCCGCAGAGAGGTCAATAGCGCTTCACCGTCCGAAGTGCTGGGCAGGATCATCATCATCAGTCCGCCGCACAGAATACCGGTGATCACCTCGCAAACGCGTGCCTGGGCGATATCAAAGATTTGCTGGGTGTCGGTAACGTTGACCGTACTAAAGGCGATGATGGCGGCGGTATAGCCTGCCAGCGCAAAGGCGTAGGAGACGTTGTTTTGATAATGATTGGAAATATAGGTGCACAGGCCGATCCAGGCGGCAATGAACAGCGTGAACAGCCAGGGATCGTTGAGGCAATGACCGGCAATCGCCACCGACGCGGCAGCACCGACCAGGCTACCGAAAACGCGCCCGATGCTTTTACTGATCACACCCCCGACGGTGGGGAAACTGACCACTGCCGCTGAGGTGAGTGCCCAGTAAGGCTCATCAAGATTGAGGACGAACGCTACCCATAACGCAAGACACATCGCCAGCGAATTGCGCAGCGCATAACGCCATTGCCCAGCGCTGGCTTTCCCCCAGGGGGTACGCTTCCATTCCAAAAAAGGCAGGTTCACTGGTTAGCCTTACTGATGAATGGAGATGGTGCAGGTGGTGCCGGCCACCAGGGGTAAATCAGCGGGCGCATTCAGTAGTTTTATCCGTACCGGAACGCGCTGTGCCAGCCGTACCCAAGGCACGTTGGGCTTCACGTCCATTAATAAATCACTGCTGCTTTCAACGCTCTGATCGTAAATGGCACGGCCAATGCTTTCTACTTCGCCCTGGAGAGGGGTGTTGCCATTATATAAAACGATATCCGCTTTATTGCCTTCTTTTATATGCTTTAGCTTGGTTTCTTCAAAATAGCCGAGGACATAAAAAGAGTGTACGTCGACCAGTGCGACCAGTGGCATACCGACGCTGGCATAGTTTCCAACCCGGGTTTGTAAGTTGGTGATATAGCCATCGGTAGGGGCATAAATTTTAGTTTTACTTAAATTCCATTTGGCCTGTTCCAGATTGGCCTGGGCGGCTTTATAGGCAGCTTTCATTGCCTGTGCTGCTAAATTTGACTCATCCATGTCTTCTGCGGAAATAACATTTTTGGGCAGGCTACGACGGCGGGCTGCCTCATGGTCGGCTTTGGCCATATCGGACTGCGCTTTTGCCAGCGCGGCCTCTGCATTGTCGAGCGCTATCTGGTATGGCACGGGGTCGATCGCAAAAATCAGACTTCCCGCAGGTATGAACTGATTGTCATGAACGGTTATTTTCTCTAATCTTCCAGAAACTTCTGGTGTGATATTGACGAGCTCGGCGCGTACTTTTCCATCACGGGTCCACGGGGATTGCATATAATAATTCCATAACCACCAGCCGGCACAGATGGCAATGGCGCAGACGATTACCGTAGAAAAATATTTTAATGTTTTATGTGTCATCGGTTACCAACTTGCTAAAAGCCACAGGGCGCCGCTGACGGCAATGACGAAAATAGACAAATCCATCAGCATGGGATGCCAAATTTCGCCGGAATAAATCCATTCTCGCAACAGGTGGTGTACCAGTAGCCATAAAACCAGGCCAAGCAACACAGCCTTAAATATGGGTGGAAAATAAAGCGAGGCGCCCAGCACCAAATCGGGTAGCGGGGACGAGGCATGGAGCCATGAAGTATTCACATTAACAATCCCGATGAGTGAATATGTTGAGTTTTTGCATAGAGAATAAACAATAACTGGCCAAAATGGTGGCTAATTCCACAATATATATTATATACATTTGTGTTTTTAATGTTAGTTACTCAAAATAGTCTAAACTGTGGGAGGGTATGTTAGCATGCTAATTATAAGGAGGGGTAAGTGGAGTCAACATTAGGTTCCGATTTAGCACGATTAGTTCGTGTTTGGCGCGCGCTGATCGATCATCGGCTCAAGCCGCTGGCGCTGACGCAAACACATTGGGTAACCCTGCACAGTATCAATCGTTTACCGCCGGAGCAGTCGCAGATCCAGCTGGCCAAGGCGATCGGCATTGAGCAACCGTCATTGGTTCGTACCCTGGACCAGTTAGAAGAAAAGGGGCTGATTACTCGCCACACTTGCGCCAACGACCGGCGTGCGAAGCGTATCAAGCTGACTGAAGCTGCCGATCCCATTATCCGAGAGGTGGACAGTGTGATCAGTTCGACGCGGGGCGAAATTTTGAGTGGGATTTCCACTGATGAAGTGCAATTGTTGGTAGATCTGATTGGCAAGTTGGAACAAAACATCACTGAACTGCAAAATAAACAATAAGAACTTCTTCTTTATACGATTAGATTTCACAGCATCGGAAATGAAACCGGAGGCCTAAAGCCTCCGGTTTTACCTGCTGAGTTCAGCTTACAGTGGGGATACGGTGATGGTATCGCCAGTGCGAGCCATACGAACACGTTGCCCTGGGCTGAACTTGGTGTCGCCCGCCTTCTGAACCACCACGATGTTCTCTTTCTGGTCGGTCTTGATTTCCAGCTCATAGCCTGAAGTACGGCCGGCAGCTTCACCGATGCTGTTACCGGCTACGCCACCTGCTACAGCGCCGGCTGCAGTCGCCAGGCTACGGCCAGTGCCGCCGCCGACGGTGTTACCGAGGAAGCCACCCAGCACGGCACCACCGATGGTGCCAATGGTGTTCGATGTTTCACTACCCTGGATCTTGACCGGGCGCACAGAAACCAGCGTGCCGTAAGTCACGGTTTGCACCTGTTTGGCCTGCGAAGCGGAATAAACGTCGCCGGACATGGAGTCATTGGCGCACCCTGCCAGCGTAACTGCGGCGATGGCAACGACGAGAAGACGCTTGATCATATAAAACTCCTGTTGGTAGTAGTCCATAACCTGGGGAACCTTGCCAGGCCAGATTCATAAAAATGATAGACAAAGTATGGCTTAAACGCACGCATATAACCATAACCCGCTACTGCACGCAGCTTAGCTTTGCTCTGTTCAACCAATAATAAACGGTGGTTTAGTTTTATAACAGCGTTGGAAGAAATTCCATTGCATGTTGAAGCCCTGCTTAGCCGTACTTATCAATATTCGGTGTGGGCTAAAAACAGGCACATTGCTCACAGAGGTGAGAAAATACAACATATTTCATGGCGTTAATGTGGCAATTCTGGTTTATTTGTCAGGTCAAAATTTTTGCTTCCCCATATAGGGTAAAGGATGTAGCTATGAAGTCAGGCCGCTATATAGGTGTTATGTCTGGCACCAGTCTGGATGGTGTCGACGTGGTACTCGCTGCGATTGACGGACGTATGGTGGCGCAACAGGCCAGTTACAGCCATCCGATGCCGCTCCAACTGAAGCATGATATTCTCGGGATGTGCCAGGGCCAGCAGACCACGCTTTCTGCGGTCGGGCGGCTGGATGCGCAGCTTGGTACGCTGTTCGGTGAGGCGGTACTGGGCTTGCTGAAGCAAACCGGCGTGGCGGCGCACGACATCACCGCCATCGGTTGTCATGGCCAGACGGTTTGGCATGAACCCGAGGGGGATGTGCGTTTTTCTATGCAGTTGGGCGACAATAATCGCATTGCCGCACTGACCAACATCACCACCGTTGGCGATTTTCGCCGACGTGACATGGCCTACGGCGGTCAGGGAGCCCCGTTGGTACCTGCCTTCCATCAGGCACTGCTGTCGCACCCGGTAGAGCGCCGTATGGTGCTGAATATCGGTGGCATAGCCAATCTGTCGATGCTACTGCCGGGGGCTGCGGTGCGTGGCTTTGATACCGGGCCGGGCAATATGCTGATGGATGCCTGGATATGGCGTCATCAATCAAAGCCTTACGATAAGGATGGTGGCTGGGCGATGGCGGGACGCGTTTGCTTGCCGCTGTTGCAACAGATGCTGGCCGATCCTTACTTCTCGCTACCTGCACCGAAAAGCACCGGGCGTGAATATTTCAACACGACCTGGCTGGAACGTCAGCTCGCGGGCCTGGCGGCAGTCAGCCCGGTGGATGTGCAAACCACATTGACGGAATTGACGGCAGTCACCATTTGCGAACAGGTTCAGTTGGCAGGGGGCTGTGAACGACTGCTGGTCTGCGGCGGTGGGGCGCGGAATCTGTTGCTGATGGCACGGATGTCGGCGTTGTTGCCAGGAACCGAGGTCTGTCTGACGGATGACTTCGGCATTAGCGGCGATGATATGGAGGCGCTGGCCTTTGCCTGGCTGGCGTTTCGTACCTTGTCCGGGCAGCCCGGCAACCTGCCTTCGGTGACCGGTGCCAGCTGTGAAACCCTGCTGGGTGGGATTTATCCGGTTTTGCCTTTGAGGGGGCGTTAGCTCTGTTAGGATAGAAATCGATGGATTTCCCTAAGGAGCAACAGCATGAAAAAAATCATTATTGCCGCCGGCACATTGGTGCTGGCTGGCTGCAGTTATGTTCTGCCGCAAAATAGCCAAACCTTGCATTACCAGTGCGGCACCACGCCGTTGACAGTGTCACTGGACGGTAAGGAAAGTACCGTCAGCCTGCTTATGGACGGTGAGCAACTGAAGCTGAAACAGGTACTGGCCATGTCCGGTGCAAAATACAGCGATGATAAATACACCTTTTGGTCGAAGGGCCAAAACGCCTATCTTGAGCGCAATGGCAAAGTGATTATGAGCGACTGTACGCTGACGAATTGATCCGGCAGTTGCGGCGTCAGAGCGATTGAGATCCTGACGCCGCTGGCGCAGAATAGAATCACGATTTTTCAGTTGGTTGATAACCGAATGATTGAAAATAATGAATTTGATGTTGCGGACATGCGCCGCGAATATACTCGTGGCGGCCTGCGCCGTAAGGACCTGACCTCCAACCCCCTGGAACTGTTCGAACATTGGCTGAAACAGGCCTGTGATGCCCGTCTGGCAGATCCGACCGCCATGTGTGTGGCCACGGTGGACGAAAACGGCCAACCTTACCAGCGTATTGTGTTGCTCAAGCATTTTGATGACAAAGGGTTGGTGTTCTACACCAACCTGGGCAGCCGCAAGGCGCAGCAACTGGCGAATAACTCGCACATCAGTCTGCTGTTCCCGTGGCACATGCTCGATCGTCAGGTGATTTTCCTCGGTAAAGCGGAGCGCCTGTCCACCTTCGAAGTCATGAAGTACTTCGCCAGCCGGCCGAAAGACAGCCAGATCGGTGCCTGGGTATCCCAGCAGTCATCGCGTATTTCTGCGCGCGGCGTGCTGGAGAGCAAATTCCTCGAACTGAAGCAAAAATTCCAACAGGGCGAAGTGCCATTGCCGAGTTTCTGGGGGGGGTTCCGGGTTAATTTCGACTCCGTCGAGTTCTGGCAGGGTGGCGCCAACCGTCTGCATGACCGTTTCCTGTATCAACGGGACGGTAATGACTGGAAAATTGACCGACTGGCGCCCTGAACGGTGAAAATCCCCCTTAAGCGCTGGCACTGATGTCGCCGGCGCTTTATTCTATGCGTCATTCTGAATTTAATATTTCGCCAGTGGGCGAAAGGTCGTGTACCGACAAAGGTGCATTCGTTTATACATGGAGTCATTGATGGCAAGCAGCAACTTGATTAAACAACTGCAAGAGCGGGGCCTCGTTGCCCAGGTTACGGATGAAGAAGCGTTAGCAGAGCGACTGGCGCAAGGGCCAATTGCACTGTATTGCGGTTTCGATCCGACCGCTGACAGCTTGCATTTGGGCCATCTGGTTCCTCTGTTGTGCCTGAAGCGCTTCCAGCTTGCAGGCCACAAGCCGGTAGCCTTGGTGGGGGGGGCTACTGGTCTGATTGGTGATCCGAGCTTCAAGGCGGCTGAGCGTAAGCTCAATACCACCGAAACGGTGAACGAGTGGGTGGATAAAATCCGCAAACAGGTTTCTCCGTTCCTCGATTTCGACTGCGGTAGCAATAGCGCGATTGCCGCCAATAACTACGACTGGTTCGGCGGCATGAACGTGCTGACCTTCCTGCGTGACATCGGCAAGCATTTCTCCGTCAACCAGATGATCAACAAGGAAGCGGTAAAGCAGCGCCTGAACCGTGACGACTCGGGCATTTCTTTCACTGAGTTCTCCTACAACCTGTTGCAGGGCTTCGACTTCTCCGAGCTGTACAACCGTCATCAGGTTGAACTGCAGATTGGCGGTTCCGACCAGTGGGGCAATATCACCTCTGGCATCGATCTGACCCGCCGCATGCACCAGCAGCAGGTATTCGGCCTGACCGTGCCGTTGATCACCAAGGCTGACGGCACCAAGTTTGGCAAGACCGAAGGCGGCGCAGTCTGGCTGGCACCAGAAAAAACCAGCCCGTACAAGTTCTACCAGTTTTGGATCAATACCGCCGATGCTGACGTGTATCGCTTCCTGAAGTTCTTCACCTTTATGGATCTGGCCGAAATCAACGCGCTGGAAGAAGAAGACAAGAACAGCGGCAAGGCACCGCGTGCCCAGTATGTGCTGGCAGAAGAAGTGACCGGTATGGTGCACGGTGCGGAAGGTTTAGCTGCGGCCAAGCGTATCACCCAGAGCCTGTTCTCTGGCGCGTTGCACGAAATGACCGAAGCAGACTTTGCCCAATTGGCACAGGACGGTATGCCGACCATCAAGCTCGATGGCGATGCCGATCTGCAGCAGGCGTTGGTTAACGCCGAGCTGGTGCCTTCACGCGGCCAGGCGCGCACCATGATCGGTTCCAATGCGGTGACCATCAACGGTGAGAAACAGTCCAACGCCGAATACAGCTTCAGTGATGCCGATCGCCTGTTCGGTCGCTACACGCTGCTGCGCCGTGGCAAAAAGCATTACTGCCTGGTCGATTGGCAGTAAGCGCGTCTGTCTGAATGAAGAAGCTCGGGGGATAACCTCCGGGCTTTTTTTATTTTCAGCGACGTTTGACACAGGCTAACTAATCGCTAATCAGTCTTCAGGCCATTTCCTCCACCAGATGCGTTCCTGCCGCTGCGCCGTTGATGGTAATCGCCGGTGCCTGGTAGTGCAGGGAAACGGCGGCCAGGTACGGGTCCTGATTACCGATCGAGAACACCAGATCATCGGCATCAAAAGTCTGGTTGTGGTTATTGTCCACAATGACGTACACCGATTTATCCAGCTTAAGCAAGCCGACTTCAGACAGGTTATTGGTGCTGGTTCCGTTGGTGATGTTGGCCAATACCTGTGAGAACAGATCCTGAGCGTTGTCGGTTGCCGTCAGGCCGTTAAAAGCATTGTTAAGCTCAGTGGCCGTGGTCGCGCTGCCGTACAGCGTGGCGGTTTTGTCACCGGTTTTGGAGAAAACCCATTGATTGCCGACGTCACCGGCGGTAATGACGCTGTTCTGGTAGCCGGTATTCAGGGTGACCATGTTATCGATAGTACTGTCGTTAAAGATCAACTCTCGCGAGGAATCCAGAGTGGTGTTGCCTTTAACGTCGGCCGAATGCACTATCAGACCGGCATCTTTCACACTGAGTTGGTAGCCCGCCAGTGTGTCGATGATATGGCTAAAGTCACTTTTGTTAGCGAGAGCGTTAAGGGTTTTGTAGAAACTCCCACCGCCGGTGCCGCTTTTTTCAGATACCAGGTTGAGATCTATTTTAGCGATTTGTGTCCCTGAAAAGATGCTGGTGCCGGTAATGGTTTGCAGATTATTGCCGAAATCAGCGGCAATGGTCAGATTGAGTGACTTAGGGCTGCCATACTTATCAGTGGTAACCTCCAGCAGCAACTTGGATATTGAGTTATCCCCTCCGCTAAGCGTCAGCGTTTGGTTCTGTCCCGCATTGCCATATCCGATTATTCTAATTTCCAACAGGTCTTTATGGTCGGAGGTCAGGCTAAAGCTCCCCATATCCAGATTGTGACTTTGCCCGGCAGGGGGGGAGAGAGTCAGAGTGAAACGGGTATCGCTTTTTGCCGTATCGTAAATATGGATGTTACTGTCTTTGGTCAACTCGTCGTTAATTATAAAGCCAGTGTGGTTGTAGTTGAGTAGCGTTAAATCACCGGAGTAATCGGAGATTTTGGCGAGCCCCATACCGGTAAACTTGCCCTCAAAACTGGTTGGTAATTGAGCTTGTTGCAGATAGTTGACGTTGTCGTAGGCAGGATTATAAATGCTGGCATTTTGGCTGAATAAACCAAAGTCAAAAACATTACTGCCTTCGGTAGCGACCAACTTACCATCCAGATAAATTTCGCCCGTACCGCGATAATGGGTCAAATCTATGATGGAGTAATATAAAAACTGGTTGAGGTTACTGACGATACTGGCATCAAGGCCGCCGCTATCATTGGTGGTCAAATAAATCGATTTTGTAATAAAATTAGCTGATATTGGGTAGGAAGAGTACGAAATATTGTGAGATTCGGCGTGAAAGCCGCTACCAATATGGTTTGCTCCGCCGTTGACGCTGTTTCCATCCCAATATAACCGATCCACTAACAGACTGATTTTCGCATCGCTTAAGCTTGCGTCAGCCTCTACCTCCACCCTGGCATGCTTCACGTCTAACGGCAGGGCTGCGTTCGCGTTTGCGATATTTTTGTCGTTAAGCAATATTTCAATAGGCTTATAACCCAATGGTTTTAGCACTGTGGCGCTGGTGGCATAGTCGCCAGAAAGCACTATTTTGTAGTTATAAGAGACTTTGAATTTCACCAGACTGAGGTCTACCGCGATATCGACATTGGCATTGATATTCAACAGGCCCAACGGCGCCAGATAAGCCATTTCTGTGGCAGTCACTTCATGAGACGCTCGCGCATTGAGGTCCGCCATCAGTTTGCCACTGTCAGAAAGGATAAATGTGCCGTTAAATACTTTTTGATAGCCCAATGATCCACCTAACTTCGCCTCAAAGTGCTGCAGCGGATAGGGTGACGGTGGAGCGGGATTATTGTCCAGGGGATATTTACCGTCACGGAATGCGTCGATGATCAGTGAGCTGGCTTTGATTTTATCGTTCCCGGCCTTAAGCAGGATCGCCTGAGCTGAAGTGCTGTCGAGCGCGAGGCCATAAAGCTTCAAATAAATATTCTGGTAATCGCTGGCATTGCGGAATTGATAGGCACCGGAGAGGATTTTTAGCAGTTGGTCGTTCGTCGTGCCGCTGGCAAGCAGACGACTATAAGTATCCAATGCGGTAGCATCTGCCGCCACCCCCGCAACCGTCAGATAAAGTGACATCACGGTTTCGGTAAATTGTGCAGCCGGAAGTTCGCCTGGCGCATAAACATGGGTTGCCGCCATGAAGTTCTGTTTGGCCGCCTCATGGCTGGTATCATTTCTGATATCGGCCATCATACGCATAATCACATCACCGCGAGTTTCGCTTTGATTATTCAGGCCAGTGATGTAATTTTGCACATCGCTGTTGCTGGCGGAGGTTCCAAAGGCTTCGGAAAAGATTTTCTTCACAAAGTCTTCGTTGTTAAGAGAGCTGATGTAACTTTTGGACGCGGCAAAATAATTAGCGATATCTGCGGCAGTTTTTTTACCGCTGTCCAGAATGCCGCTCCAGTAATTGATGGCCGTAGAGTTGGTCATGCTGCCGAGCAGATAATAAATACCCTGTATGTCCGCCGCTGCATCAATCTGTGCCGGTTGCTCGACTTGCGACGGATATAACGTGGTGTTGATGACGTTTTCCAGATGCTGTTGCTGGCTTTGAGGCCGCGTATCACTACCGGCATAATTTTTGGTTTCGCTAATTAAGGTGGTGGTCAGGCTGCCCAATGTTTTACCGGCATCGACCTGCGCGGTCAGCGCGCTTAGCGTTGCGGCATCCGGTGGGGTGCCATTGGTATTTTGATAGATGTACTGCACTTTTTGGCTGGTGGTCAGGCCATCGTAACGGTGTTGACCATCTTGAGAGAGAATAAATTTACTGGCTAACTCATTCTGGGTGTAAGCACCGCTTTCAAGTTTTTTAGCAAAGTAGTTCAAGGCCTTATCGTCGGCTTTTTTTCCCAGAGTGGCGTAGAAAAGGATGGCAACATCCTGCTGTAACGTTAATAGACTCATTGTCTTTCCCTGTGTGGTTTTTTAGAGGAAGGGTCACCTCCAAGTACAGTTCAAAATCTGTCGATTGCAATAGAGTAGGGACTAAGGAAATTCTGGTTTTCGCAAAAGAAACGGTCACACTGAATTGGCCGTATAAATAAAGCGAGATTCAGACAAAATTAGCAGCAAGTTGGCTGCTACCATTTACCACCACAATTGGCGTCTGGTCATGAGGATTGTCAGAAATATCAGGAATATCTTTGTTGCTGAATGAGAAAATAATATCCTGGGCGTCCATTTTCTGGTTGTGATTATTATCAATGATAATATAAGCATCGGTGCCGAATTTCATAATGCCGACATTCAATGAGTTAAGTCGGTACGGTTTGCCGTGGGACCAAAGGATTGGAAAGATCTGCTTCACGAAATACAGCCCAAAATCTGCTGATTGCGACATGAGAGTGTCCAGGGACAGAGTGGGCTCACGACGGAAAGCTGAATGATGTTCTGGCTATCTGCTTTTTTTGCCCGCGAGCATTCGTTACAATGCCCCGCCGCCAAAAAAATAAAAAAGTCCTCTAATTTCTTGTTTTTAGACGCGCCGGCATAACGTTTCATTACGTTATTTATTCATTCTATTTCGCCGCGGGCTGATGCACACGGCATGGCGAGGTCAGGTTGTTCCAATGAAAAACATTCTATCTATTCAATCTCATGTGGTGTTTGGCCATGCAGGCAACAGCGCGGCAGAGTTTCCGATGCGCCGTATGGGCGTTAACGTCTGGCCGCTGAATACCGTGCAGTTTTCCAATCACACTCAGTACGGCAAGTGGACCGGTTGCGTGATGCCGGCCAGCCATCTGACCGAGATTGCCCAGGGTATTGCGGATATCGATCAACTCAAGCACTGCGATGCGGTGCTGAGTGGTTATATCGGTTCGCTGGAGCAGGGTAGCCATATCCTAGCGATTGTGCGCCAGGTCAAGCAGGCCAATCCCAACGCCTGGTATTTCTGCGATCCGGTGATGGGGCATCCGGAAAAAGGCTGCATTGTGGCACCGGGCGTAGCGGAATTTCATTGTCAGCAGGCGTTGCCGTGCAGTGACATGATTGCCCCCAACCTGCTGGAGCTGGAATTGCTGAGCCAGCGCACCGTGGCCAACGTGGAGCAGGCGGTCAACGCTGCACGCGAATTGATTGCCAAAGGGCCGAAGCTGGTGCTGGTCAAGCATCTGAGCCGCGCCGGTTATAATATCGACTGTTTCGAAATGCTGTTGGTCACGGCGAGCCAGGCCTGGCACATCAGCCGTCCGCTGGTGGACTTCGGTGAGCGTCAACCGGTGGGCGTTGGTGACCTGACCAGTGGTCTGCTGCTGGTTAATTTGCTGAAGGGTGAGGCGTTGGACAAAGCACTCGAGCATGTCACGGCGGCGGTGTATGAAGTGATGCTGACGACCCAGGCGATGGGGGAGTATGAGTTGCAGGTGGTGGCGGCTCAGGAACGTATCGTGCAGCCGAGCTGCGAGTTTAAGGCGGTAAAACTATAACGCTGTTGGCAGAGTGCCCTGGCGGACTATCGCGCCGGGGCGCAGGTATTATTTCAAACCTTCCGCATTCAACGTCGCATCCACCGCAGGTCGTGCGGCTACGCGATCAAAATAGGCCGCAAGCTGGCTGCGCTTTTTGATATCAAACTGCAGGGCGATGGCCCAACGCAGAATGGTGAACAAATAGGCGTCCGCCACGCTGAACTTGTTGCCTAACAAGAAATGCTGCTTCGTCAGTACTGAATCCAGGTAGTCGAACTGCTTGTCCAGTTTTTCCCGCGCGATGGTTTTGTATTCATCAGGCGTTTTCGGGTTAAACAGTGGACTGAATCCCTTGTGCAACTCAGTGGCGATATAGTTCAGCCATTCAATCGCATGATAGCGTGACAGCGTACCTGCCGCGGGGATCAGACCGCGATCCGGCACGCGATCCGCCAGATATTGCACAATTGCCACGCCTTCGGTCAGCAGGCTGCCATCATCGAGCAGCAGCGCCGGAACCTGTCCTTTCGGGTTGATGGTCAGATAGTCTGCACCGCTTTCGGTCTTTTTCAGTGACAGATCGACCTTTTCTGCGGTGAAGTCCAGGCCTGCTTCGCGCAATACAATATGGGGAGACAGAGAACAGGCACCGGCTTTATAGAACAGTTTCATCGAAAGCTCCTTGATAGTGATGAGTGACAGGCATGCTTAACCTCTGATCCTAGCCCTATAACGCCAAAATTACAGCGCCTTAATCGACAAATTTAACTTATCAGTGCGGCTTGCGGTTGCAACTGCGCCAGGGTATCGCCAATTTGCTGCTGCAACGCTTGCGGCACGGCTTGCATTGGCGAGCGCAGTTCGTTGCGGATCAACCCTTGCTGCGCCAGTGCGGCTTTTACCGGCGCCGGGTTAGGGAAGCTAAACATCTGATGGATCATCGGCAGCAGGGCGTAGAAGTTGGCGCGTGCAGCAATCAAATCGCCTTCTGCGACCTGTTGCACCAAGTGTACAAAGCGTTCTGGATGAATGTGTGCGGAAGCCGAGATTGCACCGGTGCCACCCAGGCACAGTGTAGTCAGAATCAGATTATCCTCACCGGTCAGCACGTCGATTTCACCGTCATTAATCAGCGCCATCATGGTGTCAGGATTACCGCTGCACTCCTTAATCGCTTTTACCCGCGGATGACGCGCGATCTGACGCAGGGTGGCCAGTTCGATAGTGATGCCGGTGCGTTGCGGAATGTTATACAGGATCACCGGCACGCTTGAGGCATCGGCAAGCTGGGTAAAGTAGTCCACCAGGCCACATTGCGACGGGCGAATATAATAGGGGGCCGGGATCAATACGCCGGCAATATCACGTAGTTGGATGGCTTTCTGCATTTGCAAGGTGTCGACCATGTTATTGCCGGACAGGCCCATCATCACCTGATGAGCCGGGGTGACGGCCAACACCGCGTCGAGCACCGCCAACTGTTCGTCCTGGCTTAACGCGGCCGCCTCACCGGTCGTGCCGCAGACCACCAGCCCATCAACGCCGGAGGCAATAAGATGTTGAGCCAACCGTTGGGTGGCTGGCAGGTCGACAGCGTGATGATTAAATGGGGTAACCAGCGCCACCCAAATACCGGAAAATGAGGCCATAGTAAGTTCCTTCAGTGCGAGCAATAAGAAGCCAGATAAGAAAACAAGCGAGGAGCGATGCGCTGATAATGAATATTCTGCATGAGGCTGTCAATTTACAACCGCTTGATAACAGGGTTAATCATGATTTAGCGGTAAAGATGAGTTTGGCTAATAAAATGGGGAAAATAAAAAACCCCGCCTTGGCAGGGTTTTCGGGGGTTAGCGCGGACGGCGGGTGTTGTTGATCGAGGCTGTCCAGTTGAAGGTTTCGCCAGTGGGTTGAATACGATTGGCTTTACGCTCGGCCCGGGTGGCTTTTTCAATTTTCGCACGGGCGGCAGTAATACGCGCCACCACTTCGTCCTTGATTTTGTTATTTTCGGCATTGGTTAAAGCCCTGCCGAGGTTTTTGCGTGCCTTGTCCAGCTCGGTTTTTACTTCACGTTGCTCGCTTTCCGTCATGTCTTTCAGCGTCAGTTTTTTCATCGTTATAGCCTGGTCAGTGAAGATGTCAGCCAGTGTACCGCAATTAGCTGGCTGAAGATGCTGTTGCTGTAACGGAAATGCCAGTCACGTGAATCACTCAGTTACATCTCGTCTTGCAACTCATTGAGGAAACGCCGCATTCTTTCGCTGCGTTCCAGTGCCATTTTCTTGCCCGTTGCGGTTTGAAAGCCTTCCTGTAGTTTAAACAGCTTGGTTTCGAAATGATCAAGACAATAGTGTTTATCGTCATATTGACGCTGTTGTGCCAGCGGATCGGCTGCATCGTATAACGCACTGCGCATGCGCCCACCAATATAGAAACAACGGGCTACGCCAATCATGCCAATGGCATCCAGGCGATCGGCGTCCTGGAGAATTTTGGCTTCCAACGTTTCCGGGGTAAGAGCGGCGGAGAAACTGTGAGCTTCAATGGCATGGGCGGTTCTGGTGATATCCTGTGGCACCCAACCCAGTTGTGTCAGCATCAGCGAGGCTTTTTCCGCCGCCATGCGTGAGGCCAGGTGTCGCTGTGGTGAGTTTTTCTCCACCGCAACACAGTCATGCAACAGCACCGCCGCGCACAAAATACGGCTGTCACCGCCTTCGTGGCTGCTGATATAACGGGTATTTTTCCATACGCGGTGTAAATGAGCTACGTCATGAGAGCCGTCATCTGAATCGAGTGTCAGTGGCAACAAGGCCTGCGCCAGTTCCAGATGGGGTGAGAAGGGCTGCAGTAAGGCCTGTGGCAGGGTCGAAAAATGCACGCTTTGCTCCTTGTGGTCGAAAACCTCGAATAATAGCGGCCATTGATGAGGGGGGTATGACATTGCAAAAAACTATTGTTTACTCTACTGCAACAGACTATTGCCGTAATCACGGTTTTTATGCCGGAATAAGCAACTTACAATGAACGCATTCCGGTCATCCCCGCTTGGTGTTAAGCCTGTGTCTGCGGGGTATGGCTGGAATATCCCGCTCATGCTACCGGAGATATCCCATGCCAACGAATCTTGAAATTGTACGCGCTACCTATGAAGGTGGCAGTGCCGAGGAGAATGGTCGTAACCTGTTGGCGGCATTAGCGCCTGACGCACAGTGGACCGAAGCCGCAGGCTTTCCCTATGCCGGCACCTATATTGGCCCGCAGGCGATTTTCAAAAATGTTCATCAACGTCTGGGTACGGAATGGCAGGGCTACCGCGCCGATGTCGACCATTTCTATGATGCTGGTGAGAACGTCATCGCCCAGGGCTTCTACCATGGCACCTATGGCGCGACCGGCAAATCATTTACCGCATCCTTTGCGCATATTTATCAACTGCGCGCCGGGAAAATCATCAAGTTTGTGCAAATCGTTGACAGTGCAAAAGTGCTGGAAGCCATGCAGGGCTAAAGGCCGCTGTGTTTGCCAAATTTGCGATCGTACTCCCGTCGGTAACCGCGCGCCTTGTTGCGATCGCGGATCCACAAATAGCCACATACCAGCGCGACGGTGCCTGAAAAGGTAATGTTGCGCATATCCCGGTCATAAAAATACACCAGCACTGCGTCCATCGCCGCGATAAAGGCAATCCATTTGTACATATGGGATTGTCGTCGCGTGGCGGCATTGAGGCGCTTTAACTGTCTGGCTTCGTGCATAACCGGCTTTTGCTGCATAACGTCTCGTCGGTAATAAATTTCTTAGTGGTAAGTTAGCAGAAGTTTCCTGTTGGTGGTAAAGACAAACGTGCGCCGGGTCGGTTTTTATAGGGGGCGTTTAGCCGCCAATTTCATAACGCCACTACGGCCTCGATCTCCACGCTGACCTGCGGTGAGAACAGTGCGCTGACTGCGACCAGTGAGCAGGCCGGCAGTGCCCCATCAAAATAATCAAACAGCACCGGCCGTATGGCAGGCAGATCGCCGATATCGGTTAAAAATACCGTGATTTTAATCAGCGCCTTTAAATTCGTTCCCTCGTCGGCGGTGATGGTCGCCAACTGCTCCAGAATGGCCTGCGTCTGTTGTTGTGTGGCTTGCCCTTGCGCTTCGGTGGCAAATGCCGTCAGGCCGGAAATGTACAGCGTATCACCATGGCACACGGCATGGACATAGGGCCCGCCCGGCGTGGGCAACTGTGGATAATTAATGCGCTTTAATGATGTCATGGTAAAAACCCCGAGAGATTAATTAAAAAAATAAACAAACTTGGTTAGGATGGAGCGATGAACATCGGAAGTACGCTGGGATATATTGTTTTTTAATAATATCACTGACATTCAATTCTAACCGTGAAGGACGTTTCAGGGTAATGAATCAGGCCTTAATTCCCTATATGCAACGCTGGCAGTTGCAGCCCGACGGCCAGGCATTTGAAACTCACAGCAGCCTACTGATGCCGGTACGCTATCAGGGCACCGCGGCCATGTTGAAAATTGCCCGCGAACAGGAAGAAAAGTTCGGTGGGTTATTGATGTGCTGGTGGCAGGGCGAGGGGGCGGCACGCGTGCTGGCCTGGCACCAAGACGGCATTTTATTGGAGCGTGCGCAAGGCCGCCTCTCGTTGGCGCAGATGGTACGCGATGGCGAAGATCGACAGGCCACGGCGATTTTGTGCCAGGTGGTTGCCCGCCTGCATGCGCCGCGTGCCGAGCCTTTGCCGGAGCTTATTCCCCTGGAGCAGTGGTTCAATTCACTGTGGCCGGCGGCGCAGGCGCATGGCGGCATGTTGCGGCTCAGTGCCACCGTCGCGGCTGAGCTACTGACCAGCCCACGCGAACAGACGGTGCTGCACGGCGACATTCACCATGACAACGTGCTGGACTTCGCTGAGCGCGGCTGGTTGGCGATCGATCCCAAACGTCTGTATGGCGAGCGTGCTTTCGATTACGCCAATATCTTCTGCAACCCCAACTACGGTATTGCCACCGATCCTGATATTTTCCTTTGCCGGGTCGATCAGGTCTGCCGGTTGGCCAGACTGGATCGCCAGCGGCTGCTGCGATGGATCCTCGCCTGGGCCGGATTGTCCGCAGCCTGGTTTATGGAAGACGGCGAGGCGGCGGATATCGACTTTCGCGTCGCGGAGCAGGCCGCACGCGCGTTAGGGCTTTCGCTACCGGAAGGGGATTCAGGGTTCATCCTGCCAATAATCGAGCGAGGCTGAAGGGCGTTGTATATAGCGCACCGGCTCACCATTTTCGCCCAAGGCCATCGCCTGAAACTTGCCGGAGTCCGGATATTCCACCAGTTCGGGTTGTTCGCGGGTACTGATGGAAAGGTATTTCAACGGCGCGTCCGATGTATTGATGATCTGATGCGGGTATTCCGGCCCCGGCGGGATAAAAATAACGTCACCGCTTTTGATTGGCAGCTGTTCCCCGGCAACCCGCAAGGTACCGCTTCCCTCCAGTACGATAAACATTTCCTCCTGCGCATAGTGGAAGTGATAGGGGCAGGAGCGCATGCCCGGCGCGACTATATCAATAGACGCACCCAGCTTGCCGGCTGCGGTGCCGGTACCCAAACGGGCACCAAGGCTGTCATACAGCGGCGGGCGGGAGTCGTGATTTTTTTCAGCCTGATCGAAATTACGGATCAGGCGCTGGGTTAGCAGCGCGGCTCGGTCATTCATGGCTACCCTCGTGACATTGTCACTTAATGGTTGATGAAGTCGATAGACAACCCGGCAACAGCAAGGTTTCCAGCCATTATCGAATCGCAGGTTCCTGAGGGTTATACCAACCCGGTCGGCGTTTCGGCTGTGGCCAGAACAGCGCAGCCTGACCTCCGCCTGGGATCTGCCACACCTCGCAGTCATAAATAGTGAAAGTGTCGCCGAATTTGTCGACACGCAGGCCACGATACCCCTGTGCAATCCCTTGCTCAGTGACCTTATCCAGCAATTGTTGGCGTTCTGCGCGGTCTGCCGGAGAAGCGCTTAGGCGGGAGGGCAGCGCAATAAACTCCTCGAAGGAATAACCAAAGCACTGCTGTGCGCAGTGGTTGGCATAGATAAACACCGGATCGCCGCCGCCGGTGTGGGCCAGCAGGCTGTAGGGCGCTTGTTGATGCAGCCAGGACAAGCGTTCGCCGACTGCGGTCTGTGGGCCTGGCAATCCGTCCCCCGTCCAGTGGCGGTAGGCGGCGTCTATCTGTTGAATCAGGTCAATCTGCGCAGAAGATGGCATAGAAACTCCCTTAACGATCCCTGGAGGGCAACGTTCGTCCCTCTCTCAGTTAAGCAGAAGATCGCCAAAGGGGAAAAAATTACCGGTTGTAGCACGGTGCCGACTCAAACTCCCGAGCGGTTCGCGCGCTGCGGTAACGACAGGATGATATGGGCAATTGCGCCGCCAATAATCCCCCAAAAGGCAGAGCCGGCGCCGAGCAGCGTCACACCGGACGCGGTGATCAAAAAAGCGATCAGTGCGGCGTCACGTTGCTTTTCATCCTGCAATGCACGCTGCAGACTGCCGGCGATAGTGCCCAGCAGGGCCAGCCCGGCAATGGTGTGGATCAGGGCCACGGGCAAGGCGCTGAACAACATACCGATAACGCCGCCAAACAGGCCGGCCAGCAGATAAAACACCCCGGCGGCGACGGCAGCCATATAGCGGCGCTGTGGATTGGGATGCACGTCCGGCCCCATACAAATGGCGGCAGTAATGGCGGCAATACATACCGAGAACCCACCAAAAGGGGCCAGCAGCAGTGCGGTCAGCGCGGTCCAGCTAATCAGTGGCGAAGTGGGCACGTTGTAACCGGCCGCCTTTAGTGTGGCGATGCCAGGGGCGTTTTGTGACGCCATGGTGACAACAAAGAACGGTACGCCAATCCCCAGCAGTGTCGACCAGCTAAAATGCGGCGCAATAAATTCCGGCATGGCGAAAATTAACGGTTGTTGTGAAAGATGAATGTTGCCCTGCAGCGCCGCAATCGCCAGCCCGGCCAGCAGCGTCAGTACAATCGCATAACGCGCCAGATAACGCCGCGTCACCAGATACACGAGTCCCATTGCGGCGCTGAGTACGAAATTGACCTGTAGCGAGGCAAATGCATCCAGCCCAAAGCGCAGCAGGATCCCTGCCAACATCGCCGCCGAAATAGCCTGCGGAATATAATCCATCAGCCGGGCGAACAGCCCGGTCACGCCGCACAGCAGGATCAGCCCGGAGGCAAAGATAAATACGCCAATCGCTTCGTTAATCGGCGTGCCGGGCAGGCTGGTGACCAGCAGCGCTGCGCCGGGGGTCGACCAGGCGGCCAGAATCGGCGTGCGGTAATACAGCGAAAGCCCGAGCGAGGTAATGCCCATTCCCAGCCCCAAAATGCTCAGCCAGCCGCCAATCTGCAAGGGGGTAGCACCGGCAGCCGCAGCCGCCTGGAAGATAATGGCAGCAGAACTGGTATAGCCGACCAATACCGCAACAAACCCCGCCATAACGGCAGGCAGAGACAGATGACGCAGAGAGATGGCTGGGCGCATGGTACACTCCGGCAGAGTTTGTGCGTTATAACGCACTATAAGTGGCGAGCATAGCACCGTGCGTTATAGCGCACAAGTGGCTATAATCAGTCGCTATATCAGGGGAGAAAAACATGCAGGAACTGTCTGGCCATCTGGCACAAACGCTTCGTTCTCTACGCAGCCAGCGCGGCTGGAGTCTGGCGCAGGCGGCCGAAAACACTGGCGTCAGCAAGGCGATGCTGGGGCAGATCGAACGGGGGGAGTCAAGTCCGACGGTGGCGACCTTGTGGAGAATCGCCACTGGTTTTAACGTGGCTTTTTCCGCCTTTCTGGAGAGCTCGCCGTTGCAACAGCAAGCCACGCTACATCGCTATGACGATGCTCCGGTATTCAATCAAGGCAACGCCGACATGCGGGTGGTGCCGCTGTTTCCGTTCGACCGACAATTGGGCTTTGACATGTTTGTTATCGATCTGGTGCCGGGTGCGCTCAGCGAGTCTTCGGCCCATGAGCCGGGAGTGATTGAACACGTGATTGTCATCAGCGGTGAACTGGATCTGGCGGTTGACGGCCAATGGCGCCATCTGACCAGCGGTGAGGCGATGCGCTTTCAGGCCGACCGACCCCACGCCTACCGTAATAACAGTCAGCAGACTGTGCGCATTCACGATCTGATCCACTATCCTAAATTTTGACTCAACGGCATGGGCGCAGGCTTTGACTCGGCCTCGTCAAACGCCTACTTTATTGAAAATGATTCGTATTAACTGTCAAAGGGAGTTTGATTTTGCCCATCAACCACAGTAACCGCCGCCAATTTCTTAAACTCAGCGCACAAACCGCAGGAGCCGTATTCGCGATGACTTCATTACCTAACAGTATCCGCCTGGCGATGGCGGCAGAAGGCGGCGCCAGCGCCACCGATGAATTTTTATGGCTGGAAGAGTTGCAGGGCAAGGCCGTACAGGCGTGGATAAAACAGGAAAATCAGCGCACCACCGCGCGTTTCGCCCAGGGTGAAGGCTTCCTGCGGGTGGAAAAACAGGTGCTGGACATTCTCAATAAAGAGAGCCAAATTCCGTGGGTCGCCAAACGCGGCGATTACTATTACAACTTCTGGCAGGATCAAACCAATCCGCGTGGCTTATGGCGGCGCACCACGCTGCAGGAATACCGTAAAGCCAAGCCGGTTTGGGAAACGGTGCTGGATATTGACGCTCTGGGCAAGGCGGAGGGCAAAGACTGGGTATTCCACGGCTCGCAGTCGCTGGCACCGGAATACCGCTATTGCCTGCTGGAACTGTCGCCGGACGGCGGTGATGCCACCGAAATCCGTGAGTTTGATTTGGTCAGCAAACAGTTTGTCAAAGACGGCTTTGTTCTGCCGGTGGCGAAAAGCCAGGCCTCGTGGATTGATAAAAACACGCTGTTTATCGCCACTGATTTCGGCGCAGGCTCGATGACTCAGTCCGGCTATGCGCGCATTGCCAAACGCTGGCGGCGCGGTACACCGCTGAGTGCCGCTCAGACGCTGTATGAGGCGCAACCGCAGGATATGACGGTGTTTGCTTACCACGACCAGACGCCGGGATTTGCACGGAACTACGTGGGCCGCAGTCTGGACTTCTACCGCCGTGAAACCTATCTGCTGAATGAGCAAGACCAACAGATCAAAATCGATATTCCCGCCGATGCCGAGTTCAGCACGCACCGCGAGTGGATATTGATTAAACCGAGCAGCGACTGGGAAGTGGGCGGAACGCGCTATCCTTCGGGCTCACTGCTGGCGGCCCATTTCGACGACTATCTGGCGGGCAAGCGTGAGCTGACGGTGTTATTTGCCCCGACCGCACAGGCGGCGCTGAGCGGCTACAGTGGTACACGTGACCACCTGATCCTCAGCATCATGGACAACGTAGTCAACCGACTGGAAGTTCTGACACCACAGGGCAAAACCTGGCAGCGCAAGCCGCTGGGCAAACCGGGGGCGATCAACACCATTTCCGCCGGCGGCGTCGATGACGAAACCAATGACTATTTCCTGACCATCAGCGGATTCCTGCAACCGACTTCGCTGTATCTGGGCAATCTCGACGGCGGTGAAGCAGAACTGCTCAAGCAGGGGCCACAGGACTTTGACGCCAGCGGTTATCAGGTCAGCCAGCATTTCACCAAGTCTAAAGATGGCACGCGGGTGCCGTATTTCCAAATTTCAGCCAAGGGCATCAAGCTGGACGGCAGTAACCCAACCTTGCTGTATGGCTATGGCGGGTTCGAAGTGTCGCTATTGCCAGGGTACATGGGGGCTAAAGCACCGGCCTGGCTGGAACGCGGTGGGGTGTATGTGGTAGCGAATATTCGTGGCGGCGGCGAGTATGGCCCGGCCTGGCACCAGGCGGCGTTAAAGCAAAACCGGCATCGCGCCTATGAGGACTTTGCCGCAGTGGCGGAAGATTTGATTGCGCGAAAAGTGACGTCGTCACAACATCTGGGGGCGCGGGGTGGCAGTAACGGCGGCTTGCTGGTGGGCAATATGCTGACGTTGTACCCGCAGCTTTTCGGTTGCATCGTCTGTGAAGTGCCGTTACTGGATATGCAGCGCTATACCCAACTTTCTGCCGGTGCTTCCTGGATTGCCGAATACGGCGACCCGAGCAAGGCGGAAGAATGGGACTACATCAAAACCTTCTCGCCATATCACAATATCAAAGTTGGCGTGTCCTACCCGCCGGTGCTGTTCTACACCGCCACCAGTGACGATCGGGTCAACCCGTCGCACGCCCGTAAAATGGCGGCACGCATGCAGCAGATGGGGTATCCGCAGGCCTACTTCTATGAGAATACCGAAGGCGGGCACAGCGCCGCGGCGGACAAGAAACAGGCCGCATTCCACGGCGCACTGGTCAGTGAATTTATGTGGGTCAATCTGAACGCTAAACCAACAGCCTGATGACATAAAAAAGCCGGGGCAAATTAATGCCCCGGCTTAGGTTGCTGACAAAGCAGGAAAAAGCGTGGTTTTTCCTGCTTTGTGGTGAGCAGATGAAAATCAATAAATTGATTTTCCTGATTTTTATTTATCGGCCTCTACTCGCTCTGGGCAGGAATGAGGTTTGTCATCAGTCTGAGCCGGGGCTAATTAATACCCCGGATTTCTTTTACCTGTCTGAAACCTTTTCAGCAATCAGTTGGTGATAGCGGCCGCCTGAGCTTTCTTCTCGGTGTGTTCTGCGGTGTCCAGCGTCATGCGATACAGCTTCGGCGCGGTCAGCATCATCAGAATGGCGATGACGGCTGTGGCGATACCGATTTGCATAAACACGTGGCTGTAGATAGCCAGAGAAGCGTGCGCATCGTTGATGTTGGCAGGCACGGCAGTCAGGCCAGCGACCTTACCGGCAATCAGCGCGGCAGCGGCGGTGGTCAGGAACCAGGAGCCCATGATAAAGCCCATCAGGCGTTGCGGCACCAGCTGCGCGACCATGGCCAGACCCAGGCCGGAGATCATCAGTTCGCCGATACTCTGCAGCGCATAGCTCAGGATCAGCCAGTTAACCGAAACGATACCCTGTTCATTGGCGAAGCTGGCACCCAACGGCAACACCAGGAAGGCACCGGAGCACAGGATCATACCGAAGGCGAACTTGTGCGGCATCGGTAGACGGTCGCCCATCTTGTTATACAGGGCCGCCAGAATCGGGCTGGCCAGCATGATCCAGAATGGGTTCAGTGCCTGATACTGCTCAGGTTCGAACGCCAGACCCAGGATATTGTGCTCAACGTTATGGATAGCGAAGAAATTCAACGAAGTTGGCATCTGGGCGTACAGCACGAAGAACACTACCGCTTCCAGCATCAGCAGGAAGGCAACGATCATCTTGCGGCGTGCTGCACCGTGCAGGGCAAAGGCTTCTTTAGTGAATACGATCACGATACCGATGGAGATCAGCGCCAGCGCCCAGCGGGCAACCACCTGGTTGTGCAGCAGCCAGCTTGAAATGGCGACCAGCGCAACCACGCCAACCAGCACCATAAGCAGTTTCTGCAGGTGCAACGGTTTAAAATCAGGCTTGGAACCGTGGTTCTTCACCCACTTTTGACACACCATAAAGTTGACCAGGGTGATCAGCATACCCACTACGCTCAGTGAGAACGCGACGCTCCAGCCATATTTCGCTGCCAGCCACGGGGTGGCCAACATGGACAGGAAAGAACCGATGTTGACGGACATATAGTACATGGTAAATGCACCGTCCAAACGCGGATCGTCTTTCTCATAGCAGGTTGACAGCAGGGAGGATGGGTTGGCTTTGAACAGGCCGCTACCCACGGCGATGGTCGCCATACCCAGATACACCCAGAAAATCTCATGGCCGGAGTAGGCCACCATGGCATAGCCGACGGCCAGCACCAGCGCACCCAGCACGATCACGCGCTTGGAGCCCAGCACTTTGTCCCCAAGCCAGCCGCCGATGGCAACGAAGCCATACACCAGCGCACTGAAGGAGGAGAACAGGGTAATAGAATCGGCTTCACTCAGACCCAGCATCTTGACCAGATAAACCGCCATGATGCCTTGCAGGCCGTAATAACCAAAACGTTCCCAGAGTTCGATGGAGAAGATCAGGTAAAACGCTTTAGGCTGTTTGAAAGCGTTGAGACTCACGCTTTCAGGATGTTCGCTGTTGTTGTTTGCAGTTGACACTGGTACCTCTGATTTTTCACTGCCCCGACTCAGAAAGACGGGAAATTGCAAAAGGTGATGCAGGACTGCATCCTTCCGCGTTGTTATAGGATGGGATGGCGGCGGTTAATGTTCACTATCTTTGTCAACGAGGCAAGACGTTTTTCATATCCCGTTACATATCGCGTTCACGAACTGAAACAACCATGTTGAAAATGTTATTCAGCATTAACTTTCGACTTTATTTACTTTGCCGAGTTTTTATTTTGATTAAAAGCTATACGGAATTTATGTAGTGATATATTCTGCTATATTGTCTTTTTGTGGTTTATATTAATAGGTGATTTGGATAATCCATTGGAATGTTGTGCATATGGCGGCCTTTGTAAAATTTTAGAAATTTTGGAAAACGGCTCTAACGGTTGGACGACAATGTGATCGTCAAAACGTGAGGCTTGCCGCAATTTTTAACTAATTTTTCGCTTGAAAATAAGCGGGGAGTGAGTTTTTCACTAAAATCCGTGGAAACACCAAGGTTACTGCTGCTTGATATCACATTTCCGATAAAAACCAGGTCAGCGGCGGGGGCTGAAAGGGGCGATGAGTGTGCCCCTCGAGATCAGGCGTCGGGATAAACTTTCTCTTTAAACTCGCACAGGTCTTCAAGCATGCAGGAGCCGCAGCGGGGTTTTCGTGCGATGCAGGTATAGCGTCCGTGTAGGATCAACCAGTGGTGGCAATCAACCTTGAATTCGGCCGGCACCACCTTCAGCAGCTTCTCTTCAACCAGATCGACATTTTTGCCCGGCGCGAAATTAGTGCGGTTACAAACGCGGAAGATATGGGTATCGACGGCAATGGTCGGCCAGCCAAAGGCGGTATTGAGCACCACGTTGGCGGTTTTGCGGCCAACGCCGGGCAGGGCCTCCAGCGCCGCACGATCTTCCGGTACCTCGCCGCCGTGCAATTCCAGCAGCATGCGGCAGGTTTTGATCACATTTTCGGCCTTGCTGTTAAACAGGCCGATGGTCTTGATGTAGCCTTTAACGCCGTCGACCCCCAGAGCCAGCATGGCGGCCGGCGTATTGGCCACCGGATAAAGCTTGGCGGTGGCCTTGTTGACGCTGACGTCGGTCGCCTGCGCGGACAGCAGCACGGCAATCAGCAGCTCAAATGGCGTTGTGTATACCAGCTCGGTGGTCGGGTGTGGATCGTTGTCGCGTAGTCGGGTAAGAATTTCCAGCCGTTTCTGCTTATTCATTACGCTTTCTCTGCCTGTCCTTGTCCCTGAGTCGGTTCGGCCAGTAATGCCTTGGCCGTGCGCGCCTTCATCCTTTCGTCAATCAGGTATTTTACTGCCAACAACAGGCCCAGACCAATAAAGGCTCCCGGTGGCAGCATCGCCAGCAGGAAAGGGCTGTCGAAGTGAACCACTTCAATCCGCAGTACCTTGGCCCAACTGCCCAGCAGCATATCGGCACCGTCGAACAGGGTTCCGTTACCCAGCAGCTCACGCATCGCACCCAGCGTCACCATCACGCCGGTAGCGCCCAGGCCAATCGCCAGCCCGTCCAGTGCGGACAGACCGACCGGTTTTTTAGAGGCTACCGCTTCGGCGCGGCCGACTACGATACAGTTGGTGACGATCAGCGGGATAAAGATCCCCAACGACTGGTACAGGCCGAAGGCATAGGCGTTGATCAGCATTTGCACAATGCTCACCGCCGCAGCGATGATCATTACGTAAATCGGGATACGGACTTCATTCGGTACCCAGCGGCGTACGGCGGATATTGAGGTGTTGGTCAGTATCAGTACCAGCGTGGTCGCCAGCCCCAGCCCGAGGGCGTTGGTGGCGGTAGAAGTCACGGCCAGCAGCGGACACATCCCCAGCAATTGCACCAGCGCGGAGTTGTTTTTCCACAGCCCCTGGACAATCAGATCTTTGGCTTCACTCATTCGCTGGCTCCACAGGCAGGTAAGCTATCAAGTTTAGGCGGCAGCGTTTCCATATACAACGCCGTGCGCCGAACGGCGTTGACCACCGCACGCGGCGTGATGGTGGCCCCGGTGAACTGATCGAACATACCGCCGTCTTTCTTCACCGCCCAACGTTTATCGTCCGGGCCGTCAATTTTTTTGCCGCTGAAAAACGAAATCCAGTTCGAAATACGCAATTCGATTTTATCGCCGAGGCCTGGGGTTTCATGGTGTGCCACCACCCGGGTACCCAGCACGTTACCGCTGAAATCGGCACCGACCAGCAATTGAATGGCACCGGAATAGCCGTCCGGCGCGGTGGTTTCCAGTGCAGCAGCGGTGGGTTGGCCATTTTTACGCGCCAGATACAGACGATGTGGCGCATCGTTGCCCAACGCCGGGTTGCTGACCAGAAAACACTCGGTCTGCATATTGTTGTCGTAATGTTCTGGTGACACCACCTGATCAAGCAACGCTTTTTGCTGCAGCGCTGCCTGGTGGGCGATGGTGTTCTGCGTCAGGCTGTGTACCACCGCAGTCAGGCCGGTGGTCACTGCGGCAAACACCGCCAACGTGGAGCCATGCTTTCTCATTGAATTTAGCATCATGGCTCCTTAGCGATGGCCGTACACGCGAGGCTGCGTGTAGTGGTCGATCAGTGGGACGGTAATGTTGGCCAGCAACACCGCAAAGGCTACGCCGTCCGGATAGCCGCCGTAAACGCGAATTAGCCACACCAGCACGCCCACCAAGGCGCCGTAAATCAGGCGGCCTTTTGGCGTGGTAGAGGCGCTGACCGGATCGGTGGCGATAAAGAACGCGCCCAGCATGCTGGCACCGGAGAACAGGTGGATCAGCGGCGAGGCCTGTTGCGCCGGGTCAATCCACCAGGCCACGCCGGAACACAGGGCGATGGCCGCCAGCATGCTGAAGGGGATCTGCCAGTGGATCAGGCGACGCCCCAGCATAAACAGGCCACCGGCCAGGAAACTGAGATTAACCCATTGCCAGCCGATACCGGCCAATGCGCCACCGAACAGCGGCTGTTGCAGAACCTGCTCAACGCTATGACCGCTGCGCAGGCCGGTTTTGAAGCCGTCCAGCGGGGTGGCCTGGCTGATGCCGTCAATCCCCATTTGCAGTTCATGGATGGTGGCACCTTGCGTCGTGTGGCCGCTGAAAATAGCAAACAGGGTATCCTGGAATGACAGTGCGGTAGCCCGCAGTTCATCCGGCGGTAACCAACTGGTCATCTGCACCGGGAAGGCGATCAACAACACCACATAACCCACCATGGCCGGATTGAACGGGTTCTGCCCGAGGCCGCCATACAGCTGTTTGGCAATAACGATGGCGAAGAAGGTGCCGATGACAATCATCCACCAGGGGGCCAGCGGTGGCAGACTGATGCCCAGCAACAGGGCGGTCAGCAGGGCCGAGTTATCCGCCAGGCGGGTGCGCACCGGTAATTTGCGCAGGGAAAGGATGATGCCTTCAGCCAGCAGGGCGACGATCATCGCCAGTGCAGTCTGGACCAGCGTGCCATAGCCAAAAAACCATACCTGCGCAGCGATACCGGGAATGCAGGCCAGCATCACCCACAGCATGATACGGCTGGTGTTCTGCTGGTTATGGGTGAAGGGGGAGCTGGCGATGTGCAAGCCTTTGGTGGCTGTGGGTTGTACCGGCCTGAACTTCATAGAATAACTATACCTATCTTTGCCGGACATCGGCAGGTTCAACGCGCCTCTCGGCGGAGACGCAGGAAAAATTATAGCGCTGCATTCTACCTGAATCACCCTGAGGGTAATACGTCTTAATTGTAGGGCTATTGGCCTTTTAGCACTGGATGTGCTCCGAAATTTCTCCGGCCTATGGCGCGATCGGATTTTTCTTGGTTAAATAATCGGGCTAGATTGGTAGCGCAACAGCGAAACTGTCGGCATGAATGGGCGGTGACAGGCTATAACCTTGTGGTTGGTATGGTCTTTTTGGTTCGTTTTTTCGCACAAAATAACAACTTTCACATAATCTATGTGGGTTATTATGTCGAGTATTGTTGAGTTAGTGAATGCAAATTAATGACAAATGAAGATGTATTTTTTATTGAAGAGCTAATTGAGTGGGTTGAGATACATCTGGAGAAACGGCCAAACCTGGACGAAGTCGCGCGCATTTCCGGCTACTCCAAATGGCACCTGCAACGCAAGTTCAAACGCATCACCGGAATTCAGCTCGCCACCTATATCCGTTCACGCATTCTGACGCGTGCCGCAGTGGCTTTGCGTATTACTCATCGCTCTATTATCGATATATCAGACGAACTGGGTTTCGACTCGCAGCAAACCTTTACTCGCATGTTCAAACAGCGTTTTGAAACCACGCCCAATCGTTACCGTTCGATGGAACGCTGGGATGTGAAGAATCTGATGCCACGTTTCAGTTTTGATGCCAACTTTGCAGCCGACTTCTATCCCGAAGTGAAGCGCCTGACGTTGCCGGATATGCAGTTGGTGGGATACTCGCGCCAGCTGGATTTTACTGGAGAGAACGGTATCGAACATTCGTCCTGTATGGCGATGAAGGATGAGATTTTTACTGATTTCTTCCGTGGATTAAGTGTGGAGTGCCGCCGGGTGTACAGCATCCATTCCGTCCATAATCGGGGGGAGAATGAGTGTTCGGCTAATCATATCATGGCGGTGGAGCCTGAGAACAAAAAGGATATTCTGTCAGGCTACCAGATCGACAATATTCCTCTTGCCGGGCGCGAATATATCTCTATCAACCATCAGGGAAGCGCCATGGAGTGTACGAAATTCTTCGCTTATCTGATCACCCACGTGATGCCAGGGTTGCGCCATGAGGTGAAGGGCAGTGTGGAGATGGAAATTATTCAAGCCAAGGAATGGAATCAGGACTCGAAGATGCGTCAGATTGACGTTGATTATACCTATTTGATTTCTATTGATTAGTAGGTTGCGTCCCTCAATGATGCGTGGCACCGTCGCAGACCCAAAAGCCCGTAATCAAGGCGGAGGGTGCAGGGCATAGTGGGCCTATGTTCAAGCCTGACAACGCGGAGTACGGGCTTTTGGGGCGCGACCCGAAGGGCTGGGCCATTTGAACGCGCACCTGTGTTACGAGCCGCTTATTTGGCCCACCAAACCTCACGACTCGCGCCTTGCTGCGCGCTCAAATGACCTCCAGCGGTGCTCACGTATCATTGAGGGGCACAACCTGTGGCACCTTGCGTCCTGCAAGGCACTTTTCGTTGTCACGCTTTATCCGTATCCGTCGTGGTCAGATTTTGCGCCGCTCTTTTAGCTTTGGCGCGGGCAATGGCGGCTGCGACTGCGGCCTTGCGCGGATCTTCTTCCGTCACCATTGCCAGCGATTCGGCCGGAGTTTCCACCGCTACGGCCTGCTGGGCCGCTTTCTTGGCTTTGGCGCGGGCAATGGCGGCTGCCACCGCGGCCTTGCGCGGATCTTCTTCCGTCACTACTGCTGGCGATTCGACCGGCGTTTCCACCGCTACGGCCTGCTGGGCTGCTTTCTTGGCTTTGGCGCGGGCAATGGCGGCTGCCACCGCGGCCTTGCGCGGATCTTCTTCCGCCACCACTGCTGGCGATTCGACCGGCTCTTCCACCGCTGCGGCCTGCTGTGCGGCTTTCTTGGCTTTGGCGCGGGCAATAGCGGCGGCAACGGCGGCCTTGCGCGGCTCCTCTTCTGTCACTGCGGCTGACGGCTCGGTCGGGGTTTCATCCGTCGTGGTCTGCCGTGCCGCTTTCTTGGCTTTGACTCGCGCCAGTGCAGCGGCAACCGCCGCCTTGCGTGGATCTCGATCTTCAGTAGCCGATGCCGTTACCGGTGCTACAGCAGTTTCCTGCTGGGCACGGCGTTCACGAGCCTGTGCTTTACGGGCTTCGCGTGCTGCGATCATCTCGCTGTTGTCCGGTGCGTCGCCGCTGATGGTGCCGGTCGCCGGTACCGCATTTTTACTGCGAACTCGCGCCAGGGCAGCCTGAACCGCATCCTGGTCGTCATCGGTCAGTTTGACTGCCGCTTTCTTATGGCGCTCTTCGCGCGCCAGTTTTTCCCGTTCCAGACGCGCCAGTTTGGCTTCGTAACGCGCCTTGGCTTCAGCCGTGCGTGCCGCTTCCAGATCGATAGCTTTGATCTCGGCCTTTTCCTGGCGGTAGTACTGTACCAGCGGAATATTGCTCGGGCAGACAAAGGCGCAGGCACCACATTCAATGCAGTCGAACAGATTATGATTGCGGGCCTTTTCGTGTTCTTCGCCGCGGCTGAACCAGTAAAGTTGCTGTGGTAACAGGCCCGCCGGGCAGGCGTCAACGCACAGTCCACAGCGAATACAGGACTGCTCCGGCTCTTGTGGTGCCATTTCGCTGACCGAGGGGGCCAGAATACAGTTGCTGATCTTGACGATGGGGACATGGAGCGCGGGCAGGGTAAAGCCCATCAGCGGGCCGCCCATCACTACCATTTGCTGAGCCTGAGGCTGGAAACCAGCAAATTTCAACAGGTGCTGTACCGGTGTACCTATGCGCGCCCACAGGTTGCCCGGTTGGCTTAGTGCCTCGCCGGTCAGGGTCACCACGCGTTCAATCAGCGGTTCGCCGTCGACAATCGCACGTTTAATGGCAAAGGCCGTCCCGACGTTCTGCATCAGCACGCCAATCGCGGAGGAGTGCTTGCCGTGCGGCACCTCTTTGCCAAGCAGTATTTTGGTGAGTTGTTTGGCGCCGCCAGAAGGGTATTTGGTTGGGATCACCCGCAGGGCAATACCGGGCTGATCGCGCAGCGCCAGTTTCAACGCGGCGATCGCTTCGGGTTTATTGTCCTCAATGCCGATCAGCGTGACCTTGGGTTGCAGCAGATGGCGTAAGATCTGCGAGCCTTCAATCACTTGATCGGCATGTTCCTGCATCAAACGGTCATCGGCAGTGATATAAGGCTCGCACTCTGCGGCGTTGAGGATCAGGGTTTCCACCCCGTTCATACCGCCCTGCAGCTTGCTGGCGGTCGGGAAACCGGCGCCGCCCAGCCCGGCGATGCCGGCCTGATGAATACGTTGGAGCAACTCGCTGGTGGTCAGTTGACGGTAGTCGGCTACCGGCGCACGCTCGCACCAGCGGTCTTCACCGTCAGGCTGAATAATCACGCACAGTTCTGCCAGCCCTGAAGGGTGAGCGGTGATATGTGGTGTGATGGCGCAGATGGTGCCGGAGGTCGGTGCGTGCACCGGTACGGTACGGCCTCGGCCGACGGTCAGCGGCTGGCCTTTCAGCACGGTATCGCCGACCTTGACGCACAGTTCACCTTCCGGCCCCAGATGCTGTTGCAACGGGATAATAAATTTATCCGGCAGCGGGGCGGTACGCAGCGGTACACCGCTGGACTGGGTCTTCATTTCCGGTGGATGGATCCCGCCGTCGAAATCCCAAATCCGGTCTTTTTTGAAGGCGGCGAACAGATTAAGCATGTTGCTCCACGTGGATCACTTGCACCGGTATCGTCTTCATGTCCCACTTCCAGTTGGCGGTAGTGGTGGCGACCGGTCTCATTTCAATACAGTCGGTAGGGCACGGCGCAACGCACAGGTCGCAGCCGGTACAAAGATCGGTAATCACGGTGTGCATGGCGCGGGTAGCGCCGACGATGGCGTCAACCGGACAGGCCTGAATGCACTTGGTGCAGCCGATGCAGTTGGCTTCGTCAATGTAGGCCACCTGGCGCACCGGTTCGGCGGCGGCTTCGCTGCCGAGCGGCTGCGGTTCGACGTTGAGCAATTCAGCCAGTTTCAGCATCACCTGCTCGCCACCCGGCGCGCATTTGTTAATCATCTCACCGTTGGCGACGGCTTCGGCATAAGGACGGCAACCGGGGTAACCGCACTGGCCGCACTGGCTCTGTGGCAAGATCTCATCGACCTGTTCGGCTACCGGATCTTCTTCCACTTCAAAGCGGCGAGCAGCATAGCCCAGCACAAGACCGAACAGCAGGCCAAGGGCGCTTAACGCAGCAATCGCAATCCATAACGCGGTCATTAGAATTTCACCAGCCCGGTAAAGCCCATAAAGGCCAGCGACATCAGCCCGGCGGTGATCAGCGCGATGGAAGAGCCTCGGAAGGGCGCAGGCACATCGGCAACCGCCAGACGTTCACGAATGGCGGCAAACAGCACCATCACCAGTGAGAAGCCCGCGGCGGCGCTGAAGCCGTACACCGCAGACTGTAGGAAGTTGTAGCCGAGGTTGACGTTAAGCAGTGCGACGCCGAGGACCGCACAGTTGGTGGTGATCAGCGGCAGGAAAATGCCCAGCAGGCGATACAGTGCCGGGCTGGTTTTGCGTACCACCATCTCGGTAAATTGCACCACCACGGCGATCACCAGAATAAATGACAGCGTGCGAAGATATACCAGATCCAACGGAACCAGGATAAAGGTGTTAATCACCCAGGCGCTGACCGAGGCCAACGTCATAACAAAAGTGGTGGCCATCCCCATGCCAATGGCGCTTTCCAGCTTTTTGGAAACGCCGAGGAACGGGCACAGGCCAAGAAACTTCACCAGGACGAAGTTATTCACCAGTACGGTGCCGACAAACAGGAGCAGGTATTCGGTCATTGCGATGCCTAAAAAAATAAAAGCCGCCTATTATCGGGAATTGGCGGCTTGATCACAACATAGGGAAAGCAGGGTTATTGCCCTTTTCGCCCATTTTTGGCGAATATTTACACAATTATCCGCACAAAACGTGCCACAGGAGGGCTTAGCTCTCGGTAAATGTGCCTTTGACGCGCTTGGAACGCTTCATATAGGGCACCAGCAATGCCGCCATCAACAGTGGCCAACCCAGACTGCGTACCGCCAATTCATCCGGCACCGGTGCAAAGGCAAAGGCTTTCACCGCCAGCAATACGGTAATCAGCAGCCACAACAGGAACAATTTGGGGAACCGCTGCGAACGATGACAGAACAGTAATAGCAGCCACAGGGTAAAGCACCACATCAATAGGGTGGTCAGCACCGAGAAATACCACTGCATGCTAAACGCTTGGGCGTTGGTGAGCAGATATTCGCGCGATTCCGGCACGAAAATCGCCATGCCATACAGGAGCAGCATCAGACTGGCGCTAAGCAGGGTGACAATCAGATAGGCCATCGGGGCCAGCAACCAACCGCCGATACGGGTGTAATCAGCTTGAGACATAAACGGCTTCCTGGGTAATACATGATCCAACGTGACAGCCGCCTAGCTTAGCGGGTAATGCGGGCTTCGTCATCAATATCAAGTTATACCCTGCATACTTGAAGCTGCCTCTTTGTTGGCTTCCTGCGCTTACCCCGGTCACGTACTACTTGTACGCCCTCGGGGATGCGCTTAGTTGCCGCCGCGATGCAGCCCCAATTATTTTGGTATACCCTGCATACTTGAAGCTGCCTCTTTGTTGGCTTCCTGCGCTTACCCCGGTCACGTACTACTTGTACGCTCTCGGGGATGCGCTTAGTTGCCGCCGCAATGCAGCCCCAATTATTTTGGGTATAGATGTCAGGAAAGCGTTTGGCTACCGGCAGGCGATTTTTGCCACCGGTAGCCGGGCGATTAACGGCGGTTGAGTTGATAGTAGGCTTCGTTCCAGCGCAGTTCGTTTTTGAACGCCGGCAGGGTGGTGTCCTGGTTAATCAGCAAGAACTCGATGTTATGCATTTCGGCATACAGCCTCAGCATATCGGCGTCCAGCGCCTGGGAGAACACCGTATGGTGGGCGCCGCCCGCCAGGATCCAGGCTTCGGCGGCGGTCGCCAGCGTGGGTTGGGCCCGCCAGATGGCGCGCGCTACCGGCAGTTTTGGCAGCGGGTGCGGTTGTTCCACGGTGTCCACCTGATTGACCAGCAGGCGGAAGCGATCGCCCATGTCGATCAGGCTGGCGTTGACCGCCGGGCCGGCCGGAGTCGAGAAAATCAGCCGTGCCGGATCGGCCTTGCCGCCAATACCGAGCGGTTGGATATCCAACAGCGGTTTGGCTTCTTTGGCGATCGACGGGCAGACTTCCAGCATATGCGAGCCGACCACCAGATCGTTCCCAGGCTGGAAGTGATAGGTGTAATCCTCCATAAACGAGGTGCCGCCGTGTAACCCATCGGCCATCACTTTAAGGATTCGCAGCAGCGCGGCGGTTTTCCAGTCGCCTTCGCCGCCAAAGCCGTAGCCCTGCTGCATCAGACGTTGTACCGCCAGCCCCGGCAGCTGTTTCATGCCGTGCAAGTCTTCAAAGTTGGTAGTGAAAGCCTGGAAGTTGCCCTGTTCGAGGAAGCGTTTCATGCCCAGCTCGATGCGCGCCGCGTCAGTCAGGTTTTCGCGTTTTGCGCCGTTGAGTTTGGCCGCATCGCTCAGCACATAACTGGCCTCATACTCTTCAATCTGCGTATCGACATCGCCACGGCTGACTTCGTTAATGACGCTGACCAAATCGCCAATACCATAGGCATTGACCGAGTAACCAAACTGGATCTGCGCGCCGACCTTGTCGCCATCGGTCACCGCCACCTCACGCATGTTGTCGCCAAAACGGGCCACTTTCAGCTGTTGGCTGGCTTGTTTGGCGTTGGCGACACGCATCCACTGGCCAATGCGCCGGTGTGCATCGGGATCCTGCCAGTGACCGGCAATCACACTGTGCTGCTGGCGCATACGGGCGCCGATAAAGCCGAACTCACGGCCACCGTGGGCGGTTTGGTTGAGGTTCATAAAGTCCATATCCATACTGTCCCAGGGCACCTGGGCGTTGAACTGGGTATGGAACTGCAACAGCGGCTTATGCAGCACGGACAGACCGGCGATCCACATTTTGGCCGGTGAGAAGGTGTGTAGCCAGGCCAGGATGCCAATACACTGCGGCTGATAGTTGGCGTCACGGCACAGGGCGGTGATTTCATCCGGCGTGGTGACCAGCGGTTTCAGCACCAGTTTTACCGGTAAGCCGGCTTCGCGGTTGAGACTTTCCACCACTTGTTCGGCGTGTGCCTTGACCTGTTGCAGGGTTTGCGGGCCGTACAGGTGCTGGCTGCCGATGGCAAACCAGACTTCGCGCTGCTTGAATGCGTCCATTAAAAACTCCTGAATTGTGTATTGGGACTCGACTTACTGAACTGTTGATTGAAACGGGTACCCAAAATAATTGGGGCTGCATCGCGGCGGTAACTAAGTGCATCCCCGAGAGCGTACAAGTCGTACGTGACCGGGGTAAGCGCAGGAAGCCAACAAAGAGGCAGCTTCAAATATGCAGGGTATAGCGTGGCTCGGCGGCCTGGCACCATTGTTGATAGCGTTGATAAAGTTGTTGGTAGTGAGCGACACGCTGCGGATCGGGCTGCAAGGTACGTTCGATGCCGCAGGCCATCTGGCGCTGGGCTTCGGGCACGCTGGTGAAACGGCCGGCGGCGACGGCGGCGAAGATGGCAGCACCCAGCGCGCAGCACTGATCGGAGGCCACAATTTGCAGCGGTCGGTTCATCACGTCGGCGCAGACCTGCATAATTGCCGGAGATTTGCGCGCAATGCCACCCAGGGCCAGTAAGTTATCGACCGGAATATCCTGCTGTTCAAAACATTCCATAATGGCGCGAGCGCCAAAGGCGGTGGCGGCGATAAAGCCGCCGAACAGTGTTGGTGCATCGGTGCCGAGGTTCAGATCGGCGATCACGCCTTTCAACCGCTGATTGGCGTACGGGGTCCGACGGCCGTTAAACCAGTCCAGTACCACCGGCAAATGATCCAGCGACGGGTTTTCCACCCAGGCATCGGTCAGCGCCGCCAGCAGACCGGTTTCAATCTTTTGTAGCTGCGGTTGCAGTTCAGGCTGGTTTTTTGCCGCTGCATGCAACGGCCAGCTCAGCAGGCGGCTGAACCAAGCGTACATATCGCCAAAGGCTGACTGCCCGGCCTCCATGCCGATCATCCCCGGTACAACGCTGCCATCGACCTGACCGCAGATACCTTCGATGGCGCGGCCGTCTACTCGCTGGCGATCGGCAATCAGAATGTCGCAGGTTGAGGTGCCGATCACCTTCACCAGGGTATAGGGCTGGGCACCGGCACCGACGGCCCCCATATGGCAGTCGAAGGCTCCGCCGGACAGCACCACCGTGGTGGGTAGCCCGAGGCGTGCCGCCCATTCGGCGCTCAGGGTGCCTACCGGCAGATCAGCGGTATGGCAATCTTCAAACAGCGGCCAGGGCAGGTGTTCAACCAGCAGAGGATCGAGTGCGGCAAAAAAGGCTTTGGGCGGTAGGCCACCCCAGTCTGGGTGCCACAGCGTTTTGTGGCCGACGCTACAGCGCCCGCGTTTTAACTGATGTGGCGCGGTGGTCGCGGACAACAGCGCCGGTACCCAGTCACACAGTTCAACCCAGGAGGCGGCGGCCTGACGTACTTCGGCGTCCTGGCGTGTGACGTGCAGGATCTTGGCCCAGAACCACTCAGAGGAATAAACGCCGCCGATATAGCGCGAATAATCGGGAAACTCGCCGCTGCGACAGAGCCGATTGATGGCGTCAGCCTCTTCAATAGCGGTGTGATCTTTCCACAAAACAAACATGGCGTTGGGGTTATCGGCAAACTCCGGACGCAGTGCCAGCACCTGACCCTGACTGTCGATGGGTGCCGGTGTGGAACCGGTGGAGTCAACGCCAATGCCAATCACCTGCAGCCGCTGTTGCGGGGGCATGCGCTGCACCAGAGTGACGATCGCCTGTTCCATGGCTTCTATATAGTCGAGCGGATGGTGGCGGAAACGGTTCTCCGCCGCGTTGCAGAATTCGCCGCGCTGCCAGCGAGGGTAATAAACCACTTCGGTATCGAGTTCCGCGCCGTTATGGCAATCGACCGCCAGCACCCGCACCGAGTCGCTGCCGAAGTCCAATCCCAGGGCAATAGCACCTGCCGTCATGATGTTGACTCCTGATGTGTTAATACGCTGTGACAACCATAGGAGCCGAATCGCTGGGCAGGTGAGGAGCCGTTAGCTGGAAGTATGCACTTTTCTGCTTCCCGCAGTGGTTTTGTGACGGCTGTCATAAGTTATCGCTTGGCGAAATTCGCTAAATATATGCACATATCTGCTGTATTCCACGGATGTGATAGCGCTCTACATTTCAGTAACAAATACCCGCTAAAACTTAAGCCGTCTTACTCCTGTTGTGGGTGAATATCGCGAGATAAGCGACGTGCCGACAGCAGACACTCTAATGATAACGTTTTCATGGCGAGCGGCTTTTGTCGCCACGGAGAACAAACTAGCGGAGAGCATCATGCATAAATTCACTAAGGCGCTGGTGACACTGAGTCTGGCGGCCGTTATGTCACATTCAGCTATCGCCGAGACCATGAAGCTGGGTTTTTTGGTCAAGCAGCCGGAGGAACCCTGGTTCCAGACCGAGTGGAAGTTTGCCGACAAGGCCGGTAAAGACCTCGGTTTTGAAGTGATAAAAATCGCCGTGCCGGACGGAGAGAAAACTCTCAATGCCATCGACAGCCTGGCGGCCAGCGGGGCCAAGGGGTTTGTTATCTGTACGCCAGATCCGAAACTCGGCTCGGCGATTGTCGCCAAGGCGCGTAGTTACAACCTGAAAGTGATTGCGGTGGATGACCAGTTTGTGACCGCCAAGGGCAAACCTATGGACAGCGTTCCGTTAGTGATGATGGCCGCCACCAAAATCGGTGAGCGCCAGGGGCAGGAATTGTGGAAAGAGCAGAATAAGCGTGGTTGGAAATTGGCGGATACCGCGGTAATGGCGATCACCGCCGATGAGCTGGACACCGCGCGTCGTCGCACCGGCGGTTCGATCGCCGCGCTGAAGGCGGCCGGCTTCCCGGAGAAACAAATTTATCGCGTACCGACCAAATCCAACGATATCCCAGGGGCGTTTGACGCTGCCAACTCAATGCTGGTGCAGCATCCTGAAGTGAAAAACTGGCTGATTGTCGGCATGAACGACAACACCGTGCTGGGGGGCGTGCGCGCCACCGAAGGCCAGGGCTTCAAAGCGCCGAACGTGATCGGCATCGGCATCAACGGGGTGGATGCGGTCAGCGAGCTGTCCAAGGCACAGGCCACCGGTTTCTACGGTTCGCTGCTGCCAAGCCCGGATATTCACGGTTACAAGAGTATCCAGATGCTGCATGACTGGGTCGAAAAGGGCGTAGAGCCACAAAAGTTCACCGAAGTGACCGACGTGGTGCTGATCACCCGCGACAACTTTAAAACCGAACTGCAGAAAAAAGGCCTGATGTAATAAGCGAGCCGCCCACAGCACTCTGTCGGGCGGCATTTTTGACTGCAGGAGGAGCACACCATGACCGCCGCATTGCCGTATTTGGCGTTTAAAGGCATAGGTAAAACCTTTCCGGGCGTGAAGGCGCTGGATGACATCAGCTTTAGCTGTCAGGCCGGGCAGATCCACGCGCTGATGGGGGAAAACGGTGCCGGGAAATCCACGCTGCTGAAAATTCTCAGTGGCAATTACGCGCCGACCCAGGGGGAAATTCAGTTGCAGGGGCGGCCGGTGCAGTTCGCCAACACCACCGATGCGTTGAATGCCGGGGTGGCGATTATCTATCAGGAACTGCATCTGGTGCCGGAAATGACGGTGGCGGAGAACATTTATCTCGGCCAGTTGCCGACCAAACGTGGGCTGGTGGACAGAAAACTGCTGCGCTACGAATCCCGCTTGCAGCTCCAACATCTCGGGTTGGATATTGATCCGGATACGCCGCTGAAATATTTGTCGATAGGCCAGTGGCAAATGGTGGAAATCGCCAAGGCGCTGGCGCGCAACGCCAAGGTGATCGCTTTTGACGAACCCACCAGTTCGCTGTCGGCCAGAGAGATTGAACAACTGTTTCGAGTGATCCGGGAATTACGTGCCGAAGGGCGGGTGATCCTGTACGTCTCGCACCGTATGGAAGAAATTTTTGCCCTCAGCGACGCCATTACCGTGTTTAAAGATGGCCGCTACGTGCGCACCTTTGACGATATGCAGCAGGTGGATAACGCGCAGTTGGTGCAGGCGATGGTCGGGCGCGATTTGGGCGACGTCTATGGCTACCAGCCACGCGAGCTGGGGCCGGTGCGGCTGGAGCTCAAGGGGCTGAAAGCGCCGGGCGTCAAAACGGCGATCGACCTGAGGGTGCGGGCCGGAGAGATCGTCGGGCTTTTCGGCCTGGTGGGGGCCGGGCGCAGCGAACTGATGAAGGGGGTTTTTGGCGCAACTCGGGTCAGTGCCGGCCAGTTGATGCTGGATGGACAGGCGATCGCCATTGGTTCACCGATTGACGCGATCCGCGCCGGTATCATGCTGTGCCCGGAAGATCGCAAGGCGGACGGCATCATCCCGGTGCACTCGGTACGTGACAACATCAACATCAGCGCACGGCGTAATAGCCTCCGCGCCGGTTGCCTAATCAACAAGGGGTGGGAGGCCAGTAATGCCGATCATCATATTCGTGCATTGAATATCAAAACGCCTGGCCCTGAGCAGTTGATTATGCATTTGTCCGGCGGCAATCAGCAGAAGGCCATCCTGGGTCGCTGGCTGTCGGAAGAGATGAAAGTGATTCTGCTCGATGAACCCACACGCGGCATTGACGTCGGTGCCAAGCATGAAATTTACCACGTCATTTACCAACTGGCGCAGCGCGGCATTGCGGTGCTGTTCGCCTCCAGTGACCTGCCAGAGGTGTTGGGGCTGGCTGACCGTATCCTGGTGATGCGTGAAGGCGCACTGTCTGGCGAATTACTGCATGACGAGGCCAGCGAGGAAAAAGCCCTTAGCCTGGCGATGCTACGTACCCCCGATATAGCCCCTGATGCCGCTGCGGCGGTGGCCTGATTGTGAAGGAGAAAGAGATGTCGACCATAACGACCCATTCGGTGAAAAAACGTAACGGCCTGGGGCTGGCGCGAATTTGGGACAGCTACGGCATGCTGGTGGTATTTGCGGTTCTTTTTTTAGCCTGCGCGCTGTTTGTGCCCAACTTTGGTTCCTTTATCAATATGAAAGGGCTGGGGCTGGCGATTTCGATGTCCGGCATGGTGGCCTGTGGCATGCTGTTCTGTCTGGCCTCCGGTGACTTTGACCTGTCGGTCGCTTCGGTGATTGCCTGCGCCGGGGTCACCACCGCGGTGGTGATCAACATGACCGAAAGCCTGTGGATCGGCGTGGCCGCCGGCCTGTTACTGGGCGTGGTCTCCGGGTTGATTAACGGCTTCGTTATCGCCAGGCTGAAAATCAACGCGCTGATCACTACCCTGGCCACCATGCAGATTTTCCGCGGGCTGGCCTACATTATCTCCGACGGTAAAGCGGTGGGCATTGAGGACGAACGCTTCTTCACCCTGGGTTACGCCAACTGGCTGGGGCTGCCGGCACCGATCTGGATCACCGTTGCCTGTCTGATCCTGTTTGGCTTCCTGCTCAACAAGACCACCTTTGGCCGCAATACACTGGCGATTGGCGGTAACGAAGAGGCCGCACGGCTGGCCGGGGTGCCGGTTGTACGCACCAAAATCGTGATCTTTATGCTGTCCGGGCTGGTGTCCGCCGCCGCCGGTATCATTCTGGCTTCGCGCATGACCAGTGGCCAACCGATGACCTCAATTGGCTATGAGCTGATCGTGATTTCCGCCTGCGTGCTGGGTGGCGTGTCACTGAAAGGCGGTATCGGTAAAATTTCCTACGTTATCGCCGGTATTCTGATCCTCGGCACGGTGGAGAACGCCATGAACCTGTTGAATATCTCGCCGTTCTCGCAGTATGTGGTGCGCGGCGTGATCTTGCTGGCGGCGGTGATTTTCGACCGTTACAAACAGCAGGCCAAGCGCATCGTTTAAATTGCCAACCCTGTTCACAGTTCTGTTATCGGCCCGGGCAGTTATCCGCCGGGCCGCTAAGCTGGAGTATTGTTACCAAAGCCGTTCCGGGAGGACAGATGTATCATCGCATGGCACAGGAACCTCAGCCCAATCCGCTGTTACCGGGTTACACCTTTAACGCCTATCTGGTGGCGGGGCTGACCCCGATCATGGCGGACGGTCCGCTGGATTTCTTTATCGACCGCCCCGGCGGCATGAAGGGCTATATTCTCAACCTGACCATCAAGGGGCAGGGCAAGGTGTTTGACGGCGAAGATACCCTTTACTGTAATCCCGGCGATCTGTTGCTGTTTCCGCCCAAAGCGGCGCATTACTACGGTCGTTCGCCGGACAGCGACTGCTGGTATCACCGCTGGGTGTATTTCCGGCCGCGTGCCTACTGGGCCGACTGGCTGGAATGGCACAGCAAAACCCATGAAGTGGGGCGGCTGACCTTGCCGAACAATAACCTGCTGCTAGAGTTCGATCGGCTGTTCGCCAATATCGAACAGACTCAGCGTTCCGGCCGCCGCTTTGCCGAAGAGCTGGGGATGAACCTGCTGGAGCGTCTGCTGTTGCGCGCGATGGAGGAAGACCCGCTCAGCCCGCAGAAAATTATGGATCCGCGAGTGATTGAAGCCTGCCAGTTTATCACCGGCAACTTGGCGGGAGAGCTGCGGATTGACGAGGTGGCGCGGCATGTCTGCCTGTCGCCATCACGGTTAGCGCATCTGTTCCGCGAGCAGGTGGGCATCAATATTCTGCGCTGGCGCGAAGATCAGCGGGTGATCCGCGCCAAACTGCTGTTGCAGACTACCCAGGAGTCGATCGCCACCATAGGTCGGGTGGTGGGTTATGACGATCAGCTGTACTTTTCACGGGTATTTCGCAAGCGGGTGGGCGTTAGCCCGAGCGATTTCCGCCGCCGCAGCCTGGAGATAAACTATCCGGCCAGAAATCAACGTGAACAGCCTTATGTGGCGGCCTCAAATTAACATTAAATTTACTTCTTGTTCCCGTCTGCATCATGGTGTCAAATCTGATGGGTCTATTGCGAGCCAGTAAGAGGAAACACCATGGCAGAAAAACTTCGGGTTGGGCTGGTCGGTTACGGCTATGCCAGCAAAACCTTTCATGCGCCACTGATCGTTGGCACTCCCGGCGTAGAGCTGACTGCCGTTTCCAGCAGCGATGCCGGTAAAGTGCATGCAGACTGGCCGTCGATGACGGTAGTCAACGATCCGCAGGCGCTGTTTAACGACCCCTCTATCGATCTGATCGTCATTCCTACCCCCAACGATACCCACTTCCCGCTGGCGCAGCAGGCCATGGCCGCCGGTAAACATGTGGTGGTGGATAAGCCGTTTACCGTGACGTTGTCACAGGCTCAGGCGTTAAAACAACAGGCGGAGCAGAGCGGCAAGTTGTTATCGGTGTTCCACAACCGTCGCTGGGACAGTGATTTTCTGACGCTTAAGACGCTGCTGAAAGAAGGTGCGCTCGGCGAGGTGGTTTATTTCGAATCTCATTTCGATCGCTTCCGGCCAGAAGTGCGTCAGCGCTGGCGTGAGCTGGGCGGCGCAGGCAGCGGCATTTGGTACGATTTGGGGCCGCACCTGATCGACCAGGCGCTGCAACTGTTCGGCAAGCCGGAAACGCTGTTTGTCGATCTGGCCGAACTGCGTCCGGGCGCGCAGTCGGTGGACTATTTCCACGCGGTGCTTAACTACGGCAAGCGCCGGGTGGTGCTGCATGGCACGGTGCTGGCGGCGGCGGAAACCGCGCGTTATATCGTGCATGGCACCCAGGGCAGCTTTATCAAGTTTGGTCTGGATCCGCAGGAAGACCGGCTAAAAGCCGGTGAGCGCCTGCCGCAGGCAGACTGGGGCTATGACATGCGCGACGGCGTGGTGACGTTGTCACGTGATGGTGTGCTGGCGGAAAAACCGCTGCTGAGTATTCCGGGCAACTACCCGGCCTATTACGCGGCGGTGCGCGATGCGATTAACGGTGTAGGTGAAAACCCGGTACCGGCCGCCGATGCCATCCAGGTGATGGAACTGATCGAGCTGGGCCTGGAATCGGCAAAACAGCAAAGAGCACTGCCGGTAGCCTAACCGCCGCGCTTTCTTATCCGGGTTCGGCTGACCGAACCCGCCATACTCCTCGAAGGATCCGGTTCCATGTCCTGGTTACAACGTCTTCGCATTGATAAATTTTTGCTGGTTTTGATTCTGGTGGTGATTGTCGCCTCGGTTTTCCCCTGCGAAGGGATATGGAAAACCTTCTTTGATCGCCTGACCACCGCCGCCATCGCGCTGCTGTTTTTTATGCATGGTGCCAAGCTGTCGCGTGAGGCGATTATCGCCGGTATGGGCCACTGGAAACTGCATCTGGTGGTGTTCCTCAGCACCTTTGCGCTGTTTCCACTGCTGGGGCTGGCGATGAATTTGATGGTGCCAGGGCTGATGACCCCGACGGTCTATATGGGCTTCCTTTACCTGTGTGCGCTGCCGGCTACGGTGCAATCGGCCATTGCCTTCACTTCGGCAGCGGGCGGTAACGTGGCGGCGGCGGTCTGCAGCGCTTCGGCATCCAGCATCCTCGGCGTTTTCCTCTCGCCGCTGCTGGTAGGCGCACTGATGCACACCCAGGGCGGTGATACTGACGTGTTGCACGCCATTGGTTCGATCATTTTGAAACTGATGGTGCCGTTTGTGGTGGGGCATTTGGCGCGGCCGCTGATCGGCAAATGGGTCGATCGCCACCGCAAGTTGATTAATCTCACTGACCGGTCATCGATTCTGCTGGTGGTGTATACCGCCTTTAGCGCCGCAGTGGTAGAGGGCATTTGGCACAAGATTGACGGCTGGTCGCTGCTGACCATCCTGGTGATGTCTCTGGTGCTGCTGACGGTGGTACTGATTATCAACACCTATGCCGCACGTTGGCTGGGATTTAATACTGCGGACGAGATAACCATTGTGTTCTGCGGCTCGAAAAAGAGCCTGGCAAACGGTATCCCGATGGCTAACGTGCTGTTCCCAGCGGCCGCGGTGGGTGCGATGGTGTTGCCGCTGATGATTTTCCATCAGGTGCAATTGATGGTGTGTGCCGTACTGGCCCAACGCTATGCGCGCAAAACCGCCAAACAGCGGGCAGAAGCGCTGGCAGCGAAGTAAAAAATGGGCGCGAAATAGCGCCCATTATTCAATGCAATCAGCCGCGAACTTTATCGCGCAGCGCCTGCTTTTCCTGCTCGCTGAGGAACGCCATTTTCAGGCCATTTTCCTGAGCTGTGCGGATCTCCGCCTCTGTCAGCCCGGCCTGTGGTGCTGCTACCCGATATTCATGTTCAATTTCGATACCCTGAACCGCCGGATCGTCAGTGTTGATCGACGCCATGACGCCGTGGCGCAGGAACTTCGCCAGCGGATGCTGCGCCAGTGACGGCACGGTGCTGGTCTGAATGTTGGACGTCAGGCAGGATTCGATACCAATACCCTGTTCCGCCAGGAAGTCCATCAATGCCGGATCTTCAACGGCTTTCACTCCGTGACCAATGCGTTCGGCACCCAGCTCGCGGATCGCCTGCCAGATGCTCTCCGGGCCGGCGGCTTCACCGGCGTGCACGGTGATGCGCAAACCGGCGTCACGGGCGCGGTTAAAGTGGTTGAGGAACAGGCCGCCTGGGAAGCCGAGTTCGTCACCGGCCAGATCCAGGGCGGTAATGCCGTCACGGTGGGCTAGCAGGCCTTCCAGCTCTTGCAAACAGGCGGCCTCGCCGAAGGTTCGGCTCATGATGCCGATCAGGCGCACATCAATACCCAAATCGCGAGAACCGGAACGAATGCCATCAATTACCGCTTCCACCACCCCAGCCACCGGCAACTGGTGCTTCATCGCCATGTAATACGGCGAGAAACGCAGTTCGGCATAGTGCAGACCGGCGTTGGCAGCATCTTCAACGTTTTCATAAGCGACCCGGCGGCAGGCTTCCAAATCGCCCAGCACCGCCACTCCCCAGTCGAGCTTTTGCAAAAAGCTGACCAGATCCGGTTCGGCATGGGTAATTTGCACATGTGGACGCAGGGCTTCCAGTTCGTCGGCCGGCAGGGCAAGGTTAAACTGACGGCCCAGATCGAGGATGGTTTGCGCACGGATGTTGCCGTCGAGGTGACGGTGGATGTCGGTCAGCGGAAGGCGGGAGTCAATCATGGTGTGCACTCGTTATTTTGTTGTAGGTAAAGTGCAGATCAGTATAAAAACAAAATGATGAAAATTGCCATTCCGTTACATAAAAAAGTGACAAAAGTCACACCGATTGCGTTCGGTGCCGCATTTTCAGGCGATGGCGGGAGAAGAATCCCCCCCGCGACCCGGCAGGAAAACGGCGGGCTGACCCCATCAGCCGCCCCTCAGTTTAGTGATATTTCCATCGTTGTTATCGGCTACGCCATGCAGCGCCAGCCAATCCGTAATTTTACCGATCTCCAGCGGTAGCGCTTGATCAACGCGGCTTGCCGAACGCTGTCTGAGGCGGGCAGCATAAGGCGCAGATAACGACGTACGTATAGCCTATGAGCGAGGACTGACGGTGTATCAATGTCTCGCAGAGATCCCACCGGTTTAAGTTTGAATGGGGGAAGGTATTTCGCAGGTGAAAAACGCCCTCTCTGGATAGAGGGCGTTAGGTTGCTGACAAAGCAGGAAAAAGCGTGGTTTTTCCTGCTTTGTGGTGAGCAGCCGAA
>NZ_JBQZFO010000004.1:0-464177 GCF_052691715.1 Serratia sp. NA_112.1
GAGCTGGCCGCCTAGCCGCAACTCGAAATTCATAGGGTAATAGTTAGAGCACCTGCAAAAGCTAAAATAATTGCGGCCCCGTTTGGGGCCGCTGATGTTTTACCGGTTGAGATCAGGCCGCGGAGGTTTCTTCCGGCGCCTTCGGCAGTACCGATGCCGGTTTGTCGCTCAACCGGGTTACCAACAGCTGGTCAATCTTGTAGCTGTCGATATCCACCACTTCAAACTTGTAACCGGCGTATTTGACGAAGTCGGTCCGTTTCGGGATCTTGCGCAGCATATACATCATAAAGCCGCCGATGGTTTCGTAGTTGCCCGCCTGCGGGAACTCATCAATGTGCAGCACGCGCATTACATCTTCAATCGGCGTACCGCCTTCAATCAGCCATGAGCTTTCATCACGCGCTACGATCTGCTCTTCCTGGCCCTGGCCTACCAGATCGCCCATCAGCGTGGTCATCACGTCATTGAGTGTGATGATCCCCACGACCAAGGCATACTCATTAAGAATAACCGCAAAGTCTTCACCGGCGGTTTTAAAGCTTTCCAGTGCTTCAGAGAGCGTCAGGGTATCCGGCACGATCAGCGCCGAGCGGATCTGCACGCCGCTGCTCAGCACTAGGCTCTGATTGCCCAGCACGCGGTTCAACAGGTCTTTGGAGTCCACGTAGCCGACGACTTGATCGATATTGCCATCACACACCAGGAACTTGGAGTGCGGATGGGTTGAGACCTTCTCGATAATGCTTTCTTCGGTCTCACGCAGGTCAAAGTAAACCACGCTTTCGCGCGAGGTCATCGATGAAGGGACGGTGCGAGACTCCAGTTCAAATACGTTTTCGATCAGCTCATGTTCCTGTTTGCGCAGCACGCCCGCCAGGGCACCGGCTTCAACCACCGCATAGATATCGTCGGAGGTGATGTCGTCTTTGCGCACCATCGGCAGTTTGAACAGGCGGAAGATCAGGTTTGCCATGCCGTTGAAGAACCACACCAGCGGCCGGAAAATCATGATCGAGAAACGCATCGGGTTGATGATCCGGACGGCAAACGTCTCTGGTGCAATCATACCGATGCGCTTCGGGGTCAAATCTGCAAACAGGATAAACAGACTGGTTACCAGCACGAATGAACAGACGAAGCTGGCCTGCTCTGCCAGTTCAGATGACAGAAAGCGATCGAACAACGGTTGGAAAGTAGGAGAAAAGGCTGCATCGCCGACGATACCGCCGAGAATGGCTACGGCGTTCAGGCCAATCTGTACCACGGTAAAATACAGCCCCGGGGTTTCCTGCAGTTTGAGGACTTTGGCGGCATTGACGTTACCTTCGTCAGCCATCATTTTCAGTTTAATCTTGCGTGACGCGGCCAGAGATATTTCCGACAGTGAGAAGAACGCACTCACTGCGATCAGAAAAAGAATCAGTAAAATACTGTTTAACATAATCTATCCATACGTGCCGACGGGATGACGGCGCTCTTGAGGAAGGGTAGTACATTGTAAAAAAAGTAGCGATAACAACCAGAAAGGAGGTTATCAGGCCGCAGATGCGGCCCGCACAGTATAGCAGCAGCTCTACCGGGGCCGCCAGTGGTTAAAAATTACCGCCAACCTGCGACTTAGCCCTGTGGGGGTAAACAAACACCTATGCCCCCCAGGCCACAGTATCCTTCGGGGTTTTTGTACAGGTACTGTTGGTGGTCGTCCTCGGCATAGTAGAACGGCAGTGCCGGTGCGATTTCGGTGGTGATGGTGCGTTTATCGCCAGCCTGGTCCATCGCCTGTTGGAAACGCTGCAGGCTGCTTTCCGCTTCGGTCTGCTGCTCTGGCGTCAGCGTATAAATCGCCGAGCGGTACTGAGTACCGACGTCGCCGCCCTGCCGCATGCCTTGCGCCGGGTCGTGGTTCTCCCAAAACACCTGCAGCAACTGTTTATAGTTGATGATTTTCGGATCGAATACTACTCGCACCACTTCAGTGTGGCCCGTTTGGCCGCTGCACACTTCGCGATAAGTCGGGTTTGGCGTATAGCCACCGCTGTAGCCTGCTGCGGTGCTGTAAACCCCTTGCTGCTGCCAGAACAAGCGTTCCACTCCCCAGAAACACCCCATGGCGAAGATCGCTACCTCCATGCCGTCCGGCACCTGGGTCATTGAGTGATTGGTGACCACGTTAAGCGTGGCAACCGGCATGGGCGTGGTGCGGCCAGGCAATGCGTTTGCCCGGTCGACGGTTTGTGTTTTATCAAAGAATGGCACCACGGTTGACTCCTGTTGTCACAGTAAGAATTGGCCTAAGAGGCGGCAGTTAAGTTGTATCTAACCGCAACTTTGCCCACAATAAGCTACATATTGAGATTATGTCTCAGATTAACGCAGTATTTAGAGCGCCAAAAGATAAGAATGCGCCAGTTTACTGCGGCAGTAAAACCGTAACATGCAGCGTCTGGAATAATGCTGAAAAGGGCCGCCGTCCTGATAGCGCGGAGTAGGCCCTGGCCCCAGAGTGAGTGTTATTTCAGGAAAGTAAAATAAATTAAGGAGAACACGTGCCACGATACCGTGCCCTGTGCTTTGTGTGTGCGCTGCTCGCCACGCCTGCGGCTTATTCGGCGAATGTGCGCCTGCAGGTTGAAGGACTTAGTGGGGAACTGGAAAAGAACGTCCGGGTGCGTTTGTCCTCCATCACGCCGGAAGAGGTCAGTACGAATGGCCGTTTTCGTGCCCGTGTAGATGAAGCGGTCCGCCAGGGGCTGCGAGCACTCGGCTATTATCAGCCAACCATCGAATTTACGCTCGATGACCGGCCAGGGCTGACTCGCCCGGTGCTGCACGCCAAGGTTAACCCTGGCGAACCGGTGCGAATTGCCAGTGCCAATATCGTGCTGGAAGGCGGCGCAAAAACCGATGAGGACTATCTGTCGTTAGTCAAAAAAGGCAAGCCGACGATAGGCGAGATCCTCAATCACGGCAAATACGACAGTTTTAAAGGTTCGCTGACCGGTCTGGCACTACGTAAGGGCTATTTCGATGCCGATATGACCAAAAGCCAGCTCGGCGTGGCCGAAGATCTGCACAAGGCCTATTGGGACATTGATTTCAACAGTGGCCAGCGTTATCGCTTTGGCCAGGTGAAATTCACCGGTTCGCAAATTCGTGAAGACTATCTGCAAAATCTGGTGCCCTTTCATCAGGGGGATTATTACAGTTCGGAAGATCTGGCCGAACTGAACCGCCGTTTATCCGCCACTAACTGGTTTAACTCGGTGGTGGTGTCCCCTGATTTCCAAGATGCCAAAGAGAACAAGATTTTGCCGTTAGATGCGTTGGTCACGCCGCGCACGCGTAACACCATCGAAACCGGTGTTGGTTATTCCACCGATGTCGGTCCCCGGATCAAAGGCACCTGGAAAAAGCCGTGGCTTAACGACCGTGGCCACAGTCTGGAAACCAGTGCCAGCATTTCGGCTCCGGAACAGCAGCTCGATTTGACCTATAAAATCCCGTTATTGAAAAATCCACTGGAGCAGTACTACCTGCTGCAGGGTGGTTTCAAGAACGTTGATCTCAACGATACCAAGTCCGTCACCTCAAAAGCGGTGGTTTCCCGCAACTGGGATCTCTCCAGCGGCTGGCAGCGGGCACTCAACCTGACTTGGCGTCTTGACCACTTTACTCAGGGTAACGTTACCAACACCACCATGCTGCTGTATCCCGGCGTTAGTGTTAACCGCACCCGTTCACGCGGTGGCCTGATGCCCACCTGGGGTGACAGCCAGCGCTATTCTATTGATGTGTCCGACAGCACCTGGGGATCTGACGTGGACTTTGCGCTGATGCAGGCGCAGAACGTTTGGATCCGCACCCTGGCCGACAAACACCGTTTTGTCGCGCGTGGGCAGGTGGGCTGGATTGAAACCAACGACTTTGAAAGAGTGCCGCCGGACCTGCGATTTTTCGCCGGTGGCGATCGCAGCATTCGTGGCTACAAGTACAAGGGCATTTCACCCCGCGACGACGACGGTAAGCTGACTGGCGCTTCCAAAATGCTGACCGGCTCGCTGGAGTATCAATATAACGTGACCGGTAAATGGTGGGGCGCGGTGTTTGTCGATTCAGGCGAAGCGGTGAACGATATCAAGCAGAGCGACTTTAAGACCGGTGCCGGCTTCGGCGTGCGCTGGCAGTCACCGGTTGGCCCGGTGAAGCTCGATATCGCCGCCCCGGTTGGGGATAAAGACACCCACGGGGTGCAGTTCTATATTGGTTTGGGGCCTGAACTATGAGCCTGATAAAAAAGATTTGCCTGGGTTTCCTGATTGTCCTGCTGTTGCTGATCGGCGGCGTGGCATACCTGCTCGGGACCACCAGTGGTCTGCATTTGGTTATCAACAGTGCGGCACGCTGGGTGCCGGGGCTGGATATTGCCAGCGTCACTGGCGGCTGGCGTGACCTGACGCTGAAAGGCGTGAAATACCAGATGCCGGGCGTGACGGTAAATGCCGGGCAGTTCCATCTGTCGCTCGATCTGGCCTGTTTTAAAAACAGCTCGCTGTGCGTTAACGCCCTGACCGCGCAGGACGTGGATGTAGTGGTGAAAACCAAAGAAATGACGCCGTCCGCACCGGTGGCAGAAACCAGCGAGCCCACGACCAACCTGAGCACGCCGTACCCTATCACTTTGCGCCTGCTGGCGTTGAACAACGTTAAGGTCAGCGTCGACGATACGGCCATTTCTCTTGGCGAGTTCCGTACTGGCGCACAGTGGCAAGAACGTGCTCTGACCCTGCTGCCAACTAAAATCAGCGGCTTGCTGATAGCCCTGCCGAAAACGCCGCAGAACCCACTGCCGGAGGCGGTGCAACCGGTGGTTGAGGTGGCGAAAAAGGTTGAGGAAAAAGCCAATCACCCCGAGAAGCCGGCCCCTCAGCCGGAAGAGAAGCCGCTGGGCGAAACCCTGAAAGAACTGTTTGCCAAGCCGCTGCTGCCGGATCTGCCGGACATTCGCCTGCCGCTGGATATCACCGTCAAGGAGATCAGCGGTGAACAGCTGCGACTGACCGGTGATACCGACATGTTGATTACCAGTCTGCTGCTGCAGGCCAGTACTCTGGATCAGCATATCCAACTGGACAACTTTGATGTGAAATCTCCGCAGGGCACACTGTCGGCTCAGGGGCAAGCTACGCTGACCGGCAGTTGGCCGGTGGAAATGGTGGCCAACAGCACGTTGAACATCGATCCATTGAAAGGCGAAAAGGTAAAGCTGAACATTGGCGGCGGGCTGCGTGAAGAACTCAAGGTAGCGCTCAACCTGTCCGGCCCGGTCGGCGCGCAGCTTGATCTGCAAACCCGGTTAGCCGAAGCCGGTTTACCGCTGGTATTGACGCTGCAAAGCAAACAGCTGAAATGGCCGCTGAGCGGTGAGTCGCAATACCAGATTAACGATTTCCGCCTGCGCTTCAATGGCAAGGCAACCGACTATGCGTTATCGACCCGCGCCAATATCAAAGGCAAGGACTTGCCCCCGGCGGTGCTGACGCTGGACGGCAAAGGAAATGTTGAACAGTTCAAACTGGATCGCCTGCGGTTGGCGGCCTTGCAGGGTAATACCGACCTGACTGCGCTGGTGGACTGGAGCAAGGCCATCAGTTGGAATTCACAGCTGACGCTGAGCGGCATCAATACCGCCAAACAGTGGCCTGAGTGGCCAGCTACGCTTACCGGCAAGATCACCACTCGCGGCAGTTTGCACGGTGGCAGTTGGCAATTACAGGTACCGGTGCTGCAGCTCGACGGTAACGTGAAGCAAAACAAGGTCACCGCGCGCGGTACGCTTAGCGGCAACGCTGCCGGCCAATGGAAAATTCCGGGTATCGATCTGACCCTGGGACGCAACCAGCTGAACGTCAAAGGGCAACTGGACGAGAAGAGCTGGAATCTGGATGCGAACATTGATGCACCACGTCTGGACGGCGCTTTACCTGGACTGGGCGGTACGGCGAAAGGCCTGCTTAAACTACGTGGCAACATGCAGGCGCCTCAGTTGCTGGCTGATCTGACCGCTTCTGGCCTGCAGTGGCAGGCATTGCGCCTCAACCGGGTGAAAATTGACGGCGACGTGCGTTCCAGTGACCAGATCCAGGGGCAACTGGCAGTACGTGTCGAACAGCTGAAGCAAGATGCGTTGGACATCAACTTGCTTCAGCTTACTGCCAAAGGCAGTGAGAAACAGCACCAACTGCAGCTGAAAATTGACGGCAAACCGGTCTCTGGCCAGTTGGCGCTGCAGGGCAGTTTCGATCGCGAGCAGCAACGCTGGCGCGGCAACCTGAGTAATACTCGCTTCGATACTCCGGTGGGCGAATGGCGGTTAACCCGCGCTATCGCACTCGATTATCTGAATACCGCACAGAAAATCAGTATCGGGCCGCACTGCTGGCAGAACCCGAATGCCGAGCTCTGCGTACCGAAAACCATCGAAGCCGGGCAGAGCGGACAGGCCAGCGTGGTGCTGAACCGCTTTGATCTGGCGATGATCAAGCCTTTCCTCGGGCCGGAAACGGCGCTGAGCGGCGTGTTCACCGGGCGGGCGGACGTTAGCTGGAAACCTGGCGGTGCGCTGCCGGAGGCGAAAGTCTCACTGGTGGGCAATGGGGTGAAGGTGGTACAGCGGGTACAGGGCAATGCGCTACCGATCGCCTTCGACAAGCTAAACCTTAACGCCGGGCTGACCAATGGCCGTGCGCAGGCCGACTGGTTGATCAAGCTGACCAATAATGGTCAGTTTGACGGTAACGTACAGGTTGCCGATCCGCAGGTGCGCCGCAATATCAGCGGTAACGTCAACATTACCAATATTTCACTGGCGATGATTAACCCGGCGCTGATGCAGGGAGAAAAAGCGGCGGGTATGTTGAACGCCAACCTGCGTCTGGGCGGTAGTGCTCAGAAACCTTTGGTTTATGGCCGCATGGCGTTGGACAAGGTCGATATTGACGGTCACTGGATGCCGTTCGACATGACCAACGGTCGTCTGGTGATGAACTTCGACGGTATGACCTCAACGCTGGAAGGACTGGTCAGCACCACCCACGGTCAGCTTAATCTGTTCGGTGATGCGGATTGGCGTGATATCAATGCCTGGCGTGCACGCATTACCGCCAAGGGCGATAAATTGCGGGTGACGGTGCCGCCGATGATCCGCATCGACGTTTCACCGGATCTGGTGTTTGAAGCCACGCCGCAGCTGTTCTCACTCAATGGTTCAGTAGACATTCCGTGGGCGCGTATTACGGTACAAGAGCTGCCGGAAAGCGCGGTCGGTGTCTCTTCCGACGAAGTGATGCTGGATGATCAACTTAAACCGATAACGCCGAAAACCGCAGGGATCCCGATCAACAGCAACCTGATGATCCACGTTGGCAACGATGTGCGGCTGGATGCCTTTGGCCTGAAAGCGCGGTTGAAGGGCGATCTGAAAGTGGTGCAGGATAAGAACGGCTTGGGCCTGAACGGTCAGATTGACATCCCTTCCGGTCGCTTCCATGCTTATGGTCAGGATTTGATTGTCCGCAAGGGCCAGTTGATGTTCTCGGGTCCGCCGGACCAGCCGTTGCTGAATCTCGAGGCGATCCGTAATCCGGACTCGACCGAAGATGATGTTACCGCTGGGGTACGCGTCACCGGGTTGGCGGATGCACCGAAGCTGGAAGTGTTCTCGGATCCGGCCAAATCTCAGCAGGAAGCGCTGTCTTATCTGCTGCGTGGCCAGGGATTGGGCAGTTCCGGTGCCGATGGCAACGCAATGACCTCAATGTTAATTGGGATGGGGGTTGCACAAAGTGGTCAACTTGTGGGTAAAATCGGCGAGGCATTTGGCGTAAGCAACTTGGCCCTGGATACTCAGGGGGTTGGCGACAGTTCCCAGGTTGTCGTCAGCGGTTATGTTCTCCCTGGCTTACAAGTAAAATATGGGGTGGGCATTTTCGACTCATTGGCCACACTGACGTTGCGTTACCGCCTGATGCCTAAATTGTATCTTGAAGCGGTGTCTGGTCTCGACCAGGCATTAGATTTGCTCTATCAGTTTGAGTTTTAGCGATGCGAATAATTGTCTACGGCAGTTTACGACGCAAACAGGGAAACAGCCATTGGATGACTAACGCCCAATGGTTAGGCGAGCATGAGCTCGAAGGCTATCAGATTTATAATCTGGGTCATTACCCGGCGGCGATCCCTGGAGAGGGCACGGTACATTGTGAGGTGTATCGCATCAACTCATCGATTTTGGCTGAGCTGGACGAACTGAAAAGCAACACCAAGGACTATAAGCGCGAGCTGATTCAGACGCCTTATGGAAGTGCGTGGATCTACCTGTATAAACACAGTGTGGACGGTTATCCGCGGATCAACAGCGGTGACTGGCTGAGGCGTCTCGACGAAAAGTAAAAAAAAACACCGCTCACTGAGCGGTGTTTTTTTATCGGACGGCGGCTAAGAATTACTTCTTGGCTGCACGTTCGAAAGAGGCAACGATTTCAGCTTTGGCAGCGGCAGCGTCTGCCCAGCCTTCCACTTTCACCCATTTGCCTTTCTCCAGATCTTTGTAGTGCTCGAAGAAATGAGAGATCTGGGCTTTCAGCAGTTCTGGCAGGTCGTTCACATCTTTGATGTGATCGTACTCTTTGCTCAGTTTGCTGTGCGGAACGGCAACCAGTTTCGCATCTTCACCGGCTTCGTCGGTCATCTTCAGGACGCCCACCGGACGGCAGCGGATCACTGAGCCAGGCTGCAGCGGGTATGGCGTTGGTACCAGCACGTCAACCGGATCACCGTCCAGAGACAGGGTGTGGTTGATGTAACCGTAGTTGCACGGATAGAACATCGCGGTGGACATGAAACGGTCAACAAACAGCGCGCCAGTGTCCTTGTCGATTTCATATTTGATTGGATCGGCATTGGCCGGGATTTCGATAACTACGTAGATGTCTTCTGGCAGGTCTTTGCCAGCAGGGACGTTAAGCAAGCTCATGTCGGTTTCCTTTAATCAAACCAGAAATGGAGTGGCGGCTATTATAGCGGACTCTTTTGTGATTTCCTGCCCTTTTCATCACCCAAGTCCCGGCAGACAGTCATCCACTGAATTTCCAGATTAATCCTCCAACGACGTTAAGTTTTCCCCGCGGTTGCCGATAACGTCATCAAATAATAATGAGTCGGCGAAGTCTGGCTCTGCGTTTTACCTCCTCTACGTTAGAACTCACTATTTCTGAAGCCGAGAAGAACTCATGTTAAAAAAGATTACGGTCAAGGCCGGGCTGATTGCCTTGCTGAGCCTGATGACGCTGCTGTTGATTATGGTCAGCACCATCGGCATCAATGCCATTAATGAAGGGTCGCGATCGTTACACACCCTGAACCAGATTTTAGGGCAAGAACTTGGGTCGCTGGCCAGTAGCTCCAACCTGACGCTACGCGCCAGAACGGCGGCCTCACTGGCGGTGCGCCAGCGTGAAATCGGCCAGCTCGAGGTGTCCGACGCCACTGTGGGGCGCATTTATGATTACCTCGCACAGTCGAAGCAGGAAATGGCGCGCTTTGTCAGCGTCGGCACTGTGACCGAACGTGGCCGCGAACTGTCCACTCGCCTGCAAAACAGTTACCGCGCCTATCTGGAACAGGGCGTCAGGCCGATGGCCGATGCCATCAAGGCCGGCAAAGTTGATGACTATTACGACATCCAGGAAACCAAAATCTCTGCATTGAGCATCGCCTTCGAAAAAGACCTCAGCGACTTCCACAGCTTTGCCATGAATATCGGCCAGCAGCGGGTGAACGAAGCGGAAAGCAACGCCAGTACCAAGATTACCCTGATCCTGATCGCCGGCCTGCTCAGCGTGTTGCTGGCGGTATTGGCCTGGTTCGCGCTGCGAGTGATCATTCTGCGTCCACTGGATGAATCTATCGCCCAGTTGGAATATATCGCCGGGGGCGACCTGACGCACGACATCACCGGCGAAGGGGAAACCGAAATGGGTCGTCTGATCCGTGCGATGCAGCGGATGCAGCAGGCGTTGGTCAGTTCGGTCAGCAAGGTTCGTGATGCCAGCAGCCAGATTGACACTGGTTCACGCGAGTTGGCCGCCGGCAACCTGCATCTGGCGCAGCGCACCGAAGAGTCGGCCGCTTCGCTGGAGGAAACCGCCGCCAGCATGGAACAGCTGACCTCGACGGTGAAAATGAACGCCGAGAATTGCGAGCAAGCTAATCAGCTGGCGCTCAGCGTCTCTGATATTGCCAATCAGGGTAGCGAGGTGGTTAGCCAGGTGATGGACAAGATGCAGGCCATTACCGATAGCTCACGCCGCATCGCCGATATTATCAGCGTGATGGACGGTATTTCGTTCCAGACCAATATTCTGGCGCTGAATGCGGCGGTAGAAGCGGCACGCGCGGGTGAACAAGGACGCGGCTTTGCTGTGGTAGCGGGTGAGGTTCGCAGCCTGGCTCAGCGTAGCGCTCAGTCAGCCAAGGAGATCAAAGGGTTGATCGAAGCGTCGCAGAACCGGGTGCAGGAAGGCGAGCAGATGGCCGAGTCCGCGGCGAAAACCATGAGTGGTATTACCGGTGAGGTAGGGCGTGTGACGGCGTTGATGCGGGAAATTTCTGCGGCTACACGTGAGCAAAGCAGCGGCATTGAGCAGGTCAATCTGGCGGTGGCACAGATGGATCAGGTGGCGCAGCAAAATGCGGCCTTGGTCGAGGAGTCGGCGGCGGCAACGCGTTCGCTGGAGGATCAGGCCCAGTTGCTGGCCCAGAGTATGGCGGCGTTCAAACTATAATGCAGGGGGCGACAGGCGCCCCCCACAAGGAACCTGTTATTCGTCCGGGTTCTCGGCGATAAAGCGCTCGGCGTCTTCCACCATGGATTTGGTGCCGACGAAGAACGGTGCACGCTGGTGCAATTTCACCGGGGTAATGTCCAGAATACGGTTTTTACCGTCGCTGGCTTTACCGCCTGCCTGTTCCGCCAGGAACGCCATCGGGTTGCATTCATACAGCAGGCGCAGCTTGCCTTGCGGGTGGCTGGCGGTGCTTGGATAAATATAGATGCCGCCTTTGAGCAGGTTGCGGTGGAAGTCGGCAACCAGCGAACCGATGTAGCGGGAGGTATAAGGGCGCTGAGTGGCTTCGTCCTGTTCCTGACAATATTTGATGTATTTCTTCACACCGCGCGGGAACTTGATGTAGTTACCTTCGTTGATGGAATACATATTGCCGGTAGCCGGGAAGCGGACTTTCTCGTGGGAAAGGCAGAACACACCCAGAGACGGATCGTAGGTAAAGGCATGCACGCCATAACCGGTGGTGTACACCAGCATGGTCGAGGAACCATAAACTACGTAGCCGGCTGCAACCTGGGCGCTGCCTGGTTGCAGGAAATCTTCTTCGGTCACGGGAGTGCCGACCGGGGTGATGCGACGATAGATAGAGAAAATCGTACCGACCGAGACGTTGACATCAATGTTGGACGAACCGTCCAACGGATCCATCAACACCACATACTTACCATTTTCAGCCCGCTCGCCGTCGAATATCACGATTTCATCTTCTTCTTCAGAAGCGATACCCGCAACTTCACCGCGCGCTTTCAATGCCGCTTTCAGCTTTTCATTGGCATACAGGTCCAGTTTCATCTGGACTTCACCCTGTACGTTGGAAATGCCGCTGGTACCGAGGATATCAACCAGACCCGCTTTGTTGATGTCGCGGTGGATGATTTTGGCGCCCAGTTTAATTGCAGAAAGTAACGCTGTCAGCTCGCCGGTGGCGTGAGAAAAGTCGTGCTGTTTCTCGACGATAAATTCGCCTAACGTTTTCATGACACAATCCCTGAATCTACGGATGGGTAGCGGTTTGTTAACAAACCGCCAACGTATTCGCGAGCAGTGTAGCCCAAAGATGAACGCTATTCATAGGCAAATCCATTTCTTCTGGACGATTCTGAGCGTTAGAATGTGCCAACATTCGACGTACTCTATGAGAAAACTATGCGCATTCACATTCTTGGGATCTGTGGCACCTTTATGGGCGGGCTGGCGGCGCTGGCTCGTTCGCTAGGGCATGAGGTGACCGGCTCTGACGCTAATGTCTATCCGCCGATGAGCACGCTGTTGGAGAAAGAAGGGATCGAACTGATCCAGGGTTACGATCCGGCTCAGTTGGATCCCGCACCGGATCTGGTGATCATCGGTAACGCCATGACGCGCGGTAACCCGTGTGTTGAAGCAGTACTGGAGCTGGGTATCCCTTACGTTTCCGGCCCACAGTGGCTGCATGATTATGTGCTGCGCGATCGCTGGGTACTGGCTGTTGCCGGGACCCACGGCAAGACCACCACTGCCGGCATGGCAACCTGGATCCTGGAAGCCTGCGGCTACCAGCCGGGCTTTGTTATCGGTGGCGTGCCGGGCAACTTTGACGTTTCTGCCCGCCTGGGGGGCAGCCCGTTCTTTGTCATCGAAGCCGATGAATATGACTGCGCGTTCTTCGACAAGCGTTCCAAGTTTGTGCATTACAGCCCGCGTACGCTGATCCTGAATAATCTGGAGTTTGATCACGCCGACATCTTCGACGATCTGAAAGCGATTCAGAAACAGTTCCACCATCTGGTGCGTTTGGTGCCAGGCAAGGGCAAAATTATTTTGCCTGACAACGACAGCCACCTGAAGCAGGTGATGGCGATGGGCTGCTGGAGTGAGCAGGAGCTGGTTGGGGAAGAAGGCGTATGGCGTGCACAGAAGCTGACGCCGGACGCCAGCCATTATGCGGTATTCCTTAATGGTGAGCAGGTGGGCGAAGTCAAGTGGTCGCTGGTCGGTGAACACAACATGCATAACGGTTTGATGGCCATTGCCGCCACGCGTCATGTTGGTGTGTTGCCTGAGGATGCCTGTCGTGCGCTCGGCGACTTTATTAATGCCCGCCGTCGTCTGGAGCTGCGTGGTGAAGCCAATGGCGTCACGGTATATGACGACTTTGCCCATCATCCAACGGCAATTCTGGCGACCCTGGCCGCGTTGCGTAGCAAGGTGGGCGGCACTGCCCGCATTCTGGCGGTGCTCGAACCGCGCTCCAACACCATGAAAATGGGCATCAGCAAGAACGATCTGGCCCCGTCGCTGGGCCGTGCCGATGAAGTCTTCCTGTTCCAGCCGCACCATATCCCCTGGCAGGTGGCGGAAGTGGCGGAAGCCTGCGTACAGCCAGCTCACTGGAGCGCCGATCTGGATACGCTGGTGGACATGATTGTGAAAACGGCCCAGCCGGGCGACCATATTCTGGTGATGAGTAACGGCGGCTTTGGGGGGATTCACGATCGGCTGCTGGAGGCGTTGGTCAATAAACCGGAGCCAAAAGCCACCTATTGATTTCCTGCTTTGTCAGCAATCCAAGGGCCGATAGCGGCCCTTTTTTACGCCCAGAAAAAAGCCCTCGCGAGCGAGGGCAACGGGGTTCGTCGGATAGGACGACGAATTCTTCAGAGAATTAATGCTTACGACAGAACTCGGCAGTGGCAGTGACGAGGGTAATCAGTTCGGTAAGCATGTCCTCTGAATTGTTATTTATAGATTTCGGCGGTCGCGTGCCAGTTGCCGTTTTCGTAGGCTTCGATCACGCGGTAGGCTTTAGCACCTTGTTTGTCGGCCTTGTCAGACAGGGCCTGACGAATGTCGGAAGGCGCGCCGGTAATGCCGCTGGCGGTAATGGTTCCGACAGACTGAAGATTGGTCGCTTGGTCATTAGTGATTAACGTAGCGGCAGAAGCCCCTAAAGAAACGACTGACAGCAGGCTAAGTGCGGCGAGGGTAGTTTTCATGCTCATGATATTAAGTCCTGTTGTGATAACCGCCTGGAAGGGCTTTTTCAGCGTTTTTATACTTGAAGGCCGTTATCGGGGTATTGGGTTCCAGAGTTTTATTGCCCGTTGCCGGGTAACGCCTTGTACTTATTTGTAAATTTCTGCGGTAGCGTGGAAGTTGCCTTCGTTGCGCGCTTCAATCACACGATAAGCGGTTGCCCCTTTGGCATCGGCTTTTTCAGACAGTGCCTGACGGATGTCTGAAGGTGCACCGGCAACGCCGCTGACGGTGATAGTGCCTGCAGACTGCATATTTGCAGCCTGATTTGCATCAACAGATTGTGCTGCAAATGCGCCGAAGGAAAGCATGGATAGAACGCTCATGGTTGCGATGGTAGCTTTAATTTTCATGTTCTCACCTTTTCGTATTCTTTTATCAGTTCCAATGAACTGTGATTTACGTCACGGAAATGAGTATACATCTAGTAACGCTAAAAATTAATAGTTAGCTAACAGTTCCTTGTGAAACTTTATTATGGCGTTCCTTATTTTTAATAACCAGATGGAATAAAAAACGCTTATAAAACGATCTTTCGATGTTAAATTTATGTAATTTCAATAAGGTAAGTGCTTTTGACCAAAAGTGCGGAAGATAACAGTAGCTATTACTGGTTACGGACCAATGTCATTGAAATGTGCTGCAGCACGACGAGATTCTGGTTTTAAACGTGGCAAGGAATGAGGGAAGGGTAAGGATAGGGTTAAAGAAGCGCTAACAAAACGCGACCGTTAGCCGTATTTTGTTAGCGCACTGCATCATAACTCTTGTTCGAACAGCGATAGGATGGCTTCGTATAACTGACGAGCGCTAAAGCTGCTGGCCGGGGTAACGAAAATAGTGTCGTCACCGGCGATGGTGCCGAGAATACCTTCTGATTTACCCAGCGAGTCCAGCAGGCGGGCAATTAACTGTGCGGCGCCGGGGCTGGTGTGGATCACCACTACGGCATCGTTATGATCGACATCCAGCACCAGGTTCTTCAGTGGGCTGGTAGTGGTAGGCACGCCGAGTTCGGCTGGAAGGCAATACACCATTTCCATTTTGGCATTACGCGTCCGCACCGCGCCGAACTTGGTCAGCATGCGCGATACTTTGGATTGGTTGATGTTTTCGAAGCCTTCTTCTTGCAGCGCCAAAACGATCTCGCCTTGAGAACTGAATTTTTCTTCTTTCAATAACGCTTTAAACGCCTTGATCAGATCTTCCTGCTTTGCGGGATTACGCATTTTGCACCGTGGAATGTTGACAATAGAAGTCATTATTATGCATATAAATGAATTTTTATGCAATAAAAGGACGTCCGGAAAAAATAATAATGGCCGGACAATGGGGAAAGGGCGACATTTTAACAAAATCTGTATCCCATGAATATGCCCTTTCCATGACCGAAGGATCCGTCCATGGTGGTAAAGAAAATGTTATTAAAATGATGTTGTTCTGATGTTATGTAAGGGTGTAATGTAACCGCCGGTTAACTTGCTCGTGAATAACCTCGCAGTATTTTTGATTAGTGTGCGCTATGCCCTTCATGAGTAAGCGATTTAATCTAAGATATGCGCTCGATATCGGCCGCTTTATTGCACCAGCTCTCAAACGGACTGTTAAGGGATTGTTTTTAAAGGTGTAATAATTTAAGGTCCGTACCCACATATTCACGGCGCTTTATATATTTAAGATAATAAAGGAGTATAGGATGAAAGTTGCAGTTCTCGGTGCTGCTGGCGGTATCGGCCAGGCCCTCGCCCTTCTACTCAAAACCCAGCTTCCTTCAGGTTCTGAACTCTCTCTCTACGACATTGCCCCCGTTACCCCAGGCGTTGCCGTCGACTTAAGCCACATCCCAACCGCAGTTAAAATCAAAGGCTTCAGTGGCGAAGACGCTACTCCAGCTCTGCACGGTGCAGACGTGGTACTGATCTCTGCCGGTGTTGCACGTAAACCAGGCATGGATCGTTCAGACTTGTTCAACGTGAACGCGGGCATTGTGCGTAATCTGATCCAGCAAGTGGCAACAACCTGCCCGAAAGCCTGCATCGGCATTATTACCAACCCGGTAAACACCACCGTGGCTATCGCAGCAGAAGTGCTGAAGAAAGCCGGCGTGTATGATAAAAACAAACTGTTCGGTGTGACCTCGCTGGACATTATCCGTTCCAACACCTTCGTGGCCGAGCTGAAAGGCAAGCAGCCGGAAGAGTTGAACGTACCGGTTATCGGTGGGCACTCTGGCGTGACTATCTTGCCGCTGTTGTCACAGATCCCGGGCGTAAGCTTCACTGACCAGGAAGTCGCTGATCTGACCAAGCGCATTCAGAATGCGGGGACCGAAGTGGTTGAAGCTAAAGCTGGTGGCGGGTCTGCAACTCTGTCAATGGGCCAGGCGGCGGCGCGTTTCGGTTTGTCTCTGGTTCGTGCGCTGCAGGGCGAAAAAGGCGTGGTGGAGTGTGCTTACGTGGAAGGCGATGGCAAATATGCCCGCTTCTTCGCACAGCCTCTGGTGCTGGGTAAGAACGGCGTTGAAGAACGCAAAGATATCGGTACTTTGAGCGCATTCGAGCAGAAAGCGCTGGAAGATATGCTGGATGTTCTGCACAAAGATATCGAACTGGGCGAAAAGTTTATCAATAACTGATCATTCAGTAGTGCATGAGTATGCATAGGCCGCCGGACAGTGTACCGGCGGTTTTTTTATGCCTGTAGCTATGTGCGGATGCGGGCTTTTCGATCCAGCAGGTTATGGGTATATGGGTCGAAATAACGGCTTGGCCAGATCTCCGCAGGATGAATGTTAAGGGCTTCAGCAATTAACCATTCCCCTTTTGGCCAGGGGCGCGACAGCGCGTTTGCTAGCGTTGACGAGCTAAGCCCTGCTTTGCGCGAAACCGCCGCCAGTGTTGTTCCCTTCTTACGTAGTGCCGCAATGATATCCGCCGGATGCCAGTCCTTGTTCCTTGAGTTCATGTTTACATTCCTTTTTTGATTAGCGAAAGTTCTGTTAGTGGTATAACTAACAGGTCAAGATTAATCGTTTGAACAACATGAAGCGCTTATACGGAAACTAGGATACCACCAAATTTCTAAAAAAATATCCAATAAATTTCCAAAAAAAGATATTTGCCGACTTTTCCCAGAGAACATGGCTATGAAAAAAGAGTGGTTTGCCGCCAAGGAACTGACAGGCGTGGCAGGATTACCCTCCTCACCACAGGGAATAAATTTGATGGCACGTCGTGAAGGCTGGATCAGCCGTCGGCGTAAAGGTGTGCAGGGGAAAGCGCTGGAATACCATATTGACAGCTTGCCTACGGGGACGCGTAATTTACTGGTATTAAAAGAAGAACCTGCGAGATATCAGGTTGAACGCAAGGATCCGCTGGCCGTGTGGATTGAGTACTACTACCACTTGACAGAGAGTGAACGTGAGAAGGTATTGGCGTTCCTGGCGCGAGAAGGGATCGCTAGCTTGCTGGCGCGTATTTCAGCACAGAAATGATCAGACCCGCAGTGCGGGTCTGTGGAAATAATAATAGGCTTTTAGTTTCTTAAAAATCGCGTTGAACCGCAAGGTGCGCTAATCCTTCCAGCGCGGAGCGATGTGGCGATTCCGGCAGAACCTGCAACGCGGCAATGGCCTTGTCAGCCTCTTCCTCAGCCCGTTGGCGGGTATATTCCAGTGAGCCGCATTGCTGCATGGCTTGCAACACCGGTTCCAGCAAATGACGGCCGTTACCCTGTTCAATCGCCCCGCGGATCATGGCTTTCTGCTCGCCTTCGCTGTTATGCATGGCGTGCAGTAGCGGTAATGTCGGCTTCCCTTCATTGAGATCGTCACCGGTATTTTTACCCAGGGTACTGCCGTCAGCGCTGTAATCGAGTAGATCGTCGATCAACTGGAAAGCGGTGCCGAGATAGCGACCGTAATCCTGCAGTGCTTTTTCTTCTGCAACGCTTGCGTCTGACAGGATCGCCGAAGATTGCGCCGCCGCTTCAAACAGGCGTGCGGTTTTGCTGTAGATCACCCGCATGTAGCTTTCTTCGGTAATGTCCGGATCGTTGACGTTCATTAACTGCAACACTTCACCTTCGGCAATCACGTTGACCGCCTCAGACATCAGTGCCAGCACGCGTAGCGATTCCAGACTGGTCATCATCTGGAAAGCACGCGTATAGATGAAGTCGCCGACCAGGACGCTGGCGGCATTGCCGAAGGCGGCATTGGCGGTGGCCTTGCCACGGCGCATATCTGATTCATCCACCACGTCATCATGCAGCAGGGTAGCGGTGTGAATGAATTCGATCAGCGCGGCAACGGTAATGTGCTTATCACCCTGATAATGCAGCGCCCGCGCCGCCAGAACGGCGATCATCGGGCGGATGCGTTTACCGCCACCACTGATAATGTAATAGCCAAGCTGATTGATGAGCGTGACATCGGAATTCAGCTGTTCGAGAATTGTTGCGTTCACGGCCGCCATATCTTGCGCGGTTAACTCGGTAATTTGCTCTAGGTTCATTGTATTTTTTTCAGCTGTGTTTCTCTTCACCGCGTTGAGATCGCTGCTCACATCGGTACATGGCGGTAACTGTCCCCCTGATTGTACTTGAAAAACGGCTCAGATAAACGCCATGAAAGGAACTGTGTTTTTTTTCTTCTTTTTTCTGCTTCTGGTCTTATTCTGCTCTTGTCATACGCTGGATTATTGCGTAGAATTCGCGCCCTATTGTGAATATTTATAGCGCGCTCTGTACTAAACAGTTGGGCACGCGGAAAGCGGAGTTTTATATGTACGCGGTTTTCCAAAGTGGTGGTAAACAACACCGAGTAAGCGAAGGTCAAACCATTCGCTTGGAAAAGCTGGACATCGCAACTGGTGAAGCAGTTGAGTTTGACCAGATTCTGATGATCGCTAATGGCGAAGATATCAAAATCGGCGTTCCTTACGTCGATGGCGGTAAGATCAAAGCTGAAGTCGTTGCTCACGGTCGTGGCGAGAAAATTAAGATCGTTAAGTTTCGTCGTCGTAAGCACCATCGTAAGCAGCAGGGCCACCGTCAGTGGTTCACTGACGTTAAAATCACCGGCATCAGCGCTTAAGTTAGGGGAGCAGATTAATGGCACACAAAAAGGCTGGCGGCTCGACTCGTAACGGTCGCGATTCAGAAGCTAAACGTCTGGGCGTAAAACGCTTTGGCGGCGAAGCAGTACTGGCAGGCAGCATCATCGTTCGTCAGCGCGGCACTAAATTCCACGCTGGTACCAACGTGGGTTGCGGCAAAGACCACACTCTGTTTGCTTTGAAAGACGGTAAAGTCAAATTCGAAGTTAAAGGCCCGAGCAATCGTAAATTTATCAGCATCGAAGCTGAATAATTTTTCGAGCCTTACTAAATAGATGTAAGCCCCGCAATTCGTTGCGGGGCTTTTTACATTTATGGGCTGCTCATGCATCGGCTCGTCAGCGCTGGCAAAGGTAAGATGGAAACAAAACAGCAGGTCGGAATTGGCATTTCTCTGGCGGTGACTACGGCAGTTTGCTGGGGTGCATTGCCGATTGCGATGAAAGAAGTGCTGGTAGTGATGGATCCGTTTACCATCGTTTGGTATCGATTTACCATGGCTGCACTTGGGTTGGGGCTGATTTTGGCCGTGCGCGGCAAGTTGCCGCCGGTGACCCTGTTCCGTCAACCGCGCTGGTTGTTGATGCTGGTCATCGCCACCGCAGGCCTGCTGGGGAATTTTATTTTCTTCAGCTCTTCGCTGCAGTATCTCAGCCCGACAGCATCACAGGTGATCGGCCAATTATCGCCGGTCGGCATGATGTTTGCCAGCGTGCTGATTTTAAAAGAGCGGATGCGTATCACTCAGGTGATTGGCGCGCTGATGCTGATCTGCGGGTTGCTGTTGTTTTTCAACGTCAGCCTGATTGAGATTTTCACCCGCCTGACAGATTACACTCTTGGGGTGTTGCTGGGGGTGTGTGCGGCAATGGTATGGGTCACTTATGGCGTTGCGCAGAAAGTGTTGCTGCGTCGATTAGCCTCGCCGCAAATTCTGGTAATGTTGTACACTTTATGTGCAGTGGCGTTATTTCCTTTGGCTAGGCCGGAGGGGATTTTTCAGCTCAGCGGCTGGCAATTAGCCTGTTTGCTGTTCTGTGGTGCCAACACGCTGATTGGTTATGGTGCGCTGGCTGAAGCAATGGCGCGCTGGCAGGCGGCACAGGTGAGTGCGTTAGTTACGCTGACACCGCTGTTTACCCTGCTGTTTTCAGATTTATTGGCGCTGGCCTGGCCACAGGTATTCGCCACCCCGACCTTAAATGTCGTTGGCTATGTCGGTGCTTTCGTGGTGGTAGCGGGCGCTATGTTTTCCGCAATTGGTCACCGTTGGTGGCCGCGACGGGCAGAACCCCGCCTGGTTGCTCCTTTGAAGCAACCCGGTGAATGATTTACGGAGACGGTAAATGAAGTTTGTAGATGAAGCAGCGATCTTGGTCGTTGCAGGTGACGGTGGTAATGGTTGCGTCAGCTTCCGTCGCGAAAAATATATCCCGAACGGCGGGCCTGATGGGGGTGACGGCGGCGATGGCGGCGACGTCTATCTGTTGGCGGACGAAAACCTCAACACGCTGATCGACTACCGCTTTGAGAAATCTTTCCGCGCTGAACGTGGCCAGAATGGTCAGAGCCGTGACTGTACCGGTAAGCGTGGCAAAGATATTACCATCAAGGTTCCGGTCGGTACTCGCGTGCAGGATCAGGGCACCGGCGAGATCCTCGGCGACATGACCCGTCACGAGCAGCGTCTGATGGTGGCGAAGGGCGGTTGGCACGGTTTGGGCAACACCCGTTTTAAATCATCCGTTAACCGTGCTCCGCGCCAGAAAACTCTGGGCACCGCCGGTGAGGCTCGTGACATCCTGCTGGAGCTGCTGCTGCTGGCAGATGTAGGTATGCTGGGCCTACCGAACGCCGGCAAGTCGACCTTTATCCGTGCAGTGTCTGCTGCAAAGCCGAAAGTTGCCGACTATCCGTTTACCACTCTGGTGCCAAGCCTTGGTGTGGTACGTATGGATCACGAGCAAAGCTTCGTGGTTGCCGATATCCCGGGGTTGATCGAAGGTGCCTCCGACGGCGCTGGCCTGGGGATTCGCTTCCTGAAGCATCTGGAGCGCTGCCGCGTGCTGTTGCACCTGGTGGATATTGCCCCGATCGATGAATCTGATCCGGTAGAAAATGCCAAAGTCATCATCAACGAGTTGAATCAGTACAGCGAGAATCTGTCGCAGAAGCCACGCTGGCTGGTTTTCAACAAGATTGATGTGATTGGTGAGGAAGAAGCTGCCGAACGTGCCAAGGCGATTGCAGAGGGCATGGGTTGGGAAGGCAAGTACTACATGATCTCCGCGGTCAATCGTGAAGGCGTCAACGCGCTGTGCTGGGACGTGATGAAGTTTATCAACACCCAACCGAAAGCGATGGCCATTGAAGAAAGCGCGCCGGAGAAAGTCGAGTTCATGTGGGATGATTATCACCGTGAACAGATCGCTGAAGTGGAAGCTGAAGCGGATGACGACTGGGATGACGACTGGGATGAAGAGGACGACGAAGGCGTCGAAATCATTTACCAGAAGTAATCTTGTGAAGATAGGGGCTCAGTTAACACTGGGCCCTTTTTTTATTTCAGGACGTTTTCCGGTAACCAGCATTGCGCCTTGAGTCCGCTGGTATCCTGACGGTTTTCCAGTGTTAAACGGCCCTGATGCAGTTGCACAATGCGAGTTACGATATTCAATCCCAACCCACTGCCGCCATAGCGTTGATCCATACGGCGGAAGGCCTGAGTGAGTTCACCCGCTATTTTCTCTTTGACGCCCGGACCTTCATCGATCACCTGTAGTCGGTAACCGTGTTCCTGCGCAGAAAGTTCTACCTGGATCCTACTGCCCTCAGGGCTGTACCTATGGGCATTCTCAACCAGGTTACGCAGCAGCAGGCGTAACAGTACCGGGTCACCATGTACCGGGGCAGCGGCAGGAAGGTGCCATTGCAAACTTTGCCCGCGTTGTGCGGCCAACTCCTCGAGCTCATCCCGCAGCGGTTGGATCACGTCGCTTACCCAATCGAAGCGTTGATAATGTCCACTGGCAAAATCTTGCCCGGCGCGTGCAAGCATCAGCAATTGTTCGACGGTGTGCATCAGTTGGTCAATGCGCTTAATCAGTGGCCCACTTTGCGGAACCCCCTGTTTTTCCATTAATTCCAGATGCAGGCGGATCCCTGCCAGAGGCGTGCGTAGCTCATGGGCGGCGTCGGCAGTAAACAGCCGCTCCTGCTGGATGGTGTTGTCCAGGCGTGAGAAAAGCTGATTGAGTGCGGTGGTGACCGCTTTCATTTCCAGGCTGTCACTGTTAAGAGGGAGCGGAGTCAGGTTATCGGCGGAACGTTTCTCCAGCCGCTGTTGCAGCTGATTGAGCGGGCGGATAATCCAGCTTATTGCCCAAAATGAGGCGAGCAGCGTCACGATCATCATGATCAATGAAGGGGCGAGCAGTGAGGCTATCGCTTCGGCGATTTCCGTATCGACACGCTCGGTGCGGACCTTGGCCGATAGCGTTTCATCCACCAGGAAACTGATTTGCTCCTGGCTTTCATGCCACAACCAAAAGGCACTGATAAGCTGGGTGACCAAAAGGATCAGCGCCAGCATCAACAACAGACGGCGGCGCATGCTGATCATGATGAGGACTCCAGGCGATAGCCGATACCGCGAACGGTGCGGATGCGATCTTTACCCAATTTGCGGCGCAGGTTATGGATATGCACTTCCAGCGTGTTGGAGCCCAAATCGTCCTGCCAGGTATAGAGATCCTGTTGCAGCAGCTCACGATTGACCGTTTGTCCGGCGCGCATCATCAGACGTGACAGGATGGCGAATTCTTTCGGGGTAACTTCCACCGGCTGTTGTTGAACATACACCTGCTGGCTGGAGAGGTTGAGTTGGAGATCATCCAACTGCATGAGATTGTCACTATGGCCCTGATAGCGACGGATCAGCGCGCGTACGCGCGCCTGCAGTTCAACTAACGCGAAGGGTTTCACCAGGTAATCGTCGGCGCCGGCATCCAGCCCATCAACACGGTCTTCAAGCGCATCGCGAGCGGTCAGGATCAGCACCGGTAGCTCGACTTGCTGACGGCGCCATTGCCGAAGCAGGCTGGCGCCGTCCATGTCCGGCAGGCCCAGATCGAGGATAATCATGCTGTACTGACTGGTAAGGAGCAGAGCATTGGCCTCCGCCGCCGTAGCGGCGCAGTCGCAGGCATAGCCCTCCCCAGCTAATGCCAGGGCCAGGCCTTGTTGCAGGAGCTCATCGTCTTCAACAATCAGCAGTTTCATCGTAACCCTCAGTTATTCTGGTAAATATCCCGGTACAGACGGCTTTCGAAACGCACCAGTGGGGCACGGCGCTGTTTCTGATCTTCCGGCGGTACGGCATAACCCGACAGATACTGTACGAATGCAAAACGCTGACCGCTGGCGGTAGTGATAAACCCGGCCAGGTTATACACGCCTTGCAGCGCCCCGGTTTTAGCGGAAACCTTCCCGTCGACACCGGCTTCATGTAGGCCACCACGGTAACGTAAGGTACCGTCGTAGCCAGACAGCGGCAGCATTGAAATAAAGTTCAGCTCACTGTCATGCTGCGCGATGTACTGCAACGCCTGCATCATGGTTGCCGGGGCCAGCAGGTTATGGCGTGACAGGCCTGAGCCGTCCACCACGATGCTGTTGCCCAAATCGACACCGGCTTTCTGACGAAGTACCTGACGCACGGCATCGGCACCGGCACGCCAGGTGCCCGGCACGCCAAAACGTTCATGGCCGATAGTGCGGAATACGGTATCGGCGATCATGTTGTCCGATTTCTTCAGCATGATCTTCAGCAACTCGTGCAGCGGCGCTGATTGAGCCTGTGCGATCACCGTTCCCTTCAGGCCTGGTTGGGTCTGACGCTTCAGGTGGCCGTCGAGCTGAATACCGGCCTGCTTCAGCTCATCTTTCAAAATAGCCCCGGCATAGCTGGCACCATCCTGAATGGCGAAGGCCAGCGGCAGCGGATCGCTGCGTTGGGTCAGACAGCCGGTCAGGGTAAAGCGATTCAACTCGCCCGGCACCACATCCAGCTCACAATATTGGGTATCTGCGGAGCCTTTGGCCAGTGTGCGCACCTGGCTGAACATATTGACCGGGTAATACGAGGCCACGCGGATAAAGGCCATATCGCCCGGATTTGGCGCGCTGTACAACGAAACTGAGAAGCAGTTACGATCGACTATCGCCGCCGCCGGTGGTGCGCTGAAGCACTGGGTCAGGTCGTTCCACGGCCAGCCGGGGGCTTTGTCATGGCTGGCGAATACTGAAGTATCAACCAGCACATCGCCGGTGATCTGGCGTACACCCTGCTTTTTCAGGATCGCCACCATGTTGCGCAGGCTTTGGCGCTTAAAAGTCGGATCGCCGCTGAAGCGGGCAATCAGGTTGCCTCGCAGCACGCCGTCACTGATATCACCCTGGCTTTCCAGCGTGGTGGTGAAGCGATAGTCGGGGCCGAGCTGCAATAATGCAGCCAGCGCGGTCAGCACTTTCTGGGTACTGGCCGGCAACGCCATTTGCTGAGAGTGATAATCGATGGTCGGTGCGTCTGCGCCGATCTTCTGAACTACCAGGGCAAGGTTGGCCCCATCAGGCAAATATTGTGTGTAATCTTCAACCGGGGCCGCATTCGCATTTAGAACAAATGCGCAAGCCAATGCACTGACAATTCGTGAAAAACGCATAATCTCGGGATAACAGCTGGATAACGTGCCGTCATACTACGGTGCATTCAGGGAAAAAGTAAACGATGACCCTCAAGGAACTCTAGGCTAAAATGCGTATCAAAATGCAAAATCGATCCTGACTTGGGCAACTGTTCCGAGTCAGGCTTCTTTTGTTTGTCGCCTGGATGCGGGGGGCATGTAGCCACCGTTTTTTCATTCGAACACGTCAGGATGACGGTTATTTGAACAGGAAAGATTTAGAGGTATTTAGCTTATGAAACAGATTCCGATGACCTTGTTTGGCGCTGAAAAACTGCGCGAAGAACTCGAATATTTGAAAGGCGTGCGCCGTCCGAAAATCATTGCGGATATCGCTGACGCCCGTGAACACGGCGATTTGAAAGAAAATGCAGAGTACCACGCCGCTCGTGAGCAGCAGGGTTTCTGCGAAGGGCGTATCCAGGAAATTGAAGCCAAGTTGTCCAACGCGCAGGTGATCGATATCACCAAGATGCCTAACAATGGCCGCGTGATTTTTGGCTCCACCGTATCGGTGATGAACCTCGATAGCGAAGAAGAAGTGACCTACCGCATCGTTGGCGACGACGAGGCCGATTTCAAGAAAAATCTGATTTCGGTGAATTCGCCTATGGCGCGCGGTTTGATCGGTAAAGAAGTTGATGACGTGGTAGTGATAAAAACCCCGGGTGGCGATGTCGATTATGAGATCTTGAAGGTTGATTATCTCTGATCGCTCTGCATTCGTTCAGAAAATCGCCAGGGTTTTGTAAAGAAAGGAAAAAGGCCGCACGCGGCCTTTTATCTGAATCAGGTGCATGGCACCTTTTCGTTAACCCAATGCTTATTAACGCGGTAGACTGATCTTGCGCTCTTTAGAAGGGCGGTAAAGAATAAGCGTACTGCCGATGACTTGCACGTTGCAGGCACCCGTTTCACGCACGATAGCGTCGGCGATCAGGGTTTTGGTTTCGCGATCTTCAGCAGCGATTTTTACCTTGATCAGCTCATGATGCTCCAGAGCCTGTTCAATTTCAGCCAGCACCCCTTCGGTGAGACCGTTATTACCCAGCATGACAACCGGTTTTAACGGATGCGCCAGGCCTTTCAGGTGCTGTTTTTGTTTATTATTCAGATTCATTGTCTTTTTTGCTTAAGTTGGGATTGAAAACGGTACATTCTACCGCCATCTCATGTATATCACCAAATCGGTCTTCACCGGTGTGAGTCTACGTGAGCTGCGAACCTGACATTAAGACTCTTTTTATGATAGTTGGAAAACGAGATGGCTAATAAAAAGCGTTCTGCTAGCTCCAGTCGCTGGTTACAAGAACACTTTAGCGATAAATATGTTCAACAGGCGCAGAAAAAAGGGCTGCGTTCGCGCGCCTGGTTTAAACTTGATGAAATACAGCAGAGTGACAAACTGTTTAAACCCGGCATGACCGTAGTGGACTTAGGTGCGGCACCGGGTGGTTGGTCGCAATATGTCGTGACCCAGATCGGCGGTTCCGGCCGCATCATCGCCTGTGATATTTTGCCAATGGATCCTATCGTTGGCGTTGATTTCCTTCAGGGCGATTTTCGTGATGAACTGGTGCTCAAGGCTCTGTTGGAACGAGTAGGTGAAAGTAAGGTTCAGGTGGTTATGTCTGACATGGCCCCGAATATGAGTGGCACCCCGGCCGTCGATATTCCAAGATCGATGTACCTGGTGGAATTAGCACTAGGAATGTGTCGTGATGTCCTCGCACCAGGCGGAAGTTTCCTGGTGAAGGTGTTCCAGGGAGATGGTTTTGACGAGTACCTACGGGAAATTCGCTCCCTGTTTACGAAGGTTAAGATTCGTAAGCCAGACGCTTCCCGCGCACGTTCGCGCGAAGTGTACATTGTAGCGACAGGGCGCAAGCTGTAGTACCCTAACGCTGTTTGTTAACACAGTTGTAATATGAGGTTAATCCCTTGAGTGACATGGCGAAAAACCTAATTCTCTGGTTAGTCATCGCGGTAGTGTTGATGTCTGTATTCCAGAGCTTTGGGCCCAGCGAGTCGAATGGCCGTAGGGTGGATTACTCTACCTTCATGTCCGAGCTGACCCAGGACCAGGTTCGCGAAGCGCGAATCAACGGACGTGAAATTAACGTTACCAAGAAAGACAGTAACAAATACACGACCTACATCCCTGTCAACGATCCGAAATTGCTGGATACGTTGTTAACCAAGAATGTGAAAGTTGTTGGTGAACCGCCTGAAGAGCCGAGCTTGCTGGCTTCTATCTTTATTTCGTGGTTCCCAATGCTGTTGCTGATCGGGGTTTGGATCTTCTTTATGCGGCAAATGCAGGGCGGCGGCGGCAAGGGCGCGATGTCCTTCGGTAAGAGCAAGGCCCGCATGCTGACGGAAGACCAGATCAAAACCACTTTTGCCGACGTTGCTGGTTGTGACGAAGCAAAAGAAGAAGTAAGCGAACTGGTGGAATACCTGCGTGAGCCGAGCCGTTTCCAGAAGTTGGGCGGCAAGATCCCTAAAGGTGTGCTGATGGTTGGCCCTCCAGGGACCGGTAAAACGCTGTTGGCGAAAGCTATCGCCGGCGAGGCTAAAGTGCCGTTCTTCACCATTTCCGGTTCCGACTTCGTGGAAATGTTCGTGGGTGTTGGTGCTTCTCGTGTGCGTGACATGTTCGAACAGGCCAAGAAAGCGGCACCGTGCATCATCTTTATCGATGAAATCGACGCCGTCGGTCGCCAGCGTGGCGCCGGCCTGGGTGGCGGTCACGATGAACGTGAGCAAACGCTGAACCAGATGCTGGTTGAGATGGACGGCTTTGAAGGCAACGAAGGCATTATCGTCATTGCTGCGACCAACCGTCCGGACGTGCTTGACCCGGCCTTGCTGCGTCCAGGCCGTTTCGACCGTCAGGTTGTTGTTGGTCTGCCAGACGTACGTGGTCGTGAGCAGATCCTGAAAGTGCACTCCCGTCGCGTGCCTTTGGCGCCGGATGTTGATGCTTCAGTACTGGCTCGTGGTACTCCGGGCTTCTCCGGTGCTGACCTGGCCAACCTGGTCAACGAAGCGGCACTGTTTGCCGCCCGTGGCAACAAACGCGTGGTGTCGATGGTTGAGTTCGAAAAAGCCAAAGACAAGATCATGATGGGTGCGGAACGTCGCTCGATGGTGATGACCGAAGCGCAGAAAGAGTCGACCGCGTATCACGAAGCTGGCCACGCCATTATCGGCCGTCTGGTTCCTGAGCACGATCCGGTACACAAGGTAACCATTATTCCTCGTGGCCGCGCGTTGGGGGTCACCTTCTTCCTGCCTGAAGGCGATGCAATCAGCGCCAGCCGTCAGAAGCTGGAGAGCCAAATCTCTACTCTGTACGGTGGTCGTCTGGCAGAAGAGATCATTTACGGGCCAGAGAAAGTCTCTACCGGTGCGTCGAACGACATTAAAGTGGCGACCTCGATTGCCCGCAACATGGTGACCCAATGGGGCTTCTCAGAGAAGCTGGGGCCATTGCTGTATGCGGAAGAAGAGGGCGAAGTGTTCCTGGGCCGTTCCGTGGCCAAGGCGAAACACATGTCGGACGAAACTGCGCGCATCATCGACCAGGAAGTTAAATCCCTGATCGAACGCAACTACATCCGTGCGCGAGCGTTGCTGATGGAAAACATGGACATCCTGCATTCGATGAAGGATGCACTGATGAAGTATGAAACCATCGATGCGCCTCAGATCGACGATCTGATGAACCGCAAAGACGTGCGTCCGCCAGCGGGTTGGGACGATGCGAGCAAAGGCAGCAACTCCGACAATGGCGGCACACCGAAAGCCCCTACGCCGGTAGATGAGCCACGCACGCCAAACCCAGGCAATACCCTGTCTGAACAGCTAGACAAGTAACTTTGGCTGTGTAATAACATCGAACCCCGGCATGCCGGGGTTTTTTATTGTCCGGCGGGCAGTGAACCAGACAACAGTAAGGTGGATTAGTAATGCAGTTAACCGTGCGAGACACGACTTTCGATCTTTCCCATCCGCGGGTGATGGGGATCCTCAACGTAACCCCGGATTCTTTTTCTGACGGCGGCCAACACAACACTCTAAATCAGGCGTTGTTACATGCCCATGCACTGATTTCGGCCGGTGCGACCATGATTGATGTGGGTGGCGAGTCGACCAGACCGGGAGCGGCAGAGGTTAGCGAAGACGAAGAGATCGCACGCGTAGTGCCTGTGGTGGAAGCCATTGCCCGGCGTTTTGAAGTCTTTATCTCGGTAGATACTTCGAAAGCCGGGGTGATCCGCGAGTCGGCTCTGGCCGGAGCGCATTTGATCAATGACGTTCGCTCGTTGCAGGAGCCGGGCGCGCTGGCTGCCGCCGCAGAAAGCGGGCTACCGGTGTGTCTGATGCATATGCAGGGTGAACCGCGTACCATGCAGCAGGCGCCGCACTATGATGACCTTATTGGTGATGTTAACGCCTTTTTCCAGCGACATATTGAGCGCTGTAATGCCGCCGGTATTACAAATCAGAAATTGCTGCTCGACCCAGGATTCGGTTTCGGTAAGAATTTAGCGCACAATTATCAGCTTCTGGCCAGATTGTCAGAGTTTCATCACTTCGGCCTGCCGTTGTTGGTGGGGATGTCGCGTAAGTCGATGATTGGACAACTGCTGAACGTGCCCCCCGATCAGCGGGTCATCGGCAGCGTGGCCTGTGCGGTGATCGCCGCCATGCAGGGCGCACAGATCGTCAGAGTGCATGACGTTAAAGAAACCGTCGAGGCGATGCGTGTCGTCGAGGCAACACTTTCAGCTAAGGGATGATAGAGACATGAGTGAACGCAAATATTTTGGTACCGACGGCATTCGTGGCAAGGTCGGTGATAGTCCTATTACCCCTGAGTTCGTTCTGAAGCTGGGCTGGGCGGCGGGTAAGGTACTGGCACGTCACGGCTCTCGTAAAATCATTATCGGTAAAGATACCCGTATTTCCGGCTATATGCTGGAGTCTGCGCTAGAAGCCGGGCTGGCCGCTGCGGGGCTGTCAGCTTCGTTTACTGGCCCGATGCCGACGCCGGCGGTAGCGTATCTGACGCGTACCTTCCGTGCTGAAGCCGGTATTGTGATTTCGGCATCACATAACCCATTTTACGACAATGGCATCAAGTTCTTCTCGATCGACGGCGCTAAGCTGCCGGATCACGTGGAAGAAGCGATCGAAGCCGAGATGGAAAAACCACTGACCTGTGTGGAGTCCGCCGAGCTAGGCAAAGCTAGCCGTATTATCGACGCTGCCGGTCGTTACATTGAGTTTTGCAAAGGCACCTTCCCGAGCGAATTGAGCCTGAAAGGGTTGAAGATCGTAGTCGATTGCGCCAACGGTGCCACTTACCACATCGCACCGAGCGTACTACGTGAACTGGGTGCCACGGTGATTGCCATCGGTGTTGAGCCGGACGGCATGAATATCAATGAAAAGTGCGGCGCGACTGATGTTCGTCAATTACAAGAGCGCGTACTGCAGGAAAAAGCCCATGTCGGCCTGGCATTTGACGGTGACGGCGACCGCGTGATGATGGTTGATCACCTTGGCAACAAGGTCGATGGCGACCAAATCCTTTATATCATCGCTCGTGAAGGACTGCGTCAGGGCCAGTTGCGCGGTGGCGCGGTTGGCACGCTGATGAGCAACATGGGGCTGGAATTGGCACTCAAGCAGTTGGGTATCCCATTTGCACGTGCGAAAGTCGGTGACCGCTACGTGCTGGAGAAGCTACAGGAACTGGGGTGGCGTATTGGTGCGGAAAACTCCGGCCACGTGATCCTGTTGGACAAAACCACCACGGGTGACGGCATCGTTGCCGGCCTGCAGGTGCTGACGGCGATTGTTCGTAACAGTATGAGTCTGCACGACCTGTGCAGTGGCATGAAATTGTTGCCGCAAATTCTGGTCAACGTGCGCTTTGCCGGCGAGCATAACCCGCTGGAATCCGAAGAGGTGCGCAAAATCACCGAGCAGGTTGAGGTGGAATTGGCCGGTCGTGGCCGCGTTCTGCTGCGCAAATCCGGTACCGAACCGCTGATCCGCGTGATGGTGGAAGGTGAAGATGAGCAGCAGGTGACTGCGTTGGCACATCGCATCGCCGATGCGGTGAAATCCGCTGGTTAATTGGCCATTGATGAGTTCGGGGGCGGCAGTTGCCCCCTAAAATCACAGCCTGCGAATTTTATTGGTGTTTTTTTCCGCAAACGCGCCGGTGGCTGCAAATTGCCCTTGCGTGGTTTGGCACCTTTGGTTAGTATTCACACCCGCTTCAGTGGGCAGTTTGGTATAACGCCTGCGACTTCTTGTTAGAAAAGAAGCCTATGGGGTGTGAAGCATTTGGCACGCGGTGAAGCCGCAAGGATACAGGTACAACTATGTACGAAGCTCTTCTGGTAATTTTCCTGCTGATCTCAATCGGGCTGGTAGCTCTGATTATGCTGCAGCAAGGTAAAGGCGCTGATATGGGAGCCTCATTCGGAGCAGGTGCATCTGGCACATTGTTCGGTTCGAGTGGTTCCGGCAACTTCATGACCCGCATGACGGCTGTGCTGGCGACGTTGTTCTTCGTCATCAGTCTGATCCTTGGCAATCTGAGCACCAACCAGACCAAGAAGGGCAGCGAGTGGGAAAACCTGGGTCAGCCAGTGAAATCTGAGCAGACTACCGCGCCGGCAGCACCAACCAAGCCGAGCAGCGATATCCCACAGTAAGCGCTAAGTAGTAACAGAGTTTGAAAACGGTTGTTGTTACCTCGATATAAATAACAACCGTTAGCAGTAAGAATCAGTACCGAGGTGGTGGAATTGGTAGACACGCTACCTTGAGGTGGTAGTGCCCTAACGGGCTTGTGGGTTCGAGTCCCATCCTCGGTACCAAATCCCAGAGATAACTTGCTATTTTGCGATTATCGGCGTAATATTTGCCACGTTTTCGGACGCGGGGTGGAGCAGCCTGGTAGCTCGTCGGGCTCATAACCCGAAGGTCGTCGGTTCAAATCCGGCCCCCGCAACCACTTTCCTTTAAGTGTTTATTTTCAAATACACTTTTCGATTGAAATCCGCTTTTCTCGATCAACATTTGAAAATGACACTTGCTAGAAAGTTGCACCGAAGCCGCTTAGCGGCAAACAGGGTCCAGTTGCATAAAGCCCCGAATTTTCGGGGTTTTTTGTTATTTGGCAACAGAATCACTGGGCTATTAGGCCCTTTTTTTATGTCTTGGGGGTGGGCTTGTCCACATTAGAGCAAAAATTAACAGAGATGCTTTCGGCACCGGTAGAAGCGTTGGGCTTTGAACTTGTAGGCATCGAATTTATTCGTGCGCGCCAATCGACGCTCCGTATCTATATTGATAGTGAAAACGGCATCAATGTTGACGATTGTGCTGATGTCAGCCACCAGGTCAGCGCTGTATTGGACGTTGAAGAGCCAATCACAGTCGCTTACAACTTGGAAGTCTCCTCTCCTGGCCTTGATCGCCCGATGTTCACCGCCGAGCACTATACTCGTTTCCTCGGTGACGAAGTCAGCCTGGTCTTGCGCATGGCCGTACAGAACCGTCGCAAATGGCAGGGCATCATCAAGTCTGTCGATGGCGAGATGATCACTGTTGCTGTGGAAGGGAAAGATGAAGTGTTCGCGCTGAGCAATATCCAGAAAGCGAACCTGGTACCCCACTTTTAAAGTTTGGATGAGGCAACTAGGATGAATAAAGAGATTCTGGCTGTTGTTGAAGCTGTTTCCAATGAAAAATCCCTTCCGCGTGAGAAGATTTTCGAAGCGCTGGAAACCGCATTAGCCACCGCCACCAAGAAAAAATACGAGCAGGAAATCGAAGTTCGCGTCAGCATTGACCGCAAAACTGGCGATTTCGACACCTTCCGCCGTTGGGTCGCTGTAGATGAAGTGACTCAGCCAACGCGTGAAATCACGCTGGAAGCTGCACAGTATGAAGAGCCAGGTATTGAGCTGGGCGGTTACATCGAAGATCAGATTGAATCTGTGACCTTCGATCGTATCACCACTCAAACCGCGAAACAGGTTATCGTACAGAAAGTACGTGAAGCCGAGCGCGCGATGGTGGTTGACGCCTTCCGCCAGCACGAAGGTGAAATCGTCACCGGTGTAGTGAAGAAAGTTAACCGTGACAGCATTGCGCTGGACCTGGGTAGCAACGCTGAAGCGGTCATTGGCCGTGAAGACATGCTGCCACGCGAAAACTTCCGTCCGGGCGACCGTATCCGCGGTATCCTGTACGCCGTTCGTCCTGAAGCCCGTGGTGCGCAGCTGTTCGTCAGCCGCTCCAGCGCTGAGATGCTGAAAGAACTGTTCCGCATCGAAGTACCGGAAATCGGCGAAGAAGTGATCGAAATTAAAGCGGCAGCCCGCGATCCTGGCTCCCGTGCAAAAATTGCAGTGAAAACCAACGACAAACGCATCGACCCGGTCGGCGCTTGCGTAGGTATGCGCGGTGCGCGCGTTCAGGCCGTTTCGAGCGAGCTCGGCGGTGAACGTATCGACATCATCCTGTGGGATGATAACCCTGCGCAGTTCGTCATCAACGCCATGGCGCCGGCAGACGTTGCCTCAATCGTGGTTGATGAAGATAATTGCACTATGGATATCGCCGTTGAAGCCAGCAATCTGGCACAGGCGATCGGCCGTAATGGCCAAAACGTGCGTTTGGCATCCCAGTTGTTAAAACAGCATCGTGACGATGACCGTTGGGAACTGAACGTGATGACGGCGGACGATCTGCAGGCCAAGCACCAGGCCGAAGCTCATGCCGCCATTGATACCTTCACCAAACATCTTGATATTGACGAAGATTTCGCCACCGTACTGGTTGAAGAAGGCTTCTCTACTCTGGAAGAGTTGGCTTACGTGCCAATCAAAGAGTTGCTGGAAATCGACGGTCTGGATGAAGATATGGTTGAAGCGTTGCGCGATCGCGCCAAAGCTGCATTGACCACGCTGGCCCTGGCACAAGAAGAAAGCCTGGGCGACCAAAAACCTGCTGACGATTTGCTCAACCTGTCGGGTCTTGAGCGCAGCATGGCCTTTAAACTGGCCGCGCGTGGGGTTTGTACGCTGGAAGATCTTGCCGAGCAGGGTGTTGACGATCTGGCTGATATTGAAGGGCTTAGCGATGAGCAAGCCGGCGAGCTGATTATGGCCGCACGTAATATCTGTTGGTTTGGCGACAACGCGTAATAAACTGTAGCAGGAAGGAACAGCATGACGACAGATGTAACCGTAAAATCACTGGCAGCAGAGATTCAGACTCCAGTTGATCGCCTGGTACAGCAGTTTGCTGATGCAGGGATTAACAAGTCTGAGACAGACTCTGTAACCCAACATGAGAAAGAAGCCTTACTGGCGCACCTGAACCGTGAACACGGTAGTGCACCGGGTAAGCTCACGTTGCAGCGCAAAACGCGCAGCACCTTGAATATTCCGAGCACCGGCGGTAAAAGTAAATCGGTGCAAATCGAGGTCCGCAAGAAACGCACTTATGTAAATCGCGATACGCCAGAAGCCCAACAGGCTGAAGCGGCAGAGCAGGCACAGCGTGAAGCGGAAGAGCAGGCACAGCGCGCAGCAGAAGAGCTGGCAAAACGCGAAGCAGAAGCAAAGCGCGCAGCCGAAGAGCAAGCCAAACGTGAGGCCGCGGAGATTGCTAAGCGTAATTCAGCGGAAAAAGAAAAAGTGACGAATCAACATACCGACGAAATGACCAAGCCAGCTCAGGCAGAAAAAGCACGCCGTGAAGCCGAAGCCGCTGAACTGAAACGTAAAGCGGAAGAGGAAGTACGACGCAAGGTTGAAGAAGACGCCAAACGCGTAGCGGAAGAAGCGCGCCGTATGGCCGAAGAAAAAGGCGAAGAATGGGCTGCTGCAGAGAAAGCTAGCGCAGCGGTTGAAACTGCCGATTATCATGTCACCACTTCCCAGCACGCCCGTGCTGCCGAAGACGAAAACGACGCCAAAGTTGAAGGCGAACGCCGCACCCGCACTCGTGGCGGCAAAGCGACCAAGCAGAAGAAAGGCAACAAACTTTCCGAGTCTAAAGCAGACCGTGAAGAAGCGCGCGCCGTGACCCGTGGTGGTAAAGGCAAGCGTAAGCCAAGTACTCTGCAGCAGGGCTTCAACAAGCCGGCTCAGGTGGTTAACCGTGACGTTGTGATCGGCGAAACCATCACCGTGGCCGAACTGGCTAACAAGATGGCGGTTAAAGGCTCTCAGGTCATCAAAGCGATGATGAAACTGGGCGCAATGGCCACCATCAACCAGGTCATCGACCAGGAAACCGCCCAGCTGGTTGCCGAAGAGATGGGCCACAAAGTTATCCTGCGTCGTGAGAACGAGCTGGAAGAAGCGCTGATGAGCGACCGTGATACTGGTGCTGCGGCTGAGCCACGTGCGCCAGTTGTGACCATCATGGGCCACGTTGACCACGGTAAAACTTCTCTGCTGGACTACATCCGCTCCACCAAGGTGGCAGCAGGCGAGGCCGGTGGTATTACCCAGCATATCGGTGCTTACCACGTAGAAACCGAAAACGGCATGATCACCTTCCTGGATACCCCAGGCCACGCAGCCTTTACTTCAATGCGTGCTCGTGGTGCTCAGGCAACAGACATCGTTGTTCTGGTCGTTGCTGCCGACGACGGCGTGATGCCGCAAACCATCGAAGCTATCCAGCATGCGCAAGCAGCGAAGGTACCTTTGGTGGTTGCAGTAAACAAAATTGACAAGCCGGAAGCCGATCCGGACCGCGTTAAACAGGAACTGTCCCAGTACGGCGTTATGCCGGAAGAGTGGGGCGGCGAAGCACAGTTCGTTCACGTATCTGCGAAAGCCGGTACCGGTATCGACGAACTGCTGGAAGCTATCCTGCTGCGCTCTGAAGTTCTCGAACTGAAAGCGGTACGCAGCGGCATGGCCAGCGGCGTAGTTATCGAATCCTTCCTGGATAAAGGTCGTGGCCCAGTTGCTACCGTGCTGGTACAGGAAGGTACGCTGAATAAAGGCGATATCGTTCTGTGTGGCTTCGAATACGGCCGTGTGCGTGCGATGCGTGATGAACTAGGCCACGAAGTGACCTCAGCAGGTCCTTCTATTCCGGTTGAGATCCTGGGCCTGTCCAGCGTTCCAGCTGCCGGTGATGAAGTGACTGTAGTGCGTGACGAGAAGAAAGCGCGTGAAGTTGCGCTGTACCGTCAAGGCAAGTTCCGCGAAGTTAAACTGGCGCGTCAGCAGAAATCCAAACTGGAAAACATGTTTGCGAATATGACCGACGGTGAAGTTTCTGAGCTGAACATCGTACTGAAATCCGACGTACAGGGTTCTTGTGAAGCGATTATGGATTCATTGCTGAAACTCTCTACCGACGAAGTGAAAGTGAAGATTGTTGGCTCTGGCGTAGGGGGTATTACCGAAACCGACGCCACGCTGGCAGCGGCTTCCAACGCTATCATCCTGGGCTTCAACGTCCGTGCCGACGCTTCTGCGCGCCGCGTGATTGAAGCAGAAAGCCTGGATCTGCGTTACTACTCCGTGATCTATAACCTGATCGACGAAGTGAAGCAGGCGATGAGCGGTATGTTGGCGCCTGAGTACAAGCAGCAGATTATCGGCCTGGCCGCCGTACGTGACGTGTTCAAATCACCTAAATTCGGCGCCATTGCAGGTTGTATGGTTACCGAAGGGAACATCAAACGTCACAACCCAATCCGCGTTCTGCGCGACAACGTGGTTATCTATGAAGGCGAGCTGGAATCCTTACGCCGCTTCAAAGATGACGTTAACGAAGTCCGTAACGGCATGGAATGTGGTATCGGCGTTAAGAACTACAACGACGTGCGCGTCGGCGACATGATCGAAGTATTCGAAATCATCGAGATCCAACGCACCATCGCTTAACGCTAGCACATCTGCTTAAGTCTGTTCTGGGGGGCCTTGTGCCCCCCGATTTGTCTGGAGAATCCCCAAAATGGCAAAAGAATTCAGCCGCGGTCAGCGCGTGGCACAAGAGATGCAAAAAGAGATTGCTATCATTCTGCAGCGTGAAGTCAAAGATCCGCGTGTCGGCATGGCTACCGTTTCTGGTGTAGAAGTTTCTCGTGATTTGGCCTATGCCAAAGTTTACGTCACCTTCCTGAACGTATTGACCGAAAACGCCGATCCGGATCTGGTGCCTAAAGGCATTAAAGCTCTGGAAGATGCTTCCGGCTACATCCGCACGCTGCTGGGTAAAGCCATGCGCCTGCGCGTAGTACCTGAGCTGACCTTCGCTTACGATAACTCCCTGGTTGAAGGCATGCGCATGTCCAACCTGGTGACCAACGTAGTGAAGAATGACGCCGAGCGCCGTTCCGCATCAGGCGATGACGAGGAGGCTTAATGAGTCGCCCTCGTCGCCGCGGCCGTGATATCCACGGTGTCCTGTTGCTGGACAAACCGGAGGGCCTGTCATCCAACGACGCCCTACAAAAAGTAAAGCGCCTCTATAACGCCAATCGCGCGGGCCACACCGGTGCGCTCGACCCGCTGGCGACCGGCATGCTGCCGATTTGCCTCGGTGAGGCGACCAAGTTTTCACAGTTCCTGCTCGACTCCGACAAACGCTACCGCGTGATTGCCCGGCTCGGTCAGCGTACCGATACCTCGGATGCTGACGGCCAAATTGTGCAGGAGCGGCCGGTGAGTTTCACCCAGGTGCAGCTCGATGCGGCGCTGGACAGTTTCCGTGGCGATATTAAGCAGGTGCCTTCGATGTACTCGGCGCTGAAATACCAGGGCAAGAAACTCTATGAGTATGCTCGCCAGGGTATCGAAGTGCCGCGTGAAGCGCGTAGCATTACCGTTTACGAACTGCAGTTTATTCGCTGGGAAGGGGATGAGCTGGAGCTGGAAATTCACTGCTCAAAAGGCACTTACATCCGCACCATCACCGATGACCTCGGTGAGCTGCTGGGATGTGGTGCGCACGTGATCTATTTGCGTCGTCTGCAGGTGGCGACCTACCCGACCGAGCGCATGGTCACGCTGGAGCAGTTGAACGAATTGCTGGAGCAGGCCCATCGGCAGGGAATCGCCCCGGCCGAGCTACTCGATCCGTTGTTGATGCCGATGGACAGTCCGGTGGAGAACTACCCGGAAGTGAATCTGCTGCCCGTTGTTGCCGGTTACGTTAAGCAAGGGCAACCGGTTCAGGTTGCTGGTGCACCTGCCTCGGGCATGGTCCGTATCACTGAAGGTGAAGAGCGTAAATTTATCGGCGTCGGTGATATTGCCGATGACGGTCGTGTGGCGCCGCGCCGCCTGGTAGTTGAATATTTCGACTAAGGGTAGAAAACGCACTGCCTTGCGATCGCACTGCGCTAAGGGTAGAATGGCGCAGCTTATGCATTGGGTTGCTGAATTAGAGATCGGCGCCTGTATTTATTATCTATAATCTGGAGTAAGACAATGTCTCTAAGTGTTGAAGCTAAAGCTAAAATCGTAGCTGATTTCGGTCGTGGTACTAACGACAGCGGTTCTTCCGAAGTTCAGGTTGCCCTGTTGACTGCGCAGATCAACCATCTGCAAGGCCACTTCTCAGAGCACAAAAAAGATCACCACAGCCGTCGTGGTCTGCTGCGTATGGTTTCTCAGCGTCGTAAGCTGCTGGACTACCTGAAGCGTAAAGATGTAGCACGTTACACCAGCCTGATCGAGCGTCTGGGTCTGCGTCGCTAATCAAGCGAGTTTCAGTGGAAAGGGGCCTATTTTGGCCCCTTTCTTCTAGGAAGCATAAGCAAATCAGGTTAATGTATTACTGATGTTTCCAAACAGGCTCTTCCGTTACAGAGGTTCGCGCGGCTAATGAGAGGCTTTGTCTCAGGCTTGAGATAAGGATTGTCATTAGTCGCGAGGATGTAGTGAGAAGGCAAACCGAGTCACTGGCGTGTCGAGTCGACAATACGATTGCGCGCCTAATCTAAGGATATAATTTTGCTGACACCGATCATTCGCAAATTCCAGTATGGCCAGCATACCCTCACTATTGAGACTGGTATGATGGCTCGTCAGGCCACTGCTGCCGTTATGGTGAGCATGGATGACACCGCAGTATTCGTTACCGTAGTTGGCCAGAAAAAAGCCAAACCAGGCCAGAGCTTCTTCCCACTGACGGTTAACTATCAGGAGCGTACCTACGCTGCTGGTCGTATCCCGGGTAGCTTCTTCCGTCGTGAAGGCCGTCCGAGCGAAGGTGAAACCCTGACCTCCCGTCTGATTGACCGTCCGATCCGTCCACTGTTCCCGGACAGCTTCCTGAACGAAGTTCAGGTGATCGCGACCGTTGTTTCCCTTAACCCGCAGGTTAACCCGGACATCGTTGCGATGATCGGTGCCTCTGCCGCCCTGAGCCTGTCCGGTATTCCGTTCAATGGCCCAATCGGTGCTGCGCGCGTGGGTTACATCAACAATCAATACGTGTTGAACCCAACCAGCGATGAGCTGAAAGAAAGCAGCCTGGACTTGGTGGTTGCCGGTACCGCTGGCGCAGTACTGATGGTTGAATCCGAAGCTGACGTTCTGAGCGAAGATCAGATGCTGGGTGCGGTGGTATTTGGCCACGAGCAACAGCAAATCGTTATCGAAAACATTAATTCCCTGGTTGCCGAAGCCGGCAAGCCTAAGTGGGACTGGCAGGCACCTGCAGTCAACGAAGCGCTGCACGCGCGCGTTGCAGAACTGGCAGAAGGCCGCCTGGGTGACGCTTATCACATCACCGAAAAACAAGAGCGTTACGCTCAGGTTGATGCGATCAAGAGCAGCGTTGTTGAAACCTTGCTGGCCCAGGACGAAACCCTGGACGTGTCTGAAATTCAGGACATCCTGGGTAGCGTTGAGAAAAACGTCGTTCGTAGCCGCGTACTGCGTGGCGAGCCGCGTATCGACGGCCGTGAAAAAGACATGATCCGTGGTCTGGACGTACGCACCGGCGTACTGCCGCGTACCCACGGCTCCGCGCTGTTCACCCGTGGTGAGACTCAGGCACTGGTTACCGCAACGCTGGGCACCGCCCGTGACGCGCAGAACCTGGATGAGCTGATGGGCGAAAAGACCGACAGCTTCCTGTTCCACTACAACTTCCCTCCGTACTCCGTTGGTGAGACCGGGATGGTAGGTTCGCCAAAACGTCGTGAAATTGGTCACGGTCGCCTGGCGAAACGTGGCGTATTGGCTATGATGCCTAAGCCAGAAGATTTCCCGTACACGGTACGTGTGGTTTCTGAAATCACCGAATCCAACGGTTCTTCTTCCATGGCTTCCGTCTGTGGTGCCTCTCTGGCACTGATGGATGCAGGTGTGCCAATTAAGGCCGCCGTTGCCGGTATCGCAATGGGCCTGGTGAAAGAACAAGACAACTTTGTTGTTCTGTCCGACATTCTGGGTGACGAAGATCACCTGGGCGACATGGACTTCAAAGTAGCCGGTAGCCGTGACGGTATTACCGCGCTGCAGATGGACATTAAAATTGAAGGCATCACCCGCGAAATCATGCAGGTTGCTCTGAACCAGGCTAAGGGCGCGCGTCTGCACATCCTTGGCGTGATGGAACAGGCTATCAGTACCCCGCGTGGCGATATCTCTCAGTTTGCACCACGTATCCACACTATCCGCATCAACCCGGACAAGATCAAAGATGTGATTGGTAAAGGCGGTTCTGTCATCCGTGCGCTGACAGAAGAGACCGGCACTACCATTGAAATCGAAGATGATGGTACAGTTAAAATCGCTGCTACCGACGGTGAGAAAGCGAAATTCGCTATCCGTCGCATCGAAGAGATCACTGCCGAGATCGAAGTGGGCCGTATTTACCAGGGTAAAGTTACCCGTATCGTTGATTTCGGCGCATTCGTGGCGATCGGCGGCGGTAAAGAAGGTCTGGTGCACATCTCTCAAATCGCTGACAAGCGCGTTGAGAAAGTGACCGACTATCTGCAGATGGGTCAGGAAGTACCGGTTAAGGTACTGGAAGTTGACCGTCAGGGCCGTGTGCGTCTGAGCATCAAAGAAGCGACTGCCCCAGAAGCAGGTTCACCTGCGCCTGAAGCAGAATAACTGTATAGATAGATTTACAGCTCCCGGCCATGAGGTTGGGGGCTGTTCATATAACGCGGGCAGGATGTCTGCGTATTTGCAAACGGATGAAAGGATGTTCATCCAATGTTTGTCTTCGGGAGTGGGAAATGAAGCCTTTCTTGCGCTGGTTTTACGTTGCGACAGCACTCATGCTGGCAGGATGCAGCAACCATGATTGGCGTAAAGACGAAGTTTTGGCTATCCCGTTGCAGCCAACACTGCAGCAGGAAGTGATCCTGGCGCGCATGGAACAAATACTTGCCAGCCGGGCACTGACGGACGATGAGCGTGCGCAGCTTTTATATGAGCGTGGAGTGCTGTATGATAGCCTCGGGCTACGTGCACTGGCGCGCAATGATTTCTCGCAAGCGCTGGCGATACGTCCTGATATGCCAGAAGTTTTCAACTACCTGGGCATTTACTTAACGCAGGCAGGCAATTTTGATGCTGCCTATGAAGCGTTTGATTCTGTACTAGAGCTTGATCCAACTTACAATTACGCGCGTTTAAACCGGGGCATCGCTCTTTATTATGGCGGCCGCTTCCCGTTGGCGCAGGATGATCTGCAGGCGTTTTATCAAGACGACCCAAACGATCCCTTCCGTTCGTTGTGGCTTTATCTTGTGGAAAGAGAAATCGATCCCAAGAAGGCTGACGTAGCGCTCCAGCAGCGTTATGACAAAGCGAACCGAGGGCAATGGGGATGGAATATTGTCGAATTCTACCTGGGCAACATCAGTGAAAAAACGCTGATGGAAAGGCTCAAGGCAGATGCAACGGATAACACTTCGCTCGCTGAGCATCTCAGTGAAACTGACTTCTATTTAGGTAAGCATTACCTAAGTCTGGGGGACAAGGACACCGCTTTGGCGCTGTTCAAACTGACGGTTGCTAACAACGTTCATAACTTCGTTGAGCACCGCTATGCATTGTTGGAATTGGCGCTGTTGGGCCAAGAACAAGACGACCTATCGGAATCGGACCAGCAATAGCTGACGAACACCTCTACCCAATAGATTTCAAATTGCGGCAAGGCGGCAATCGAACGAATCCCTGGGAGCTTAGTTCACTAAGTGACGAGGGTGAGGGAGAGCAGCCAACACAGCGGCGGTTTGGAAGATGAAGGGTAATCAGCCTGATATACATTGGTTTTATTGCCAAAGTTATCGTCTTTACGGGCGAGGGCTTTTTTGTTCGTTTTATAATCTAATTTGAGCCGGTTCACACTTTTCAATGAAAATGACTGAAAATTTTCTCGACGAGTTATGTAGACTGGCTGCCATTATTAATGAGGCACGTGTACATGACTACTGAGCTTGAAACCTCTTTTGCTGACCTGGGGCTGTCTGCTCCAATCATTTCTGCCCTGACCGATCTGGGCTACGAAAAACCGTCACCGATCCAGGCAGAGTGTATTCCTCACCTGTTGAACGGCCGTGATGTGCTGGGCATGGCGCAGACCGGTAGCGGTAAAACTGCAGCATTCTCGCTGCCACTGTTGCACAACCTGAAAGCCGATCTGAAAGCACCGCAGATCCTGGTATTGGCACCGACCCGCGAACTGGCGGTTCAGGTTGCTGAAGCAATGACTGATTTCTCCAAACACATGCATGGCGTTAACGTTGTGGCCCTGTACGGCGGCCAGCGTTATGACGTGCAGCTGCGCGCTCTGCGTCAGGGCCCGCAAATTGTAGTAGGGACTCCAGGCCGTCTGCTGGACCACCTGAAACGCGGCACGCTGAACCTCTCCAGCCTGAGTGGCCTGGTGCTGGATGAAGCCGACGAAATGCTGCGCATGGGCTTTATCGAAGACGTAGAAACCATCATGGCGGAGATCCCGGCTGAACATCAGACCGCGCTGTTCTCTGCAACCATGCCGGAAGCGATCCGTCGCATTACCCGCCGCTTTATGAAAGAGCCGCAGGAAGTGCGTATCCAGTCCAGCATCACCACCCGTCCGGACATCAGCCAGAGTTACTGGACTGTGCAGGGCATGCGTAAAAACGAAGCGCTGGTGCGTTTCCTGGAAGCTGAAGACTTTGATGCGGCGATTATTTTCGTTCGTACCAAAAATGCGACCCTGGAAGTGGCTGAAGCGCTGGAGCGCAGTGGCTACAACAGCGCCGCTCTGAACGGTGACATGAACCAGGCTCTGCGTGAGCAAACCCTGGAGCGTCTGAAAGGTGGCCGTCTGGATATCCTGATCGCGACCGACGTTGCTGCTCGTGGCCTGGACGTTGAGCGTATCAGCCTGGTGGTAAACTATGATATCCCTATGGATTCCGAGTCTTACGTTCACCGTATCGGCCGTACCGGTCGTGCTGGTCGTGCCGGTCGCGCACTGTTGTTCGTAGAAAACCGCGAACGCCGCCTGCTGCGCAACATCGAACGCACCATGAAGCTGACCATTCCAGAAGTTGAACTGCCAAACGCAGAACTGCTGGGTGAGCGTCGTCTGGCCAAGTTCGCCGCTAAAGTACAGCAACAGCTGGAAAGCAGCGATCTGGACATGTACCGTGGCCTGCTGGCTAAACTGCAGCCGGGCGAAGAAGAACTGGAAATGGAAACGCTGGCTGCAGCACTGCTGAAAATGGCACAGGGCGAACGTCCTCTGATCCTGCCACCGGACCCAGTGTTCAAGCCACGTCAGCGTCGTGAGTTCAACGACCGTGACGATCGCGGTAGCGACCGTCGTCGTGACGCGCGTCCAGACAGCCGTGACGGTGGCGCTGAGCGTCCACGTCGTGAACGTCGTGACGTTGGCGAAATGCAGCTGTACCGCATTGAAGTGGGTCGTGATGATGGCGTTGAAGTTCGTCATATCGTTGGCGCGATCGCTAACGAAGGCGACATCAGCAGCCGTTACATTGGTAACATCAAACTGTTTGCCGGGCACTCTACTATCGAGCTGCCAAAAGGTATGCCGGGCGAGATCCTGTCTCACTTCACCCGTACCCGCATCTTGAACAAACCGATGAACATGCAACTGCTGGGCGATGCACAGCCGCATGAACGTCGTGAGCGTCCTGCCGGTAACGGTGAACGTCGTGGCGGTGGTCGTCCATTCAACGGCGAACGTCGTGAAGGGGCAAACCCAGGTCGTCGTTCTTTCGGTGATCGTCGTGAGGGCGGTGCTGCTGCACCTGCTGGCAACGGTGGCGAGCGTCGTGGCGGTAACTTCAACCGTGACGGCCAACGCGCACCACGTCGTGATGACGCCGCTCCGGCTGCACCACGTCGCCGTTTCGGTGATGCATAACATCTAATTTGACCGTTCGCGGTTAATCGGACTAAAGACCAGCCTTCGGGCTGGTTAGTTTGATGACAAACACCCGAAAAACGTGGTTTTCGGGTGTTTGGGATAAATCAGAAGACATAATTCTTTGTTTTTATTAGCCCTTAAAACTGGACTTTAAACCGCAAAGAACTTTGTCAGTAATCTGACCAGCCTTCGGGCTGGTTTTTTTATGCCTGAAACTCACCGTTAAGTGGAGGAAAATGGCGTATCATTTATAAGGTTTTTTCTTATGGATACTACGCACGGGAGATGCCATGAGTTGGCAGCAGTTCAAGTCTCAATATCTGGTGCGCTTTTGGGCACCTTTACCCGCAGTGATTGCCGCCGGGATCCTCTCAACCTACTATTTCGGTTTGACCGGGGCCTTCTGGGCGGTGACCGGTGAATTCACCCGCTGGGGCGGTCATATATTGCAGCTGTTCGGGGGGCACCCTGAGCAGTGGGGGTACTTCAAGGTTATCGGGCTTGAGGGGACACCGCTGCAGCGCATCGACGGCAGGATGATCATCGGCATGTTTGCCGGCTGCATCGCCGCCGCGCTGTGGGCTAACAACATCAAGCTGCGCCAGCCACAGAACCGTATCCGCATTGTGCAGGCGCTGCTGGGCGGTATCATTGCCGGTTTCGGTGCGCGTCTGGCGATGGGGTGTAATCTGGCGGCATTCTTTACCGGTATTCCGCAGTTCTCGCTGCACGCCTGGTTCTTTGCCCTGGCGACCGCCGCCGGCTCTTATTTTGGTGCCAAATTTACCCTGTTGCCGATGTTCCGCATTCCGATCAAATTACAGAAGGTGAAGGCGGCTGCGCCGCTGACTCAAAAACCGGAGCAGGCGCGTCGCCGCTTCCGTTTGGGCATGGTGGTTTTCTGTCTGGCAATCGCCTGGTCGCTATGGACGCTGTTTGACGCGCCGAAGCTGGGTATTGCCATGTTGTTTGGCATCGGTTTTGGTCTGCTGATTGAACGGGCGCAAATTTGTTTCACCTCGGCGTTTCGCGATCTGTGGATCAGCGGGCGCACCCATATGGCGAAGGCCATTATTCTCGGCATGGCTGCCAGCGCCATCGGCATTTTCAGCTACGTTCAACTGGGTGTGGCACCGAAGATCATGTGGGCCGGTCCTAATGCCGTGCTTGGTGGGCTATTGTTTGGTTTCGGCATAGTGTTGGCCGGTGGTTGTGAAACCGGCTGGATGTACCGCGCGGTCGAGGGGCAGGTGCATTACTGGTGGGTAGGGTTGGGCAATATCATTGGTGCCACGCTGCTGGCTTATTATTGGGATGATTTGTCCCCGACGCTGGCCACTGACTACGACAAGGTCAACCTGCTGGAAACCTTCGGCCCGGTCGGCGGCCTGTTGGTGACCTACCTGCTGCTGGCATTGGCGTTTGGTGCCATGCTGTGGTGGGAGAAACGCTTTTTCCGCGCCAAGCCCGACGCGCAGGTGGTTAATTTAAGGAGTGTGTCATGAAGCAAACGGCGATAGTGCCGGATTACCGGTTGGATATGCTGGGTGAGCCTTGCCCTTACCCGGCGGTGGCGACGCTGGAAGCGATGCCACAGTTGAAGCCGGGGGAGATCCTCGAGGTGATCAGCGATTGCCCGCAGTCGATCAACAACATCCCGCTTGATGCGCGCAACCATGGCTACAAGGTACTGGATATCCAGCAGGATGGTCCCACCATCCGCTATTTGATTCAGCGCTAACCTGTCAGGGGCCGCATTGTACAGCCCCTTTTTGCAAGGCGGGCGTGAAGGGAAATGATTGCCCTGCGGCCCGCCGTTGGCTTACCCTTTCGCCAGCGTGTCTTTTACTCCGGCGACAATTTCAAACGAATGCAAGCGTGCCTGATGGTCAAAGATCTGGCCGTTAACCATGATTTCATCCGCACCGGTTTCGTTCAGCAGCGTCTGCAACCCATTACGCACGGTAGTTTCATTGCCGATGACTGACATGCGCAGTGCCTGATCAACCCCGTATTGTTCCCCGGCGGTCCACAGCGCGTGGATATTGTCCACCGGTGCCGGCAGCGGGCCCGGCGAACCACGGCGCAGATTGATAAACTGCTGCTGCATCGAGGTAAACAGGAAGTGTGCATCGGCATCACTGTCGGCGGCCACCACGTTGACGCACACCATGGCGTGCGGCCGTTGGCATTGCTCGGAAGGCTTGAAGTTGTCGCGGTACAGGTTAAATGCCTGGAACAGCATCTCAGGGGCAAAGTGGGAAGCGAAGGCAAACGGCAGGCCAAGCTGGGCCGCCAATTGTGCGCTGTACAGGCTGGAGCCCAGCAGCCAGATCGGCACGTGTAACCCCTGGCCGGGTACCGCCTGCACCGACTGGCCCGGTTGTACTTCACCGAAGTAATGTTGCAGTTCCTGCACGTCGCGCGGGAAGTTATCCACTTCACCGGATAGATGACGACGCAATGCCATCATGGTGCGTTGGTCAGTACCGGGCGCGCGGCCCAGGCCCAGATCGATACGCCCAGGGTACAGCGACTCCAGCGTGCCGAACTGTTCGGCAATCACCAACGGCGCATGGTTAGGCAGCATCACGCCACCGGAGCCGAGACGGATACTCTGGGTACCGGCGGCCAGATAGCCCAGCAACACCGAGGTTGCCGCGCTGCCAATGCCGGTCATATTGTGATGTTCTGCCAGCCAATAGCGTTGATAGCCCCATTTTTCGGCATGTTGTGCTAAATCTAAAGAGGCGTGAAAAGCGTCACGGGGTTTGGCCCCTTGCGGAATGGGGGATAAATCCAGTACCGAAACCGGCACCGCAGTTTTTTCAGTCATGATATCGTCCATCAAAGAGTTGATCGCTTAAAGGGCGATTGCAGGATTCTGCAAACTACAAAGCAAAATGTGCTTTTAGTGTTAAAAGCATAATCCAATTTATGGTTATAAAAGAGGATATATGTGCTTGCCATATCCTTATGAGAAAAAAGGTTTTTTTTGGGGCCGATTGAAATATGGACGTGATGAATCCACCTGCCGCTTATCGCTCAGGGAGCTGAGAGAATGAAGAAAAAGACGTTGTTTACCTTATTGTTGATGGTGGTGGCGATCGCCATGGCGATCTTGTTCCGGGCACATAATCAGGATTTGTTATTGCAGGGGGAAGTGGACGCGCCGGAGGTGATCGTGGCCTCCAAGGCCAAGGGACGGGTAGTTGAACGCCTGGTTGAGCGTGGTGACGACGTGAAAGCCGAACAGGTGATGATTCAGCTCGATAGCCCGGAACTGATGGCCCAGCTACGTTCCGCCCAGGCGTCGCGCGATGAGGCCAAAGCGCAGCTCGACCAATCGCTGCACGGCACGCGTGAAGAAAGCATCCGTAATCTGCGTGCCAACCTGGCGCAGGCCGAGGCGCAATACCGCAACGCGCAGAACGACTATAACCGTAACCTGAGCGTTTCCGGCAAAGGTTATATTTCGAAGTCCGAGCTGGACAGCTCGCGCCGTGCGCGCGACACCGCATTCCAACAGGTACAGGCGGCCAAGGCCAACCTGGACGAAGGCACGAATGGCGACCGTATCGAACTACGGCAGCAATATGCCGCGGCGCTGCGGGCGGCGGAAGAGAACCTGCTGGAAGTGAAAGCCCAGACCGACGATCTGCGGGTTTTAGCCCCGGTGGCCGGTGAAGTGGGGCCGATCCCGGCGGAGGTCGGGGAATTGTTGAATGCCGGCAGCCCATTGTTGACGCTGATCCGCGTTCCGGATGCCTACTTTGTCTTTAACCTGCGCGAAGACATTTTGGCTCATGTGCGTAAGGGCGATAAGGTGCAGATGCGGGTACCGGCGCTGAAGGACAAAATGATTGAGGCAGAGGTGCGTTACATCGCGCCGCTGGGCGATTACGCCACCAAACGCGCCACTCGTGCTACCGGTGACTTCGATCTGAAAACCTTTGAAGTGCGTCTGTATCCGTCACAGCCGGTGGAAGGCCTGCGCCCAGGGATGAGCAGCTTATGGCTATGGAAAGAGTAAGGGCCGGCTGGCGCTGCTTCAGTCACGCGTTTGACAACGAGTGCCGTGTCGCCTTCCGCAGCCCGGTAATACACTGGCTGAGCTGGATTTTCCCGCTGATGCTGTTTGGCCTGGTCAGCAGCAACTTTTCGGAAGGGACCTTGCTGGATCTGCCGGTGTCGGTGGTGGATAACGATCACAGCTCGTTGTCCAAGTCGCTGACGCGCCGACTGGATGCCGGCTCTCATGCTCACGTCGAGTTGTATGACGGCGGGCTGAATGAATCGCTGTATCGTCTGCGTAGCGCGCAGGATTACGCGCTGTTGTACGTACCGCCGGACTTTGAAGCCAATGCGCTGGCGGGTAAGCAGCCGAGCGTGGTGATGTATTACAACGCGTTGTTCTACGGGGCTGGGCTGTATTCCACTCAGGATTTCAGCGGGCTGATGGCCGAAATCAATGCCGGCTACCGCAGCATTATCGCCGCCGAGATGGGCAAGACGCTGCCGCCATTGGCGAACGTGACGCTGTCGTACGGCAGTTTATTCAACGCCAGCGGCAGTTATATTTATTACCAGCAGTTTGCCGCGACTATCCATTTGCTGCAGCTGTTTGTGGTGACGTGCATGATTTACGTGTTGGCACGCAGCAAATCACTGTTGAAGGCCCGGCCATTCGGTCTGGCACTGCTGGGTAAATTGGCACCATACACCCTGTGTTTCACCAGCCTGTTGATGGTTGAAATTGCCGCGCTGGTGGGTATTTTTGACGCCCGCGTCAGCGGCAATCCACTGTTTATGTTGATGATAGCCTTCTTTTACGTGATGGCAGCGCAGAGCATCGGTCTGCTGTTGTTTACCTTTACCAGCAGCATTATCACCGCCTACAGCCTGATCGCCATCCTGGTCAGTATTGCGTTGACCTTCTCGGGTATGGCGGTACCGGAATTGTCGATGCCGTTGCCGGCGCGAATTATCTCCAATATCGAACCCTTAACCCACGCGCTGTACGCGATGTTTGACGTATTCCTGCGACAGGTTCCGGCCAGCGCCATCTTCAGCGTTTGCGCGTTACTGTCCGTCTACCCGTTGGTAACGGCATTCCTGGTGCGTAACCGGCTGTTGGCGCGGCTGCTGAAGGAAGGGGGGGCAGGATGAAAATCTACTGGCAAACCTTCGTTCGGGTGCTGCTTGGCATGCTGGAGAGGCCGATGTGGTTGATGCTGATCCTGTCGCTGTGCGTCATGAGCATGGTCTATGCCAACCGGACGGTGTGGGATCTGCCGGTCGGCGTGATTGATCAGGACCACAGCACCGCCAGCCGCCAATTGATCCGCCAACTGGACGCTACCTCTAAAATATCCATCGTGACTTACGACAGCCTTGAGCAGGCGAAGCTAGATCTGGGCTGGCGCAAGCTGTTCGCGGTGATCATCATGCCGGTGGATCTGGAGAAGAAGATCCTGAGTGGCCAAAATATCGTGGTGCCGGTCTATGGCGATGCCACCAACCGGCTGGCCAACGGCCAGATCCAGCAGGACGTGGTTGCGGCCTATCAGCAACTGCTGAACCAGTACAACAACGGCTTACTGCTGCGCAGCGGTTTCAGCGAACGTCAGGCGCAGGTGATCCTGACGCCAATACAAGGGCAAACGCTGGACGTGTTCAACCCGGGGATCAGCTTTGCGGCGATCATCTTCCCCGGCTTGCTGGTGATGTTGTTACAGCACTCGTTATTGATTGCCTGCGTCCGCGTCAGCATTGCCATGAAGAGCATCCCCGGTGGCAAGCCACCGTTGGCGGCCCATTTGGGCGGGCTGACGGCGCTGCTACCGATCTGGCTATTCCTGTCCATCGTGCTGTTTGTACTGTGGCCGTGGGTGTTGGGCTATCGTCAGACGGCGGGCATTGCAGAAATTTTGTTGCTGACCTTCCCATTCCTGTTGGCGGTACTGGGGCTGGGCAAGTTGGTCACCGAATGCTTGCGCAGTGTAGAGATGATTTACCTGACGCTGGCGTTTATCACCACGCCGATATTCTACCTCTCCGGTACCATCTGGCCGCTGCAGGCGATGCCGGCCTGGGTGCGGGCGATTTCCTACTGCATTCCCTCCACCTGGGCCACCAAGGCCATTGCCGGGGTTAACCAAATGGGCCTGTCGCTCAATGAAGTCTGGGGTGACGTGGTGATGTTGCTGGTGTTGGGGATTATTTACACCCTGCTGGGAGTCGGGGTGGGCTTCATGCGTAACAGCGTGGCGCTGCGTAACCTGCTCCGCAAACGGGCAAGTTAATTCAGGGGGCCTGAAGCCATATTTCCTTGACCCTTAACAAGGTGTGCAGGCCCGCGCTCTCGCATAATCACGCCCGTGGATCCTCTTACTGGTGTGATGATATGGCTTACCAACTGAACCTGAACTGGCCCGAATTTTTAGAGAAGTACTGGCAGAAAAAACCTGTGGTTTTGAAAAATGCCTTCCCGAACTTTGTTGACCCTATCACGCCAGACGAACTGGCAGGGCTGGCGATGGAGCCGGAAGTAGACAGCCGTTTGGTCAGCCAGACAGAGGGGCAATGGCAGGCCAGCCACGGTCCGTTTGAACATTTCGATGACCTCGGCGAAACAAACTGGTCCTTGCTGGCGCAGGCCGTAAACCATTGGCATGCACCCTCAGCCGAGCTGGTGCGCCCGTTTCGCGTTTTGCCGGACTGGCGTCTGGATGACCTGATGATCTCCTTTTCGGTGCCGGGCGGCGGTGTGGGGCCACACATCGACAACTACGATGTGTTTATCATTCAGGGGATGGGCAGCCGTCGCTGGCGCGTAGGCGATGCCTTACCGATGCGCCAGTTCTGCCCGCATCCGGCGCTGCTGCACGTCGATCCGTTCGAGCCGATCATTGATGAAGATCTGGAGCCGGGCGACATCCTGTACATCCCACCGGGTTTCCCGCATGACGGCTTCACCCACGAAACTGCGCTCAACTATTCCGTGGGTTTCCGTGGGCCAAACGACCGCGACCTGATCAGCAGCTTTGCCGACTACGCACTGGAAAACGATCTGGGTGGCATGCATTACAGCGATCCTGATTTAACCCTGCGTGAACATCCGGGACGGGTAGAGGAATGTGAACTTGAGCGCTTACGCACAATGATGATCGAAATGATCAGCAAGCCGGAAGACTTTAAGCAGTGGTTTGGCCGCTTTGCCACCACGCCGCGTCATGAGCTGGATATCGCCATGGCGGAGCCGCCGTATGAAGCGCAAGAGGTGCTGAGTGCGCTGATGGAAGGGGAAACTCTGACTCGTTTGAGCGGCTTGCGTGTGCTGCACATCGGCGACAGCTTCTTTATCAACAGCGAGCGTCTGGACACCGTAGATGCACGCGCAGCCGATGCGCTGTGTCGTTATACCGAGCTGGGCCGGCAGGAATTGGGTGAGGCACTGCAAAACCCGGCGTTTGTGGCGGAGCTGACGGAGCTGATGAATCAGGGTTACTGGTTCTTCAAAGAGTCGTTGCCGCTGCCTGCTTAATTGCCGGGTGTCGTTACGCTTACCCGGCCTGCAAACATTCCGTTGCCTGCCTGTGGCAGGATGTTTGATTACGGCACCAGTTCCAGACCGGCAACCCGCCGCCAGTAACCGTTGCAGTCGGCCTGATCGGTGAGCGTTAACGGCTGTGTGCCTTGCTCATTGGTGCGGAAGCGCTCGACCAGCGCCAGCGTCTCCGTGCCCTGTGGCGAAAGACGCACAATGTCCACCAGCCCCTGCATACTGGTCAACTCGTTGCCCAGGTTGTAGCAGTAGCCGCTCATGGTCTGAATGCCGTTCAGCACAAACACCTGCTGCTGTTCCTGTGACCGCATCACTCGTCCCTGTGGGTATTTGATGCAGCAGGTTTCGCATTCGTCCTTGGCACGGTCTTCTGAACGTGCGGTGAAGCAGCGCGCCGAATAGGCCAGCGGCAGGTGACCGTAGCTCAACACTTCCACCTCAAACTGCTGGCGGAAACCCAGTTCGTCGCACTGTTCCAGCAGTTTGGCCAGCCAGTCGCGAGACAGTTCGACCGGCATGCACCAGCGCGTCATGCCCTGGCGATGCAGCAGGCGCAAGGTGTAGGCGTTGTAGCAGTTCAGCGCATGACCGGCAACAAACGGCAGGCTGCGCTCGGCCGCCATGTTCACGGTACCCAGATCGTTGGCTTCAATCAGGAATTCCCCGTTTTCCACATAGCGCTTCAGTTCGTTCAGTTCGGACGGTGCCTGCAGCAGTGCCAGAGTGGAGAGAGCCACCTGTTTGCCGCTGCGGGCAATCTCTTGCGCCAGCGCCAGCCAGTCGCCGACCTTCATTTCGCGCCGCTTGGTGCAGACGCTCTCACCGAGGTAAATAATCTCCGCGCTGCTGCTTACCGCCTGGCGGTAGAACTCTTCGACCTCGGTTTTCGGCCAATAATACTGCACCGGGCCTAATGCGTATTTCATATTTCCTCCTGCTACTGCCATTTACGGTGATAAGCACCGAGCGTGGTTTGAGTGCCTTCGGACACCGCACCCAGGGCTTCCATCCAGCCGGCGTCGGCCTGATAGGCGGCCGGGTCGGCCTGGCAGCGGTCGATGGCCTGCCGCCAGACACGGGCCACCTGACTCACGTAGGCCGGGCTGCGTTGGCGGCCTTCAATCTTCACCGAGGCGATATTGGCAGCCAGCAGTTCCGGCAGCAGTTCCAGCGTATTGAGGCTGGTGGGTTCTTCCAGCGCGTGGTAGCGCACGTCATCGACCAGATAGCGGCCCTTGCACAGCGTGGGGTAGCCGGCATTTTCATCGTCACGATAACGGTCGATAAGCACGCCATTCAGGCGTGACTCCATGCCCTGCGCCGTTTGCTGCCAGCGCACGTAGCGTGCCGGTGAGCAGGCCCCGACGGTATTGGGGGACTCGCCGGTCAGATAAGAGGAAAGGTAGCAGCGCCCCTCGGCCATAATGCACAGGCTGCCGAAGGCGAAGACTTCCAGCGGCACCGGGCTGGTACGAGCCAACTGCTTGACCTGGTGCATCGACAGCACGCGCGGCAGCACTACCCGGCTGACATCGAAATGGCGCTGGTAGAAGCGGATCGCTTCTTCGTTGGTGGCGGACGCCTGCACCGAGACGTGGCGCTCCAACTGCGGGTAACGTTCAGCGGCATATTCCAGCATCGCCAAATCAGCCAGGATCAGCACGTCAGCCCCCAGTTGTGCCGCCATATCTACCGCGCGCTGCCAGCGAACATAGCCGTCAGGGTGGGCGAAGGTGTTGATGGCGATATGCAGTTTGCGGTTATGGCGATGCACATACTCGACCGCTTCCTGTAGCTTTTTCTCGGTAAAGTTGAGGCCGGCAAAGTGGCGGGCGTTGGTATCATCTTTCAGGCCGATATACACGGCGTCGGCACCGTTATCCACCGCAGCCTTCAGGGCCGGCAGATTACCGGCGGGACAAAGCAGCTCCATAGATTTATCCTGACTCCAAGGGTTGCCGGTGACCCTTTCAACCGGCAAACGCTAATCGGGAGGCAATTTTAGTGAAAGTCTGCTTAACAGGTTTTGATTTGAGGCAGCTTCTGGCGTATTGATAAAGCTGGCGGTGAAATACACTATTTGTTGATATAGAGCGCGGCAGCCGCGTATCACTGTGGCAAAATAGCGTATCTGTGTTGAAAGGAGTGAACGACAGTGTTGGAACAATTAAGAGCGCGCATTGTGCGCCAGGGGCCGTCGTTGCTGCGTGTACCGCTAAAATTCACGCCGTTTGCCTTGCAGCGTCAGCTTCTGGAACAGGTACTGGGCTGGCAATTTCGTCAGGCGCTGGCAGATGGCGATCTGGAATTTCTCGAATCGCGCTGGTTGAAGATCGAAGTTCGCGATCTGGCGCTACACTGGTTTATGACGGTAGAAAACGACAAACTGGTTGTCAGCCAACACGCCGAAGCTGATGTCAGCTTCAGCGGCGACGCCAACGATCTGATTCTGATCGCAGCGCGTAAGCAAGATCCCGATACGCTGTTCTTTCAGCGTCGGCTGCAGATTGAAGGGGACACCGAATTGGGCCTGTATGTAAAAAATCTGATGGACGCCATCGAGCTGGAAGCCATGCCTGCGCCGTTGCGCATTGGCCTGCTGCAACTGGCCGAGTTTGTGGAGGCAGGGCTGCAGGAGGGCACGGTGCAAACTTCCCGTGTGCCAGCAACATGTTAATTCGTGTAGAAATTCCGGTAGATGCGGCGGGCATTGATGCCCTGCTGCGTCGCGCCTTTGGGCGAGATGATGAAGCCGATCTGGTGCAGCAACTGCGCGAAGACGGCCTGCTGACGCTGGGCATTGTCGCCACCGACGACGAAGGCGGCGTGGTGGGTTATGCCGCGTTCAGCCCGGTGGACGTGGCCGGTGAGGATCGCCAATGGGTCGGTCTGGCACCGCTGGCGGTGGACGAAAGTCTGCGTCGTCAGGGGCTGGGCGAAAAGCTGATATACGAAGGGCTGGATGCGTTGAACGAGTTCAGCTATGCCGCGGTAGTGGTGCTGGGTGAACCGGCTTACTACGGGCGCTTTGGCTTTAAACCGGCCGCTGCCTATGGTCTGCAATGCCGCTGGCCAGATACCGAGGCCGCGTTCCAGGTTTACCCACTGGCGGAAGATGCATTGGTCGACGTTGGCGGGGCGGTGGAATACTCCGCGCCGTTTAACCGGCTTTAACCGCAACCTCCGGCAGTAAATAATCCAACGAAAGAGGCGGGTGATTCACCAGCCTCTCTTTTTGCGTTTTGCTCAGTTGCTTGACCCGATATTCCAGCCTCAGCGCTTTTGAGCGATCCCCCGCCTGACAGTGAAACGCCAGCACCAGTTGACCTTTCCCCCGCAGCGCCTTGGCTCCTTTGCCTGCCTGATGCTGCGCCAGCCGCCGCGTTACGTCGGTAGTTATGCCGGTATACAGCATGCCGCTGGGCATGCGCAGCATATACAGGTGCCAGACACTGGTGTTTGTCATATAAGTTTCCGCAAAGAATTGAGCGTTACTATATACCCGTCATCTTTCAAGTTGCAGCGTTGTTATCTGCGCTCAGTTATGTGGCCCGTCCATGGGCCACACCCCTAAGGGGGCCGCTGCGAGCAGCGTTCAAATCTGCTCCCGGCAGATTTGTCACCCCAGTGACTTACTTGAGTAAGCGCCTGGGGATGAGCGAGTTGGCCGCCTAGCCGCAACTTGAAAGCTATAGGGTATAGGCAACCCGGCCTTATCGCTGAACCCTTTTTTTAGGCCATGACTTAATTTATTGATTTTAAATATTTTTAATTGAGTAAGGAAAAAAAGCCTTTTTGACGAATTAGCGATGTTATTCTTCAATAATCAGCTTATTAGCGTTAGTCTTCAACAGTTCACTGCCGTACAGGCAGCTTAGAAAGATCGGCGGTACAGAGGGGTACAGCTCCTGGAGTTCACTGCCGTACAGGCAGCTTAGAAAGTTAAATATTGGGCGCGTCTCTACTGCCCTGAGTTCACTGCCGTACAGGCAGCTTAGAAAAAAGTAACGACGGTGCCCTGCCGTTCTTCGCTGTTCACTGCCGTACAGGCAGCTTAGAAAAGAGACAGGGTTATGACACTGTATCCGAGATCGTTCACTGCCGTACAGGCAGCTTAGAAAACTTTGGAAAACAGCGCCGAAACAGCAGATTGGTTCACTGCCGTACAGGCAGCTTAGAAATCAAAATCCTGAAACTCGGCACCAGCCATTACGTTCACTGCCGTACAGGCAGCTTAGAAAGTATGGCCCCTTTAATACACCACTGATTAATGGTTCACTGCCGTACAGGCAGCTTAGAAAAGTGGTCTTCAATTGCAGCGCCAAGGCGTTGCGTTCACTGCCGTACAGGCAGCTTAGAAAGGCATCGATGCAGGGTGTGACACTGAAGGGGGGTTCACTGCCGTACAGGCAGCTTAGAAAGGCACTGCTGGCGCTGGCGGGGCGGTGTAGACGTTCACTGCCGTACAGGCAGCTTAGAAAAACAATATCGTCGAGGATTATTGGGCTGATGGGTTCACTGCCGTACAGGCAGCTTAGAAACACAGAACCAGAGTGTGACGCTATGAAAGTTAGTTCACTGCCGTACAGGCAGCTTAGAAATCAACTACGATCACCTGCGTTGTACCTAGTCTGTTCACTGCCGTACAGGCAGCTTAGAAACGTATTATAGATTAATTTACCTTCACACCTCAGTTCACTGCCGTACAGGCAGCTTAGAAAAACAACAGAATCATCCGCAAAATCATCAATCCGTTCACTGCCGTACAGGCAGCTTAGAAAATTGTGGATTATCTAACAATTGAAAGGCGTGAGTTCACTGCCGTACAGGCAGCTTAGAAAGGCTAGAGTGGTGTGGCGACGCAAGGCGCAGTGTTCACTGCCGTACAGGCAGCTTAGAAATGCCTGCGACAATTAGAGCCACCAGCAACAGAGTTCACTGCCGTACAGGCAGCTTAGAAACTCTAGGGTGCAGTCAGTGGACGGATATTCCATGCGTTATTGATACCAAACAAACGGCTATGCAGGGTGTGAGGGGAAAGAGGGAAATCGTGCCCGTGCGGCAAACATCTGTTTTCAAATTGAAAACAATTCCGTCAGAGGCTACAATGTTTTCAAGATGAAAACAGGGGCGAGGGATCCGCGGTGCATGTGATCAGCAGACAGCCATTTAATGAGGCTGCCGGGAAATACCCTAATAGCGCGTTAGCGCTTCTGGATCTGATGAGGGTTCTGGAAAAAAAGATCTTCAACAGCCCGGATGAGATGAAAAGAGCGATCCCTTCACTGGATAACTTCAAGTACCGCAAAAAGTGGTGGATCATCGATGTATCCGGTAACACGTTGCGGCTTATTGCCTTCATTGACTTTGAAAAGCAAAAGGTTTTTGTTAAACACATTGCGACTCATGCCGAATACGACAAGTTAACCAAGTATTATAGGGAGCATAAAGAATGACTGTTGCAACTCATATTGACGCCGCCAGTGCCGAAGGCATGATCGCGACATTTGCCAACGCGGTGAAATGCATTCCTTTGATGACGGGTAATAAAAGCGAGGCTGAATATAAAAAAGCCCTTGAGCTGATTGAATATCTTGTCGATCGCGGGGAGTTGAGCAACCCGCTTTTTGAACCGCTTGCGGCCAAAATTGCAGAATATGAAAACAGTGCCCCGGAATTTGAGGCGTTTAACCGCCGCTTGGCAAAGATCCCTACCGGTGTCGCTGCGTTGCGTACACTGATGGATCAGCATGGTTTAAAAGCTGCCGATCTGGAAGATGAGCTGGGGTCTAAAAGTAATGTCAGCAACATTCTCAACGGTCGCCGTGCGTTGACTGTTCAACATATTAAGATGCTGGCGACACGTTTTAACGTCCCTGCTGATTTGTTTATTTGATGGGCAGGGCAGGGCAGGTTCCCGGTGACCTGCCTGGCTCTGAAATCAAGAAACGGCGCCTGTGGTGCCGTTTCTGTCCCCATTTGCCCTGTCCGGTATTTCGCTGTCCCTGTTTCTTACCGGGCAGGTTGCCGGAATATCGCTCCTGAAAATCAGCGCTGAACCAACTAATAACCAGGGTTACAGGCAGAATAATTCCCATCAAAAATGATATTTTGTCGGTTGGTAACGGTTTTTCTATTTTTTGTATGATAAGAACGTAAATTGTTCAGTTAGTCGGTGATGTATTTGCTCTATTGAACAATTTATAATCATTTAAATTATGGATAATTCAAGACATGAATGACTCATTCTCACCGTCCGACTTAAAAACAATCTTGCATTCCAAAAGAGCCAATATCTATTACCTGCAATATTGTCGTGTTCTAGTCAATGGCGGGCGAGTTGAGTATGTCACCGATGAGGGGAAACAGTCCCTTTATTGGAATATCCCCATTGCCAATACCTCTGTTGTCATGCTCGGGACGGGGACTTCAATCACACAAGCAGCAATGCGCGAATTTGCCAAGGCGGGGGTATTGGTTGGCTTCTGCGGCGGTGCCGGCACACCTTTATATGCGGGCAATGAAGTGGAAGTTGCCGTTTCCTGGTTATGTTCACAAAGCGAATATCGACCAACAGAGTATTTGCAACATTGGGTAAGTTTCTGGTTTGACGATAACCAGCGCTTAGCCGCGGCGATAGCTTTTCAACGTGTACGCATTGAGCAGATAAAAAGACACTGGTTAAACATCAGAATGGAGCGGCAAACCGGTTTTGCCATAGACGAAAGCCGTTTGCTGGCCTTATTAGATAAATATGAAAATAATCTGACAGCCTGCCGTAATAGTACCGATTTACTCACGCAAGAAGCAGTGATGACCAAGGCATTGTATAAACTGGCTGCCACAGCGGTGGGATACGGTGATTTTACCCGTGCCAAGCGTGGCGGAGGCGTAGATATAGCAAACCGTTTTCTGGACCATGGCAATTATCTGGCCTATGGATTGGCGGCTGTGGCAACCTGGGTCATCGGGTTGCCGCATGGGCTAGCAGTGCTGCATGGCAAAACGCGCCGCGGTGGCTTGGTATTTGACACCGCAGATCTGATCAAAGACGCGTTAGTATTACCGCAGGCGTTTATTGCCGCGATGCAGGGGGAAGAGGAACAAGAGTTCCGTCAGCGCTGTATCAATGGTTTTCAAAAGGCAGATGCTCTGGATGTCATGATTGAGGCACTGCAAACGACTGCCCAGCAGTTAAGTCAGGTGGGGCGGTGAATATACTTTTGGTTGCTCAGTGTAATAAACGTGCCTTAACGGAAACTCGTCGGATATTAGATCAATTTGCTGAGCGCAAGGGCGAACGCACTTGGCAAACCGCCATCACCTTCGAAGGTTTGAATACCCTGCGTAAACTGTTGCGAAAAAGCGCACGGCGCAATACGGCGGTGGCTTGCCACTGGATTAAAGGGGCTAATCAAACAGAATTACTCTGGATTGTCGGTAATCAACGTCGTTTTAATCCCGAAGGCGCAGTCCCCACTAATACGACCGAACGTGATATTTTGAAAAGCCACAGTGAAAACCAATGGCACAATTTGGAGAGCATCAGTTTACTGGCCGCAATTGCGGGTTTATTCCATGATTTCGGCAAGGCTAACCAGTTATTTCAGAATGGTTTGCGTGGTGCTGGCAAAAGCTTCCAGCCCTATCGCCATGAGTGGGTATCATTACGGCTATTTTGTGCTTGGGTAGGTAACCGAAGCGATCAAGAGTGGCTTACTGCCCTGGCAATGATCGAGGAGCGTGATGAAAAGTTGATGCTGGAAAGGCTGATAAAAGATGCTATCGATGAATTTATAAATCCTTTCATATCACTACCTCCGCTGGCAACCACGATTGCCTGGCTGATTGTTTCCCACCACCGTTTACCGGCTTATCCAACGCGCGTTGAAGGGATGCCGCCCTCATTGAAGACGATAGACAGTTGGTTAACGCAGCAACTCACCGCAGAGTGGAACTCGACCAATCACCAGATTGAAGGCTGGACACCCGATGAACGCCATGCTGTGTGGTTTTTCCCTCATGGCACCCCGATGCGCAGTAATATCTGGCGGGAAAAAGCGCATAAATTTGCTAAACGAGCGTTGCTGCAGTCCTCGTTGATGGATTTTGGCATATTGGAACAACGCTTCACCAGTCATATGGCACGTCTGGTGTTGATGCTGGCGGACCATCACTACTCATCGTTACCACCAACGACGGGTTGGCAAGATACCGGGTATCAAGCCTATGCCAATACCGAACGCAAAACCGGTGAATTGAAGCAACAACTGGACGAGCACAATATCGGCGTGGGGCAAAATGCACTGTTACTGGGGCGTAGCCTGTCGCATCTCAGAGCAACGTTACCGGCCATTACGCGCCATAAAGGGTTTAAACAGCGCAGTAAAACCGAAAAGTTTCGTTGGCAGGACAAAGCTTACGATCTCACGTATGCGGTGCGTGAACGTTCGTTTAAGCAGGGTTTCTTTGGCGTTAATATGGCTTCCACCGGTTGCGGAAAAACCTTTGCCAACGCGCGCATTATGTATGGTTTAGCCGATGAGAAGGCGGGGTGCCGCTTTTCTGTTGCATTAGGGTTACGGACCTTAACGCTACAAACTGGCGATGCGCTTAAGGCCAAACTCACTCTGGAAGATGACGATCTGGCGGTGTTGGTAGGTTCTGCGGCGGTACGACAATTACATCACCTCAATAATGATAAATTGGAGCGGCGTGGTACTGGCAGCGCTTCGGCAGATGAGTTGTTCGCGGAGCATCATTATGTCAGTTACGGTGGCAGCCTGGACGATGGGCGTTTAAGCCGTTGGCTGCAAGATAGCGACAAATTGCATAAATTACTGAGTGCACCGGTATTGGTGACCACCATTGATCACCTGATCGGCGCGACGGAAGGCGTGCGCGGCGGTAAGCAAATAGCGCCGATGCTGCGTTTGTTGACCGCTGATTTAGTGCTGGATGAGCCAGACGATTTTGATATTGCCGATCTCCCTGCGCTATGCCGTGTGGTCAATTGGGCAGGTATGTTAGGTTCCCGCGTCTTGCTTTCTTCTGCAACCTTACCGCCTGGGTTGGTTCAGACACTGTTCAATGCTTATAAATCTGGGCGAGCAGATTATCAACAGGGATGTGGCCTGCCCGGTATGCCGTTAAATATTTGCTGCGCCTGGTTTGATGAGCATGATGCCGTACAGCATGATATTCAGGAGGCAAAAGGTTTTATAGCGGCGCATGAAGCCTTTGTCGGCAAGCGAGTGGCAAAATTGCAAAGTGTGCCGGTACTACGTCGTGCGCAGTTGGTAGCCGTTCAACCGACAAGCCTGCGTGAAAGCGCGGTATTGGATGGGGTCACGGAAACGCTATTCGCGTCGATGCAACAATTGCATTCACGCCATCATCAAAAGCATTCAACGGGTAAAACTGTCTCATTGGGTTTGATCCGTATGGCTAACATCAATCCGCTAGTAGCAGTAGCACAGCGATTATTAAATACAGCGGCGCCCGAGAATACCCGCATCCATTATTGCGTCTACCACAGCCAGCACCCGTTGGCGATGCGTTCGTATATAGAACAGCGGTTGGATGAAACCTTGACGCGTTATTCCGAAGCTGCACTTTGGCAAATGGCGGAAATTGATCGTGCTTTGGCGAAGTATCCGCAGCAGCATCATCTGTTTGTGGTGCTGGCTACCTCTGTTGCCGAGGTCGGGCGCGATCATGATTACGATTGGGCTATTGCCGAACCGAGCTCAATGCGCTCGTTGATCCAATTGGCAGGACGTATCCAACGCCACCGGCAGCAACCTTGCGAGTATCCGAACCTGCATATTTTGCAAAAAAACGTTAAGGCACTGAAAGGAAACCAACCGGCGTATTGTCGGCCGGGGTTTGAATCGGCGACCTATCAGCTCCAGTTACTAAAGCATGATTTGGCGGAAATATTACGCCCTGAACAATATAAAGTGATTAGTGCGATCCCTCGGGTTCAGGAGGCATCGGTACTCAAGCCGCACGATAATCTGGTCGATCTGGAACATTTCTGCCTGAGAACGGTTTTACAGGGGCGAAAGCAGCTTGATAAATACTATGCCGCGCTTTGGTGGCGCCAACAGGCAACCTGGTGCGGTGAGCAACAGCGTTTGACACCCTTTCGCCAGTCCACCGAGGAGGAACCACACTACCTGTGGATAGCGGACGAAGGGGATTCGCCGTGCTTTAAATTCCCGGATATCGTTCCTGGCCAATGGAAAGCCAGCGATAACATTCGTCAGGTTGAAGTGACCTTCGCTGAAGGCGTAAGTGCCTGGCTCGCCGCAGACTACTCCGGTCTCTATCAACAACTGGCCGAGAGGCTGGATATGGAGCTGGCAGAGGTTAGCCAGAAATTTGGTGAAATCAATCTGAGGAAAGAGAAGGCCGATCAATGGCGTTTCCACTCGCTGCTAGGGGTGTTTGGCGCACTTGAGTAGGACGGAATAACGTTGTAATAAGGAGGCGTATGAGTAACAACGGATTTAGCGAGTTGATCGTCGAATATATCGCCAGCCGCAAACAGCCCAAGCTGGAAGCGCTGGAAAAGGATCTTGCGAAAAAGCTTGCCGGGCTGACTGAAGCTGAAGAGATCGCGGTTGCCAGGCAAAGCGCTTTGGAACAGCGGCAAGAATTAGAGAAAAATTATACTCCACGCCATTGGCTGACCGACGCCGCCAACCGTGCAGGGCAAATCAGCCTTGTCACTCACGCACTAAAATTTACCCACAGCGACGCCAAAGGCAGCAGTATTTTTGCTGCGGATAGCGCATCACTCACTACAGATCGGCTTTCGAGCGCGAGCTTATCCCAACCGGCTATCGATGCCGTAGGCAATGCCGCAGCGCTGGATGTAGCGAAGCTACTGCAACTGGAATATGAAGGCGAATCGCTGATTGCGTGTTTGAGCCGTGGCGATAGCACCCCGTTAGCGGCGTTTGCCGAAAGCCCGCAGCAACTGGAATTGTGGGTTGCGGGTTTCAAACAGGTATTAGCGAATAAAAACCTCTCCTCCCATACCTTGGCTAAACAGCTCTATTTCCCTGTAGGGCCAGATGAGTATCACCTGCTGAGCCCGTTATTCTCCTCGTCGTTGGCGCAGGCGATGCACCAGCGCATCAGCGATGCGCGTTTCAGTGATACAGCCAAAGAGTGCTACCAGGCCTTTAAGGCCACTGAGTGGTATCCGGTGCCGCGGGTGATTTACCCCAAAACCGCGGTGTTAAATATGGGGGGGACCAAGCCACAGAATATTTCCTACCTTAACAGCGTGCGTGGCGGTCGTGTCTGGTTACTGCCGTGTTCTGCGCCGGAATGGTTAACCGTCAGCAAGCTGCCGTTAAACCAAAACTCTATTTTTCAGGAACGTAAAGCGTTCTCCGCGTTGGCGAGGGATGCAGTGTGGCAGCTAAAACAGTATCTGCGCGATGTGAACAAGTCTTCAGAGAATAATGCAGAGATCCGTCAGCAGCGTGGCGCTTACGTCGATGCGGTTATTGATATTCTGTTCAGTTATGTGGCTGGTATTCAAAACCGGGAAGACTGGCAATGCTGGAGCCAGCGTGAAGCGTGCCAACTTTCCCGCGCGCAACAGTTGTGGCTCGATCCCTGGCGGACTAATGAGGATGAAGGCTTTCGCTTTGAACGCGAAGGCGGTGGGTGGAAAAAAGAGGTCGCTCTGGATTTCGGTGTTTGGCTCAATCACCAGCTAAAAAGCGAAGAGATGAAATTCAGTGAAATTGAACGGCGCGAATGGTCGACAGCCCCCTTGTTTAAACGTCGCCTGCGTGAATTTGAAGCAGAGTTTAAGGGGGGCTTCGCATGGGAGCTTTAATCGTACTGCGCCATATTCGGGTTGAGAACGCCAATGCCATCGCCGGGCTGACCTATGGTTTCCCGGCAATCACCCATTTCCTTGGCTATACCCATGCGTTATCCCGCAAGTTGCAGCAGAACCACGGTTTGACCCTGACGGGCTGTGGCGTCATTTGTCATCAGTATCAGCTCCACGCTCATTCCTCCGGGCGTGATTATGCTTTTGCGTTAACACGTAATCCCTTGACTAAAGAGGCTAAAACGGCGGCGTTCAATGAAGAAGGCCGGATGCATATGACGGTATCCTTGCTGATCGAGTGTCATGGAGCCATCGCTAATGGCGATGAGGGTGCCAGAGCTCTGGAAGCGCACCTCGCCGATTTGTGCCCAACTCAGCGTTTGGCCGGTGGTGTGATTACCGATATCAATGCGATCAAAGTTATGGGCACCCCTGAAAAGCCAGCGGACTTGCGCAGGCTGATGCGTCGTTTGCTGCCTGGTTTTGCCTTGCTTGATCGCAGCGAACTGCTGGCCGACCATTATCAAAGGCTGCGGGAGTGCAATCCGCAGGCCACGCTGTTGGATGCCTGGCTGGATTTTGCCGCTGTGAAATATCAACCGGTTAGTGAACAAGAGCCTCAATGGCATTATGTGCCGAAACCGGCTTCCGGTTATTTGGTCCCGATGCAAACCGGCTATCGAGGGATCTCTTCGCTCTACGCACCGGGTGAGGTGGCAAAAACGCGCGATCCTTCAACATCCTTCCGTTTTGCCGAGCCGGTTTACGGTATTGGCGAGTGGCGGAGTCTGCACCGTATTACCGATCTGAATCAGTTGTTATGGCAATACCACCATCAAGACGATGACTACCTATGTCGCAGTGCCGTACCTGCCGCGATTGAAACTTACGAATTTAACGATGAAGAATAATTTAAAGGATTAATGAATATGGCTACTGTAAAGACCGCTTCTGTATTGGCATTTGAGCGTAAATTAGCAAACTCTGACGCCATTATGTACGCCGGTAATTGGCAACAATCTGAATGGACACCGATTGTTATTCAGGAAAAAGCCGTGCGTGGCACCATTTCTAACCGTTTAAAAAATGCTATCGCTAGCGACCCCGCCAAATTGGATGCTGAAATCCAAAAGCCTAATTTGCAGCGGGTGGATGTCGCAGCTTTACCGTTTGACGCCGATACCTTGAAAGTGAGTTTTACCCTGCGGGTGTTGGGTAATTTGGTTCAGCCATCGGTCTGTAACGATCAGGATTACCAGGCTGAATTAGCGAGTGTGATTCAGGGATATATCAAGGAACACGGGTTTAAAGAACTGGCAGGACGCTATGCCGAAAATCTGGCGAACGGGCGCTTTTTGTGGCGTAACCGCGTTGGTGTTGACGAAATTGCTATTACCGTTAAGGGCAAAGAGAAAACCTGGCATTTTAACGCTACCGATTACAATTTACGTGAATTTAGCCAACCGGATAAGGCACTGGCTGAATTGGCCAAGGAAATTGAACAGGGCTTGTCTGGAGAAAGTTTCTCATTCTTCAGCGTTGATGCTGAAGTCCGACTGGGTAAAGGGCAGGAAGTTTTCCCTTCTCAAGAATTGGTTTTGGACAGTAACAGCAAGAAAAGCAAAGTGTTATATCAGGTAGAGGGTATTGCCGCCATGCACTCACAGAAAATTGGTAATGCATTGCGCACCATTGATAGCTGGTACCCCGAAGCTGAAACGTTGGGGTTGGGGCCGATCGCAGTGGAACCTTATGGTTCAGTTACCAGTCGTGGACAAGCCTATCGTCAGCCAAAACAGAAAATGGATTTCTACACCTTACTGGATAATTGGGTCACTAAAGGCAAGGTCCCCGATGTGGCGCAACAGCACTATGTGATGGCGATTTTAATCCGTGGTGGCGTGTTTGGCGAGAAGGGTGAATAAGGGGACTGGCATGGATCATTATCAGGATATTTGCGTATTACCCGATCCTGAATTCAGCGAACCTATGTTAATGGCGGCTCTATTCGCCAAGCTTCACCGGGCGTTGGCTGCCGATGGTCAGGGCAAAATCGGCGTCAGTTTTCCAGATATGCAACGCACGCCGGGTGCGGTGTTGCGGTTACACGGTGGTCATGAGGCGCTGAATGAGCTTCAGAAAAGCGGCTGGCTGAAAGGATTACGCGACTATACCGGCGTCGGTGCCATCCAGGCCGTGCCGGCTGGTGCTCAATATCGAACGGTCAGCAGAGTTCAGGTCAAGAGTAGCGTAGAACGACTACGCAGAAGGGCGGTCAGCAAAGGTTGGTTAACAGAGGAACAGGCCAAAGAAAAGATCCCGCGGGCTAATGAACAACGCTCTTCACTTGCGTTTATTGCGTTGAAAAGCCTCTCGACAGGGCAAAGTTTTCGTCTGTTTGTAAAGCAGGGAGAACTGAGGGAAACGCCGGTGGAAGGAAGGTTCAGTTTTTACGGTTTAAGCCCCTCCGCCACTATACCGTGGTTCTGACCCTCTTTTTTCAGGCAGAGATAACTGATTGATTTCATTATCTCTGCCTCACGTCAAAAAATTAGGGTAAAACTATCAAGAAACCACTATTTTCTTTAATAATCAGTTTGTTAATGAGGTTTATGTACAGTTCACTGCCGTACAGGCAGCTTAGAAACACATAGAGCCAGAAATATTCCCATCTGGATAGTTCACTGCCGTACAGGCAGCTTAGAAAACCTGGCCCTGATCCCCGGTACGGATTTTACGGTTCACTGCCGTACAGGCAGCTTAGAAAAACAACCTCGCCATAGTTAGTGGTTTTGGTTTGTTCACTGCCGTACAGGCAGCTTAGAAAATCCTGAGGTGGTGGAAATACAGGGTGTGTTTGTTCACTGCCGTACAGGCAGCTTAGAAAGACAACGATAAATAGCGCATTCTGCGGTGTAGGTTCACTGCCGTACAGGCAGCTTAGAAAAATCTTGAACTGTGGATGAGCAACAACCGCGAGTTCACTGCCGTACAGGCAGCTTAGAAAATCACAGGGCAAACTGACTACACCAGCAACGCGTTCACTGCCGTACAGGCAGCTTAGAAAAATTCCGTCTGCAGTACAACGAGGAGACCGCCGTTCACTGCCGTACAGGCAGCTTAGAAACACCAAGCAGGCGCAGGAAGTTGATATTTCGCGGTTCACTGCCGTACAGGCAGCTTAGAAACATCTTTAACTATATTGAAAGTAGGGTTTATGGTTCACTGCCGTACAGGCAGCTTAGAAATATAAACTATGATTCCTTTAATATGTTTAAAAGTTCACTGCCGTACAGGCAGCTTAGAAATCACCTTCTGCCTGCTCAGTCCTGACGGGTGAGTTCACTGCCGTACAGGCAGCTTAGAAAAATCCACCTGGCTTTTTCCAGTGGCTGATCCGGTTCACTGCCGTACAGGCAGCTTAGAAATGAATAACCTTGATGCCGCGCTGTAATGCGTCGTTCACTGCCGTACAGGCAGCTTAGAAATATGGCATCGCAACGATGTTTGCCGCGGTTGGGTTCACTGCCGTACAGGCAGCTTAGAAAATACCCCCGCCGCCAGGGCAGCGACGGCAGCAGTTCACTGCCGTACAGGCAGCTTAGAAAAGCGGGAAGGGCTTGCGCTCATCGGTCACAACGTTCACTGCCGTACAGGCAGCTTAGAAACATAAATTCCGCTCGAAACAAATCCCGCCAGTGTTCACTGCCGTACAGGCAGCTTAGAAAATTGCAAATTTGGCGCAGTGGTTACTGGCAAAGTTCACTGCCGTACAGGCAGCTTAGAAAAAAGCATGGGCATGCAGGTACAGCCGATGCAAGTTCACTGCCGTACAGGCAGCTTAGAAAGAGATGCAGCGCCACTAATGCGCGGCATGCTGGTTCACTGCCGTACAGGCAGCTTAGAAAATCACGCCCAGCACTGCGAGTGTGGACTCTTAGTTCACTGCCGTACAGGCAGCTTAGAAATGGCGACCCGAACGCCGTCCCGCCATTGGCACGTTCACTGCCGTACAGGCAGCTTAGAAACACCCAGGCGCGATAGACCGGCCGGCTATGTTGGTTCACTGCCGTACAGGCAGCTTAGAAAAGCAGGGCGGATACGTACTCTTGCGAGTAGAGGTTCACTGCCGTACAGGCAGCTTAGAAAAAGTTACAGTCACAAGTAATCGGAATCCTCCCGTTCACTGCCGTACAGGCAGCTTAGAAAATCGAACAAGGCAAGGGACAAAAAGCCGCTAAGTTCACTGCCGTGGGGTCAGTCCAATTTGATTGATTAATCATACTGGTGAGGTGGTGGCATTATCGTTATTTGTGACCGTCCTCAACAACGCAGGTAAGATGACGCGAGCAAAGGCAAGGAGAATCGACGTTGAACACGACTGAAGAGCAGCAACAAATTGCGCATTTCCTCAGCAAACAACATGTGCTGACACTGTGCGCTGGCAACGGCATGGACATGTGGTGTGCCAACTGTTTTTACGTCTTTGATACCGAACGCATGTCGCTGTGGCTAATGACCGAAACCCATACCCGCCACGGCGAGTTGATGCTGCAAAATAGCCGGGTGGTCGGTACCATAGCGCCAAAACCGAAGACCATCGCGTTGATCCGCGGCGTGCAGTATCGCGCCGAAGCGGTGATGCTGAGCGGTGATGAAGAGCAACTTGCACGGGCACGCTACTGCAAGCGTTTCCCGGTAGCCAAAGTGATGAAAGCGCCGGTTTGGCAACTGAGCCTGCAAGAAGTGAAGATGACCGATAACACCCTCGGCTTCGGCAAGAAACTGCATTGGACGCGGACCTGACGCAATAAACTCTAGCCTATAGCTTTCAAGTTGCAGCTAGGCGGCCAGCTCGCTCATCCCCAGGCGCTTACTCGAGTAAGTCACTGGGGTGACAAATCTGCCGGGAGCAGATTTGAACGCTGCTCGCAGCGGCCCCGTTAGGGGTGTGGCCCATAGACGGGCCACATAACTGAGTGCAGGTAACAACGCTGCAACTTGAAAGATGACGGGTATATACTTTTCATAGAGAGCATTCGGCGGGAGGGTATATGGCACGGGTATTCATGGTAGGGGCTACCGGGTTGGTGGGGCGCGAGCTGTTGGGCATGCTGCAGGCCAATCCGCAGGTCACGGCGATCGTGGCACCGACGCGTAAGCCGCTGCCGGCGCATGAAAAGTTGGAGAACCCGGTGGGTGATGACCTGTTTGCGCTACTGACAAAGCAGGAGCAACCGGTCGATATGGTGTTCTGTTGTCTGGGGACCACGCGGCGTGAGGCGGGCAGCGACGCCAATTTTCACTACGTCGATTACACCCTGGTAGTGGAAAGTGCGTTGACCGGTCGGCGTCTGGGGGCGCAGCACTGTCTGGTGGTCAGTGCGCTGGGGGCCAGCACGCGCTCGACCTTCCTTTACAACCGGACCAAGGGTGAAATGGAACAGGCTCTGCGTGAGCAGAACTGGCCACGTCTGACACTGGTGCGGCCATCGATGCTGCTGGGCGAACGCGCTTCACCACGTTTGCTGGAACGCCTGAGCGCCCCCTTGTTCAAGATGCTGCCCGGAAAATGGCGGGGTGTCGCCGCCAAAGATGTGGCGCAGACCCTGTTGGAGCAGGCGTTCAGCCCCGGTAACGGCGTTAAGGTGCTGGAATCCGATCGACTGCATTGTTACCACAGTGCACGCTGAGATTATCGAACGCCATCTCCAGACCCGGCGGCAGTTCGTTGTCCATCAGCCACAGATCGAGATGATGACTGATGTGCGTCAGCAGTGTGCGGTCGGGTTGCAAGCGTTGTTGGATTTCCCGTGCGCGGGTCAGATCGTTATGATTACGCGGTGCTTGCGGCTGGGGTGGCAAACTGCAGTCGAGCACCATTAAATCCAGGGTTACTGCGCGCAGAAAAGCCTCGGTATCCGGCGGTAAACCGACGGTATCGGTCAGATAGGCCAGCGATTTCCCTGCGGCCTGGATCAGATAACCCAGAGTGAGTTTCGAATGTTGCAGCGGCAGCGGGGTGATGCACAGCCCGCCCAGTTCAACCGTTTCAAAGGGTTTTAACGGCGGCTGAAACGCCAGAATACCCGGGTGTTTGAACAAGTCGTCACAGCCCTGTTCATCGGCCGGGCCATACACCGGAATAAAATTTCCGCAGCCCCAGCGCAAAGGAAATAACCCCTGGACGTGATCCATGTGGTAATGTGTCAGTAAAAAACGTTGAATTTCCCCCGCCGAAAAGCGCCGTTCCAACGACGGTAATCCCGCATCCAGCAAGGTCGTTTCCCCCTGAAATTTAAGCATTGCGCTGCAAGGCCTGCGCCGGAATGCCGGCTCGCGCCGCGCCCGCTGACAGACCAGACAATCACAGCCGAACACCGGAGTCTGCTGGGCACCGCCGGTGCCGAGAAACGTCAATTGCATGAGTTGCTCCTTTACCCTTCGCCTTTCACACCGCAGCGTTGTTGGCTGCATACGCGCACCTCAGTCGCTTACTTGAGTAAGCTCCTGAGGATTCACGCATTTGCCGCCTAGCTGCAACGCGAAATTCATTGGGTAAGATTAATAAGGGCCTTAAAGATACTTCTCCGCAAAGGCGTTGATATCGCGGAAATCCGCCAATCGTTCCTGTAATGTCTGATGATCCCAGTGCCACCACTGGCTGCGTTCAATACGTTCGATCAGTGCGTCGTCAAAACGCATGCCGATCTTTTTGGCCGCCACGCCGGCGACAATCTCATAAGGGGCCACATCCTTGGTTACCACCGCCGCGCTGCCGATCACTGCGCCGTTGCCGATGTTGACGCCGGGCATCACGATGGCGTTATGGCCGATCCACACGTCGTGGCCGATGCTCACGTGGTGTTCGCGCCGCCAGTCGAAGAAGGCTTCATCATCTTCCCCCAGATCGTACTCTGAAGCGCGATAGGTGAAATGGTGCTGGGCGATGCGCTGATAGGTGGGGTGGTTGCCGGGATTAATGCGTGCGTAAGAGGCGATCGACACGAATTTGCCGATGGTGGCGTAAAAAATCTGGTTATGTCCGGCGGTGTAGGAATAGTCGCCCATTTCGACTTCTTCGAGGATCGCATCGTCGGCCAGATGAACATACTGGCCGAGGCGGCTGCGGTTAAGCGTCACGTTGCCGCCGATTCTCGGCTGCGCCAAATCACTCATGGCAGGGCATCCTGTGGTTGTTTGGCTGAAGCGGGCAGCAGCGCCAACAGCGCTGCCAAAGTGTCTTCAAGGTTGCCGTCGTTATCCAGTCGGCAGCAAATGGCGGGCAGCTGTTGCTGATATTCCGCTGCCCGCGCCAGCCGCTGCGCTATCTGATCGGCGTTTTCACGCCCGCGATTTTGCAGGCGTTGGCGCAGAATATCGCTGCTGACCTGCAGGCACACCGGCAGCAGCTGCGTACCGTAGCGTTGCTGTGCCTGTGCCAGATGAGCACGGGATCCGTTGACCACCACGTCGATCCCCTGCAGTAACCACAGATCGACCTCGATGCCAAAGGCGTAATGGTGCTGATGCGCCTGCCAGTCGAGGGCAAATAACCCTTTGGCGCGGCGGCGCAGGAACTCCGGTTCGCTAAGCGCAATATGGTTCTCGCAGCCGGCGTCTGCCGGCCGGGTGATATAGCGGTGCGCCACCAGCGGGGCGCTATCCACATCGGCGCGCAGTGCGGCCAACAGACTGTCCTTGCCTGAGCCGGACGGCCCCATCAGATAGATAAGCTGCGCCATCAGAATACCTGCTTGCCCTGGCGCCACACGTTGTGCACGTAAACGTGCTCGCCGTGCGGTCGTACCAACACCAGATCTGCCCGCATGCCTTCGGCGATGGTGCCGCGATCCTGCAAATTCAGCGCCCTGGCCGGGTTGCGGGTGATCATCTGCACTGCCTGCGGCAGGTTGTAATCGTTGCGTTCGTCGGCCGCAATGCGAAACGCCGCATCCAACAGGCTGGCCGGGTAATAGTCGGAGGACAGGATATCCAGCACGCCCAACGCCGCCAGGTGGTGCGCTGCTACGTTGCCGGAATGTGAGCCGCCACGCACGATGTTCGGCGCGCCCATCAGCACCTGCAATCCTTGTTGGTGCGAAGCCAGGGCGGCGTCTTCGGTAGTGGGGAACTCTGCAATCACGCTACCCAGCGCGCAGGACTCGCTGACGTGGGCGGCGGTAGCATCGTCGTGGCTGGCGAGCGAAATTTTACGCGCCCGGCAATGGGCGGCAATGGCTTCGCGATTCGGCGTAGCCCAGCGGGCAGAAAGCGCAACCTGGTGCTCTTCATACTCGCTCATCTGCTGGTCGTTGAGGTGATATTTGCCCTGATAATACTCACGGTATTTTTCACGCGAGGCGAACTGGCGCTGGCCCGGCGAATGATCCATCAGCGACACCAAAGACACCCCAGGCTTGTCCATCAACTGTTCGAACAGCGACAGGGTGCTCTCGTTGGGCAGTTCGCAGCGCAGGTGCAACCGGTGTTCGGCGCGGTTGACCCCGGCGCGCTGGCTGTGGATCACCGCGTCGATCATTTTTTGCAGGTTTTCCAGCCGGTGGCCGCCGTCGCGAACGTCGCCAATGGCCACCGCGTCCAGCACGGTGGTGATGCCGTTGGCTACCATCAGCGCATCATGGCTGCTCATGGCCGAATGCGCCGGCCAGTCGACGTTCGGGCGCGGGGTGAAAAACTTGTCCAGATTGTCGGTGTGCAGTTCAATCAAGCCCGGCAGCAGCCAGCCGCCTTCACCGTTCAATGCCTGCGGCAACTGGCTGGGCGTATCGGCAAAGCTGCGGATCATGCCGTCGCTGATTTCCAGCGATCCTTCGACCGTTTGATCTTCCAGCACCAGTTTCACGTTATTGATGATCATCAGAGGATCTCCAGCGCCTGTGGCACCTGCATGTCATATAACCGGTCGGCGACCTGCTGACGGACGCCTTCATCATGGAAAATGCCGACGATCGCCGCGCCACGTTGTTTGGCCTGTTCGATCAGCGCGACCACGGCCGCACTGTTACGGCTGTCGAGGGAGGCGGTGGGTTCGTCCAGCAACAGGATCGGGTAATCGACGATAAAGCCGCGCGCGATGTTCACCCGCTGTTGTTCACCACCGGAGAAGGTGGAAGGGGCCAGTTGCCACAGGCGTTGCGGTACGTTGAGCTGGTTGAGCAGCGTCTCGGCGCGTTCGCGGCATTCGGCGCGGTTGACGCCCTGTTCCAGCAGCGGCTGCATCACGACGTCCAGCGCGCTGATACGCGGGATCACCCGCAGAAACTGGCTGACCCAGCCGAGGGTGTGGCGGCGGACCGCCAGGATCTGGCGTGCTTCGGCCTGCACCATATCCAGCCATTCACCCTGGTGATTAATCCAGATATGGCCGCTGTCAGGCAGATAATTGGCATACAGTGAGCGCAGCAGCGTGGATTTCCCGCTGCCGGAATGCCCGTGCAGCACCACACATTCGCCGCTGCTGACCGTCATATTGGCATCGTGCAGTACCGGCAGTTGCGTGCCGTGCTGCTGGTGGAGCACAAAGGTTTTGCTGAGGTGTTCAACCCGGATTTGAATAGTCATTTGTCATTACCTTGCGTTACGACAGCACCGAAGAAACCAGCAGTTGGGTATAAGGATGGTGCGGATCGTCCAGCACCCGGTCGGTCAGGCCGCTTTCCACCACCTCGCCCTGTTTCATCACCAGCAGCCGGTGCGCCAGTAGGCGCGCCACGCCAAGATCGTGGGTGACGATCACCGCCGCCAACTGCATTTCCACCACCAGCGTGCGCAGCAGATCGAGCAGACGTGCCTGTACCGAAACGTCCAGCCCGCCGGTGGGCTCGTCCATAAACACCAATTTTGGGTGGGTCACCAGATTGCGGGCAATCTGCAACCGCTGTTGCATGCCACCGGAGAAGGTGGTCGGCAGGTCATCCAGGCGCGATACCGGGATCTCGACGTCTTCCAGCCATTGGCCGGCCTGACGGCGAATGTCGCCGTAGTGACGCTGGCCGATAGCCATCAGGCGTTCACCGATGTTGCCACCGGCAGAAACCTTGGGGCGTAGCCCGTCGAGAGGATGCTGATGCACCACGCCCCAGTCGGTACGCAGCAGGCGGCGGCGATCGCTTTCCGCCATCGCGTACAGGTCGTGCTGTTGCCCGGCCTGCGGGCGGTAAAGGATCTGCCCTTGTTGCGGCACCAGCCGGGCGGAAATCGACTTCAGCAGGGTAGTTTTACCGGAACCGGATTCGCCAACGATGCCCAGCACTTCGCCGGGATAGATATCAAAAGAGACATCGCTAAAGCCCTTGCCCGGTGCGTACAGATGGGTGAGGTTAGTCACCGACAGCAGCGGCGTGGTGCTCAGAGGGGTGGAAGCCATCAGTGCTGCGCCTCTTGCGAAGGTTGCGCCAGCTGTTGCTGGCAGTAATCGGTGTCGGAACAGACGAACATGCGGTTGCCCTGATCGTCGAGCACCACTTCATCGAGATAGCTGTGGCGTGAACCACACAGGGCACAAGGCTCGTCCCACTGCTGCACGGTGAAAGGATGATCGTCGAAGTCCAGGCTCTCCACCTTAGTGAACGGCGGCAGGGCATAGATGCGCTTCTCGCGCCCGGCCCCAAACAGCTGCAGTGCCGGCATCATGTGCATTTTCGGGTTATCGAATTTCGGGATCGGCGACGGATCCATCACGTAGCGGTCATTGACCTTCACCGGATAGGCGTAGGTGGTGGCGATATGGCCGTAGCGCGCGATGTCTTCATACAGTTTCACCTGCATCACGCCGTATTCTTCCAGCGCGTGCATTTTACGGGTCTCGGTTTCGCGCGGTTCGATAAAGCGCAGCGGCTCCGGGATCGGCACCTGATAAATCAGGATCTGGTCTTCACGCAGCGCGGTTTCCGGGATGCGGTGCCGGGTCTGGATCAGCGTAGCTTCCGGCGTGCGCTCGGTGGTGGCGACGCCGGCAACGCGCTGGAAGAAGCGACGGATGGAAACCGCATTGGTGGTGTCATCGGCTCCCTGGTCGATCACCTTCAGCACGTCGGCGCGGCCAATCACGCTGGCAGTCAACTGAATGCCGCCAGTGCCCCAGCCGTAGGGCATGGGCATCTCACGCCCGCCGAACGGCACCTGATAGCCAGGGATTGCCACCGCCTTCAAAATTGCGCGGCGGATCATGCGTTTGGTCTGTTCGTCTAGATAGCCCAGGTTATAACCGGTTAATACTTCACTCATCGCGGGCCTCCTGACGTTCGCTGAATTCCTGCCGCAGGCGTTTGAGCAATTCCAGCTCGGCCTGGAAATCGACGTAGTGCGGCAATTTAAGGTGGGAAACAAAGCCGGCGGCTTCAACATTATCGGCGTGGGCCAGCACGAACTCTTCATCCTGCGCCGGGCTGGCGATGCCTTCGTTGTACTCGGGGCTTTGCAGGGCGCGATCCACCAGCGCCATCGCCATCGCCTTGCGTTCGGCACGACCAAACACCAGGCCATAGCCGCGGGTGAAATGCGGTGGTTGGTCGACCGGGTCAATAAAGCCGTTGACCATTTCACACTCGGTCAGCAGGATCTCGCCGATATCTACCGCGAAACCCAGCTCTTCAGGTACTATCTCCGCCGAAACATAGCCAGTACGTATCTCACCGGCGAACGGGTGGGTACGGCCGTAACCACGCTGAGTGGAGTAGCTCAGTGCCAGCAGGAAACCTTCGTCACCGCGCACCAACTGTTGCAAGCGTGCCGAACGGGAACAAGGGTAAACCGGCGGATTGCGGGTGATGTCATCTGGCGCGCTGCCGTCATCCTGTTCCGCCAGCGCCAGCTGCTGCTGACTGAGTAAGTCGAACACATGGGCACAGTTTTCCGGCAGCGGTTCGTCGGCCTGTGGCGCGCGTGGCGCTTCGCCTTCGGCCAGCAGGGCAAAGTCCAGCAGCCGGTGGGTGTAATCGTAGGTCGGCCCCAGCACCTGCCCACCGGGCAAGTCCTTGTAAACCGCCGAGATACGGCGTTCCAGCCGCATATTTTCGGTCGCCAATGGTTCACTGACCGCTAGCCTTGGCAGAGTGGTGCGGTAGGCGCGCAGCAGGAAAATGGCTTCGACCAGATCGCCGCTCGCCTGCTTAATGGCCAGCGCCGCCAACTGAGGATCGTAAATACCCCCTTCGGTCATTACCCGATCTACCGCCAACCCCAATTGCTGTTCAATCTGCTGGGTACCGAGCGCCGGTACGCTGTCGTCGCCACGCCGCAGTTGTTCCTGTAACTGATGGGCTGCCTCAATGGCTTTTTCGCCCCCTTTAACGGCAACGTACATCAGCACACCTCCACATGGGTGGTCCGTGGCAGCGCCAGCAGGCGCTCACCGCAGGTCAGCAGGAAATCCAGCCCCAGCGGGAAACGCTGTGGACGGTTAATCAGGTAATCCAGTAAGGCTTGCGGCAATGACGGCGAGATAACCCGTTGCTGTTCAATGCCGGGACCGGTCAGGCGCAGCGCAGTGCCCTGTTCCAGACTGTCGAGCTGGACAACTACCGTGGCGCTGAACTCGGGGGAGATCTCGCTGCCGTGCGGTAAGGCCTGCAAATCAGCGGCCTGCAATTGCGTATCGAACAGGGCAAAGCACACTTCTTCGCTGTTATTGGCCAGCGGTGCACCGCTGTGGAAGCGAATGTTTGTTAGCACTTGCTCACATTCTAACGCCAGAGACAGTTGAATCGGCGTTTCCTGGTCTGCCAGGGTCAACAGTGCGGCGGTGCTGGCGGCGTTCAGCGCGCCCCAGGCCGGGCTTGTCGACAGTGTGACGATATGGCCCGGTTCACTTAATGCTTTAAGGATCAGGCGGAAAGCCTGTTGCGATTGTTCAATCGGTTGTGCAAAACCTGTCAGTAGGCTCATTGGTTAATCCCCTCGCACCAGCGTAAAGAAGTCCACCCGGCTGGAGGCTACCGCCCGAGCGCGAAGCTGGCGTTGTTCATGTTGCAAGGCCGCCAGTGGCTCAATCAGTTGCTGTTGCAGCAATTCGGCCTGCTCCGGCAGCTGCAACAGGGCATCCGCCAGCGCACAGAGTTCGGCATGGGCCTTGTCACGTCCGGCAATATAGCTGTAGCCGTAACCGCCGTTTTCCAGCTGCACCACCGCGCGGGTAACGGTCATGTCGCCCAGCACAAAGCGGCGGCCGGTGGCGCCCATACGGCCCTGTAACTGCGCCAGGCCAATCTCCGGCGCGCGAATGGTTTGGTAGCGCGGGCTGAGGTTCAGCGCCTGCCAGTGGCTGCGCAACTGGTCCGGCTGGCTGTGCGCCAGTACCGACATCCAGCGTTGTCTCGGCTGTAAGGCTTGCATTCAGTGCTCCATGGTCAGTTCAATCATGTCGGCGCGCGCCAGGCTGACGGAGTATTCCGCCACGCTGTCACTGCCGCTGCAGACGTTGAGGGTGCGCACGCACAGCAGCGGCGCGTGGGTAGCTATTTCCAGCAACCGACTCTCTTTGGCCTGCGCGCGGCGTGCGCTGATGCGCGTCTGCTTGCGGGTCAGCGGCTGGTGGATGTTGAGTTCGATAAATTCATGTAATGAGCCGCTGTGGAACTGCTGCAGCGCCGGCCACCAGTCCAGATCGGGCAGATAATGGTCGATCAGGCTCATCGGCACGCCGTTGACCCGGCGCAGGGTGCGCAGGTGGATCACCGTTTCGCCTTCTTCACGCGACAGTGCACTGGCCACATGTCCATTACACGGGCGTAATACTGCGAGTAAGCGCTCACTGGTGGGGTGACTTCCCTGCTCGCACAGGTTCTGGCTAAAGCGGGTATTGGCATGCAGCGGATAGTCATAGGGGCGCATCAGCACCAGAATGCCGATGCCGTGTCGACGTTGCAGCCAGCCGCGCTCCACCAATTGGTCGACCGCACGGCGCAGGGTATGGCGATTAACCTGATAACGCTCTGCCAGCTGTTGTTCGGAAGGCAGATAGTCACCGCAGCGGTATTGGGTACGCAGCTCTTGTTCAAGCTGCGCGGCGATTTGTTGGTAGCGGGTGGGGTATCTGGTCGGATGTCTAGATAAGTCCATCATAATGAAAACCTCGGCGTGCCGAATACCCATTTGCAGGATGCTGATGGTTGGCGTTGCATGGTCTGTACCCTTTGGTGAAGTTGGCGTTATTCTGCCGGGGTTAAATGACAATCTGGTTACGCGTCAGTGGCGAACAGATGAACTATTTGGGACAGGCTGATGATGCGCTCGGGGCTGCGGCGCGCTAAGCTGACGTCATTGTTCACCGAACCGAGCCAACCCCATGCCACAGCCTCTGACCGCAACCGAACACCGCAGCCGCCCCTGGCCGCTGTGGAAACCGATCCTGTTTCTGCTGGTGGTGGCCGTTGGCCTCTACTACGTCAAATGGCAACCCTATTACGGCAAGGCTTTTCTGGCGGCGGATACTCACTCGATCGGCAAATCGATACTGGCTAATGGCGACAGCAGCCCCTGGTTGGCAGCCTGGCACTATGCACTGGTCTATTTCACCGCGGTGTGGAAGGCGGCGGTGCTCGGCGTGGTATTGGGCTCGCTGGTGCAGGTGTTAATCCCACGCGACTGGTTGGTGCGCACCCTGGGCCACCCGCGTTTCTCCGGCACCTTGCTCGGCGCGGCGATCGCACTGCCGGGCATGATGTGTACCTGCTGTGCGGCACCAGTTGCCGCCGGGTTACGCCGTCAGTCGGTATCCAGTGGTGCGGCGATGGCATTCTGGCTAAGTAACCCGGTGCTGAACCCGGCGACGCTGATTTTTATGGGCTTCGTGCTTGGCTGGCAGTTTGCCGCTATTCGGCTGGTGGCTGGGGTGATTATGGTGTTGGGCATTGCCTGGCTGGTGCAACGCGCGACCGCCAACGACCCGCAACCCGCCGCACTGCAAATGCCGGTGATACCGCTGGAAAAAACCGGGGCGCAGCCCTTTTTTAGCCGCTGGCTAAGGGCGCTGTGGTCGCTGTTTTGGTCGACCATTCCGATCTACATTCTGGCGGTACTGGCGCTGGGCGCGGCACGCGTGTGGCTGTTCCCGCATGCTGACGGCGCGATAGACAACAGCCTGCTGTGGATTATTGGGCTGGCGATCGCCGGTTGCCTGTTCGTGATCCCCACCGCAGCGGAAATCCCGATTGTGCAGACCATGATGCTGGCGGGCATGGGCACCGGCCCGGCGCTGGCGCTGCTGATGACCCTGCCAGCGGTCAGCCTGCCTTCATTGCTGATGCTGAACAAAGCCTTTTCCGCCAAGGCTCTGTGCCTGACCGCCGCGCTGGTGGCGCTGTGCGGCGCACTGACCGGCGTGGTGGGGATGGGGCTGGTGTAGGTGGACGTGGCATCTCCCTCTCTTGGGGAGAGGCCGGGGTGAGGGGATGATCAACGCAGCTTATGCACCACCTGATTGGCGCTGCCGCGCCAAATCAGCGCCGGGTCTTTTAAATCCTGCACAAACTTGCCGTCAATCAGCACGTTAATCCGATCCACCACCTGCATTTGCTGTTCATCCAGCTCCGCCAGTCGGTAACCGGTCCATAGCCAGATATCCTTGCCGGGGCACTCGGCATGTACCCTTTTCACCAATTGCAGCACCGCCGTGATATTGGCCGGATGCAGCGGATCCCCGCCGGAGAGCGACAGCCCCTGGCGCGGCACGCGCGTATCGTTCAGATCGGCAATCAACTGGTCTTCCATCGCCTGGGTAAAAGGCTGGCCGGAGTTGAGCCGCCAGGTGCTTTTGTTGTAGCAACCGGGGCACTGGTGTACGCAACCGGCAACAAACAGCGTGCAGCGGGTGCCGGGGCCGTTGACCACATCGATAGGGTAGTACTGGTGATAATTCATCTGAGGCCTGCCCATCAGGCTATTTTACTGGCCATTTTGCCTCCGGGTAGTGTTCACAAAATGCATGCATTTTGAACGCCCTCATAGAGGGCGGCCCGTAGGGTGAGCAACGCGAATAATATCCTCACGTACTGCGTGTACGCTCCGGTTTGTGCGCGCTGGCCGAAGGCAAACTGGTTGCGACAATCACGCCTGATGAACAGGCTTCTGCATAGGCTGCACGGCGTTTTTCAGCCGAGCTGCCCGTTGCCGAGGTGTTTCACCCGACGTTTCACTTCTTCCTGCTTACCGGCGTTGAACGGCCTGGCGTCCGGACTGCCGAGGTAACCACATACCCGGCGAGTGACGGAGACCTTGGACGGTTCGTGATTGCCGCATTTCGGGCAGGTAAAGCCCTTGCTGGTACAGGCAAACTCACCGGTAAAGCCGCACTCGTAGCACTCATCAATTGGCGTATTGGTACCGTAATAAGGTACGCGGCTGTAGCTGTAATCCCACACATCTTCCAGCGCTTTCAGGTTGTGCTGCAGGTTCGGGTATTCGCCGTAACAGATGAAACCGCCGTTGGCCAATGGGGGGTAAGGCGCTTCAAAATCCAACTTGTCGTAAGGATTAACCTTTTTCTCCACGTCGAGATGGAAGCTGTTGGTGTAATAGCCTTTGTCGGTGACGCCCGGCACCACGCCGAAATCGGCGGTATCCAACCGGCAGAAGCGGTCGCACAGGTTCTCGCTCGGCGTGCTGTACAGGCCGAAGCCATAACCGGTCTCTTCTTTCCAACTGTCGGTGGCGGCCCGCAGGCGGGCAACAATGGCAACCGCCTTGGCGCGCAGTGCTTCGTCGTCGTAGACGTGCCGTTGGTCACCGAACAGTGCGTTGATGGTTTCATGCAGGCCGATATAACCCAGCGAGATTGACGCGCGGCCATTTTTAAAGATGTCGGCGATATTGTCGTCCGCCTTCAGGCGTACACCGCAGGCACCTTCCATATACAGGATTGGCGCGACCCTGGCCTTGATGCCTTCCAGCCGGGCGATGCGCGTCATCAGCGCCTTTTTCGCCAACAGCAAACGTTGGTCAAGCAACTGCCAGAAGCGGCTTTCATCCCCGACCGCTTCTAGCGCAATGCGCGGCAGGTTCAGGCTGATCACGCCGATATTGTTGCGGCCGTCGTGCACCAGTTCGCCATCTTCTTCATAAGTACCGAGGAAGCTGCGGCAGCCCATCGGGGTTTTGAACGAGCCGGTGACTTTCACCACCTGATCGTAATTGAGGATGTCCGGGTACATGCGCTTGCTGGCGCACTCCAGTGCCAGCTGCTTGATGTCGTAGTTCGGATCGCCGTATTGGTGATTAAGGCCGTCGCGGATGGCGAACACCAGTTTGGGGAATACTGCCGTCTTGCGGTTCTTGCCCAGCCCTGCGATGCGATTTTGCAGGATTGAACGCTGGATCATCCGTGATTCCCAGCTGGTGCCCAGGCCAAAACCGAAGGTCACGAACGGCGTCTGCCCGTTGGCGGTGTGCAGGGTGTTGACTTCATATTCCAGCGACTGGAAGGCGTCGTAACACTCTTTCTCGGTGCGTGCCATGGCGTAGCCTTGCGCATCCGGGATCTGCCATTGTTCGGCGACCTGCCGATGTTTGGTGAAGCTTTCGCTGACGAACGGTGCCAGGATCTCGTCGATGCGGTTAATGGTGGTGCCGCCATAAATATGGCTGGCAACCTGCGCAATGATCTGGGCGGTGACCGCAGTGGCGGTAGAGATAGACTTCGGAGGTTCGATCTCGGCGTTGCCCATCTTGAAGCCGTTAGTCAGCATGCCTTTCAGGTCGATCAACATGCAGTTGAACATCGGGAAGAAGGGTGAGTAATCGAGATCGTGGTAGTGGATTTCGCCGCGCTCGTGGGCCAGCACTACGTCACGCGGCAGGATGTGTTGCTTGGCATAATGCTTGGCGACGATCCCGGCCAGCAGATCGCGCTGGGTGGGGATCACTTTGCTGTCCTTGTTGGCGTTTTCGTTCAGCAGCGCCATGTTGCTTTGCTCCACCAGGCCACGGATCTCCTGGTTCAGCCGACCGCGCAGTTCACGCGCTACGTCGCGATCGTGTCGATATTCAATATAGGCGCGGGCCAGCTGCTTGTATTCACCGGCCATCAGCTGATTTTCTACCGCCTGCTGAATTTCATGGATATCAACGCGCTGCTGCTGTGACATCCGTTGAGCGACTACGCGGGCGACGGTAGCGCAGTAGTCGGCATTGACAATACCGACGGCCAGCGCGGCGCGCTCGATAGCTTGCCCAATACGTGCCTCGTCAAAAGGTACCTGACAACCGTCCCGTTTAATCACTACTGGTTTCACGTTGTTACTCCTTGTTCCCCGAGGGAGCGCAGATGCCCGGCAGGCTAAAAGCCGTTGGGTATCGGTATGATTTCGGCTTATCCACAGGGCAATGCCGCAGCGCACAAGGGCTGAGGCGACGTGTGGATGATTTTGTGGATAAATACTATATATGGGTTCTAGTGTTTCTCAACACACTATATATAGATATTGGCGAGATTCTTTTGACGTAGAACAAGGAAATGGAAAGAGCGGGCGTTAGCTGTACAAGCCTGAATTTTTGGCCTGAAAAATCAGGCCGGGCGGTGACGGAAATGCTCGAGCAGGAACTCAACCCAGACGCGCACCCGTGGCGGCAGATCGGCGGAGGCATAATACAACCAGAGCTGGGTCGGCCGCGGCCAGCAATCCGCCAGCACCGGCTGCAGGGTGCCTTGTGCAAAATGAGGCTCCGTATACCAGCGCGCCAGGCAGACGATGCCCAGCCCGGCCAGAGCCGCATCCAGCAGCATCTCCGGGCGGCTGGCAACCAGACGGCCCTGCAGCTCCAGCGTTTTGGCTTCGCCGTGCTGTTGCAACGGCCATTTTACACTGCGACCGGTGGCCGGGTTGCGGTGCAACAGGCAGTTGTGCTGCAACAGATCTGGCGGATCCTGCGGCATGCCATGTTGCGCCAGATAACCGGGCGAGGCCGCCAGCACCATCTGCATCGGGTACAAGGATCGCGCCACCAACCGGCTGTCGGGGTCGACCCGGCTGCCAATCCCCACATCAAAGCCTTCCCCCACCAGATTGACCACTCGTGCATCCAGCGAAAGATCCAGGTCGATCTGCGGGTAGCGCTCAAGGAACTGCGGGATCAACGGCATCAGCATCTGGCGGCCGAAACCGGGGATCATGCTGACGCGTACCGTGCCGGAAGGGGTTTGCTGCGGGCTGCCGGCGGTTTCCAGCGTGGCGGACAGTGCCTGCCATAAGGGGGCCACTTGCTGTAACAGCGCCTTCCCTTCGTCGGTCAGTACCACGTTGTGGGTGTTGCGCTGGAACAACCGCAGCGCCAGCTTTTCTTCCAGCACGCGGATATTTTTGCTGATGGCCGCCGGCGTGACACCCAGCTGGCGTGCGGCGGCGGAAAAGTTCTGCGCCTGGGCGGCGGCAAGAAATGCCGGCAGCAGACGGTGGACATCAAAGGGAAGCGACATGATGGTTGATACTTTCAGTTGAAATTAAAGTGACAACCAACAGCCTACACCCGGTGCGTGGGAAATGGAAAAATGCGTTATCAAATTTTAATCAAGGATCTCTTATGTCGCGCATTTTAGTCTTAACCGCCCACCGTTTTCCCGATGATTCACGTATCAACAAAGCGTTGATAGAAGCGCTACGTCCTTTGCCAAACGTGACTGTTCATGAGCTGATGCGAGCTTACCCGGACTATCAAATCGACGTGGCGCGTGAGCAGGAGTTGCTACAGGGTCATGATGCGGTAGTGATGCTGTTCCCGTTCTACTGGTACAGTTCCCCGGCGATCCTCAGCGAATGGCAGGATGCGGTATTAACCCACGGTTTCGCCTACGGTAGCGAAGGCACTAAACTGCAGGGCAAACCGCTGCAACTGGTGGTCACTACCGGCGGCAATCAGCAGGCTTATACGCCAGAAGGTTATAACCGCTATCCGGTGGCAGATTTGCTGCGCCCATTCCATGCGATGGCCAACCTGACCGGCATGGATTACCTGTCGCCGTATCTGGTTCAGGGGGTGTTTGATATCAGTGAGGAGCGTCTGGCACAAGAGGCTGCCGGCGTGGCGGCACTGCTGAAAAAACTGTAGGGCGCGGCAAGCCACGCCCCGACAGCATTAGTCTTCCAGCAACCACCACACCGCTTCGAACGGTCGCAGGGTGGTGGCCTGCGGCTGGGCAGGTGCATCGGCGTAGTTGCTCATCAGCGGCCGCCACAAAACAGAAGGCTCGACGCCTTCTGCCTGCCAGGCCAGCGGCTCGCGACTGAGGTTGGCCGCCACCAGCAGGCGTTGACCGTTCCAACGACGTTGGTAGCACCACAGCGCCGGGTGGGCAGGGGCCAGATCCTGATAGTCACCGTGAGTCAGCAGCGGATACTGCTTGCGCAGGGTGATTAACTGGCGATAGGCGTAAAACACCGAATCCAGATCGGCCAGCGCCGCTTCGGCGTTGATCTGCGGGTAGTTTTCCGCACAACTGATCCACGGCGTGCCCTGGGTGAAACCGGCGTTTGGCGCGCAGCTCCACTGCATTGGCGTGCGGCCGTTATCGCGTGATTTGCTGGCCAGGATCGCCAGCAGCTCGGCGTCACTTTTCCCCTGCGCACTGAGTTCGGCGTACATGTTCAGACTTTCCACATCGCGATACTGTTCTATGGCGTTAAAGCCCGGATTGGTCATGCCGATCTCTTCGCCCTGATAAATATAAGGCGTGCCCTGCATGCCATGCAGCGCCATCGCCAGCATCTTGGCGGCCGGCACCCGTAGTTCACCCTCATCACCGAAGCGTGAAACGATGCGCGGCTGATCGTGGTTACACCAGAACAGCGCGTTCCACGCCTGGTTATGCATCCCCTGTTGCCAGTGGCGGAAAATCTGTTTGAGTTCGACGTAATCCGGCGCCGCCAGCGTCCATTTTTCGCCATCGGCATAGTCCACCTTCAGGTGGTGGAAGTTGAAGGTCATCGACAGCTCTTCGCCGCTTTGCGCCGCGTACTGCCGGCAATGTTCCAACGTGGTGGAGGACATTTCACCGACGGTCATCAGGCCACGCGGCTGGAACACGTCGCGGCTCATTTCCTGCAAAAATTCATGAATGCGTGGGCCATCGGTGTAGAAACGGCGGCCATCACCCTGGCTGTCGGACGGGAAATCCTGCTGCTTGGAGACCAGATTGATCACGTCGAGGCGCAGACCGTCGACGCCTTTGTCGGCCCAGAACTGACAAACCTTCTTCAACTCTGCGCGTACCGGTGGGTGCTCCCAGTTGAGATCCGCCTGCTCGGTGGCGAACAGGTGCAGATAATACTGGCCGCTGTCGGCGTGCCACTGCCAGGCGTTGCCGCCAAACTTGGAGCGCCAGTTGTTCGGCAGGACGTCGCCTTCGCCGTCGCGCCAGACATAAAACTGGCGGAACGGGCTGTCAGGATCCTGCGAGGCTTTGAACCACGGGTGCTCGGTCGAAGTGTGGTTGAACACCATGTCCATCACGATGCGGATGCTGCGTTGGTGGGCGGCGGCAATCAGGCGGTCGAAATCCTCCATGGTGCCGTAGGCGGGGTCGATGGCGCAGTAGTCTGCCACGTCATACCCGTTGTCCACCTGCGGTGAGACATACACCGGCGTCAGCCAGATGGCGTCGATGCCCAGTTCCTGCAGATAGTCCAGCCGCTGCGTCACACCGGCCAGATCGCCGTAGCCGTTACCGGTGCTGTCCTGAAAACTCTTCGGATAGATTTGATAGATGACGCCGTTCTGCCACCAGGGGATTGGATTGCTCATATAAATACCTTAACAGGCCCGGCGCACCAGGCCCCTACATTTCAATCAGACCGGCAGCTCACCGCGGCTGGCCTTGCGTTTGTAAACCATGATGGTCAGTACCAGCGGGATCACCACCGCCACCAGGATCGCCACCGTGTAAATCATCCAGAACTGCGGTTTGATTGACAGAATGCCCGGCAAACCACCGACGCCGATACCGTTAGCCATCACGCCGTCCAGGCCGCAGATCAGCCCGGCAAAGGCGGAGCCGATCATTGCGCACAGCATTGGGAAGCGGTATTTCAGGTTGATCCCGTACATCGCTGGTTCGGTGACGCCGAGGTAGGCGGAGATGGCCGCTGGCACCGAGATTTCACGCTCGTTGGCCTTGCGGCTGACAATAATGATGCCCAACACCGCCGAGGCCTGCGCAATGTTGGACAGCGCAATCAGTGGCCAGACCGGGGTGCCGCCCATGCTTTGGATCATCTGCATATCTATGGCCAGCGTGGTCTGATGCACGCCGGTAATCACCAGCGGTGCATACAGGAAACCAAACAACGCGGCCCCAATAGGGGCGAAGCTGCCGGTCATCACGGCTTTCACCGCCCAGGCTACGCCATCGCCAATCATACGGCCGAATGGCCCGATAAACGCGTGCGCCAGGAACACCGCCAGCAGCAGGGAAACTACCGGCACCACCACCAGATACAGGTAATCGGGCACGATCTTTTTCAAGCGGGTCTCAATCCAGCCCAACGCCATACCGGCCAGCATGGAAGGGATCACCTGTGCCTGATAGCCGACTTTCTGAATGGTGAACCAGCCGAAGTTCCACACCTCCGGGATCTGCTGACCGAGCTGATAGGAGTTCATCAACTGTGGTGAAACCAGCGTGACGCCCAGCACGATGCCGAGTACCGGTGTGCCGCCCATTTTTTTTACCGTTGACCAGCAAATGGCGACCGGCAAGAACATGAAGATGGCTTCACCGAGCAGCCACAGGAAGTCGTAGATGGTTTTCCACGCCGGATGCATCTGCGCCAGCGTTTGGCCGCCGGACATCGGGATGTCGCCAATGACGTTGCGGAAACCGAGGATCAAACCGCCGCTGATTAAAGCAGGCAGCAGGGGGAAGAAGATTTCGGCGAAGTGCGAGATGGCGCGTTCGCTCCAGGTCATGTTCTGGCGTGCTGCGACCTTGGCCTGCTCTTTATCGGCTTCATTAACGCCGGTGGTGGCGATCAGGGCCTGGTAGTAATCCCCGACCTCGGGGCCGATCACCACCTGGAACTGCCCGGCGTTGGTGAAGCAGCCTTTGACCATTGGCAGCTCTTCGATTTCATTCGGTTTGGCCAGAGCTGGGTCATTGAGAACAAAACGCAGCCTGGTAATGCAGTGGCTGACGGTAGCGATATTCTCGCGCCCGCCCACCAACACAATCAGGCGATCGATATCCTGCTGTTTTACTTTGCTCATTATTAGATACCTTTCTTGGTATGGGACTGCCGCAGAGGTGTTGTTGGAGTAATGATCAAAGCTTAGTCACTCCGCTTTTTTTATGGAATGGGAACGTTCCCGGTTTGGGGCGAGGATCACAAAACGATAAAAAAATGACCATTTATACAGCAGGGAATTTTGCGAGACGGCCGAAACATCCGGAAATATTATCTTGAACTAGCGGATTGGCGGCTATACTGTCACCCTTAACAATCAATAAGTTGATTGAAATTAGCGCGACTCGTTAGTCCAATACGTTATATGAGCGTCGCTACCACGTACTTTTTCAAGGAAGAATGATGACGTTGACATTGCCCCGGATCCTTATGGTTTTCACCGCGCTGTTGCTGAGTGCCTGTACCAGCCAAAAAAGCAGCCCGGAACGCCATGCCCGGCATGCGATTTATCAAATGGCGCGAGAGGATTTTTCCCCAGAAATGCGAACCCAAATTCCGGACTCGATAAAAGCCTCTATTCCGTTCTTTGACCAGTTTTATCAAATGGGGAAAGCCGATCGGGCCAAGGGATTGACGCGCCAGCAGGCAGAGCAGCAGGAAGCCCATTTCCGCAGTCCTGAATTCCTCAGTGATTTGGGGCGGAAGGGGAAATTTATCAATCAGGAATATTCCGTGGATAACCCGCAGAAACAACGCCAGATCCTGCTGGATTCCGCCGTGGCCACCTACTGGGATGGCTATGAAGGGCGGCCGTGAGGGGTAGTGCTGATATATCATCCATTTATCTCTTCATGGAATATTGATGGTACAGGTAAATAGATAGAGTAATACGACGGTATTAATAAAAAGCCCAACAAGTGAGAGTTTGTTGGGCTTTGGTTAAGATAGAGTTATAAGAAAGATCGATGGATTAAATTAGGTGAAATTTTTCCAGGGTCTCTTTTACTTCTCTCTTTAACCCATCAGAGTCCAATTCACTTTCTCTTCGTTCTGGATTGGAAGTATAGCAGTCAGCAAGGATAAAAATCTCAGATGCACACTCACCAACATCTTTACTATCTTTGGCTAACAGTCCTGCCTTCCCTTCTTCTCTCCATAACTTAAAGAATTGTGACTCGAAATCATCAGCAGTTAATTGCGATGATACTAGCCTTTTGGCCAACTCAATTAACTTTAGACTCATTATAAAACTCCTGTGTTAATATATCCGTTATATTGTGGTGAACCAGGAATTAAATTCCATCCAGAAACAAACTCGCCATCCTTATCGAGAACGACGACATTGTTTGTTTTAGTATTAAAGAACACCTTAGATCCCTTTTCCCGTCGATAAGTTCCTTTTTCCACAGTGTCTCTATCCTTTAAGTGTGCTTCAACTGCATCACGATATTGAGTCAACGTTACTCTATTTTTTTTTGTATCGGCAATACCAAAATCACTGGCGTGCTTAAATTTCTTGTCCAACTGCTTGCGGGTAAAGCGGCCAGAGTCCAACGGCTCACTGAGCATCACATAGATAGCTTCAACGCCGGTGCCGCTGGCGTTAGGCTGCCAGTAGATAAAGTCCTGGAAACCGTCCCATTCAGCCACCGGTGTGGTGGTGGTCACAATGTTCTCAACCGGTTTGATTACCGTGCCGGTATGCACTGGCGTGGTCGGAACGGGAGCCGGATTACCGGTGGTCGGCGGGGTTGGTGGTTTGACTGGCGCCGGGTTAATCAGAATGGTTCGCGATGGCGCGCCCGCCACTGCCGGCACCGTGATCCTGTCCAACCCGCTCGCCTGGTCACGTACTGGCGTCAGTACCTGTACCGCTTTAGGCACGCCCGAGTTGCCGGTGCTCAGCAGTTGCAGTGCCAGATGGCCGTTCTCCATCACCAGCCGTCCCCGCACCGGCATCTCAACGCTGTCAGCGCCCGGTTGCAGCCCTGGGGAGCCTCCCACCACGGCACTCACTGGGTAGGAGAACAACACCGGAACATCCCGCCCGGGAACCCTGTCACTGTCTAACCCGACATCGCGAGGCCAGAAGCCCATCACCAGAACACCAAAACCGGAGCCTAATGTGTTCACCGTCGCTATCCGCCGGAGTTCGGCCCAGCACCTGGCAAGGAACTTCAGTAAGCTGTCGCTTCCTTCAACAACGCCACTGCCTGCCACGGACAACTGCACCATCCCCGGATAACGGCCCAACATCATAGTGCCCGGCGCACGCAGCGCAGCTTCTGCCGCCGCGAGGCTATCCGGCGTAAAGACCGGGCAGGCCATCGCACCGGTCAGTGTAGATAGGGCGGCAGCGATTTCTTTTGGTATGGCCATACAGGCTGCCACGCCATTTTTATCCCCCCGATCCATCACCCAGCTCCAGGAGCTGCCAATTTTCGCCAGATAGCAGGCTTTGGTTTGTGAGTTAAACAAGAATTTCCCGTTGCCAAGATAGACGTAGAGGGGCTTACTATTAATCTGATTATTTTCCTTTTCTTCAGCCATGATAACGTTCCTTTTTTGTTGGCTATCCATACAGAAAGAACTGTATGGATAATCAGGAATCTATCTATGCGAACCGAAAGCAGCAAGCAGAAAACGTCACCCTTTGTTGTGTGGTGGCGGATACAAAATAGCGATGAAGTGACGCTCACTGGGTGTGAGTATCAACAGGGGATTTCAGGCTGAAGGATATGGGGAGCTAAACAACCAACCCGCCTTCAGGCGAGTTGGCTTGGCACGATAATCTGGCGGATGCCTTGTTCGCCGCTGAGCTGCCCCAGCAGCTGTTGGGCGGCCTGCAGCCCGGCCGTGCCGTAGCCCAGATCAACCGAAAAAGTTTCGGGGAACAAGAAGTTAAGCAGCGGGGTATTACCGATACCGCACACCTGCAGCGGGGCAATATGCTGCTGTTGCAGGTATTTGATGGCACCGAGAGCGATGGTGTCGGAGGCACACACCAACGCGGTGGTTTGCGGGTCGATGACCGAGGCGGCCAGTTGGAAACCACTCTGATAGCTCAGTTCGCCCAATGCCACGCTTGGGATGAGTTGCTGTTGCTGACAGGCGTCGAGGTAAGCCTGGTGGCGGCGCATACCGGTGGTGGCATCCGACAACTGCACCCCCAGGTAGCCGATATGCCGATGGCCCTGTTGTTGCAGGCGTTCCATCAGCAGCCGCACGGCGCCGTCGTCATCGTAGCAAACCGAGGAAAAACCGTCGTATTCACGCGCCAGCACCACCATTTTATCCTGCCATGGGCTGAGCATCGCTGCCGTAAGATCGGTGAAACCGAATAGGATCACCCCGTCGACGTTGCGCTGTTGCAGAACGTGCAGATGCTCTTTCACCAGGCGGGTTTCAAACTGGCTTTCCATCACGATAGGATCGAAGCCGTGCTGATAGAGCAGCGGCAACATGGTGCGTACTGCCTGGTTTTCAGACGGCGAGTCGAGACGGGAAACGATAATGCCGACCACTTTGTCGCTCTGGCCGCGCATGGCGCGTGCCGACTTGGATGGGGTGAACCCCTGCTGACGGATCACCGCTTCCACCCGTTCGCGGGTCTGCGGGCTCACGCTGCCTTCGTTGTTCAACACGCGTGATACGGTGGATTTACCTACGCCGCTCAGGCGTGCGATGTCCTTGATGGTCAGCCGGTTTTGCATGGTTTAATTTTCATTGAGGTTAAAAGGCGTAAACTGGCGGCCTACGCTGAATGCCCGTCAGCATAGCCTATTTTCCGCAACGGATCTTGGCGCTGTGCAGGGATTTACGTACCGCGCTGAACGGCCGCTCTTGTCGTTTGTTCTTTTCATTTACCGGAGGTTATCACCTATATGGATCCCGATCCGACCCCGTTAGACACCCACTCGGTGATCCGGTAAAACCTGCCCGCTTTGCGCTGCTGTTTTACCGGTGAAGTCATAAACGGTAACCGGTAGCGCGCGCCCGTCGTTCGCTCCTGCTGCTATTAAAAATGTAAGGATCTGCCCCGGCAGAGGCTTTTTGGCGTGTCTGAAAGCCTGGCCGGGGAGGATCTCGTGTTCACCCATTGCCGTGAGGCAATGGGCGACGAGGTGCAAAAAAATGAAACTGAAAAACATCCCCCGTCAGCTGCTGGGCCTGCTCAGCCGCAATTTACCGCGCCGTTTGGTGCACCGTGACAGCCTGTTGGACGGCCTTGGCGGCAAAGCGCAGGGGTTGCCCGCCGGTTTGGCAGAGCAAAGGCTGGAATGCGCAGCCGCGAACACCACCGAGCTTTATCTGCGTTTCCAAAGCCATCCGGAAGGCATAACCGCCCATGAGGCGGAACGGGTACGCGAACGCTGCGGTGAGAACGTAATTGACGATCAGCAGCAAGAGGCCTGGTGGCAGCACCTGTGGCACTGCTATCGCAATCCGTTCAACCTGCTGTTGACTGCTCTGGGCATGATTTCTTATGCCACCGAGGATCTGACCGGCGCACTGGTGATCGCGCTGATGGTGGTGATCTCCACGCTGCTGAATTTCATTCAGGAAGCGCGATCCAACAAGGCGGCGGATGCGCTGAAGGCGATGGTCAGCAATACCGCCACGGTGATCCGTAGTGACGCATTGACCGGTAAAAGCGGGCATCTGGAGCTGCCGATCTCGCAACTGGTGCCGGGCGACATCATCAAGCTGGCGGCGGGCGACATGATCCCGGCGGATCTGCGCGTGCTGTCGGCAAAAGATCTGTTTATCAGTCAGGCGGCGCTGACCGGTGAGTCCCTGCCGGTGGAGAAAATCGCCGAGCTGCGCGAACAGGTGGAAGATCCGCTGGAATGCCAAAACCTGTGCTTTATGGGCACCAACGTGGTGAGTGGCACCGCGCTGGCGATGGTGATTGGCACCGGCGGCGACACTTATTTCGGCCAACTGGCGCAGCGCGTGATCGGTCAGGATCAGCAACCCAATGCCTTCCAAAGCGGGATCAGTAAAGTCAGTTGGTTGTTGATCCGTTTTATGATGGTGATGACGCCAATTGTGCTGCTGATCAACGGCTACACCAAGGGCGACTGGTGGGAAGCGGCGCTGTTCGCGCTGTCGGTGGCGGTAGGGTTGACCCCGGAAATGCTGCCGATGATTGTCACTTCTACCCTGGCCAGAGGGGCGGTGAAACTGTCCAAACAGAAAGTGATCGTCAAACGCCTGGACGCTATTCAGAACTTTGGCGCCATGGACATTCTGTGTACCGACAAAACCGGCACCCTGACCCAGGATAAAATCGTGCTGGAGCGTCATACCGACGTGTTCGGCGTCGCCAGCGATCGGGTGCTGCATTACGCCTGGCTGAACAGCTTCTACCAGACCGGGTTGAAAAACCTGCTCGACGTGGCGGTGCTGAGCTGCGCGGAGCAGAGCCAACAGCCGGAAGCCTTGCAGCATTACCAAAAAGTGGATGAGATCCCGTTTGATTTTGAACGCCGCCGGATGTCGGTGGTGGTGGCCAAAGACGCGCAGTATCACGAGTTGATCTGCAAGGGCGCGCTGGAAGAGATGCTGGCGATTTGCAGCCATGTGCGGCAGGAAGATCAAGTGATCCCGCTGACCGAGACGTTGCTGGCACGCATTCGTCGCGTTACCGACGATCTCAACCAGCAGGGGCTGCGGGTGGTGGCGGTGGCCAACAAGATCCTGCCGGCGCGGGTCTATGAATACGGTGTGGCCGACGAATCGGATCTGATCCTCGAAGGTTATGTGGCCTTCCTCGATCCGCCAAAAGAGAGTACAGAACCGGCGCTGGCGGCGCTGAAAAACAGCGGCGTGACGGTGAAGATCCTCACCGGCGACAACGAGTTGGTGGCGGCCAAGGTATGTAAAGACGTCGGGCTGGCAGCGGATCATGTGCTGCGCGGCAGTGAGATCGAACAGATGGACGACCGGCAACTGGCGCAGGCGGCGGTGCGTACCACGGTGTTCGCCAAGCTGACGCCGCTGCATAAGGAACGTATCGTCAAGCTGCTGCGTCAGCAGGGTCATGTGGTCGGCTTTATGGGCGACGGAATTAACGATGCTCCGGCGCTGCGTGCGGCGGATATCGGGATTTCAGTGGATTCTGCGGTGGATATAGCCAAGGAAGCCGCGGATATTATCCTGCTGGAAAAAAGCTTGATGGTGCTGGAGCAAGGGGTGATTGAGGGGCGTCGCACCTTCGCCAACATGCTCAAGTACATCAAGATGACTGCCAGTTCCAACTTCGGTAACGTTTTCAGCGTGCTGATCGCCAGCGCCTTTTTGCCGTTCCTGCCGATGTTGCCGTTGCATCTGCTGATCCAGAACCTGATGTATGACATTTCGCAGATCGCCATTCCGTTCGACAACGTCGATGACGATCAGATAACTCAGCCGCAGCGCTGGAACTCCGGCGATATTGGGCGTTTTATGGTGTTCTTTGGACCGATCAGTTCGATTTTCGACGTGCTGACCTTTAGCCTGATGTGGTGGGTGTTTAAAGCCAATACGCCGGAAATGCAGACGCTGTTCCAGTCCGGCTGGTTCGTTGAAGGGCTACTGTCGCAAACGCTGATTGTGCATATGATCCGCACGCGCAAAATTCCGTTTATCCAGAGCCGCCCTTCGTGGCCGCTGTGCATCATGACCCTGCTGGTGATCGCCACCGGTATCGGCCTGACCTTCTCGCCGCTGGCCAGTTTCCTGCAGTTGCAGGCGTTACCCCTCGGCTACTTCCCATGGTTGGTGCTGATCCTGTGCGGTTATATGGTGCTGACCCAGTGTGTGAAAGGCTGGTTTGTGCGCCGTTACGGCTGGCAGTAATCTCTCAAGCCCTCTCTGCGCTATGGGAGAGGGCATCTGTGATCCACCCCGTCGGCTCACATTCATTCGCTTTTTCGGCTGCCATTCACCGTCATTTTATGATGTGAAGTTGTAGACAACCTGCACAATGACACCTTTTTCGCTCTTTAAGGTTCTTACCATCACGGTTTCCGTGAGATCTGTGCCGCGCCAGCATACATTGTCAATATTGCAGTTGCCCTGGCGTTCGTAGCCGATTGATGTCAGGTAATCGTCAATTTTATGGGTATCCTCGGCACCGTAAAATTTCACTGCATACACATGCGTTGCAGGGCCCGTGATGTTGGCGAAATCGAAGTCATAACGGGGGTAATACGGGGAATTTTTCTCAGAATCTCGGGCGTATAAAAATCATATTCCCGTTTATTCTGTTCGGTATAGTGCGCGCTGCCGGCAAACTCCATCTGCATATAGGGCCAGATATACGCGAGCGCAGCAGCACTCACGATAGCAACGACGCTGAGTAGCTTAAGTGATCTACGCATAGGGTAATGTTCCCCCTTTCGCTTTATCAATGTATGAGCCATCAGCGCTGGCGATACCAACGATTCCGGAATGGAAGTCACTCCAGGGTCTGACTGTCTTCATAAAATTCGGCAGAATGCCTCTACGTGGCTTGGCGTTGGGGAACTTCTCAGGGGCGGGGAATAATAGTGGTGAAAAGGAATCGTTTTTCCAGGAGCCGATCTTCCCGTAGTGATCCCATCTTTTTAGCGCTTGGGCCTTACTGACTGGCCGCAACATTTCAAAGGGATTTTGAATGGACACAACGCGATAAAAGCCCAGCAGATCCGAAACCAAATCCTCTCCGCTGAATCCACTGTCTGTAATGATATTGATTGGGAATGAGGCTTGGAGTCCTTCAAATTTTCGGGCCAACGACATCATCATCGCAAGTGCAATGCTCTGGCGTTCGAAATACGAACGGCCTCTTTTAATACGCCAGGTAATAAATTTACCCATTTTTATGGTGTAAAACGGATCAACCCATAGGGACTGCCATATTCCCGGCCATCAATGATGTCGTTACGCTTACTCATCCTTGACCCTTTTTCCTGTTTGATTAACTGATGAATTTTAACATGTCAGCCGATCATTACATGGCGGGGATATCCTTTTAAGAAAAGTAGCCGAAGTAGCATCCATTACGCGTTATGGATGCCAGTCTGTGCAAAAACAGGTTTGATGCTGGATTTCGCTCCTCTGGCAGAGAGAGACGAAGTGGTGATTGCGGCGGGCTACCCGCTGGAGGCGTTGTTGCGTGCCTGCGCGATCGAATAAGGGAGGATTTAGGGCTCAGTATACTGAGCCCGAAAACAACTTACAGCTGCAGCGGCGGTAACTGTTTAAAAATGCTGACCAGTCCTTCACCCCAGCCTTTGCGGATGGCGTTGAAATGCGGATGATCTTCGGTGATGCGGTATTGTTGTGCGCTGCTGAAACTGTCGTGCGGGTAGATCACCACGTTGAGCGGCAGGCCGACCGATAGTGGCAGGGGCGTGTTGAGTGGCACAACTGACCAAATTCCAGGTGGCGAAGATGGTAGCTTCCGTCGGGCTGTAGTAATCCACCTACGGGTAGCTCACCCCGCTGAGGCTGACCGGGTTGAGCTTTTCCCCTGTGGTAAACAGGTAACGTAACGCCAGGTTTTCCGGCTGTGGCGCACTGACAATTTCAGCCACCAACACCGTGGGTACAAAGCATGGGTGAGCTGGCGGTGGGCGAAGAAGTCGAGCAGGGCAAAAGGCTGCAAGCGGGTCTTTGCCGCCCAAATTTCCCACTGCGCCACGTCAAAACCAATACCGGCTATCAGCGTTGAACGGCTTGTGCGGTTCATGGAAAAATAAAAACGGCCAGCCGATGGCTGACCGTTGGGCGCGTGTGTGGTCGTGGAATTAACGACGAACGGCGATGGCTTCGATTTCGATTTTCACGTCTTTTGGCAGACGGGCCACTTCGACGCAAGAACGGGCCGGGAACGGCGCGTTGTGCTCAGTGAAGAAGCTTTCGTAAGCGGCGTTAACGGTGGCGAAATCGTTCAGGTCTTTGACGAAGACCGTGGTTTTCACGATGTCGGCGACTTTCAGGCCGGCAGCTTCAACGATTGCTTTAACGTTTTCCAGTGACTGGCGTGCCTGAGCGGCCACGTCGTCGGCAACGGCACCGGTTTTAGGATCGACCGGGATCTGACCGGAAGTGATGATCATGCTGCCCAGATCAACGCCCTGCACGTAAGGACCAATGGCTGCCGGGGCGAGTTCAGTGCTAATGTTACGTGACATTTTTTCTCCTGATATATACCCGTCATACTTGAAGCTGCCTCTGTGTTGGCAGCGCTCACCCACCCGAATCACTTACTACAGTAAGCTCATCGGGATGAGTTCCCTTGCCGCCTTGACGCAACTCCAATTATTTAGGGTATACCATTTGTCTTTCAAAACGCAGCGTGGTCGGCTGCGTGTGCTCGCCGTAGGGGCGAACAAATTCGGCCCTACGGCATTCCATTATAGGGAGTGTCGAGCAGATTAACAGCGCCGTTCCCGGTCAATAGGCATATTTCAGTCTGCCTGCAACACCACCTGATGTTCGAACTCTTTCTCGCAGTAGCGGCACTTCAGATATACGTTGCCGTTGTGGGATTTCACGCTAAAGCTGGAGGACACCGGCTCACTACGGCTGATGCAGTTGCTGTTCGGGCAGGTCAGCACGCCGTCGATATGGCCCGGCAGGCTGAGGGGCAGTTTGCGCACCACTTCGTAATTGTCGATGCGGTTGACCGTGGCTTTGGGGGCGTACATCGCCAGCTGGTTGGCCTGTTGTTCGGTCAGGAAGGTGTTCTCGATTTTGATCAGGTCTTTGCGGCCCAGCTCGCCTGAAGGCAGGTTCAGGCCGATGGTAATGCGCTGGTCGGTGGCGGTCAGCTTGAACAGCGTCAGCAGCTTAAAACCTATCTGCGCCGGAATATGGTCAATCACCGTACCGCACCTGATCGCTTCAACCTGCAGTTTGTTATCGTGAGTCATGACGGTTCCCCCTTAAAGAGCCAAATCTGCGTTTAATACCAGCGCCAACAGCGCCTGACGGGCGAAAATGCCGTTGCCCGCCTGCTGGAAGTAGTAGGCGTACGGCGTTTTATCCACGTCGGTGGTGATCTCATCAATGCGCGGCAGCGGGTGCAGCACCTTGAGGTTGTCACGTGCCCCGGCCAGATCTGCCGCGCGCAGTACGAACTGCGCTTTCACGTTGGCGTATTCGGAAGGATCCAGGCGCTCTTTCTGCACCCGGGTCATGTAGAGAATATCAAGCATAGGCACCACTTCTTCAATGCTGCTGTGCAGGCTGTATTGAATGCCTTTCTCTTCCAGCATCTGCAGGATGTAGGCTGGCATCGCCAGCGCGTCCGGGGCGATGAAGAAGAAGCGGTTACCTTCAAACTTGGCCAGCGCCTGCGCCAGCGAGTGTACGGTGCGACCGTATTTCAGGTCGCCGACCATGGCGATATTGATGTTGTTCAGGCGGCCCTGGGTTTCCTGAATGGTGAACAGGTCGAGCAGCGTCTGGGTCGGGTGCTGGTTGGCACCGTCGCCGGCGTTGAGCACCGGAATACCGCCGGAGAACTCGGTCGCCAGCCGCGCCGCGCCTTCCTGCGGGTGACGCATCACGATGGCATCGACGTAGGTACCAATCACCGAGATGGTGTCGGCCAGGGTTTCACCTTTCTTGCCGAGCGAGGTATTGCTGCCGTCGGCGAAGCCCACCACCGAAGCGCCCAGACGGTGCATCGAGGTTTCAAACGACAGGCGGGTACGGGTGGAGGCTTCAAAGAAGCAGCTGGCGATCACCTTGTGCTTTAACAGCTCGGGTTGTGGATTGGCTTTCAGGCTGGCGGCGGTGCGCAGCACCAGCTCCAGATCCTCGCGGCTGAGATCGTTAATAGAGATGATATGTTTGTGATACAGCGGGTTGGCCATTTTTCACTCTCCTCGACTCGTGCCCGCGGCGCGGGACTTTTCAGGCAAAAAAAAGCCCCTCAACGAGGGGCTTGAAACGATCGGTTTAGCAACAGGAGAAACAACGGCAGTTGGCTGCCGCTTGGCAGTCGGTTTTGTCGGTTATGGCTAACAAAACAAGCGTCGTTTTTCATGCTTTCTCCTGGCAAATTGTCGCGCATTATACTCGCGCGTTTGATCACTGCAAGCGCTAAAGCGCCGATTTGTGCCCTTTCGCAATCGATTGGCTGGTGGCCTTTAGAGAAAGACCGTATCAATTGACGATCACTGGGTTCGTCGTAGCAAAATAGCCAGCACGAAAATACCACCGAGACCGGCAGTAATAATGCCGATAGGCAGTTCCTGTGGCGCGGTAATGACTCGGCTGAGCAGATCGCTGGCAGAGAGCAGTATGGCGCCCAATACGCCCGCCAGCAGGCCATCCAGCGATCGCCAGCGCAAGGCAATAGAGCGGGAGCGCTGCCGGGGTTTGATGGCCGATAAGGGCTTTCCCTGGGCCGGCCAGGGAAAGATTCTGCACCGATAAAAGACTGTCGGTGGGCAGGTTATTCATCAGGCTTCCTTTTCCGTTATCAGAAAAATGTCTCAATGGTTTCTATAACGTTGTAATTATCGTCAATCAAAAACAGTGTTTTCCATTTATCAAAGGTCAAACACGGGTGAGACGTGGCGAACACCAGAATATCACCGACCTGCACCGGGAACTCCGCCGGGCAGCTTAACATGGCGTGCTGATCCATGATGCCATGGGTTATCAGGTGCTGCGTGTCGCTTTGCTGGCGAACCCCGTTGCGGTAATGGGCTATCGGTTGCGGCAGACCGGCGTCGAAGGCGGCATCTCGTTTGCCGAAGTTGACGATAACCCGGCCCGGCTCAGGCACTGATTGCACCAGCGCCACCAGTTCCAGTGCCGAGGTTAATTCCCCCGCCAAATCACAGGCGTAGCTGTCACGGGCCAACACCGCATTTTGCGCGTCCTGGTAAATTCCCTGATCGTGGGTGATGTAGCAGCCGGGGCGGATCACCACGCGACAGTTTGCCGGCAGCGCCTCTTCACTCCAGACGTTACAAACCACGTCATACCAGGAGGAACCGGCACCGGTCAGGATCGGTTGCTCAACGTTCAACAAACCTTGCTGGTGTAGCCTGCGCAGCAGCCCAGCGGCTTCACGCAGGAATTGTTCGATTTTGCTCTGGGCGTCGTCGCCGTGCATCACGCCTTCATACAGCTCGATACCGTGCAGACGCAAACCCGGCAGCGCGGCTATCTCCTGTGCCAGCTGCTGCGCCTGCGCCACGCTGCGGCAACCGCAGCGCCCGCCGGGGACCCCTAACTCCACCAACACATCCAGCGTTTGCCCGCGCTGGCTGAAAAAGGCCGCGAGAGTTTGCGCATTGTTCAGGCTGTCGATACAGCAAAAGAAACCGCTAGCGGGGTGCTGTGCCTTGAGTTCGGCGATCAGTTGCATATTGGCCTTACCGACCAGTTGGTTCGCCATCAATACCCGGGGTACGCCGGCTTCCATGGCCACTTTTGCCTGCCAGGCGGAGCCGACGCCAATGGCCCAGGCCCCTTGCGCTACCTGACGCTGGAAGATCCACGGCGTCATGGTGGTTTTACCGTGTGGGGCTAAAGAGACGCCGCGCGCATCGGCATAGTTTTGCATCCAGGTAATATTGTTTTCCAGGCTGCTGCGCTTGATGGCGGCGGCCGGCAGGCAGACATCTTCATTGAGCAGGTTAGCCGGACCGTTCGGGGCGCTGTGCATCACGGCGGCCTTGTGGGTAACGGTGAAATCTGTTTGGTATTTCATAACATTATCCTTTAGGTGCTCTATCTTTTTTGAAATGAGTATCGTTACTAAAATTATTGATTTAAATGATTTTTAAATATTAATTATTGTGAGTTGGGTACAAAGTATCATTTTTAGAACTGTTTTTTGTGTAGTCTTCCACTGTTTTCTTGCATTGTAAATGACAAAATTTAACCACTATGAGGTCAGGCGATGGGTGTTGAAATCGACATTATCTCGCGCATTACGGAGCGTTTTATTGAGCTGAGCAGCACCGAAAAACGTATCGCACAATTCATTCTGGATGATGCGGAGACGGTGACCGCCCTGCCGATTGCCGAATTGGCCCGGCAGGCCAACGTTAGCCAGGCCTCGATCACGCGCTTCGCCAAAACGCTGGGTTGCCGGGACGTGCGGGACCTTAAGGTCAAGCTGGCGCAGTCGTTGGCGGTGGGGCAACGTTTCATTCACGAAGAGCCGGACCTTGAAGGAATTCAGGGGATTTATGAAAGCATTATCAATGTCCTGAATATTAATCGGCGGACCCTCGATGACGCCGCGCTGGCCAAGGCGGTGGAGTGGCTCAGCGACGCGCGGCAAATTCTGGCCATTGGCATGGGCGGCGGCTCGACCATTTGTGCCGCTGAAGTACAGCACCGGCTGTTTCGTCTGGGGTTACCGGTGACGGCACAGAGTGATGGCTTGCTGGTGCGCATGATGGCGGCGGCGGTGAGCAGGCAGGATGTGATCGTGGCGCTGTCACTGGGCGGCTACACGCAGGAAGTGGTGGAAAGTGCCGCCATCGCCCGCCAGTACGGAGCTAAAGTGGTGGCGATTGCCCCTGCCGGAACGCCACTGGCGGCGCAGGCTGACGTGCTGCTGGCGTTGGTGGTGCAGGAAAATGATTACATCTACAAACCCAGCAGCTCGCGCTACGCCATGCTGGCGATGGTGGACGTGCTGGCGACAGCGCTGGCCATAGCGAATAAACGCCAGTCCAGGGATCGGCTACGCCGCATCAAGTTGGCGCTGGACAGCCATCGCGGGGGGGCCGATCGGCAGCCGCTGGGTGACTGAGCCGGATCCCACAGACCCTAACGGAAGGATGATGATTCATGCGGTATCAGTATCTGTTTAAAAATGTCACGGTGATCGACGGCAGCGGCGGGCCACAGTATCGGGCGGATGTTGCGGTCAAAGACGACCGCATCGCGGCGATTGCGCCTGTCATCGAGGCTGACGCCGAGGTGGTGATAGAGGGGCGCGAACGGGTATTGTCGCCAGGATTTATCGACGTACATACTCACGACGACACCAACGTGATCCGCATGCCCGAGATGCTGCCGAAGATATCCCAGGGGGTGACAACGGTGATTGTCGGCAACTGCGGCATCAGCGCCGCCGGGGCGGTGATTAAAACCAGCGTGCCCGACCCGATGAACCTGCTGGGGGAAAAAGAGCATTTCGTTTACCCAACGATTGCCGATTATCGTCAGCAGGTCGAGGCCGTCACACCGGCGGTGAATGTGGCGACGCTGATCGGGCACACCACGCTGCGCAGTAACCAGATGGACGACCTGTTTCGCCCGGCTAATGCCGAGGAAATCGGCGCCATGCGTGAGCAGTTACGCATGGCATTGCAACAGGGTGCGTTGGGGTTGAGCACCGGCCTGGCCTATGCCTCGGCGTTCTCTGCCCCCACGCAAGAGGTGATGGCACTGGCGGAAGAGCTGGCGGGTGAGCAGGGAATTTACACCACCCATTTGCGCTCGGAGTTTGAACCTATCCTCGAGGCGATGGATGAGGCCTTCCGCATTGGCCGCCACGGCCGGGTGCCGGTAGTGATTTCGCATCATAAATGCGCCGGGGCCAAAAACTGGGGCCGCACGCAGGAAACGCTCAAGCTGTTCGACAAGGTGCGCCAGACGCAGGACGTGTCCTGCGACTGTTACCCTTATTCCGCCAGTTCATCGACACTGGATTTAAAACAGATCACCGATGAGTTCGATATCGTCATCACCTGGTCTGAAACGCACCCGGAGATGGCGGGGCAATCCTTGCGGGACATCGCCGGGGCCTGGTCAATGAGCCTGCATGAGGCCGGCAGGCGGCTGATGCCAGCGGGGGCGATTTATTACAATATGGACGAGCAGGATGTACGCCGGGTGTTGAGTTATCCGTTGACGATGGTGGGGTCGGATGGCCTGCCGAACGATCCGATGCCGCATCCGCGCCTGTGGGGAGCCTTCCCGCGCGTGCTGGGTCATTACAGCCGTGACGAAGGACTGTTCCCCCTGACCGTGGCGGTACACAAAATGAGTGGCATGTCCGCAGCGCGCTATCAACTGCCGCAGCGTGGGCTGATCAAAATGGGGTACTACGCCGATCTGGTATTGTTCGATGCGTTGAAAGTGAAAGACAGCGCGACGTTCAGCCAGCCCCAACAACCGGCCGCCGGGATTGACGCGGTGTGGGTGAACGGCGTACTAAGTTATCAACATCAGGCCGTGACCGGCCTGCGCGCCGGGCGGTTTTTGTGCCGCCAGGGCAAATAAATCGACAGGAGCAAGGTATGACAATCAAAAGATACGGTATTGATGGTGGCACCGGCACGGGGGGGCAACACCTGCCCTTTTCCAGAGCGGTAGAAGCTGGTGGTTGGCTGTATATCTCCGGCCAGACACCGATGAAAGACGGTGAAGTGGTGGAGGGCGGCATTATCGAGCAATCGCGCCTGGCGATCCAAAACTGCCTGGATATTATGCAGGAAGCGGGATATGGCCTGGAGGACGTGGTGCACGTTAAGGTCATTCTGACCGATGCCCGTTACTTCCAGTCATTCAATAAAGTGTTCCGTGAGTTTTTTTCCGCGCATCCCCCGGCGCGTATCTGCGCGGTGGCCGATTTAGTGGTGGATTGCAAAGTTGAAGTGGATCTCACCTGCTATAACGCTGCACGCATTGCCCGCTAGTGGGTAATGAAACTGTCATGACTTGTGATGGTTTCATTGTTTGTTGCATTGCAAGAAGAGGCGGCATTGGCCGCCTCAGACTGATGACAAACCTCATTCTTGCCCAGAGCGAGTAGAGGCCGATAAATAAAAATCAGGAAAATCAATTTATTGATTTTCGGCTGCTCACCACAAAGCAGGAAAAACCACGCTTTTTCCTGCTTTGTCAGCAACCTAAGGCGGCATTGGCCGCCTCTTCATATCCCCGCGCTTAAAGACGCTTCCTTTGCTGCTCCTTATTTGCTGATGCGATCGTAATAGACCATGTCGGCATTCAGACCCTGTTGATAGCTTTTGACGTTATCGCGCAGCACCACTTCGGTTTTTGCCTGACTGATAAACACATACGGCGAGTTGCGTTGCAGTTCTTGCTGCATGGTAGTGTACAGCGCGGTGCGCTTGGCGGGATCGGCTTCGGCCACCGCCGCCAGCGTTTGCTGGTTCAACTGTGGGATCTGCCAGCCGTTGAGGCCTGCGACCGTGCTGGTCTTGCCGTCGTTATAGGCGAAGGCGCTGGCATTGGAGTGGGCGTCGAAATAGTCCGGGATCCACAAACGGATAGCGGCCTGATGCTGGCGGGCGCGCACCCGTGAATAGACCTGACTACCGGTGGCCGGCAGCAGTTCCAGTTTCACACCGCCCTCGGCAAAGCTGGCCTGCAACGCCTGGGCGATGGTGATAAACGGCGTTTTCGCCGCCAGAATGCCACGGTAGAGTCTTTGTCGGCGGCTGACAAAGGCCAATCGGCTCTTTGATATGCTTAAAATATATTAGACGGAAAAGGCGGGGGGACGCAGCGTGCTGGATCACTGCGCCCCGGCAATGCAGATTAAAATGTTTCGCTCAGGGTGGCGACCATCACCGCCTTGATGGTGTGCAGACGGTTTTCCGCCTGATCGAACACCACGCTGTGCGCGGACTCGAACACTTCATCGGTAACTTCCATGCCGCCGTGCAGTCCGTATTGTTCCGCCATCTGTTTGCCGAGGGTGGTTTGGTCGTCGTGAAATGCCGGCAGGCAATGCAGGAATTTGACGTTCGGGTTACCTGTCAGTTTCACCATCGCCATATTGACCTGATAGGGTTTCAGCAGCGCGATCCGCTCCTGCCAGGTTTCTTTCGGTTCGCCCATCGACACCCATACGTCGGTGTACAGGAAGTCCGCGTCATTCACCCCTTCGGCAATATCCTCGGTCAGGGTGATCTTGGCCCCGGTCTGTTTGGCTAATGCCTGACACTCTGCCACCAGCTCCGGCTGCGGCCAGCAGGCCTTCGGAGCCACCAGACGCAAATCCATCCCCGCCAGTGCGGCGGCTTCCAGCAGAGTGTTGCCCATATTGTTGCGGGTATCGCCGAGGTAGGCGAACTTCACCTCGCTCAGCGGCTTGCCCGGCAGTTGTTCCTGCACCGTGAGCAAGTCAGCCAGCAATTGGGTTGGGTGGAACTCATTGGTCAGCCCGTTCCACACCGGCACGCCGGCATGCTGGGCCAGGGTTTCCACCAGATGCTGGCCGTAACCGCGGTACTGAATACCGTCATACATCCGGCCCAGCACGCGGGCGGTGTCTTTCATCGATTCCTTGTGGCCAATCTGGCTACCGCTCGGGCCGAGATAGGTGACCTGAGCACCCTGATCGAAAGCGGCAACTTCGAAAGAGCATCGGGTACGGGTCGAGTCTTTTTCGAAGATGAGCGCGATGTTTTTGCCCTGCAGGTGGCGTACTTCCTTGCCTTGCTTCTTGGCCTGCTTCAAATCGGCCGACAGTTTCAGCAGCGCCTGCAGTTGTGCCGGGGTGAAATCCATTAACCTCAGGAAGTGACGTTTGTAGAACGGGTTTATGCTACTCATAGGCGTATATCCTTACCTCTCAAATTGAATTTAAATTCACTTTATATGTATGAATATTCAAATTCAACCCCGCAGTGGAAATCTTTCACGTTTATCGTGGAAGCAATGCCGACGGTATGTGAAAATAGGCGCAATACAGGCCATTTGACTTGAGGATATAGGCATGGCAAACAGCGAACAGCTAGACGAACAACGTGAAGAGACCCGCCTGATCATCGAAGAACTGCTGGAAGACGGCAGCGATCCAGAGGCGCTCTACACCATCGAACACCATCTCTCTGCCGAAAAGTTTGAAGTGCTGGAGAAAGCCGCTGTCGAAGCCTTCAAGTTAGGCTTTGAAGTGACTGACGCCGAAGAGCTGGAAGTGGAAGACGGTAGCCTGGTGATGTGTTGTGACGTGATCAGCGAAGTGGGTCTGAACGCCGAAGTGATCGACGCTCAGGTCGAGCAACTGGTGGCGCTGGCGGCACGTTGCGGCGTTAACTACGACGGCTGGGGCACCTACTTCGAAGATCCGAACGGTGAAGAAGGTGACGATGATGAAGAAGAAGGTGACTTCATCGACGAAGACGACGACGGTAAACGCCATTAATTAACTCTGTGGGCCAACATCCGTTGGCCCCTGATAAGAACACATGAAATACCAATCCCTGCTAGCCCCGATTTTAAACTTCCTGCACTGTGAAACCCCAGACGCCTGGATTGACGCTGCGCGCCGCCCGGAAAACCTGCCGCTGTTGCTGACTGACCATATGGTTTGCGAGCTAAAAGCCGCACAGACCGGCATGTGGCTGATCCGCCGCTACGTGGCTGACAAGGAGAGCGGTGACGCGCTGCTGGCGTTACTCAGGCCCTACGAGGCATTTTTGCATGAAGCGCAGGGCCTGCCGGAAGCGCTGTTCCAGCAGAACAATTTCACCCGCAAGATCCTGCCAAAAAATGGCTCGGCCTACGGCCAGGATCTGGCGGACAGAATGGTGCTGCTGATCAAAGAAGAACTGCATCATTTTTCGCAGGTGCTGGAGATCATGCTGGCACGGCAGATCCCGTATAAGAAAATCACTGCCAGTCGCTATGCCAAAGGTATGATCCGTGAGATCCGCACCCACGATCCAGCCACGCTGATTGATAAACTGATTTGCGGCGCTTATATCGAAGCACGTTCCTGCGAACGTTTCGCCCGCCTGGCACCGCACCTGGACGACGAACTAAACCGCTTTTACGTTTCGTTGCTGCGCTCCGAGGCGCGTCATTACCAGGACTACCTGACATTGGCCGAACAGATAGCCGGTGGCGATATCAGCGAGCGGGTGGCCCACTTTGGCCGCATAGAAGCGGCGCTGATCCAAACCCCGGACAGCGAATTCCGCTTCCACAGCGGCGTGCCTGCCATCGCCTGATTGCCGTGCGCCTGTGGATAATTTTATTCCGGCGCGCCCAGCAGCAAATCCACCGCTTTTTCCGCCAGCATGATGGTCGGCGCATTGGTATTGCCACTGGGCACCTGTGGCATCACCGAGCAGTCGATCACCCGCAACCGTTCAAATCCGTGTACCCGTAGTTGTAAATCCGTCACCGAGTCCTGCGGGGATTGGCCCATGCGGCAACTGCCCACCGGGTGATACACCGTTTTGCAGAAGTTACGCACGAACTCCTCCAGTTGCGCTTCGTCATTCAGCCACTCCGGCTGTGGCATCAGCAGATCTTTGATGAGCGGTTTGAGGGCGGCGGTTTGTAGAAAACGCAGGCCGAACTTCACCGCGCGTACGCTGCCGGCCAGATCTTCCGGATGACCCAGATAGTTGGCGTGCAGCTTCACCGGATTTTTGGGATCGCGGCTGCGGAGCAGCACTTCACCGCGCGCCTTGGGTTGCAGATAGCCAACCTTGAGCGTGAAGCCGTGGATATTGGGCAGCGGTTCACCGGGCACCTCGTCCCAGCTGTCGAGCATCGGCAGGAAGTGGATCTGCACGTCCGGCCGGCCGTCGCCCAGGCTGTCGGTGAAGGCGGCCCCTTCCAGCACGTTGGAGCTCAATACGCCGCTGCGAAACGCCAGCCATTGGCTGCCGTGGCGTAGCGCCTGCAGGCCGCGATCGGCACCGTACAAACTGATCGGCTCGTGGGTACTGACGTTGATCGACATATGTAGGTGATCGTGAAAGTTCTTGCCGACCGGCAGATCTGCCAGCGGTTCGATACCCAACTGTTGCAGGTGTTCGCGTGGCCCGATGCCGGACAGCATCAGGATTTTCGGCGATCCTACCGCGCCGGCGCTGAGGATCACTTCCTGGGCTGCATGGGCCGTGACCTCGGCACCGCCGCTTTGGCTATACACCACGCCAGTAGCGACGTTGTTGTCGAATACCACCCGGTGTACCAGCGCATTCAGTTTCACCACCAGCCGTTGTTCATTTCGTACGGCTTTCAGATAAGTGCGTGCGGTGCTGGCGCGTTCGCCGTTGTGGGTGGTGGTTTGGTAGAAACCGACGCCGTGCTGGCTGTCGCCGTTGAAATCGTTGCGATAGGGCAGATCAAGCTCCTGACCGGCGCGGATGAACGCCATGCTGAGCGGGTGACGGTAGCGGTTCTCGCTGACCGGCAGCAACCCCTCGCCACCATGATAGCTATCCGACAGGCTTTCGTTGGCCTCGGCGCGTTTGAAGTAGGGCAGTACGTCCTGATAGCCCCAGCCGACGCAGCCATAGCGTTCGGCCCACTCGTCGTAATCCTGTCGCTGGCCGCGAATATAGATCATGCCGTTGACCGAGCTGCTGCCGCCCAACACCTTGCCCTGGGCTATCTGCATGCGGCGATTATTGGCATGCGGCTCCGGCTCGGTTTCATACGGCCAGCTTTTTTTGGCGATGATCTTCGCCACGCCGGCCGGCATCTTGATGAACAGGTTATTGTCGTCGCCGCCGGCTTCCAGCAGCAGTACCCGCGCCTGGGTGCGGCGGATCAACTGCGCCGCCAGTACACAGCCGGCAGAACCGGCACCGACAATGATGTAATCAAAAGCGTTTTCCGACATGACTGCTCCCTGTGCGATTGCGGCATGAGCCGATGTTGGCAGAGTAGCGCAAGCGGGCGGCAGGTCAATTTGTAATCATTAATTTGTTAATAAATATCACAAAAAATATTTTTATTTTCTATCATGTTAATGATTTTTATGGATAAAAAATAACGTAATCATGTTAATTTTTTGTTGTCATTTTTCTGCGGGTACAGGCTGAAGGGAAAAAATGCGTGATATAAACAAAGGGCGCATTGTTTCTTAAAGGAATATTAATTATGAGACTTATCCGAGCAGGAAAGAGAGTGTCAGAGCAAAAATGCTGCTATATGATGCCCCAATCTATTATCGGATAAGATATTAAGAAATATGGAAATTTCGATTAATAAATCTAATTATTTAAAAGGGATTGCCATCATTCTGATGTTAATCCACCACCTGTTTGCCTACCCAAGCCGTATTAGCCCGGATATCCCGATTTATCATATTGTTAACAGTGTCGATATTGAGATGTTTGTTGGCCTGTTCGGCAAGATTTGCGTGTCGATGTTCCTGTTTTTATCCGGCTACGGGTTCTCGCTAAAAAAAGAAGTTACGTTTAAATATATCTGGGGCAAGCTGAAGAACTTATATATCAGCTATTGGATAGTGCTGTTTATCTTTGTGCCAATTGGCATCATTTTCTTTCCGGGCGAAAGATATTCTCTGTCGCCGTCGCTGTTTTTCGAAAACCTGATGGGCATAAAATCCACTTATAACAGCGAGTGGTGGTTCTTTAAACTCTACGTGTTGTATGTGCTTTCTTTGCCGTTGTTATCGCGGCTGAATATTGGCCCGTTGCTGGGGCTGCTGTTTCTGGCGGCGCTGTGCGGCAAGGGGCTGCAGTATGTTGACTGGGCACCCGAGGTGTTGATCGAATATTGCACCTGGTTGCTGCCGTTTGGCTTCGGTATGGTGTTTGGCCGTAGCCAGAAAATGGCGCCGAGCTCGTGGCTGGTGAAACTGATTGCGGCCCTGAGCCGTACCCATCCGCTGATCTTGCTGATGGTGACGGTGGCGGTATTTATCGTCGCCCATAATCCTGGGCTGCTGCTGGTGACGCCGCTGTTTATTATTGCGCTGATGAATACGGCAGATGGCCTGGGCAGTTGGGTGAACCGGGTGGTGGGCGAGTTGGGTAGGCATTCGATGTACATGTGGCTGACCCACAGCTTCTATTGCTATTACTTTACCCAGAAGCTGATCTTTGCGCCACGCTATACGCTGCTGATCCTACTATTGTTAATTGCCGTATCCTACCTGACCAGCCTGGTGCTGAGCCAGATTGAGTTGGCTATCAAGGGCGGGGTGACGGAGAGGGTGCGATCCCAGTAGGGGCGCTGCATGCTGCGCCCGTTATTACCGCGGGCGCAGTAGCAAGATTACAGTGTCTTCAGCATGGTGACTTCGCAGTCGACGTGGCCGGTGGTGCCCATCGGCTGGTCGATATGCTCAAAGCCCAAATGCTCATACAGGCCGATAGCCTGGGTCAGACTGGCGGTGGTTTCTAAATAACAACAGCGGAAACCCTGTTGACGGGCGAACTCCAGTGCCTGCAGCGCCAGGCGTTTTGCCAAGCCCTGGCCACGTAAAATTGGCAGGAAATACATTTTCTGCAATTCGCAAATATCCACGTCACCGCCCTGCAGCGGCGCAACACCGCCACCCCCGGCAATCTGGCCGTCGACTTCTATCACCCAATAAGCGCTGCGAGGCAGGCTGTAGAGCTGATACAAGACGTCCAGATTGGGGTCGGAAACGGTATAGCCTTTGTCCGCCGTCAAACCGTGTTCGGCAGAGACTTCGCGAATGACATTGGCAATAGCGGCATTATCGTCAGCCGTTATTGGGCGCACCAGAAGACGTACTGGGGTTGCTGTTGTCATGTTTACACTCGCCATAAAAAGAACCTTAGTGGTTCCGAAATTTCATTTTTGTTGCAGACAAAAACGCGCCGGAGTTTTATCCCGGCGGCGTCCATGCAGCATTAATATACCCGTCATCTTTCAAGTTGCAGCGTTGTTACCTGCACTCGCTCACCTAGCTGCAACTTGAAAGCTATAGGGTAGCCTTTGTAATAACATCTTAAGCGGGCCAGATGCAACGGCGATAAAAAAACAGCGGGGAAATCCCCGCTGTTTCAGACTTATGACAAACCTCATTCCTACCCAGAGCGAGTAGAGGCCGATAAATAAAAATCAGGAAAATCAATTTATTGATTTTCGGCTGCTCACCACAAAGCAGGAAAAACCACGCTTTTTCCTGCTTTGTCAGCAACCTAAAACAGCGGGGAAATCCCCGCTGTTTTCAGCTGTTGCAGTGAACCGACAGATTACAGCGCGGCGATGGTTGCCTGCTGTTCCTGCAGCTTCACTTTGCCTTCTTTGCAGGCAGTCAGACGTTCGCGCTCTTTGGCGACTACGGCTTCTGGCGCACGCGCCACAAAGCCTTCGTTAGACAACTTGCCTTCGATCGAAGCGATTTCTGCATCCAGCTTGCTCATCTCTTTCGACAGACGCGCGATCTCGGCGTCCTTATCGATAAAGCCGGCCATAGGGATCAGCAGCTCGGCACCGTCCACCAGTTTGGTGACAGATAACGGGCCTTTGTCACCGGTAGGCAGCAGGGTGATCGACTCCAGACGTGCCAGACGCTGAATAAAGCTCTGGTTCTCCTGCACGCGGCGCTCTGCGTCTGCATTGCAGTTGCGCAGCAGCACTTCCAGCAGTTTGCTCGGGGCGATGTTCATCTCGGCACGAATGTTACGCACCGCGGTGATCGCCTGCTTGATCCACTCGAGATCGTTCAGCGCTTGCGTATCTTCCAGCGCGGCGTCGTACTCTGGGAACGGCTGCAGCATGATAGTGTCTGCGGTTTCGCCGGTCAGGGTTTTCACGCGCTGCCAGATGGTTTCGGTAATGAACGGGATCACCGGGTGCGCCAGGCGCAGCAGGGCTTCCAGCACGGTGATCAGCGTATGGCGGGTGCCGCGCTGTTCCGCTTCGCTGCCGTTAGTCACGACCGGCTTGGTCAGCTCCAGATACCAGTCACAGAACTGGTTCCAGGTGAACTCGTACAGAATGTTGGCCGCCAGATCGAAGCGGTAGGTGTCCAGCGCTTCGCGGTATGCCTTCACCGTACGGTTGAATTCAGCCAGGATCCAGCGGTCCGCCAGCGACAGCACTTTCTCGCCGCCGTTAAAGCCACAGTCCTGGCCTTCTGCGTTCATCAACACAAAGCGGCTGGCGTTCCACAGCTTGTTACAGAAGTTGCGGTAGCCTTCCAGACGCTTCATGTCCCAGTTAATGTCGCGGCCGGTAGAAGCCAGCGCCGCCAGGGTGAAGCGCAGAGCGTCGGTACCGTGCGGTTCGATACCGTTCGGGAACTGCTTTTCGGTGCGCTTGCGGATTTTTTCCGCCAGCTGTGGCTGCATCATGTTGCCGGTGCGTTTTTCCAGCAGGTCTTCCAGCGAGATGCCGTCAACCATGTCCAGCGGGTCGATCACGTTACCCTTCGACTTGGACATTTTCTGCCCTTCGTCATCGCGGATCAGGCCGGTCATGTAGACAGTCTTGAACGGAACCTGTGGCTTACCGTTTTCATCTTTCATAAAGTGCATGGTCAGCATGATCATGCGCGCAATCCAGAAGAAGATGATGTCGAAGCCGCTGACCATCACGCTGGTCGGGTGGAAGGTTTTCAGCGCGTCGGTTTGCTCTGGCCAGCCCAGGGTGGAGAAGGTCCACAGGCCGGAAGAGAACCAAGTGTCCAGCACGTCTTCGTCCTGGTTCAGCACCACGTCAGGGCCCAGGTTATTCTCGCTACGCACTTCTTCTTCGCTGCGGCCAACATAGACTTTGCCGTTCACGTCGTACCAGGCCGGGATACGGTGACCCCACCACAGCTGACGCGAGATACACCAGTCCTGAATGTCGCGCATCCAGCTGAAGTACATGTTTTCGTACTGCTTCGGCACGAACTGGATCTCGCCTTGCTCAACCGCTTCCACCGCGACTTTCGCCAGCGGAGCGGTACGCACGTACCATTGGTCGGTCAGCATAGGTTCGATCACCACGCCGCCGCGGTCACCGTAAGGCACCGTCAGGTCGTGTGGCTTGATTTCTTCCAGCAGGCCCAATTCTTCAAAGGCGGCGACGACCGCTTTACGCGCCGCGAAGCGCTCCAGACCACGGAACTGGGCCGGGATCTCGTTGCAGTAGTCGGTGCAGATTTCGCCCAGGGTGTTGAACACTTCCGCTTCCTGACGGATATCGCCGTCGAAAGTCAGGATGTTGATCATCGTCAGGCCGTGACGTTTACCGACTTCGTAGTCGTTAAAGTCGTGCGCCGGGGTGATTTTCACGCAGCCGGTGCCTTTTTCCATATCGGCGTGTTCATCACCGACGATGCGGATACGGCGGCCAACCAGCGGCAGAATAACTTCTTTGCCGATCAAATCTTTGTAGCGCGGGTCTTCCGGGTTTACCGCTACGCCGGTATCACCGAGCACGGTTTCCGGACGGGTGGTGGCGACCACCAGGTAATCTTTGCCCTCGGCGGTTTTGGCACCGTCGGCCAGCGGATAGCGCAGGTGCCACATGGAGCCTTTGGATTCGCGGTTTTCCACTTCCAGATCGGAGATGGCGGTGCGTAGTTTCGGATCCCAGTTCACCAGACGCTTGCCACGGTAGATCAGATCTTCTTTGTGCAGACGAACAAACACTTCGCGTACCGCGTTGGACAGGCCTTCATCCATGGTGAAGCGCTCGCGCTCCCAGTCCACGGAGTTGCCCAGACGGCGCATCTGACGGGTGATGGTGCCGCCGGATTCTGCCTTCCACTGCCAGATTTTGTCGATGAACGCATCGCGGCCATAGTCATGGCGGGTTTTGTTTTCTTCTGCGGCGATCTTGCGCTCAACCACCATCTGGGTGGCGATACCAGCATGATCGGTACCGGCTTGCCACAGGGTGTTTTTGCCCTGCATGCGCTGGTAACGGATCATGGTGTCCATGATGGTCTGCTGGAAGGCGTGGCCCATGTGCAGGCTGCCGGTGACGTTCGGCGGCGGGATCATGATGCAGAAGCTTTCCTGGCTGGTATCACCATTTGGCTTGAAGTAACCCTGGTTTTCCCAGTGATCGTACAGCTTCTGTTCGATCTCTTTCGGGTCGTAGGCGGTATCGAGGTGACTGTTTGTCTTTTCCATTTTATATCGTTGTTCAGTGAGTTGGCGGCGTGGCCGTGGTCAGATGGAAGCCGACGCTGCGATAAGCTTTATATCGGTCGCGCGCCAACTGTTTTAAGGTGTCTTCGTATGGGACGAAGTCTACCACTTCATGGAAAGCAGTAGCAAAATCTGCAAACTGCGGCAGCAGGGCAATCAGCAGGTCACGCGGGGCGTTGCCGCGTTTGCCGGGCCAGCACAGTTCAACCGGGGCGCCATAATGCGGGCCTTCACCGGCCAGGTTGTGTGGCACGAACTGGTGCGGATCGCGCTGCCATAGCGCTTCGTCCAGCCGTTGGGCCTGTTCCTGGCTTTCGCAGGCGATCAACACCCGTTTGCCGGAACGGAAGCCGTTGGCAGCAACGGCGCAGGCCACGGCCTCATGCGCGCTGAGCGCACCTGCCGGTTCCGCGTGTTCGATAAGATAGAACGTTGCCTGCTTCATATAACCCCTTCATCTTTCAAGCTGCAGCTGTGTTGGCTGCCCTCCCTCACCCCAGTCACTTACCGGTGTAAGCTCCTGGGGATTCTCTCGGTTGCCGCCTTGCTGCAACTCGAAAGCTATCGGGTTTATAAAATTGCGCACCATTACTAAAAATACAAGGGTACAGCATGCTGTACCCTTGAGGGATTATACCTGAATTACCGCTCAGATTTAATCGTCGCCGTTCAGGCCTGCACGGTTCAACAGGAACTGCGCCAGCAGCGCGACCGGGCGACCGGTGGCCCCTTTGGCCTTGCCGGAACGCCAGGCGGTGCCGGCGATGTCCAGGTGCGCCCAACTGTACTTGCGGGTAAAGCGCGACAGGAAGCAGGCTGCGGTGATAGCACCACCTGGACGGCCACCAATGTTCGCCATATCGGCAAAGTTGGAGTCCAGCTGCTCGTAGTACTCGTCGGACATCGGCAAGCGCCACGCGCGGTCGCCGGCCTGTTCGGACGCGCCGATCAGTTCGTGCGCCAGCGGGTTGTGGTTCGACATCAGGCCCGTGATGTGGTGGCCCAACGCGATCACGCAGGCACCGGTCAGGGTGGCAACGTCAATCACCAGCTCTGGATCGAAACGCTCGACGTAGGTCAGGGTGTCGCATAGCACCAGGCGGCCTTCGGCGTCGGTGTTCAGCACCTCGACGGTCTGACCGGACATGGTGGTCAGCACGTCGCCCGGACGATAAGCGCTGCCGCCCGGCATGTTTTCACAACCGGCCAGCACGCCGATCACGTTCAGCGGCAGGTTGAGTTCTGCCACCACACGCATCACGCCGTACACGGTGGCTGCACCACACATGTCGTACTTCATCTCGTCCATGCCATCGGCAGGTTTGATCGAGATGCCGCCAGCATCGAAGGTCAACCCTTTACCCACGAGCACGATCGGCTTAGCATCTGGGTTCGGATTGCCCTTATATTCCATCACCGACATCAATGACTCGTTGCGCGAACCTGCACCAACCGCCAGATAGGCGTTCATCCCCAACTCTTTCATCTGTTGTTCGCCGATGACGCGGGTGGTGATGTTGGTGCTGAAAGCGTCCGCCAGTTGACGAGCCTGCGAAGCCAGATAACCGGCGTTACAGATGTTCGGCGGCATATTGCCGAGATCTTTCGCGGCTTTAATGCCTGAAGACACCGCCAGACCGTGCTGGATCGCACGTTCACCGCTGGTGAGTTCACGACGGGTCGGCACGTTGAACACCATTTTACGCAGTGGACGACGCGGCTCCACTTTGTTGCTTTTCAGCTGATCGAAGGTGTAAAGCGTTTCTTTAGCGGTTTCTACCGCCTGACGCACCTTCCAGTAAGTGTTACGGCCTTTCACGTGCAGCTCAGTCAGGAAGCAGACCGCTTCCATGGAGCCGGTATCGTTAAGGGTATTGATGGTTTTTTGAATCACCTGTTTGTATTGGCGTTCATCGAGCTCGCGCTCTTTGCCACAGCCAATTAACAGGATGCGTTCGGAGAGAATGTTAGGTACATGGTGCAGCAGTAACGTCTGCCCGACTTTACCTTCCAGTTCGCCACGGCGCAGCAAAGCGCTGATATAACCATCACTGATTTTGTCGAGTTGTTCTGCGATAGGGGACAAGCGGCGCGGTTCGAAAACGCCGACTACAATACAGGCACTGCGCTGTTTTTCCGGGCTACCGCTTTTTACACTGAACTCCATGCACTCTCCTGAATCTTAAAGACAAAGGCGGACGCTACGGCTAGAATGACGCACTCCGTAACGATCTCCGGCCATCGAGTTAACTAACTATGTTAACCTGAACGGCGTAAATTGCTCTGTTTTGGCGACTATAAGCAAGTTCCTATAGGACACCCAAATGCTAGATGTTGTAATACTATTTTAGCTGTGTCTGTTGCCATATGATGAGAATAAATGGCGGATTAGCGATGAAACTATCGATTTTCCTGCAAAAAGACAAGTTTTCACAGGCGTAATAAGCGTGATCATCATAAGATATCTGGTACGGGAAACGCTAAAGAGCCAAATCGCTATCCTGTTCATCCTGCTTCTGATCTTCTTTTGTCAGAACTTAGTCAGGGTGTTAGGTGATGCGGTGGACGGCGATGTCCCGACAAATTTAGTTCTTTCTTTGCTCGCATTGGGTGTGCCGAAGATGGCGCAGCTAATCCTGCCGTTAAGCCTGTTTCTCGGCTTATTGATGACGCTTGGGCGGCTGTATACCGACAGCGAAATCACCGTGATGCATGCCTGCGGGCTGGGTAAACGCACCCTGATCATCGCGGCCATGGTATTGGCACTTTTCACCTCCGTTATTGCGGCGGCCAACGTGTTCTGGGTCGGGCCCTGGGCCTCGCGCTATCAGGACGTGGTGGTTTCCGAGGCCAAAGCCAACCCAAGCATTGCCGGGCTGGCAGAAGGGCAGTTCAAGACCTCGCAAGACGGCAACGCGGTGCTGTTTATCGGCAACGTTAAGGGCAGCACCTTCAACAATGTGTTTCTGGCGCAACTGCGGCCGAACGGCAACCAACGCCCATCCGTGGTGGTGGCCGAACACGGCCAGATCAACCAATTGAAGGATGGATCGCAGGTGGTGACGCTGGATAAAGGCACTCGCTTTGAAGGCACTGCGATGCTGCGTGACTTCCGTATTACCGACTTCAACGACTACAAGGCGGTGGTCGGCCACCGGGCGGTCGCCGTGGACGGTAATCAGGCCGAGCAGATGTCGATGAAGACGCTGCTGGAGTCTGACGATCCGGACGCACTTGCCGAGTTCCACTGGCGCCTGACGCTGGTTGTGTCTGTGGTACTGATGGCCTTGCTGGTCGTGCCGCTCAGCGTGGTGAACCCACGACAGGGCCGCGTGCTGAGCATGCTGCCGGCTATCCTGCTGTATTTGATATTCTTCCTGCTGCAGACCTCGCTGCGTTCTAACGCCGGTAAAGGCAAGTTGGACCCGATGCTGTGGCTTTGGCTGGTCAACGCCCTGTACTTTGCGCTCGCGCTGGCGCTGAACCTGTGGGATACCGTGCCGATGCGTAAGCTGCGCGCACGCCTGAGAGGAGCGGCCTGATGTTTGGTGTTTTAGACCGATATATCGGTAAGACGATTTTCAACACCATCATCATGACGTTGTTCATGCTGGTGTCGCTTTCCGGCATCATCAAGTTCGTCGACCAGTTGCGCAAAGTGGGCCAGGGTGACTATACGGCACTGGGCGCCGGGATGTTTACCCTGCTGAGCGTGCCGAAGGACATCGAGATCTTCTTCCCGATGGCGGCCTTGCTGGGCGCACTGCTCGGGCTGGGGCAACTGGCGACACGCAGTGAACTGGTGGTGATGCAGGCGTCTGGTTTTACCCGCATGCAGATCGCCGGATCGGTGATGAAAACCGCCATTCCGCTGGTGCTGTTGACCATGGCGATTGGCGAGTGGGTAGCACCGCAGGGCGACCAGATGGCGCGCAACTACCGTGCACAGCAGATGTACGGCGGCTCGCTGCTTTCCACCAAGAACGGCCTGTGGGCGAAAGACGGTACTGACTTTATCTACATCGAACGTGTTGCGGGCGAGAAAGAGCTTTCCGGCGTGAATATCTACCACTTCAACGACCAGCGCAGGCTGGAGACGGTGCGTTATGCCGCCAGCGCCAGTTTTGAAGACGGCGTATGGAAGCTTTCGCAGGTGGATACCTCTGACCTGAGCAACGAAAAGCAGGTCACCGGCACCCAAACCCTGACAGGCGAATGGAAAACCAACCTGACCCCGGACAAGCTGGGTGTGGTCGCGCTGGACCCAACCTCACTCTCCATCAGTGGCTTGCACAACTATGTGAAGTACCTGAAACAGAGCGGCCAGGAAGCCAATCGCTATCAGCTGAACATGTGGAGCAAGGTATTCTCGCCGCTTTCCGTTGCGGTGATGATGCTGATGGCACTGTCGTTCATCTTCGGGCCGCTGCGCAGCGTACCGATGGGCGTACGCGTGGTGACCGGTATCAGCTTCGGCTTCCTGTTCTATGTATTGGACCAGATATTCGGCCCGTTGAGTTTGGTGTACAACATGCCGCCGGTACTGGGCGCGTTGCTGCCAAGCATACTGTTCTTGTTGATCAGTGTGTATATGCTGCTAAAACGCAAGTAGCGGAACGAGAGCGTTGATTGAGAAGGGTGCAGCCAGCGATGACTGCGCCCTTGCTGTTTCTGGCGGTTATAACACCCAGTCCAGCACCACCACGCCGCATAGGCTGATGGCCCAGGCAATCGTGGTAGGTACCGACCACACCATCATCTGCTGACGGACATCGGTGATCCCCATCATACGGTTAACGACCCAGAACATGCTGTCGTTGAAATAACTGAAGAACAGCGCTCCCAGTGTGGCAGCCTGCGCGGCTGCCAGCATATTGATACCTGGCAATTGGCTGATTATGGGGGCGGAGATGGACGCGGCGGTGATCATTGCTACAGTGCCAGACCCCTGGATCACCCGCACCAGCGTGGCGATCACAAATGGGATCAGCACCGGCGAGATCGGCAGATTAGCGACGTGTTGGGCCAACTGGGTACCTGCGCCGCTTTCGCGCAGCACCGCCCCTAATGCACCGCCGGCACCGGTCACAAGCAGAATGATGCCTGCGGTTTGTAGCCCTTCCTCCAACCTTTCCAGCGTGGTGTTTTTGTCAACCTTCGGCATTAGTGTGTACACCGCCAGCAGTGTGCTGATCGCCAGTGCAATCATCGGCGCGCCGAGGAAGGCGAACATTTGCCCCCAGAGGCTGTCAGGCAGCCAGCTCAGTCCGTCGGTTTTTGCCAGCATGTTGTTCAACGCATTGATGAAAATCAGTACTATCGGCGCGACAATCGGCAGTAGCGATAAGCCCAGCCCCGGCAACGGCTTACCTTCTTTTTCCGCCAAATAACGCTGGTGCGCAGCCTGTAAATCTTGCGGTTCGTCATCAAACCCCGCCGGCTGAAAATCGGGGTAGCGCTTACCCAACCAACGGGCATAGAACACCACGCCGATCACGCAAGGGATCGCCAGCACCAGCCCAGCCAGCATCATCGCCCCAATATCCACCCCGAAAATGCCCGCTACCCCGAGCGGACCTGGCGTTGGCGGCACTGCATGGTGAGTGATGATTAAGCCCCCGGCCAATGCCACACCGAGCGTCAGCACGTTACGTTTACCTTTCTTTGCCAGCGCTTTCACCAACGGGTAGAGGATCACAAAAGCGGAGTCGACAAAGATCGGGATACTGACGATATAGCCGGTGATGGCAAGCGCCCATTCCTCGCGTCGTTTGCCCAGCCACTTGATAAAGCTGTAGGCGATCTGCTCTGCGGCGCCGGACACTTCCAACACCCGGCCCATCATCACCCCCAAACCAATGACAATGCCGATACTGCCGAGCGTAGAGCCGAAACCTTTACTGATGGCTTCTACCGTTTGTAGCGCGCCCAGACCGCCGCTGATACCGGCGATAGAGGCGGCGATCAGCATCGCCAACAGCGCATGCACCCGGGTACGTAGCACCAGAAAAATCAGCACAAACACGGCCACCACCAGCCCGATGATTGGAGTATAGAGCGCCATAATCAACCCTCTCCTTGCGACATGTCGTTACGGATAAAGGCACGGATCACCTGCTGGAAGGATTCATTGGTGCTAAAGCCGAGAGCAAGTGCGCGCTGCGTATCAAAATTGCTGGGCCAACCGGCGACAATGCGGTTGATGCGCTCGTCTTTCTCAAAGCGAACGCGGGCGCTGACCTGTTCACCGGCCACTTCGCGCAGTGCATCTAACATGTGCTGCACCTTGATGCTGATGCCGGGTAGATTGAGGGTGTGAGTTGTGCCAAATGCGCTCAGGGGCAGGGTAGCTGCGTGGATGAGATTGCGCACAACCGTCCCGGGGCTGGAGAGCCACAGTGGCAGTTCCGGCGAGACAGGACAGACGGCGATTTCCCCTTGCAGGGGTTCGCGGATGATGCCGCTGGCGAAGGACGAGGCGGCCTGATTCGGTTTGCCCGGACGCACGCTGATGGTCGGCAGGCGCAGCACCCGGCCGTCGACAAAGCCCTTGCGTGTATAGTCGTTGACCAGTAGCTCACACATCGCCTTTTGTGCGCCGTAGGAGGACTGTGGTGCGACTGCACAGCCATCATCTACCACTGGGGGTAATTCACCGCCGAACACCGCCAATGAACTGCTGAAGATCAATCGTAGCGCAGGTGCATGTTGGCGCGCAGCCTCCAGCAGGTGGCGGGTGGCATCGAAGTTAACCTGCATGCCGAGATCAAAATCATTCTCTGCGTGGCTGCTGACGATTGCCGCCAGGTGAAACAGCACCGAACAGCCGCTGTCGATCAGGCTATTTGCTGCCTGCGGATCGGTAAGATCGATCGCCAAGCAACGCACTCGTGGGTCATTGCCCGGTGCTTGCGGCAGGTGGATGTCGGCCAGCACCAACTGACTGACGGTAAGAGGACTCTCGTTTTGCAATAACGCCTTGGCCAGCCGCTGGCCCAAAAAGCCCGCGCCGCCGGTAATAATTATCTTCATGTTGTGATCCTTTTGCCCTGTAGGGGGGGTGGTTGTTAGCTGTTATTAGAGGGTGATGCTGTGTAGATGTAGCCCACGTTCCCTGAGCTGTTGCTGCACGGCTGGCGGCAGCGCGGCATCGCAGAGGATATCGTCGAGTGCCTCCAGCGGGCAGACGCGGAACATGCCGTATTTGCCGAACTTGCTGCTATCGGAGACCAGCACCCGACGGCGGGCAACCTCCAGCAACGCTTGTTTGACCAACACTTTTTCCTCGTGCGGCGTCGATACGCCGTGTGCCAGATCCCAGGAGCTGCTGCTGATAAAGGCGATGTCGATATTCAGCGTGTGCAGCAGCATGGCGGCGCTGTTGCCGACGCAAGAGTAGTTGCGTTGGTCGACCTGACCACCGGTGTGAAACAGGTTCAGCTGCGGCTTATTCATCAGGTGCTGGATGATGGAGAAATCGTTGGTGACGATGGTCAGGTTGAAACGCTCTGCCAGGTTGCGGGCGATTTCGAAGGTGGTAGTACCGGCATCCAGATACACCACCTGCCCATCTTCCACCAGAGATGCTGCGTATTTGCCTATCTCGCATTTGTGACGGTGGTGCAGCCGAGCCTTCTCGCTATAGGCCAGTTCTTGGCGCAGTGTGTCGCTCAGACGTACACCGCCACTGACGCTGACCACTTTGCCCTGTTCCTCCAGCACGCGGATATCCCGGCGCACTGTCATATGCGAGACACTCATCAGCTCGGCCAGCGCGGGGATAGCCGCCAGTTGGTATTCATGCACGTGGCGATAGATAAAATCACGGCGTTCGGAAGGGATCATCAGTACTCCTCTGCCGGGCTGACAGTGGCAGGGCACCACAGCACAGGCGTTGTTATTTTTTGTTATTGAGCTGAATTTTTAACCATCTGAATTCACAAATAAACGATAGTTGTCACAGATGCAATGATGGTTAAAGGACATCATTTAGGCTTTTAAATTGAATTTTTTCAATGTGTTATTTATTATCTTTGCGATAGGGTGAAGGAACACAATCTTGTGATAAATAATGTTACGAGTGGAAGGGATTGTGAGTGGTGTGTGACAACTGCGGGTGCAAGGGTACTGAAGGGAAGTGATTGTGCGACGGTAGCAGATAATGGCTCAATATGGCCCATCGGCGCTTTTTTCAGCACTTAACTCATTGAACCACGGATAAGTGTTGCACGTGGATCGCTGAAAGGTATAATGCACCCGTTTTCCGCATACTACTTGCAGTGCCGAAGTGGCGAAATCGGTAGACGCAGTTGATTCAAAATCAACCGTAGAGATACGTGCCGGTTCGAGTCCGGCCTTCGGCACCATTAGTATGTTCGAGAACGTCCGTAACAGTCCGTAAGTTACTAAAATTAAAGCCGAAAGGCTTTTTTTTTGGTCTGAATCCGTCCGAGCACATCCGTTGCAATCCGGGTATCGGTGGGGGCATAATTGGGGGCATCTACACTTCGATTGAAAATGTGCCCCCAAAATGAAGCTCAACGCCCGCCAAGTCGAGACCGCAAAGCCCAAAGACAAAACCTACAAAATGGCCGATGGTGGCGGTTTGTATCTTGAGATCACCGCGAAGGGATCCAAATACTGGCGCATGAAGTACCGACGACCTAATGACAAAAAAGAAGATCGCTTAGCATTTGGTGTGTGGCCGACAGTTACCCTTGCCGAAGCTCGTGGAAAACGAGATGAGGCCAAAAGGTTACTGGTGCAGGGAGTAGACCCAAAAGCCGAGCAGAAGGAAGCACAGGCCGAAACGGCAGGGGCATATACTTTCGAAACCATCGCCCGAGAATGGCATATCAGCAACAAGCGCTGGAGTGAGGATCACCGTTCGCGAGTGCTCCGCTATCTGGAACTGCATATTTTCCCGTATATTGGCGCTGCTGATATTCGTGGTCTTAAAACCAGCCATCTCTTAGCACCGATCAAGGTTGTTGATGCCACTGGCAAGCACGATGTTGCTCAGCGCCTACAACAGCGTGTTACGGCTATCATGCGTTTTGCTGTCCAGAACGATTATATCGATTCGAACCCTGCCGTTGATATGGCTGGAGCGTTAACGATAACCAAGGCTCGACATTATCCGGCTCTGCCTCCACACCGTTTTCCAGAGTTTCTTACACGTCTTGGTGCCTACCGTGGGCGTCAGATGACGCGTATCGCTGTAGAGCTTTCATTGCTTACCTTTGTACGTTCTAGTGAGATGCGTTTTGCTCGCTGGAATGAGTTCGATTTTGATAAGGCTTGCTGGCGCATACCTGCAAAGCGGAAAGAAATAGAAGGTGTACGTTATTCCCATCGTGGGATGAAGATGAAAGAAGAGCACATTGTTCCGCTAAGTCGTCAGGCGTTGCCCTTGTTGGAGAGGTTGAAACAGCTAAGTGGTGATAACGAGCGACTTTTCCCCGGCGACCACGATCCCAAAAAAGTCATGAGCGAAAACACGGTGAATAATGCGCTGCGTGCGATGGGATACGATACTAAATGGGCACGGTTTTAGGACGATGGCACGCGGTGCTTTGGGTGAGTCCGGGTTATGGAGTGATGACGCGATAGAACGTCAGCTAAGCCATTCTGAGCGTAATAATGTGCGTGCTGCTTACATCCATACCTCTGAGCACTTGGATGAGCGTAGATTGATGGTTCAGTGGTGGGCTGATTATTTATATGCGAATAGTGAAGAGTCTGTATCAGCATTTGATTACGCAAAAGACAATTAACTTGTATTAATTTAGGAGTGATAGGCAACATGAGTTGCCTATCAAATAATTAAACGCGATTTCTGTTTTGGATTCTTGGTTGAACTCTTGGTTGGATCCTTTGCTGAATGGTTTGATAAATATTTATATCCTGAGAATGTGTCATCTCTACTACAATGGCATAACGTTGTGTTTGGATAAAATCAGCCCAGCCAGCTTGACATCTTACAACTAAATAATACGTGTTGCCGTAATTTTTCATGGCGCGTTCATATGTAACTGATGCTGTTTGAACTGTGCTAAAGTCTCTTGAGTTTGCCCCTGGTTTAAGATCGCAATTATTGCTTTGCGACATTTCTGAGGTTATTCCATCCTCGCCCCTTACTTTGAAAAAATCAAAAACCTCATTCGCTGACTTTCCACGAATCAATCTGAAATTCATTTCGCAGCCGAGATAATCCTTTCTCGTATGCCTTACTGGAGGATCAAATGTAAGCGTTATCTTTATTTTTTTCTTGCCGGTTGTGTTTTTGAATGTATCTGTTACCGGTATTTCATATACAGCAAAGTAATCTGTTCTTAATGAATCTTGAGCATAGAGAACCACTCTATTATCTTCGGATGAGATAAGGTTTTTTAGCTTTGGAACTCCCTTTCCATATATATTATTCCTAGAGTTATCATCTAATGTGTTAATTCTTTGCTGGTTTAGCGTTGGATGATTTGATGAGTTTACTAAAAGAGCTCTGAGCAAGTTAGCCGTACAATCTGGGATTTGTTTTAATAATATTGCAGCTTTATTGGCTACCATAGGGGCGGCAACGGATGTACCAGAAGATGTTTTAAATAAAGTGGTTAGGAACTGATTATTAAGACTTATCATTCCCGCCTCAGGGATATTCCCACCAGAACGTATGCCGGGTATTGCAGAATCGTAAATTGCCGTGCCACCATAATCTACAATATCAGGTTTACATATTCCTAATACCCCAGGGCCAGTACGTGTGAAAATGGAAGGTTCATCTATTTTAGCTGTGGGTTGAACCCCTACGTACGGGGCTAAGTTTGGCGGCAAACCATCACCATTAGATAAAGAGCCCACGGTCAATACATTGACCGCGCCAGCAGGCTCAAGGAATTTGTTTTTTTCATCTAAAAGAAAGTTTGGATACTCATTAATAGCATCTTCTGGATTTCCACCCCACGAATTACCATTGCCAGCTGAAACTATAATTAGAATATCAAGGTTGCGTGCTAAATCGTCGAGTATTGATGCCCATTGACCATTTCTTTTACCGTTAAATGGTGCTTTAGGATCCCCAAGAGAAATGTTAAAAATTCGACAACCGAATTTTTCATGAAGTTCATTGATCGCCTGAGACATTAATTTTGGGATTACAATTTCATCAGGGAATCTCCCTATGTTATTTACTACTTTTGCAGAGCAAATTTTAGCATAGCGAGTCAACTGGTTACCATTACTGAGTTGATAACGAAAATCACCAAATGCTGCTATTCCGGCTACTGAAGTCCCATGTCCCCAAACATCTTCTCCTTCATCCTGTAGAAACGATATTCCACCAATTAGTGCACCATTTAGGAAAGGATGATTGTTAACACCACTATCGATTATCCCTATTACGGGCAAGTTCTCATATGCATCATTAACTTCAGGAGCATTCTCTAGATTTATGTCTAAGTACGTACTGGTTTCCATATCAGGCGATGGCGGTAAGTCAATTGTGTAGATCTCAGGTATTTCGAGTATTTCATTTAAGCATTCAAGGTTACATTTTATTCTTAAAAGTGAAATAGAAGGACCGATATAAGAGTCAATGAATTCCCCATTATTCTCAATAGCGATATTCTTTATCGATTCTATTTTTGCCTCTCGTTCTACTCTTCCTCCAAAATCCCATAGTTCGACATCAATAATATAGTTTTCATTCTCATCAAAGTCATCTAAAGAGGCGAATCCATCCTCTTTTAGCCTTATTCCTATTCTATCGCTTGTAGTAATTGTTTCAATAGATGTTAAATTACCTACAAAATTATTGTAGGCCGGATTCTTTTGATTTGCAGGAATGGGGCCAGAATACGAATTAATTCTTTCTTTTAGAGATTGTAGAGAGTCGTTTGAAGAAAAAAGAACTAAAGTTTTGTCTTCATCATGCGAAAGAACATGTAATCCTAGTCTTTCCCAGTCCTCATCGGCTGCCGACCCCTCGTATTTAACTTTCATGACTAATGATGGATCGATATTACCGGGTCTTCTCTTACTCCTAATATAAGCTACAGCACTATCGATCTGATTTATAAGAGAAGTACCGTGTGTAGCTCTTTGCTGATTGCTACGGTTAGGTGCTGAACCAAATCCAGGTTTTTTTCTTCTTTCGAATTGCTGTGGCATCTTAACGAGACGCAAATGTTCATACTCTGCCATTTTTATTCTCCATTTACATTAACGCATTTTATCAACACCACTATTTCTGCGATATTCATCATTAATCGCGTCAACTAAATAACGTTCACTTAATGTTTTTTGCTTCCCTATTATCATGGTTTTTATCGCTTGATTAAGTACCCTCTCTAAACTTGAGAAGCTCATATCAGTCAATTTTGTTATGAAATCCTCTGGATTGAAGTCGTAGTGAATATTTTTTAGCCTGCTCTTTAAGAATTTTTTGATCATCCCTTTATCAGGGTTTTTAAACCAAACAACCTCATCGAAACGTCGCCATATTGCAGGATCAATGCTTTTATCAAGATTGGTTGCAGCTATCATAAAGCCTTTGGGGGCTAATCTTTCTATAAATAGCAAAAGGCTATTAACAACTCTCTTTAATTCATTATGCTCATTTCCATCTTCACGTGAGCGCGCAATTGCATCAAATTCATCTAAAAAAAGAACACAAGGCTTATTATTTGCAAACTCAAAAATAGAACGAATGTTGGTGGCGGTCTCTCCCAAATAAGATGATATCAATTTATCTAATTTTACTATAAACATAGGAAGACCAAGGGTAGACGCGAAAACTTCAGCGCTAAGCGTCTTACCACAGCCAGGGGGACCGCAGAAAAGGAGTTTAGTACGTAATGATAGCCCATTTTTGCGTATTGTTTCGGCGTATCTATATTCTTCGATTAACCCTTTAAGGATTCTGACATTTTCGAATGAAAGAACTAATTCTTTATGTGAGTTACTAGGCTCAACTCTTTCGACGAAATCATTTGTACCTTCAAGAACAGGTGAAAATTTTTCCAAGCCTTTCAAAGAGTAGTTCACACCTATAGCTTGGCTATTTTCAAGTGTCCTTCTTAAACTATTAGCTAAAACTTTATTATTCTTTTTTTCTTCTTCACTAATGATTTTTTCAGCTACCGAGCGAAATTCTATGTCGTTGCCGTAGCTAGCCAAAAGTTTTTTCATTAACTCGCCTCTGGCCATTTTCAATCCTTCTAAAAAATATGCTGAATAATTAATTTGTTACACAAGGCTTTTGTAGCCTGAGAAACGTCACCGAGAGTATACCACCAAGTCAAAGTAGTTAACGATAGCTTACCCACACACTTAGATTCCATGTCTATTAAATTCCTGTCATGGTGCGCAATGCTATCCCCAGATCTCCTGTGCGCTTGATGAGTCGTCTTTCATGCAGGTACATGAGAGGCCGTAGCACTGGGGGGAGGTGAGAAGTGCATTTTCTTGCATGTGGTTTTATGCATCTTTAGCATGTTTTTTACGCTGGTAACATGATTCATGCAGTATAATCATTCAGCCTTGCCGCTACCCCCTACTAATGCATCAAAAGAAGCGTACCCAGCGGCCTGTCACCTTGTGATAGTGCCAGCACTTTACTGAGCTAGATCGCAGTAAATACATATCTCAGCGACACGCTGACGCACTAAACGAAAAGTGGCTCAAACCTCTGCGCGCGCAATACTCCCTCGCCTACGCGCTCTGACTTTATCAAGCACATTTCATGCATGATGCAGAGGCCCTGTAAGCCCTTGTGGCGCGGGGTTTCGGCTGTTTTGAGAGGCTGGGGATTCATGCAAAATCATGCACCCTATGCATGCACGCGCAGTTTGAGGCAGGCTAGCCAGAAAAAAGGCTGTTTTCGGGCTTGGGGGAACGGTAAAGCCCCGCAGCAAAATCAGCATTGCAGCGGGGCCAGTTCAATCAGTGAAGTATCTGATTTCGGCTATAACGGCGGTAGCGATTTAATGTCCTTTTTTCCGGCGGCGGTAAATCCAAACTATAGGGCAGGATCGTCTACCGGGGTGGGGTCAGTCCAAACTATAGGGCAGGATCGTCTACCGGGGTGGGGTCAGTCCAACTGCTCCCACCGTCTGATCCCTCAGAGGGGAGCGCTTAATAGCGATATGGGTATTAATTAACCGATTGGTTTGGCAGTGGCTGCCATTTTAAGTTGGTCGTAAGGTTGGATATTCAGATAAATTGTTTAAATATGCGAGGTATTCCACATCGTTACGCTTGCAAACGTCGGGTTTTTGCGACAGGTTACAGATGTGTGAATTAGTTACTTGATGTAACTATACAAATCAGTACAGAATAAATCTCACGCTCGACGGCGCATATAGCATATAGGCAGTAGCCCAGTATCAGGCAGGTGAACGGCCAGTATTACCTGGGCATCAACTAAGGGGTTGGATTGCATGAATGAATTTGTCAATGCCGTCAACGGCGTGATCTGGAGCCCAGCGCTCATCTATCTGTGTTTGGGGACAGGCCTCTACTTTTCTTTGCGTAGCCGCTTTCTGCAACTGCGTCACCTGAAGGGCATGGTGCGTTTGATATTCCAGGGCAAAGCCAACGCCGCCGGGGTTTCTTCATTCCAGGCGCTTTCCATGACTCTGGCGGGGCGAGTGGGGACCGGTAACATCGCCGGGGTTGCTACCGCTATTACCTTCGGTGGGCCGGGAGCGTTGTTCTGGATGTGGATGGTTGCCTTCCTCGGCGCGAGTTCAGCGTTTGTGGAGTCGACATTGGGCCAGGTCTATAAAGAGAAGCTCGATGGGGAATACCGCGGCGGCCCGGCCTTCTATATCGAGAAAGGGCTTGGCATGAAGTGGTATGCCTGGGTTTTTGCCATCGTTACCATTTTTTCCTGCGGCGTGCTGTTGCCGGGCGTGCAGGCCAACTCCATCGGGGCCAGCCTGGATGTCGCGTTTGGGATAAGCCCCAATGTGACGGCCGCGTTGTTGGCAATGCTGTTGGGCTTCATTATTTTCGGCGGTGTTAAGCGGATTGCGAGTTTTGCCGGCACCGTCGTGCCGTTCATGGCGCTGGGTTATATCATTGTGGCTTGCGTGATTGTCGCGCTCAATATCGAGCAACTGCCGGGCGTTATTCTGTTGGTCTGGAAAAGCGCGTTTGGTCTTGATGCTGGGTTTGGCGCTATTCTGGGGCTGGCTATTATGTGGGGGGTTAAGCGCGGAGTGTATTCCAACGAGGCGGCACAGGGGACTGGCCCGCACGCGTCTTCCGCCGCAGCGGTCAGCCACCCGGTGAAACAAGGGCTGGTGCAGGCGTTCTCTGTCTATATCGACACATTGTTCGTCTGCTCCGCCACCGGTTTCATGCTGCTCATTACCGGTTTGTATAACGTTCAAGGGGCCGATGGCGGTGCTCTTTATACAGGGGTAGCCGGCGTTGCCGCCGGTCCTGGGTATGTGCAAACTGCGATGGAGAGCATGATGCCCGGTTTCGGCAGTTACTTTGTCGCTATTGCGCTTTTCTTCTTCGCCTTCACCACCATCATTGCCTACTACTATATTGCCGAGACCAATATCGCGTACCTCAACCGGAAGATACATCGCCCGTGGCTTACCTTTGTGCTGAAAATCGGGTTAATGGCATCCGCCGTTTACGGCACGGTTAAGACGGCTGACCTGGCATGGGGGTTGGGGGATATTGGCGTGGGACTGATGGCCTGGCTCAATATCGTTGCCATTTTGCTGCTGCGGAATAAGGCGTTCATCTGCCTGAAAGATTATGAAAAGCAGTTGGCTGAAGGTGTCGACCCAGTATTTCACCCTGAGAAGCTCGGAATCAAACAGGCGGACTATTGGGTAGATAATCGGGCCGAGGTGAACCTGATGCGTGAGTCAACGGGAAATATTGATGAAAACTCAGGGCTTTCCGGCAGATAGTGCATCATGGCGCGAACAGGTTCCTGATGTTTCCTGATACAGCGTATTCAAACCGGCTTAGGCCGGTTTCAGACTGATGACAAACCTCATTCCAGCCCAGAGCGAGTAGAGGCCGATAAATAAAAATCAGAAAATCAATTTATTGATTTTCGGCTGCTCACCACAAAGCAGGAAAAACCACGCTTTTTCCTGCTTTGTCAGCAACCTAAAACCGGCTTAGGCCGGTTTTTTTACCTACAGTTCATGCCATTCGCCATACGACACGCAGGCACTGTCCCGAAAACGATATCGTGGCGAAACACTATCTTGGGATGCTGTCGTCGAAAATCTGGCTATTGAGTTGGATCGCTCTAAAGCTGGATTATTAAAGAAGCCTTGACCCGCATGCTGGCCGAAAGAGAAGGGCGTCACCAGAGCATCCAGGTCGGTCTTGCTGATGTGGAGGCCGGTCGTGTAGTGAGTCATTCGGACATAGTGGATTTTGCCAATCATTTAAAGAAAAGCTGATAAATGGAAATTTACTGGGCGCTTAAAGCTCAGCATGACCTGGAACGCGCCTTTTTTGCCTACGAGATGCTGGACTAACGGGAAGTGATGCTTATCATGTTATCGAGACTACCGATCCAGAGAGCGTGCTATGCAACATATCATTGAAGGTTTCCTCAGCTTCCAGAAAGAGATTTTCCCTCAGCGTAAGGAACTCTTCCGCAGCCTTGCCTCCAGCCAGAACCCTAAAGCGCTTTTTATTTCGTGTTCTGACAGCCGCCTGGTACCCGAGCTTGTGACTCAGCAAGATCCGGGGCAACTTTTCGTTATCCGTAACGCAGGCAACATCGTTCCTTCCTTTGGCCCGGAACCGGGCGGGGTGTCGGCGACCATCGAATACGCGGTTGTGGCGCTAGGCGTCACGGATATCGTGATTTGCGGCCACTCGAACTGCGGCGCCATGAAGGCGATAGCGTCTTGCCAGTGCCTTGACCCGATGCCGGCTGTGGCCCATTGGCTGCACTATGCGGACGCGGCCAAAGCGGTGGTAGAGAAGAAAACCTGGGATAACGAAATCGACAAAGTTAACGCTATGGTCGAAGAGAACGTAATAGCCCAGCTAAATAATATTAAGACTCACCCGTCGGTTGCCGTGGGCTTGCGCAACAATGGCCTGCGTCTGCACGGCTGGGTGTACGACATCGAAAGTGGCGAGATTCGCACGCTGGATAAAAATACGAAGAATTTCGTGTCACTGGCAGATAACCCTGAAGTTCACTTCGAATAAAGTGATGCCTGGCCTTGGCCATGAAATTGAATCCACGCTTCGGCGTGGATTTTTTTTAGGGTAGATATCTCCGCACTGGATATCAGCAATGAATCCCGGCAGGTTTCGCAGTATACAGATGTGCGGTTCGACAATATTAAGACCCGGCTGCGGACCACCCATGCGAAGAGCATCGACGGAGGAATTCTCGACGAATTGGGTAGTTCCATGGCGCACTTCAAGACGGGATTGATGGCATAACGTACAGAGATAATTTACCATCGCTATACAGGTGCTTTTTCTCAATGGATGAGGTTTCTCATGGATGACGGTTTGGTTGTTGCATTATCGCCAGTCCAACTGGCAGCGGTGATTTCAGATAAATCAGTTACAGAAGGCGAGACACTCAGCAATCGTTTGTGGGGAAGCCTGGAGTTGGTTTTAGGTGCGCTTGAAATGGCAGGTGCGACAGCGCTTGCGCCGCGCCAGAACCAACGGGATTAACAAAGGTAGGCTGTGTTGCCGTTGGCGCCCATAGTATGGATACAGTCAAAACGGCTGCTGATAAAGTGATTACAGGACTGAGCACACGCAGTGCGACACATCGTTCAGCAGAAGCCCTGGCTAAGAAATTTGGCGCTGATGAAGATACTGCATTCAAAATAGGTCTGGCTGTGGATGTCGCTGTACCTCTGGGGTTTGCAACGGCAATGGGGGCCGCCAGAGTAGTTTCAATCCGCTATGGGAGAATTAGCCTTGCTTCACATGAGTCCTTAACTGGCATGAAACCGGGGGGACATACCATTGCAAGACATGTAGGTAAATCTCCAGAAGAATTATTGCAACGTTTAGCCAGCAGTCCTGGTATGCAATCGGCCTCTACGTTCACCGACTTACGGACTGCAGAGAAAGCCATAAGCCAAACATTAAAAACTAATCGGCAGGCTATTAAACAATGGGCTGGTTATCCATCATCAGCAAATGTTCTTGAGTTAACTCACAGTACAGGGAATACAGTCGGTTTTGGTTTTCGTCAAGGGAGTACAGTCAGACTGACGACAAGTGGCGTGCGTGTAGTTTTATTGAAAAAATGTATAACGGTCAACCTTATTATATCCTGACAGCATATCCGATAATTAAATAAGAGTTCATATGAATACAAACTTTATCCATCTTGGCGTTTTGGTTCGTGTATTTTTTGGTCAGGACTATGATTTATTTGGTGAGACAGTAGATGAAATATTCACCGCCTACAAAAATACAGAAAATCCACAAACTGTTCAAAAAACAATTAATGAAGCAAATGATTTGTTAAAATTATTTTCTGATGAGAAAGAGTTAGAGTCAGTTTTTGCTGAGCTTACTGATGGAGAATTTTCCCCCGCTGCCTGGGGGCTTACTCCACAGTCTTTCCTCAAAAAAGTTGTTGATATTTTGAGTGCCTAGAGGAGGTCTTGGCTAACTATTCACAATCTACCAATCATACACTTGCTGTATATTTATGTGTTGGCAGAATAGCACTGAGGCTATCTCGATGGAGAGAAAAGCGGCAACGCCTTACCGCCTGTCTAAATGAGCATAGAGGTGATCTCATTGAATTTTTTAGCACAATCAGTAGATCACAAAACGCTATGCCTGTCTTTTTTCTGGGGCTCCCTCAGACCTAAAGGTGGTTTTTTGTGCGTGCGATCTCATTTTGCCAAATGCCCCTCACTTTTCTTTCAAAATAACTCAGCCTGTTCAACCCGCATGTACGCTGCCATTGCGGGAGCCAATTGAGGGCTTTCTGATAACTCCCTCAGGCTTATCTTATTGACGTAATAGGCTAAAAAAGAGTTTTATCTCTCCTTCTTTTGATCGGGGAGTTCCAGGATGGAACAGAAACAAGAAGGGATAAAACAGGTGTTAACGTCTGGCGAAGTTAATCTGGCACGTTCGGTGTTTGGCAACTCGATTTTCTATAACAGAGTGCGGGTTCACTGTGACAGCTATCTGCCGTTTGGGTTGCAGAATCAGCTTACCGCGATGAGTCCCAATGGAGAGCTATACTTTCGTAAAGCCTTATATAACCGTAATTATGCGAATGAGGATCTTGAAGCGCAGCACCTTTTCATTCATGAGATGGCACATGTTTGGCAGCATCAAAGAGGCATGTGGGTGCGCACCCGGGGCTTCTCAGTTGGGCGGTAAGTTATCAATACCGGCTCGATAAGCCGCAGCTAAGCCACTACAGCATGGAGCAGCAAGCATCGATAATTGCAGACTATTTCGTTCTCAAAAGATTTGGTATGAATGCCTTCTTCGGTTTGCCAAATAGGAATCACATAGGGATAGTGGACAGAAATACATTGTCAAAATTTCAACCAATAATCAGAAGCGCAGGGCTGCCATTATGAGTAAATACTTATTACTTCTTCTGCCTCTTTTTCTCTCAGGCTGCCCCATGGGGGATAGATTCAACTTATACCCAGCGCAAAGCAAGGTTGTAGCCGGTAAAGTCTGCGTTTTTTTTGATGAGAAAGAAATAGTAAGAAAAGAGTCTATTTTAAAGATAGCCATCTGGAAACATGGTAGTGATGACTACGTTTACGAAAAATCATATGCCTACAGCCCTGTGGCTTTGGAAGCCGGGAAGTGTGTCCCAGGCATCGGCGAGTTTAATTTTATCGCCGGCGAAGGGTATACCGTTCTGGTTAGAACACCGCTGAACTCATATCGTTCCAGCTTTATCGTATGGGCAAAGGGCGAAAATATTTTTTTGAAGCCGAATTAGATTTCAACGAGATGCTGATACGAATTATTGCTTTATTGACTTCAGCTTTGTTGCTCTCTGGCTGTATGCATATGAAGGATCCAAGGCCCAAGAACTACACGGCCAACGTCACTACCTTTGATAATCAAGTTTGTGTGCTGGTTCAACCTGAAGGGGATGAGCGGTTATCTGGCGTTATTATCGAGGAGTTCGGCAATGCCAATCATATCTTTGGCAAGAATTTCTCTAATAACAAGATGCCTGCAGTGGCATCGAATAAATGCATTCCTGACTTTAACTACAAATTCGAAGGCGGGAAGTCTTACGGGATTTCGGTGACTTTGCTTTCGCAGGATAAACGACGTAAGGGTATTGAGCCTGCTGCCAAGGTGTTTGGGGCTGGGTTTGGTGTGCGAAATGATAATGGGGTAATTAAAGTGATTCCTACTAATCTGTGATTGAGAATGTTATCCCCTTAAAGGGGTAGGACTTGATTTATCCCTTTAAGGGGATAATACTCATTTCATCCGCTTGGGGGGATAAAATGAAAATTACCTCGGCAAAGATGTTGGCGCATGCGCTACGCAACGAGCGTAAGAAGCGTAACCAAAGCCAAAGTAAAACCGCTGACAGCGTTGGGTTAAAACAGGCCACGGTTTCCGCGTTTGAAAACAACCCGGACGGCACACGGCTGGAGACGTTATTCAAACTGCTTGCTGCGCTGGATTTAGAGCTACAAGTGACTCCGCGCGGCAAGCCGGTCGATCCCAAAACCTGGGATCAGGAGTGGTGAGCATGGAAAAGCTACGTGTGGCGCTAAATGGGGCTGTTGAAGGTCAGCTCTCCTAAAAGTATTAATGGAGAGCTGGGAGAATAGAGTTTATTTCAACGAATGGAGCATTTTTATCATCGAGTTATTTTTGGTTTTTTTAATTTATCGTAATAGATTGGCTCTGAAATTGGTGAGTCCCATATACTGATGTCTTTTTTATTAAATGGGATGCAATCCATAGCAATATTTTTTAAATGGTTTGTTTTTTTATCGTGCTCCTTGGTGTTATCTATTGTCAGCTTTAAGCTTTCCTTTCTGGCATGGATGATTGTAGTCGGGCAGATTAGTTGTGTGTTGCCTAAGGTGAAAATGCTAACGCCAGTGATAAAGAACCTATTAGGTATCTCTTGAAAGTATCTCGTGTTCCACAATTGTCCATTAAACATAGCGTGCGGATGGATATTTTCTTTAATATAAAAATCATGAGCACGCCAGTCGCTGATGCCTGATAGGTTCATTGTCATATTTATAATCATATTTGGTATAGGGCGAAATATCATAGATAAAAAAACTAAAGTTGTAATAATTGATATCAAAATGATAGTTATAGCACGAAATAAATCGCCATTTTTCTTCTCATTGATGTAAATCGCACCGGGTAAAATGCTTAATGTGGAGAATGCTATGGCGACAGCAGTCAGTAAACTTATCTGGGCGAAATCGCTACTACCTTCCGTGAACTCCAACTGATTTAAGAAAAACGAAAGTGGGAGCATTTGCACAACTGCAGGAGTAAGAAGCAGTAATGGCAATAGTGTTTTTGTGGAGGTTTTCTCTAAATTTCCTTTGGCCTCATTGTTATTCTGAAGGTAATGTTTCATTGGGTCTAAAATATTCTTTTTAGTGATGTAAAAACTAAATAATACGGATGCTATCAGAAAGGCTATAGTGGTTAAGTGTCCGTTCAACTTAAAGTAATAATAAGAAAAAAAACACAGGGACAATAAAAAACATAATCCAAGGCTGTTCAGTAGACCAGTAATGGAAAAGCCATGGGTTATTTTATTGTGTTTTACTAAGTCCTTTTCATAGTGGGAGAATATAAGTACCATCATAAATGACGATGAAAATATTAACATACTAAAACCTAAGAGTGATAGTATGGCGAACCCAAATATGAAAGCTATAGCCGAGCTGGCACTAGTTGCGTCATAGAATATATCTAATCTGTCTAAGTTAGATAGATATAGCCATATTACTGCAAGAGTTAACCCTGTCATAAATGCCGATGATGAAATTATGGATAGGATGAATTTCTTGCTTGGGATTTTAAAGTGGCTGTTTTTCACTATATGACTTCCTTATCTGCTTTTGTCCAATAAATGTACAGCTCCTGTTATGCTACAAATCAATTTTAATATCAAATGCTCTATGTTTTTTACATTTATTGATTATTAATTTGCTAATTATATAGGTAATACCGAAATGGAATTATTTCTTATTCGATATGAAGTTATGTTTAGAAGCGTGCATTAGAGCGAGTTTGCCTGCTTCTTTAGCCAGTGCCGGTTGACAGGTAAAAACCACTACGCACTGATGTCACAGCAAGCTGTATTGATTCATGTATAATCTACCCATCTTTTTGCGCCCCTATTCAGGTTGTTGATATGGCTAACACAAACTTCTCTCAAACTGCTGCTTTCATTTGGTCGGTAGCCGACTTGCTTCGCGGTGATTTTAAGCAATCCCAGTACGGGCGGGTGATTTTGCCTTTTACGCTGCTGCGCCGTCTGGAGTGCGTGTTAGCGCCGAGTAAAGATGCCGTTGTGGCACAAGCGGAAAAGTTGAAGACCAGCCCGTTGCCGGAAGAAGGCAGGGATAAGTTTCTGTTACGTGCGACCAATGGCCTTTCGTTCTTTAATACCTCGCCGATGGATCTTGGCAAGATGGGGCAGAACGATATCAAAGCTAACCTGGAGAACTACGTTCAGTGTTTTTCCAAGGACGCGCGGGAAATCTTTGAGCACTTCAAATTTAGTGAATTTGTCAGCCTGTTGGATGATGCCAACCTGTTGTACAAGGTGGTTAAAAAATTCGCCACTACCGAGCTGAGCCCAAAAGCCATTTCTAACCATGATATGGGCCTGGTGTTTGAAGAGCTGATTCGCCGTTTTGCGGAAAGTTCGAATGAAACTGCCGGGGAGCACTTTACCCCGCGCGATATCGTGCGTTTAACCACTTCGCTGGTGTTTATGGAAGATAATGACGCCTTGTCGAAAGACGGCATCATCCGCACCATTTACGACCCAACAGCCGGTACCGGCGGTTTCCTTTCCTCTGGCATGGAATACGTGCACGAGTTGAACCCGAACGCAGTAATGCGTGCCTTCGGCCAAGAGCTAAACCCAGAGTCTTACGCCATCTGTAAAGCCGATATGCTGATCAAAGGGCAGGATGTCAGCCGTATCAAATTGGGGAATACGCTTTCCAACGACCAATTACCGCAGGACCAGTTCGACTACATGCTGTCTAACCCACCCTTTGGCGTGGATTGGAAAAAGATTGAAGGTGAGATTAACGACGAGCATCAGCAGAAAGGCTTTAACGGGCGCTTTGGCCCAGGCTTGCCGCGTGTCTCTGATGGTTCGCTGCTATTCCTGATGCACCTGATCAGCAAAATGCGTGATAGCCGTAACGCCGATGGCTCTGTGAGCAATGGCGGGCGAATCGGTATTATCCTCAACGGTTCCCCGTTATTTACCGGCGGGGCGGGCAGCGGTGAGAGTGAGATTCGCCGTTATATTCTGGAAGCCGATTTGCTGGAAGGCATTGTCGCGCTGCCAACAGATATGTTCTACAACACCGGCATTGCGACCTATGTGTGGATCCTGTCGAATAAGAAGGCGGCCGAGCGTAAAGGCAAAGTCCAACTGATTGATGGCACCCACCTGTGCGGCAAGATGCGTAAGTCATTAGGTTCTAAACGTAACCTGATGGGCGAGGACGATATCACGCTTATCACCCGCACCTTTGGTGACTTTGAAGTGGTGGATGCGACTGCTCTTGAAGATTTAGGCCTGGAAAAAGCGCCGGAGCAGAAATCTAACCGTGGCCGCCAATCGGCAACGGCGAAAACCGAAGCGCCAAAAACCTTCGCCAGCAAAATCTTTAACAGCACGGATTTTGGCTACCGCCGCCTGACCATAGAACGCCCGCTGCGTTTGTCTGCACAGGTCACTGATGAGGCCATTGCCACACTGCGCTTTGCTCCGAAGCCGTTTAATGCCCCCATGGAACGTCTGTATGAAGAGTTCTTCGCACAGTGGCAAAACGATAATTACGGGGACTTTAGCGAGCTGGAAGTTGAAGCCCGCGCCATTATCAAAGCGGAATTTGCTGAGCTGAAAGAGAAGCAAATTAAAGACCTGCTGGACAGCAAACTGTGGCTGGCACAGCGTGCCTTAATGGATAAAGCACAGCAAATCCAAACGGCGTTGGGGGCTAAAGCGGGCGGTAAATCACAGGTTAGCGATGACTTTAATGAGTTCCAACTCGCACTAAAAGGCGCAATTAAAGCGGCAGGCGTGAAGCTGGATACCAAAGAGAACAAACAGTTTATCGACGCTATCACCACCAAAAATCCCGCTGCTGAACCGGTAGTGAAAAAGGTGCTGAAAGAAGCCGCCCAGCCGTTGTACGGCGCGTTTGAATACCAAGGCAAAGTGGTGGAGTTTGAACAGGACGGCGAACTGCGCGATAACGAAAACGTGCCATTAAATCCGGTTGTTTCCACCAGCGATTTGATCGAGAACTACTTTAAAGCCGAAGTGCTGCCGCACGTAGCCGATGCCTGGATTAATGCCGATAAGCGCGACACTAAAGATAACGAAGTGGGTATTGTCGGCTATGAGATTCCATTTAACCGCCATTTCTATGAATATCTGCCACCGCGTCCATTAGAAGAGATTGATGCGGATCTGGACGCCGTCAGCGTCGAGATTATGAAGTTGCTGCAGGAGGTACATTCCTGATGACTAAATATCAAGCTTATCCGGAGTATAAGGATTCTGGGGTTGATTGGTTGGGGGGAATTCCTGACCATTGGAGAATACGGAGAATAAAAGAGGCTGCTTATGTGATTAGTGGATTTCCATTTAATTCATCGCAGTTTCACCCTACCGAGGGGGTCCCGCTTGTTCGTATTAGAGATATCAATACTAAACGAACTGAGGTTTTTTTTAATGGATATGTTCCGAATGAAGCGAAAATTAACACTGGAGATATTCTTATTGGAATGGATGGCGATTTCAATGTTTCCTGGTGGAGTAATGGTGAGGCTGCTTTAAATCAACGGGTGGCTTGTATTAGGGCTGACTCAAATGCAATGGCGAAGTTTTTTTTCTATTTGATGCCATTCAATATGAAAATTATAAATGAGTTGACCTATTTTACAACTGTTAAACATTTATCAAATGTTGACATATTGAAAACTATCTTTGCACTCCCGAGTAAAGATGAGATTAGTTTAATTGTTCGTTTCCTCGATCATGAAACCGCAAAAATCGATAGCCTGATCGAGAAGCAGCAACAACTGATTGAACTGCTAAAAGAAAAACGTCAGGCGGTGATTAGCCATGCGGTTACTAAAGGGCTAAACCCTGATGCGCCAATGAAAGATTCTGGCGTTGAGTGGTTGGGGGAAGTACCGAAGCATTGGCTAAAGCAAAAGTTAGTTAATGTTGGTGATGGATCGAGAGGATGTTTTGTAAATGGGCCATTTGGTAGTGATTTGTTAGCTAATGAACTGCAAGATGATGGGGTGCCAGTCGTATACATAAGAGACATTAAACCAACAGGTTATTCTCGAAAAAGTACTGTATATGTTACGCCAAAGAAGGCAAAACAACTTGAAGTTTGCAAACTGGAACCTAGTGACGTGATAGTTTCTAAAGTTGGCGATCCTCCTGGAGATGCATGTGTTTACCCTTTCGGAGAACCGAGTGCGATAGTTACTCAGGATGTAATTAGAATAAGAGTAAATACAAGTCGATTCAGCTCAATGTTTATTGCCTATCTTTTGAACTCTGATTTTGGACGCATGGTCGTTAACGATATAAGTGTTGAAGGCACAAGAAAAAGAGTTTCACTGGGAGACTTTAAAGCTACTAAATTTGTTTTCCCTCCCTTACAAGAAGCTTTAGATATTGTGGATTATCTAAATGGTGAGTGCGAAAAAATAGACTCAACTATTGCAAAAGCAAATCGCGCAATAGCTTTGATGCAAGAACGCCGCACAGCCCTTATCTCCGCGGCCGTCACCGGCAAAATCGATGTCCGTAACTGGGTCGCACCAGAAGCCGAAAAAGCAGAGGTATCACAGGAGGCTACCGCATGAGTATGGACACCACCAAAGAGGCAATCTTCCAAAATGAGATGATTGCTCAAATGGTTGCCAAGGGATGGATTGTCGGCAAACCTGACGGTTACGATCGCGAACGTGCTTTGTACTCGCAGGATGCGATTACCTTTGTGCAAAACACCCAGCCGCTGGATTGGGAGAAATTTGCCAAAATTTACCCGACCGATACCGAGCGCCATTTCCTCGATGCGTTGGTGGCCCAACTAAAAAAAGCGGATAACAACGCCACCGATATGCTTTCGCGCACTTACGGCACGCTGGGCGTATTGCGCCACGGAATCAAAAGCCATAATGCGCGTTTTTCCCTGTGCCAGTTTAAGCCCGAACATAATCTCAACCCGGAAACGCTGGCGCGCTATCAGCAGAACATCTGCCGCATTGTGCCGGAACTGGTTTATAGCCCCTATGCCACCAAAGCGGCATTTGATGAAACAGGGGCAAAAGCCAAGAATTGGCGAATCGATCTGGTGCTGTTTGTTAATGGCTTGCCGATAGCCACGCTGGAGCTGAAATCTGAGTTCAAGCAGGCGGTACAAAACGCGATTAAACAATATAAGAAAACGCGTTTGCCAAAAGATCCGGTTACCAACAAGCCGGAGCCGCTGCTCACCTTCAAGCGTGGTGCGCTGGTGCACTTTGCCGTCAGCCAGTATGAAGTGTTTATGGCGACCAAACTGGCGGGTGATGACACCTTCTTCCTGCCGTTTAACAAAGGTTCCCAAGCCGGCGGTGCGGGGAACGATATCCCTGAAGACCCCAATCGCTATGCCACCGACTACCTGTGGAATGAAGTTCTGCTGCCAGACAACCTGCTGAAAATTCTCGCCAGTTTTGTGCATCTGCAAATCGAAGAAAAAGAAGAGTGGAACGGGCTAAAAGGCAAGAAAGAGAGTCTGATTTTCCCGCGTTATCACCAGTGGGACGTGGTGAATAAACTGATTAGCGCGGCCACGGTGGAAGGAACGGGGCATAAATACCTTATCCAACACAGCGCCGGTTCCGGGAAATCGAACTCTATCGCCTGGACGGCACATCAGCTTTCCACGCTGTATGACGAGAAAGGCGAGAAGCAGTTCCATTCAGTGATTGTGGTCACGGACCGCACAGTACTGGACGATCAGCTTCAAGACACCATTTACCAGTTTGAACACGCGGACGGCGTGGTCGGGCGCATCAATAATAAAGAAGGCGATGGTTCGAAGTCGGAGAAACTCGCCAACGCGCTGGAAAACTCACAGCCGATTATTATCGTTACCATCCAGACCTTCCCGTTCGTGCTGAAAGCCATAGAAAACAGCGTCAGCCTCAAGCAGCGTAAATATGCGGTGATCGCCGATGAGGCGCACTCATCGCAAAGCGGCTCCACGGCGCGTCAGTTGAAAGAAGTGCTGATGACGGAAGAGGCGGATGATGATGTCGAGTTGTCGTCGGAAGATATTCTTGATGCTACCGTCGCCTCGCGCAAAGGTAGCAGCAATCTTAACTACTATGCATTTACCGCCACGCCAAAAGCCAAAACCCTCGAGTTGTTTGGCCGTCGTCCTAACCCTCTTGAACCGGCATCGAAAACCAATAAGCCAGAAGCTTTCCATGTTTACTCTATGCGTCAGGCAATTGAAGAAGGTTTTATTCTGGACGTGCTGAAGAATTACACCAACTACAAAGTGGCATACAAGCTGCTGCAAAAGTTGGACGATCCCGATCGAGAAGTCGACAGCAAAAAAGCCAAAATCAAACTGAACCAGTGGGTGACGCTGCACGACCATAACGTTGCTCAAAAAGTAAAAGTGATCGTTGAGCACTTCCGCAAGCATGTGATGCATTTGCTGGGTGGGCAGGCCAAAGCGATGGTGGTGACCAGTTCACGTAAAGCGGCGGTGCGCTATAAGCTGGCGTTTGATAAATACATTGCCGAGAATCACTACGCGAAGATTAATGCGATGGTGGCGTTTTCTGGCGAAGTGGAGTTTGTTGAAAATGACCACAATAGCCTTGCGCTGCTGAATCAAAAGTTTACCGAAATGAATATGAACCCAGGGCTGAAAGGCCGGGACATGCGTAAAGCTTTTGATAGCGAAGACTATCAGGTGATGCTGGTGGCAAATAAATTCCAGACCGGCTTTGACCAACCAAAATTATGCGCCATGTATGTGGATAAAGCGCTTGGCGGTGTGGAGTGTGTACAAACGCTGTCGCGTCTCAACCGTACTTATCCAGGCAAAGCGCAGTCGGGCACTTTTGTGCTGGATTTCTATAACGAGCCAGATGAGATCCTTGCCGCTTTCCAACCTTACTACCAAACGGCAGAACTGGCGGATGTCAGCGATCCCCAACTAGTCTTTGAATTATTTGAGAAACTGCGTACCAGCGGCATATTCCTGTGGAACGAAGTCGAACAGTTCTGCGAGGCTTTCTTTACCAAAAACAAATCCAATGCGGCGATCAGTAATATCTGCAAGCCGGCCGTTGAACGTTGGAAGAAGCGCTATACCTCGGCTATCGATGCCTACGTGCTGGCAAAAGAGATCTTTGAACGCACGAAAAAAACCAACGATGTGGTGTTGATCACCAATGCTGAAAACAGCTTCAAAGACTGCAAACAAGAAAAAGACAAGCTGGATATCTTCAAAAAAGATCTCGGCAGTTTTGTCCGTTTCTACGAGTTTATGTCGCAAATCGTTGAGTACGATGACAAGGATCTGGAAAAACTGAGTCTGTTTTCCCGACATCTACGTCCGCTGTTGCACGAACAGCGTATAGAAGAAGATGAGATTGATTTAAGCAATGTGGATATGAGCCATTACCGTCTCTCGAAAATCCACGAACAGCATCTCAAGCTTCAGGAAGATGCCGAAGACTATAAAATCGAGCCGGGTAATGACATCGGCACAGCCAAGCCGAAGGATAAGAAAGAAGAGTTCCTGTCGAACATTCTGGCGCGCCTTAACGACCTGTTTATGACTGATAATCTCAGTGATAAAGACATGATCAACTACGCGTTTACCGTACGCGACAAGCTATCGGAAAACCAAGCGGTGATGACGCAGATAGCCAACAACACCCGCGAACAGGCCATGCTGGGGGATTTCCCAAAAGCCATTGATGATGCGGTCATGGACAGTAATGAAGCTCAGCACGAAATGATGGTGCAGTATCTGTCCAACCCAGAGCTCGCCAAGGGATTTGCCCGCGTGGTGTTTGATATGCTGAAAGGCGCTTAAGATTGATTAGGCAGTGGCTAGCAGCCTTGATGTTAACGTCTTGGCTGCCGTAGTTTTGTAGTAATAGTACCGGTTTTCTTTCAAATAAAAATGTCACCGTACAGGAACTATCGTGATGGATATCGTTGCCGATGTTGAAGCAGGTAAGCTGACTCTCAGTGAATTGATTAACTCTCTGGCCGTATACAAAGATTATTCTCATTCAGAGTGGAATAGCCGTTATCGTGAATTTACGGCATTGCTGCAACAAACCCAGACATTTTCAGAGCCGGAGACGGATGATCTGGTTAAACGGCTTTGGTATGAGCGTGATAACGGAATTGCCAGTATCCGCCAGGGTGTTCCGTCGTTGGCCGAGTTCCAGCAAAGTCTCCCATTACTCAGAAAACTGACCGAGCGTATTCATCGTCAACCCGACGAACAAACTTACCAATATGTAGAAGCTGCCTTGCAGCAAGCCAAGGAGACTGGGCAGCTCAAGCGGATGTATTGGAGTTTGAGAAATCGCGTCTTTGCTGCCTTTACTCCGGCAACCTGTACCAGCACGGTAGACGAGAATGCGTTTACCAAAACCGCGATGTTTTTGAATGAGCAATTCTCGCTTGGCCTGACGCTTGCTGGCGATTGGCTGCAGAAAAACCATGAATTGAAGGGCGCGATTAACAGGCAACTGCCAGATGCGGACCCTTACTATGTGAACATGGCGATCTGGCATCTCTATGAGCTGCTGCGTGAGCGTGACAGCGAGCAAAAACAAGAGAAAATGGTTAGCAGCGCAGTCACGGTGAGCAATGAAGTGGTGAGCGTGACGATACCGCAGCATTCACCCGTCAATATGATCTACTTTGGCCCTCCGGGAACCGGGAAGACCTTCATCTTGCAGCAAAAAATGAAGGAGTACACCACGCAGGCCGCTCCCGCCGATTATGATGCCTGGCTAGATTCTCGCCTTGAATCACTTAACTGGATGCAGGTGACAGCGCTAATCTTATTGGATCTGAAGAAACGCGCCAAAGTTCGCCAATTGACTGAGCACCAGTGGTTCCAACGGAAAGCCTTATTGAATGGTCGCAGCAGTAATTTATCGCAAACGGCTTGGGCCACGCTGCAATCTTTTACCGTGCCGGAATCCACCACGGTTGAATATAAAAACCGCCGTGAGCCTACGATTTTCAATAAAACGGCCGAGAGTGAGTGGTTCTTGGTTAAGTCGCAGCTAGAGCAAGTGGAAGATCTTGTTTCACTCTATGATGAGTTAAAACAAGGGCCGCAAACAGCGGAGGCCATTCAGCGGTTTGCCGTGGCCACCTTCCATCAGTCTTATGGCTATGAAGAGTTCATTGAAGGGATGCGCGCGCGCGCCGACGAGGGCGGAAATATCTCTTATCCTATTGAGCCCGGTATTTTCATGCGGTTATGCCAACGTGCTAAAGCCGATCCGGCGCATCGCTATGCCATTTTTATTGATGAGATCAATCGTGGCAATATCTCCAAGATTTTCGGTGAGCTGATTTCGCTGATTGAGATCGACAAGCGCGCCGGTATGAGCAATGCGATGAGCCTGCAGTTGTCTTACAGCGGCCAGACATTCAGTGTGCCTGGCAACGTCGATATCGTTGGGGCAATGAATACCGCAGACCGTTCGTTGGCGTTGATGGACACGGCATTGCGCCGTCGCTTTGACTTTGTCGAGATGATGCCGGACCTTTCATTGCTCAGTGGGGCCACAGTAAAAGGTATTGAGCTTGAATCGTTATTAGAGAAACTGAATAGCCGAATCGAGGCGCTTTACGATCGTGAGCATACGTTAGGGCATGCGTTCTTTATGCCGGTAAAAAAAGCCTGCGATGCGAAGGATGAAGAGAAGGCATTTAAACAGCTGAAGGCGGCATTCCAGAAAAAGATCATTCCTTTATTGCAGGAATATTTCTTCGACGATTGGAACAAAATACGGTTGGTGTTGGCGGATAATCAGAAGCAAGACGATAACCTACAGTTTGTCATTGAGAAAACCGACGATCTAGACATGCTGTTTGGTGCTGAACACGCTTTACGGCGTCACGATCAGCAATCAACAACCTACCAATTACAAGCTTTTGATGAAGAAGTCTGGAATATGCCCCAGGCTTACCGTGCAATTTATCAACCCGAAGAAGCTGCCCCTGTTACACAGGCTGCGCAAAATGGGTGAGGTGATCTCTGTTTTTGAGTATGACCTGTTAGGTGTTGAAAAAGAAACGCCGGCGGGTGCTGTTCCTCTTCCTCGTGAGGTATTCCATTATTTAGAATCGCTTAGCCTGACCAGCGAGAAGGGGAGCCAACTGCTCAAACTCACCTCACGCTCTGGGTGCCGGTTGCTTCAAGTACAGAATTACGCAGGGATATTTTATACCCCCTATGGCCTGCAGCTTGAAGTTTTGCCCAAGATAGGCAAAAACCTTTCGCGTGGGCACGCACGTGAAACTTTGCTGATTATGCTGAGCCATCTGTCTGGTTTTCGGCATATCCAAACTCAGCAGGCTTCAGTTCATGCGCAACGAATGCCTTTGCTAGAGATTTTTATTAACCAGTTTTTGCATAGCGTTAGCCAACTGCTTAAGCAGGGCCTGCGCTCAGACTATGTGAATGAACAGGGTAATTTACCCTTCATGAAAGGCAAGCTGATGCTGTCCGCTCAGTTGCGGCATAACATTGTGGATCGTCATAAATTCTGTGTCGATTACGATGACTATTTGCCCGACTGTGCTGCCAATAGGCTCTTACACTCAGCACTTCATAAGCTAGGCAGCCTTAGTCTGTCATCAGAGAATCAGCGCTGGCTACAGGAAATGCGCTTTGCTTTTGATGGGGTTCCGTTTAGCCGAGATATTGATGGGGATATATCGAGCCTGCGCCTGGATCGCAGTATGGGTCATTATCATGAACCGCTTGCATGGGCGCAATTGATATTGCACGGAATGAGCCCGAGTGCTTTGCAAGGGGATGCTAAAGCCTTATCGCTGTTGTTCCCTATGGAGGCAGTGTTTGAGTCTTTTGTCGCGCAGACTCTTGCTGATGAGTTGCCACACGGCTTCAAATTGAAGCCGCAGGCTGCGAGCTATTCGTTGGTTAAACATGGTGAGAGGGACTGCTTTAAGCTGCGCCCAGATTTGTTGATTCAGTCACGCCATCCGGTAAAAACCACGATGGTGTTGGATACCAAATGGAAGTTGGTGAATAGAAATTCTCAGGAGAAACCCCTTTACGGAATAGCGCAATCCGATTTCTATCAAATGTTTGCATACGGCCAAAAGTATCTTGATGGCGACGGTGACATGTATTTGATCTACCCGGCACACGATGACTTCAATCATCCGATACCGCAGCATTTTGCTTTCTCAGATACATTGCGGTTATGGGTGGTACCTTATCGGATCACAGCAAAGCGTGGTCAGAGGATGATGTGGGGGAAAGATGATCCTTTTCTAGACCCGTCTCTTTAAACACCACCCCCGAACACTTCTACTCAAATAGTTTTTGAATAATGGCTATTTAAAGCTCGCCTCTTTCAGCTCTAATTTCACCATCAAAGTCTGGTTCAGCGCTTTCCCATCAACCCCACTGTGTATCCTGCGGTGGCATGTAGGGCAGATAGCACCCACCCACTGAGGGTGATCGGGGCCTTCATCGGCTAAGCGTTTTGTGTGGTGAGGCTCCAGGTAGGGTTCGCCATTCTTTTTCTGGAACGGGGCTGGTTGCTCGCATGATTCACAGATGCCGCTAGCGCGTTGCAGCACGTATTTTTTTACGTCCTCGCTGCGCTTGAACCAGGAATTCTTGCTGTCACTCTCTTTGCGCTGGCCTGTCATCATGGATGATTTTATCGCCTTGGCACGCAGCTGTTCGAGCGTTTCTTTCTTTTGTACTACTTCTGATGCAGTGGTGTCATTGTCAACGTCTTGAGCAGAAGATACCCGGAATAAGTTAAAAACGATCCCTTGCCTCATGTTTTTAGCGGTATCTAGACAATGGGTGTAATTCCATGAATCGCACTCAAACAATCCAACAAATTTTACGCCAGTACGTTTTTTATTATATTCAAATAAAAGTATATCCCTACCATTATCTTTATGGTCTCGGACGTGTTTATTACCGTTGGTAAACGCCATATCACCGTTTTGACCTTCTCCCGTGTAGGAGAAGTGGTCGTCGGTAGACCATCCATCTTTGTACCCATGAGTTTCGCCAATCTCACCAGTAAAAATGAAGATCACGGGGAATTCTTTTGGTGTGGATATTCCACCCTGCTCTTGTCCACCGTAGAGGTCGTGGATCGCCTTGCGTTTGTAAACTTCCCCTTTAACTAAATGCTCAAGAGGATGTGGCGTTTCTACGATCTCGAAACCGAGGTTTTTAAGCGCTTGGATAGCGCTCTTAGCACCACTGTTAGAATTTATTTTTTCGAATGGTATTCCGAACTGCTCAATATAAGCTGCCGCGACGATACCTTTGATATCGTACTTTGCGTTATTATAAAGAAGCTCACATTTTTTAATTCGTTTGACTTTGTATTTTTCTAGGAAGGCATCACGGCCTAGTAATTTATATTCTTCGATGGCTTTTAAAACAGCATCTTTCGAAGATAACGTCTCTATCTTAGTAGGCAAAACCATCCCCTCATTGCAGAATAGATTCTGATCAATGCGTTTGCGTACTGCCAGCGGCCATGCGTCGTCACCCAGCAGTTAACTCATCGATTTATCGAATGCGTTAACTATGCCAGGTCACGGGGGAAATGCCTACCTTCGTGAATGTGTTTATCGTGATGTGTCAGTCAGATCTATGAGATTTACCGGAGTGATAAGAACGGCACAAAACTAATACCGTTCTTATTATTTACTTTTACCTTATCAGCTCTGGCATTCCATCTCGCGCAGCGCGCGGCCATAGAGGTTGCACAGCGCAGGCACCAAGTGAGCCGTTGCGTTGAGGTAATGATTCAGCTGTTTCCACTGGATGTCATCGGGTTGCGGGTGCTTTTGCATAAGTTCACCAAACAGCGACAGGCCGTGGCAGAGCCCTTCGGCCTGTTCGGCGGAGAGGGCGGCAAGGTCTAGGAGTTGTGTCGAGTCTAAGGTACTGAGATCGAGCTGGTTGAACAGTTGGCGATAGAGGGTGAGGGTACTTGGCGCTGCTTCAGAAGTTTTCGTTGAGGAGGTGTTTTCCATATCGGTCATTTCCATTGGGGGAGAAATACCGCTACCAGAAGAGACGCTAAACTCGGGGGTGGTAGCTCGAGCGGCGTTAGCGTAACCGGCCCCAACGGATCCCGGCCTTCCCGGAGGAAGCACCACCCGAGCCACCATTGTTTGGGTGCGCATCGGCATGCCCGAATTTATACCATATTCGAGCAGGGTTGGGGGATTCGGAACGCTAACTCCGGCTGCGATTGTGCCGCAGCCAGGAGACTATAGCGCTGTTGGAAAAGTGAAAAAATAACCTGTATGAAATTACAGTAAACTATCTGCCAAATATGGAATACGGCTCGCAGTTAATGATGCCACATTTTTATATTTATTTGCTTGGTGAATATATTTGTTTTTATCAAAAGTAATAATTATTAAAACGCAGGGCGTAGAAATTATTAGGAAAATGGTTGTCATTAATTAATATGATTAATTCATTGATAATGTATGTATTTATTCTAATGGATAAATATATCATCTGGACTGTGTGAAAAATGATCGTTAATATTCCGTTTCCATATAGTCATAGGGAATTTGACTTATGCTAACTACAGAGCAAAAAAACCAACAGGTGGAAGAAGGTACGTTACGTCTAATGACGCTTGGCGAGATCACCATGGCTCGCCGGGTTTTCGGTAAATCAGTCACCTACAGCCGTGTATGGGTTCATTGTAATAGTTACTTGCCGTTCGGCCTGCAAGGTAAGCACGTTGGCATGTCGCCCAACGGCGAGATCTATTTTCGTAAAGAGGAGTACGAAGTAGACTTCTCTCGGATAAAGAAGTATGAAAAACAGCATTTATTTATCCATGAACTGGCTCATGTCTGGCAGCACCAGCATGGTCAATGGGTACGCCTTAGGGGCGCTTTTAGCTGGGCAGCTAATTACAACTATAGATTGGATGTGAATAAGACACTCACAAACTACTCTTTGGAACAGCAAGCTTCGATCATTGCAGATTACTGGCTATTAATATGTTATGGCTATGATACTTGGGGAGATGGTCTTGGGTGGCTTGTGAAGTATGTTGGTCCTCAAGATAGCGCCATTCGTTTCAAGTATGAGCAGGTCTTGGCCAAATTTCTACGTCAGAGGTAATAATGAAACGGATTTTTATACTTGCGTTACCTTTCCTGCTCGCTGGCTGTCCGTCGATAGCCGATCGTATTCCTGTAGACTACCCCGCAACCATTAGCCTGCGCGCCGGCGCAGTGTGCGTGACCGTGATGCCGGAAGGGGATGAGAAGTTAGCGAGCATCTCGATTTACCGACTGGATGATGCGGAGCATCGTGATTTCAAATTCTTCGACCCGCTGCGCGATATCACGCTTAATCAGTGCGTCCCTTATGAAGACTACGTATTTGTGCCAGGGCAGGAATATCATTTCTCAGTGAAACTGTTATCCCCCAAAAAGCGACTGGCGGGGGTTTTTCCCTCTGCGCGTAAGTTCGAAACCACATTCGCGCTCAGTCAGGTGAACGGGGCTTTGCAGGTTGAAGCACTTCCCAATCTGCGTTAAGCCAACCGCAGGAACCTGAGGATCTCAGGCCCCTTGTCGCCAACCCAACCTACCCCAAATCCGCCCCATTGCTCGCAATCACCTTCTTATACCACCAGAAGGATTTCTTGCGCGTGCGGGTGAGGGTGCCGTTGCCGTTGTCGTCGCGGTCGACATACACCAGGCCGTAGCGTTTGCTCATTTCGCCGGTTGAGGCCGCCACTAGGTCTATGCAGCCCCAGGTGGTGTAGCCGATCACCGGCACGCCGTCGGCGATGGCGTTGGCCATGGCGCGGATGTGTTCCCGCAGGTAGCTGATGCGGTAATCGTCCTCAATCTCGCCTGCGGCATTAAACTCGTCGTGTGCGCCGAGGCCGTTTTCCACCAGGAACAGCGGTTTTTGGTAGCGGTCGTACATCATGTTCATGGTGATGCGCAAACCCAGCGGATCGATGCCCCAGCCCCAGTCGCTACGCGGCACGTGAGGGTTTGGCAGCGATTTCACCACGTTGGCGGCGCTGCTGTTGTTGTCGTTCATATCGGCAGAAGCGCAGCGAGAGGCGTAATAACTGAAGGAGACAAAATCGACGGTGTTCTTCAGGATTTCTGTGTCTCCCGCTTCCATTGCGATGCTCACGCCTTTCTCGCGGAATACTCTGGCGGAGTAAGAGGGGTAAGCGCCACGGGCCTGTACGTCGATAAAGAACAGGTTCTCGCGGTCTTTCTCCAGCGCGGCCCACACGTCTTCCGGCTTGCTGGACCACGGATAGAAATTGCCGCCCGCCAGCATGCAGCCCACCTGGTTGGCGGGGTTCACCTCATGCGCGATGCGGGTCGCCAGCGCGCTGGCCACCAGTTCGTGGTGCGCGGCCTGGTATTTCACCTGCTCGGGGTTTTCGTCGGCCTCGAACACCAGCCCGGCGCCGGAAAACGGGCTGTGCAGCAGAATGTTGATTTCATTGAAGGTGAGCCAGTATTTCACCAGCCCGTCGAAGGCTTCGAAGCAGGTGCGGGCATAACGGGTGAAAAACTCCACCATCTTGCGGTTGCGCCAGGAGCCGTATTCGGTCACCAGGTGCATCGGCACGTCGAAATGACACAGGGTCACCAGCGGCTCGATGCCGTATTTGCGGCACTCTTCAAACAGGCTGCGGTAGAAGGCAATGCCTTCCGGGTTCGGCGTCAGTTCGTCGCCATTCGGGTAAAGCCGGCTCCAGGCGATGGAGGTGCGGAATACGCTAAAGCCCATCTCTGCCATCAGCGCAATGTCGTCGCGGTAGCGGTGGTAAAAATCAATGGCGTCGTGGCTTGGGTAAAACTCGTCTTCACGCAGGGTAAAGCGCTTCTCCAGGCCGAGTTTTACCGGTATGCGGTTGGGGCCGTGCGGGATCATGTCGACCGTGGTCAGCCCTTTCCCGCCCTCCAGATAACCCCCTTCAGACTGGTTGGCGGCCAAGGCGCCGCCCCATAAAAACCCTTGCGGGAATGTTGAATCAGACATGCAATCCTCAATAATTACCCGTCATACTTGAAGCTGCCTCTGTGTTGGCTGCGCTCAGTTACGTGGCCCGTCCATGGGCCACGCCCCTTCGGGGCCGCTGCAAGCAGCGTTCAAATCTGCTCCTGGCAGATTTGTCACCCGAATCACTTACTTGTGTAAGCTCATCGGGATTCGCTCTCTTGCCGTCTGAATGCAACTCCAATTATCTAGGGTAAAAAATAGTGTGTTAATGGGTCGCGTTAGCGGTATTCGCCGCAGGCGCGGTTGTCGTTGGGGCCTCTTCGCGTTCCGGGATGTCTTCGAAGCCCAACAGCAGCGTGAGCACGAACGACAGCACCACGGCAAGCATCATCACGCCGCCGACCCAGACAATGCTCATCGGGTTGGTCGGGTCGAAGAACTGTACGCTGGTGAACAGGCCGGGCGAAGCCATCGAATGGCTGGCTAATCCGCCAATGCCGGCGACGGCCCCGCAGATAAAGCCGCTGATCAAACTGGCGATTAACGGGCGTTTAAGCCGCACCGCCACGCCATACAGCGCCGGTTCGGAAATGCCCGCCACAATGGCGGAGGCAGCGGCGGCCAGTGCGGTCTGGCGCAGTTCGCGGTTTTTGGTTTTGAACGCCACCGCCAGCGAAGAGCCGCCGAGCGACAGGTTGGCACCAATCTCCGAAGGCATCACCATGCCCTCTTTGCCGGTCTCGGCGATGGTCTGAATAATGGTCGGCGTGAACACGCGGTGCATGCCGGTCATCACCAGCAGCGGCCAGATGGCGCCCATAATGGCGACGGAAAGCCAGCCCAAATAGCCATGCACGGTGTACACCAGCGCCGAAATACCGCTGCCGATCCAGATGCCCAGCGGGCCGATAAACACAATCGCGATCGGCGCGGCGATCAGTACAATCAGCATCGGTTTGAGGAAGTTCTTGGTCACCGCCGGGGTGATGCGGTCAACCCATCGTTCGATATACGACAGGATCCAGGTCATCACCAGTGCCGGGATCACCGTATAGGTGTATTTCACCGCCGTCACCGGGATGTAGGCGAACTCCACGGCCTGGCCCTGCGCCGCCTTGGCCATCAGATCGATAAAGTTGGGGTGCAGCAGCACGCCGGCAATGGCGATCGCCAGCGACATGTTGGTTTTGAACTTCAGCGCCGCAGAGGCGGCGACCATCACCGGCAGGAAGAAGAACGCGCCGTCGCCGATCACGTTCAGGATGATCAGGGTCGAGGAGCCTTTTTCGAACACGCCGGCCATATCCAGCATCATCGCCAGCAGCTTCACCATCGAGCCGCCGATAATCGCGGGGATCAACGGCGACATGGTGCCCACCAGCGCATCGAGAATGCCGGCACCGATGCCTTTCAGGGTGATTTTGCGTTTTGCGGGCGCGGCGGCGGGGGCGTTACCCGGCAGACCGAGCGCCAGCACCGCCTGATAAGCCTTCGAGACTTCATTGCCGATGATCACCTGGCATTGCTCGCCGCTGTGCACCACGCCCAATACGCCATTAATGGCTTTCAGCGCCGGGGTGTCGAGCAGCGCCTTGTCTTTCACCACGAAACGCAGGCGGGTCATGCAGTGGGTCACGGCTTCGATATTGGTGAGGCCACCCAGCGCATCCACGATGGCGGGTGAGATCTCTGCGTAGTTCTTCGGCATGGAGTATCGTCTCTTAGATTATGGGTATACCCGTCATACTTGAAGCTGCATCTGTGTTGGCTGCGTTACTCGGCAAAGCCTCGCCCCGTTGGGGCCAGCGCAAGCGCTGTTCAACAAAACCCTTGGTTTTGTTGTGATGCTGCTCCAATTATTTAGGGTATAAGTACGCGCCTGGGCGATCCGCCGTTCCATCTGAATGAAACGCCCATAAGAAACCGGTTTCATAAAATCATGATTTGATCTTTATTTCTTGGCAAGAATTATGATTTTTTGGTTTTTCATTTCGTGATGTTGATCGCTTTTGCTTCAGGGGCAACGGCAGAAGCGGGCGTGAAACCATTTCAAACCGGGGGCGTCTTGGGTAGACTGCGCTGACTCAATCGACTTTGACGGCGCAGAGATGGCAACAATACTTGAGGTAGCTAACAGGGCGGGCGTTTCTAAGGCGACGGTGTCCCGCGTGTTGTCCGGCAGCGGCTATGTCAGCCCGGAGAAGCGTGAGCTGGTGGACAAAGCCATCGCCGAGACGGGTTACCGGCCCAATCTGCTGGCGCGCAATCTGGCGACCAAAACCACCCAGACCATCGGGCTGGTGGTGACCAACACGCTGTACAGCGGTAACTACTTCAGCGAGCTGATGTTTCAGTCGGCACGCACCATGGAAGAGCATGGCCGCCAGCTGATTTTGGCGGACGGCAAGCACACCGCCGCAGAAGAAAAGGCCGCCATTGAATACCTGCTGGATATGCGCTGCGACGGCGTGATCATCTACCCGCGCTTTCTGTCGATTGCGGAAATGGACGAGATCATCTCCCGGCACAAGCAGCCGATCCTGGTGATCAATCGTCGGCTCAGACTTAACGACAGCTACTGCATCTTCAGCGATCAGCACGCCGCCAGCGCGACGGCGGTGCAGCAACTGATCGAATGGGGGCATCGCGATATCGCTTTTATCACCGGCTCACTGGATTCCCCTACCGGGCTGGAGCGGCTCTCCGGCTATAAATCCGCGCTGGCGGAACATGATATTGGTGTTAATGATGCGCTGATTGTCGAAGGGAAGTGGAACGCGCAAAGCGGTATGGCGGCGGTCGATACGCTGTTGGCCGGCGGCCACGCCTTTAGCGCGATGGTTGCCAGCAACGACGAAATGGCCATCGGCGCCATCAAGCGGCTGACGGAATGTCAAATCCCGGTGCCGTCCGCCGTCTCAGTGATCGGGTTCGATGATATTCCGTTGGCGCCTTATACCATCCCTTCGCTGTCCAGCATGAAAATGCCGGTGACCGATATGATCAAGGAAACCATTCATCGGCTGGTATCGATGCTGGACGGCGGCGAGTTGAGCAAACGTCCGATCTTCCCGGCGAGCCTGATCCTGCGCGATTCGGTGGCGGCGGGGCCGTATTTTCAGGTGGGGTGAGTGGTAGGGTGATCTTATTGTTTGTCACGGTACGTCATATAAATTTTTTGTACCTCAGGATCATCCATACTGCCGTATGAGATATTTTCTTTATCTAAACCGTCCAATCCTTTGATTCCACCGATGATTTTTGGCCAGTCATCGCGGCTTGATATGTCTACAACAAAAGGTGTTAGATAATGATCAAGATGTTTCTGAGAGGGGTCTCCGATCTCGTTAGTCAAAGCCCGGAGGTAGTCATCTTTACGGGTCTCCGACCAGTTAATACTGAACCCGGCACGGAAGCTGAGCTCCATAAACACCAGCAAAATCGTGCGACCATTACCGTCGAGAAAAGGATGTGCGAAAGCCAGTAATCCCATTACTTCCCCTGGTCGTTCCCTGAAGCGCTCCTTGTCCGCTGCAAGGTGCAGCGCATAATCAACCGCCATACGGATGGAATCGGGGCGTTCAAAGACGGTATGGCGTAAATTATCCGGTGAGCCCTTGAAGACGGCCAGATGAGGTACAAGCTCATTTCGGTCCTTTCCCGCCCAAGGGTAGAAGTCAGAGAAAAGTGTTTCGTGAACTTGTAGAACAGATTGGTAGTTGATGGGGTTCGTTTGGGCGAGATAACTTAGGGCGTCTTCGATGCTTAATTCGAACGAAAGATGTTCCGCTCTTTTTATTTCATCAGGCTCTTTGAGCGCCAGGCTATTCTGAAGATAGCCTGCAGTATCAAAGTCACCGAACGGATCAAAAATCATGCTCTGAATTTCTTACGGGCATTCCTTTGTTCAAGAAAGTAACGCCCCTGAAGGTTGAGTATTTCAGACTTGGTAAGAACACCCTTCCGTTTAAGATTAACCAGTAATTGCTCAACGTCATCCAATTCGACAGCGTCGTCAGCCAGACCGGTAATGGCAACCGCCATACGGCTCATGCCGTCGCGGTAATCTGTAATATCATGATCGTTTGCAAGTTTATGAACATAACTTGCAACGCTAACAACAGTTCTTTGGGTCATTGGGGCATCCTCAGTTCTTGGCTATATTTTAGCATGCCAATACAGCCATGTCGCTAAAGTGCAGCGCGTTCCGGTTCTATATAACTGAGTTTACTACCGCTGCACCCTAAGCTTGAGGCGGGTGGGAGCCATTGCAGGTTAGCCGCCCCTTGAGCGCAGGGGGTCACGGCGTGTCGGCGTTCTGTATGGCTCCCGCCTGTAGCGCTATCAGGCGCAGTTCTTTAGGTTGCCCCCATTAATGCGGCTTTTCACTCTCAACCCAACGTAGCAAACCGTCCCCGGATCTCCTCCTCCGGCAAATCTAGCCCAATAAACACCAGCGTACTACGGCGCTCTTCCTCGGGTGGCCACTCGCGATCCCAGTCGGCGTTATACAGCCGTTGCACTCCCTGGAACAGCAGGCGGCGCGGCTCGTCACGGATCGACAAAATTCCCTTATAACGCAGCAGGCTGTCGGCGTACTCCAGCAGCAGGCCTTCCATCACTTCGGATATCTGCATCAGTTCCAGCGGCTGGTCGTGGTACACCACAATCGACTGAATGTTGTTTTGCGCCTGCGGAATGCGGCGGAACAGCGGCGTCGGCGGCGTCAGGTTCAGCTTGTCGTTCAACACAAAGCCTTCGATGTCGAACAATACGCCAAGATCGATATCGCCGTGCGTCACTTTATACACCGGTGCGCGGGCGTTCATCTGCTGCAGGCGTTGCATCAGGGCTTCACAGTCCGGTGCCACGTCAGTTTTGGTTAGCAGAAGACGGTCGGCGTAACCCACCTGTGCCTGTGCGATGCTGAACTGATTGAGTTGTTGGTCGGCGTGTGCGGCGTCCACCAGGGTGATGATGCCGTCCAGCAGGAAGCGTTCGCAGAGGATCTCGTGCGAGAAAAAGGTCTGGGTGATCGGGCCGGGGTCGGCCATGCCGGTGCATTCAATGATCAGCCGGTCGAACTCCAGTTGGCCCTGATCGACGCCGTCCAGCAAGTCCAGCAGCGCGTCGGCCAGTTCGTTGGACTTGCTGCAGCAGATGCAGCCGTTGCTGAGCGTGGTGATGCGGCTGGCGCGGTCGCCGATCAGCGCGTTGTCGATCGGCACTTCGCCGAACTCGTTTTCAATCACGGCAATCTTGTAGCCATGTTCGGCGTTGAGAATATGGCGGAGCAGGGTGGTTTTACCGGCCCCCAAAAAGCCGGTCAGAATGGTGACTGCGATGGGTTTCATTGCGGATCCTTGTTAACAACAGCGCATGCCGCCTTTGCCGTCGCCGCCGTAGCGGGCCTGCTGGCGTTCGCGGAAAAACTCTTTATAGGTCATCACCGGCTTGTCCGGATGGTTGTCTTTCATATGCTGGACGTAGGTATCGTAGTCAGGCACGCCCACCAACATGCGCGCCGCCTGCCCGAGATATTTACCCGCCTGGCCGAGATTTCCGAACATAGTTTCTTACTCCCAAATACCCTGCTTACCCTTCGTCTTTCGAACCGCAGCGGTGTTGGCTGCACTCCCGAACCCCAGTCACTTACTTGAGTAAGCTCCTGGGGATTCGCTCATTTGCCGCCTTGCTGCGGCCCGAAATCCTTTGGGTACCGGTTAACTTTCATGTCGGTACTGCATAACTGATTTCATTATGCAGGGTATCCGTTAAATCGCCATCAGTGCTGCGGCGAAACTTTGACCTCCCCCTCAGTTACGCCGTTGGCAGGCGCTTCTTCAGGCACCGGCACGTAAGGGGTTTCCTGGTCGCTGCGGTTCGGATTTTTGTGCGCTGCCATGGCGGTTTTCACCCCATAGAAAATGATGCTGTACACCACCAGCAGGAACAGAATGCTCAGCCCGGCGTTGGTGTAGTTGTTCACCACGATATGGTTCATGTTGGCGATCTGCTGGGCGGTCAACTCGGCACCGCCTTCAGCGATTTTGCGCTTGTACTCGCCGGCCTGGAAGAAGAAGCCTTCCAACTGCGGATTGTTGCTGAACAGCTTCAGGCCCAGGGCGTAGGTGGTACAAATCAGCAGCCAGACGGCTGGCAGCACGGTGACCCAAATGTACTTGGTGCGTTTCATCTTAATCAGCACCACGGTCCCCAGTACCAGCGCCACGGCGGCCAGCATCTGGTTGGAGATGCCGAACAGCGGCCACAGGCTCTTCACGCCGCCAAGCGGATCGACTACTCCCTGATACAGCAGGTAACCCCACAGTCCGACACAACCAGCGGTGCCGACAATACCGGCGACCAGTGAGTCGGTTTTTTTCAGGAATGGCACAAAGTTGCCCAACAGGTCCTGCAGCATAAAGCGGCCGGAACGGGTGCCTGCGTCCAGCGCGGTCAGGATGAACATCGCTTCAAACAGAATACCGAAGTGGTACCAGAAGCCCATATTGGCGCCAGGAATGATCTGGTGGAACACGTGGGCGATACCCACCGCCAGGGTTGGTGCGCCACCGGCGCGGTTCAGTACTGAAGGTTCACCGATGTCTTTGGCGGTTTGCAGGATCTGTTCCGGACTGATGACAAAGCCCCAGGAACTGACGGTCGCCGCCGCATGCGCAGTTACATCACGCAGAGAGGCCATGATCATCGGGGCGTCTTCGGTACCCAAACGATGCAGGTCCGGCATGGTGATGCCCAGTGCTGCCGGCGGGGTGTTCATGGCGAAGTACAGGCCTGGCTCGATAATCGAAGCTGCCACCAGCGCCATGATGGCGACGAAGGACTCCATCAGCATCGCGCCATAACCGATAAAGCGCGCGTCTTTTTCATTGGCTAACAGCTTCGGCGTAGTGCCGGAGGCGATCAACGCATGGAAGCCGGAGACCGCGCCACAGGCGATGGTAATGAACAGGAACGGGAACACCGAGCCTTTCCACACCGGGCCGGTGCCGTCGATAAACTGGGTCATCGCCGGCATTTTCAGCTCAGGGTTGAGGATCACGATACCAATCGCCAGCCCGACTATCACGCCGATTTTCAGGAAGGTCGCCAGATAGTCACGCGGCGCCAGGATCAGCCATACCGGCAGTAGAGCGGAGATAAACGCATAGCCAATCAGCGTATAGGTGATGGTGGTGTCTTTAAAGGTCAGCGCGGGGCCCCAGAACGGGTCTTGGGCAATCACGCCACCGAACCAGATCGAGAGCACCAGCAGCAGAATGCCAATCACCGAGATCTCACCGACCCGGCCGGGGCGCAGGAAGCGCATGTAAATGCCCATAAACAGGGCAATTGGCACGGTGGAGCAAACGGTGAACACGCCCCACGGGCTTTCCGCCAGCGCTTTCACCACGATCAGGGCCAGCACCGCCAGAATAATGATCATAATCAGGAAGCAGCCAAACAGCGCGATGGTACCCGGTATCGGCCCCATTTCCTTTTTGATGATCTCACCGAGCGAAGCCCCGTTGCGGCGTGAGGAGATGAACAGCACTAAAAAGTCCTGCACTGCCCCCGCCAGCACCACGCCGCCCAACAGCCACAGCGTGCCGGGCAAATAGCCGACCTGCGCCGCCAGCACCGGGCCGACCAGCGGGCCTGCGCCGGCAATGGCGGCGAAGTGGTGGCCGAACAGCACGTACTTGTTGGTCGGCACATAGTTCAGGCCGTCGTTGTTGGCCACCGCCGGGGTGGCGCGGAAGGCGTCCAGCTTCATCACCTTGGTGGCGATATACAGGCTGTAATAACGGTAAGCCACCAGATACACCGCCACCGATGCGACGATGATCCACAATGCGCTGATGTGTTCGCCCCGACGCAGCGCCACCACACCCAGGCAGGAAGCGCCGAGTATCCCCAGCAGCATCCAGGGTATGTGTTTTAAAATCCCCTCTCGGTTCATTGAGATGTCCTTCAGTTAAAATCTGCAAAAAATGAGTAAGTTAATCCGCTTATAAGATGTTTAGGCGCGTGGCCCGGGTGCGGATAACGGTCGGGTATAGGTATAGGAACAGCTCATCATTGCGGGTCGGGGCAGGGGAAGACATCTGAATTTCAGTCAGCGGTGCTATAGGGAAGCTAAGCGGTCAAAATCCCGGGGTGAACGGTTGGGCGCTGTGCGGCAACGCCAACCGGGCGGCGATGTTCAGTAGATGTTGCGGGCGTTGATCCCGGCCGGGAAGATGCCGGTAGCAAAGATTTGGCCATTAACCTGTAGCCGATCGTTGGGTAGCATCTCGACCGGATATTCATTTGTCAGATAATTGAGGAAGTTATTACGGTCATCGAGCGACTGAAAGCCGATCAGGTCGTAGAAAAATAGCGACTCGATTAACCCCTGGTGCTCGGGGATCTGCCTGAGCAGCCACGCCGAAGGGAAGGGTAAGTGGAAGAAGAACGCGCAGGGGTTCAACAGCCCCTGTTCTTTCAACGCCTGGCCGCAGGGCAGCAACTGATAATCATCAATGCAGATGATGTCGTTCGGGCACACGTACTCGCAGGCGATATCGGCGAAGTGCTGGTTGAGCTGCCGGTAAGCCCGATAGTTCTCCGGGGTGAAGTGCGCCTTCTCCGGGTGATTATGGAACACCGGCCACAGGCCATCGTGGTAGTAGCCCTGATAGTGGAAGTGAAACTCTTCGGTGGACAGCGGAAAGGTCACTTGCTGATAGCCGCTGCGGTGCTGATGGCTGATCGGGCGCAGCGGTGCGGCACCAAAGTTCTGCACGTCGCCGTTCCAGCCCAGCCACAGGCCTTGCTCATTATCGCTGGTGTCAACGGGCGATAGGGCCTGCGAGGCGCAGGTCAAATCTTTGCTGTCACACTGCTTATTCGAGATCAAAACCAAACGAGACATGTTTTGTTCCTTGTTCAATTATGGGGCGAATATATTCGCCCGATGAATGCAGAACCCGGCGGGTTAAAGCATCCAACTGACTTCCGCTGCGGTAACCAGCCCTTCAAAGCGGCGCAGTTCGGCGGTTTTGCAGGTGTACCACAGGGTGCAAAATGCCGGGCCAAGCAGCTCGCGCAGCGGCTGACAGCGACGAAACAGCGTAAGTGCCTCCCGCTGGTTGAGTGGCAGTGGTGCGGCGCTGTCGTTTTCGTAGCCGTTGGTGCTCGGGGGCAACGGCAGGGGCTGTTCCAGCCCGTGCAACAGGCCGCCGAGTATGACGGCCACCGCCAGATAAGGATTGGCGTCGGCACCGGCCAGCCGGTATTCGATACGCTGGTTGGCGCTGTCGGCACAGGGCAGGCGTAGCGCGACGGTGCGGTTGTTGTGCCCCCAGGAGGCACGCAGCGGCACATGCATACCGGGGTGAAAACGGCGGAAGGCGTTGACATTCGGTGCCAGGATGGCCATCGAGGCCGGCATCAATGCCAACATTCCGGCCATCGCCTGTTGCATGTTGTCGCTCAGTTCGCCTGGAGCGCCGGTCAGTAGGTTGTTGCCCTGCTCATCCTGGAGGCTGATATGAAAGTGCAAACCGCTGCCGGCGGATTGCGCGCAGGGTTTGGCCATAAAGCAGGCGTGCTGGTGGTGTTTTTCCGCTATCTGGCGCGTTAGCCGTTTCAGGGCCAGCACCTGGTCGCAAGCTTCCAGCACCCGGGCACTGTGGTGCAGGTTCAGTTCGTACTGACCGGAAGCCGCCTCGGCCACCACGCCGGTTAGCGGCAGCGCCTGCAGTCTGGCCTGATGTTCGATGTCATTGAGCAGTGCATGGTGGCGCTCTGGGGCATCGACAGAAAAACTTTGCGTCGGGCACTGCCCGGCATCGGCGGGTTGTTGTCGCGGGTCATGCAGATAAAACTCCAGTTCTGCCGCGATCACTGGGTAGTAGCCCTTGGCCTGCAGGCGTTTGAGTATCTGTTGCAGTACCACGCGCGGTTCCAGTTCGCACGCCTCACCCTCGGCATTTTTCATCGTCAGCAGCAACTGGGCGTGGTGCTGTGGATCACGGGCGCAGGGGCGTAATGTGCCCGCTACCGGCAGGCACAACCGGTCCGGTTCCCCGGCCTGCTGACCCAGTCCGCTTTCTTCAATTACCTGGCCCGCAAGATCCATGGCATAGATCGACAGCGGGAAATAACAGCCCTTTTCCAGCGTGAATAACTCGGCGACCGGCAGCCGTTTGCCACGGAATTGACCGTTTAAATCGTTGAGATAAATATCGACGTGTTCAGTATCCGGATAACGCTGTAAATACTGTTCAACTTCCTTGCCAAATGGGCGTGGCTGCGTAGCGGTAATATCCGCCAGCATCGGGTTGAAACCAATAATATTAGAGTACATGAAACATCCGTCTCGTGAGGCCATATTGGCGATGTAATGATGTTATCCGTGCCCCTAAAAGCTGTCTGTAAAAACGCCGTAACTTTATTTCTGCCCGGAATAAAAAAACTGTAAATAATGCGTCGCCGTCTGATGGCTGAATAATAAATAGCCACATATACTGCGAATCATTGGGTTATTCAGGAGAGAAGTTGATGATCAGAACCTTAATCGTATTTATCGCCGCTATCACGGCGTTCAACGTCGCTGCGTCGTCGGAAGCTGCCTGGGCCAGTGGCGATAAAGCGCTGCAAGCGGCCTGTCTGAAAACTAGCGGACTGAAAGGCGCCAAAGCCGTCGGTAGCATTATTCATTATGGCGACGACATCGGTTACTCGGCGCTGCTGATTAGTGGCCGCTACCCGCAGGCGTTTATGCACAACAAACCGGGCAAGGAGCTGTGTCTTTACCAGCGTGCCACCAAAAAAGTGGTGATCCAGGACGCCGATGGGCTGGTGGGTAAGGTGCAGACAACGGACTATTAATGGCTAAATTTTCGACAATGGCGTTGTGTTTATAGACTGCAGTCTATATGCCGGACGGCAAGCACGTCGGGTTTAAGGTTTAGACTGATAAAAGGGGGGCCGTAGCGCCCCCCCAGACTGATGACAAACCTCATTCCAGCCCAGAGTGAGTAGAGGCCGATAAATAAAAATCAGGAAAATCAATTTATTGATTTTCGGCTGCTCACCACAAAGCAGGAAAAACCACGCTTTTTCCTGCTTTGTCAGCAACATAAGGGGCGCTATAGCGCCCCCTGTCGGTGTTATTTCAAAGCGATGCGGATCACGTCATCCGGCGCCGTGGCTTCTTTCTCACGGCTGGAAGCCTGCTTGACGCTGACGTACAGCGTCTGGCCATCCGGTGACAGCGCCAGGCTGTTCGGGTGGGTCGGCGTCTTGATGGTTTGCAGCAGCTTGTAGCTCTTGGCGTCAATCACGCTCACTTCACCCGCCTGGCGATGGGTCACGTAGACTTCATTGCGCGCCGGGTTGAACAGCACCGCCAGCGATTCCGGCACGTCAATCTTGCTCAGAATTTTGCCGTCGCGGGTATCGACAACCAACACCTGCGCTTGCTTGGAGTCGGTGATAAAGGCGCGGTGAGTGGCCGGATCCAGGCTGATGTTCAAGAAGAAGTGTTCTTTGGACTCATCGAGCTTCTTGCGGCTGACCACCTTGTTGGTTTTGGTGTCGATAGTCACCAGTTCGCCGTCGGCGTTGGTTACGTACAGACGGCCGGCAGCGGCGTCCAGCGCCAGGCCGGTGCCATATTTACCGGTCTCGGTGATGGTGGTGCGCAGGGTCAGATCCTTGCCGTTCACCACCCAAACCACGCTGGATTCACCCAAGCCGGTGATATACAGGGTATCGGTGGTGGCATCGGCGACCAGCTCTCGTGGTGCCAGGGGTTTTACCGTCTCGGAGCGCTTGCGCGCGTCCAGCACCAGGCGGCCTTTCACTTCACCAGTTTTACCATCAATGGCGGTCACCGAGTTGCTGGTGGTGTTGCCAAAGAACAACGTGTCGGTCTTGCTGTTAATGGCTGCGCCGAAAGGTTTGATGTCGTTGTGAATGATCTGGGTGATATCCAGCGTCTGTGGATCCAAACGATAGACTACGCCCCCTTTATCCAGTTTGCGGCTTTGCGAAGTGGCCAGATACAGCGCGTTCTCGCCCTGGCTGTAGACCATCTCATAAGCGCCTTTAGCGACCGGTTTACGCAGCAGTTCTGGCTCGCCCTGGGCCAGCAGCGGGGCAGAAAACAGCATAGAAGTGAGTAGTAACAGTGGGAAAGCGGTGCGTGTGCCGAAACGGCGGTTGGGAGTTGTTGCAGAGTTCATAACCTCTCCATGGAGTTAAAAAGCTTGTCGCCGCAGAGCCGTTGCCCTGAGGCCAAGAAAGCTCAACATTGAATTAAGGGTAAAGTCCTGCCGGTCGCGTCGTGGCGCATCGGGTTTTATGTTTGAGAATAGTAATCATTATTTATTGAGAATGGGAGTTATTTCAATGCAGGATGGGGTGAAAATCACAGTGTGGAGGATTGGCGGGCAGCCATTTCTCGTTCGATAGCGGCGGCCAGCCCAGTCCGCAGGCGCCGACTGGGCGATGGTTGTTGAATATCACTGTGATAAAAAGTGTCAGAACGGGAATGTGCTTAAGGCTTTCTTCATTATAGATTTCTAACTTTTTGTATTATTTATAAAATAAATAAGAATGCACATAAGAATCAAGATCGCACCCTGAAGCATTATAGTAAAATAATCAGAAGCCGCACTACTGGCAGCAGAACCGAGTGCTCCACCTGCCGCAGCTCCTTCTACCCCACAAGCCAGTGCACCGACACCAGCAGTTACGGAGCCGAGTACTATTGCACATGCACCCATACCTATGGCGGTGCCAAACCTTCCGCCTATAATCCCGGCTGAAGTACTCGCAGCAAAATTGCTGTACCCCTTAACCGCAATCTTGGTGCATTCCTGCTTCCGGCCGCTGGTGCAGGCATTATAAACGTCATTGGTGGTATTCAACCCACTGAGGCCGATGCCAACCCAGCCGCCGGCTTTCATAAATTTCGCGGCGCGGCTGGCGCTGTCGATATAGTTCGAATAGCCCTTAATCGCGCCGACTCCGGCGGTACTCCATTCATGTACCAGTGATTTGCTGGAAAGCCCCAGAGCATGCTTTATCTGGCTATATTCTTTCATATTGAGCTGGGCGCGGGTAAGGCGATTGAGTAATGGTTTTAATGTACCAAACAGTCGTGCTCGTTCCACCTGAAACTGGGTGCCGATTAGCGCACCGCTCATGCGGAATTGATTCTGGTAGGTTTTTTCAATGTCGACCAGGATGTTTTTGATCTGGCCAAAGTAACGTTCACCGGCATCAGAAGCCAGCCCGATAACGGTATCACCGGGCGAACAACGGTACGCAGGTTGAACCCAACTCGCCCATCTGTTGTTCACACAGCGCCATTACCTGCAACGCCATCTGCCCCGGTTGGGAGCTGACGCCGCTGGTGCAACAGCAAATTGATCAGCGGATTGCCGCCGGCACCGATCCACAGCAGGCGCGTGATGACCTTTTGGCGGAGAAACAGCCCTCGCTGGAGTTTGTGACGCCGGAGCAGTTGGGCGAACTGGCGCTGTTTTTGTGCAGCGACGCCGCCGTGCAGGTGCGGGGTGCCGCCTGGAATATGGATGGCGGCTGTTGGCGCAGTAACTTTGTGGCCGGTTTCGGTACTACATGACGATCCCGGCCCCTTGTGCCCGGTCCGCCGCGTTTTTCTCTGCCAGATAGCGCGCCGGCGGTTTACCCACCGCTTTTCTGAACATGGTGACAAAACCGCTGGCGCTTTCATAGCCCAGATCCAGCGCCACCCGTTGCACGCTGTCACCCTGGGTCAGCCGTTGCAACGCCAGCACCACGTGCAATTGTCGCCGCCAATGGCCAAAGCTCATGCCCATTTGTTGTTGCAGAGTGCGGTTGAGCGAGCGTTCGCTCATGCCGATACGCTGCGCCCACTGGCCGAGTGTTGCCTTGTCCGCTGGGTCGGCCAGCAGCCGCTCCGTTAACTGGCGAATGCGCGCGTCGTTGGAGACCGGCAGGTGCAGGTTCTCAACCGGTGCCTTGACCAACTGATCCAACAATACGCCGGCCAATCGTCCTTCCGGGCCTTGTTGGTCGTACAACTGTTCGAACCCGCAGGCCTGGAACAGCAGTTCACGCAGCAGCGGGGACACCGCCAGCGTGCAGCAGTGGGTCGGCAACCCGGCGATAGCATCCTGATCGACAAACAGGCAGTAGCACTCGCTGGCACTGGCCCCTTGGGCGTTATGCAGCACATTGCTGGGCATCCATAGCGCACACTGTGGCGGCACCAGCCACAGACCGTTTTCCACCTCGCAACGGACCATACCACGCACCGTATAAATCAGCTGTGCCTTGCGGTGCCGGTGATGAGTGATCTCCCAATCTTTATCAATGGTGGAACCCTGCACGGCAAAAATGGCGCGCGGCACCTGATCGATATCGAAACGCGGCTCGGTGATAAAGGTCATGAGAATAATTCTCAGTTTGGCGGAATTGAAAAATATTATGTCCTGATTGTGCAATGTGGTCTAGCACCGCTACCGCTACAGTGAGCGCTGGTTTTAGCACTCTCAGGAGATAAGGTGGCGCCTATGTATCAACAACAGGTTATTACGGCACTGCTGGCCTGGATCGAGCAGAACCTCGACCAGCCGCTGACGCTCGACGATATTGCGGCCAAATCAGGTTACTCAAAATGGCACTTGCAGCGGTTATTCAAAGAGTTAACCGGTGAGATCTTGGGGACATACGCCCGGCGCAGGAGGCTGACGGCCGCCGCGCGTGAACTACGGCTCACCAACCACGGCGTGGCCTTTATCGCTGACAAGTATCAGTTTGATTCCCAGCAGACTTTCACCCGCTGTTTCAAAAAGCAGTTCGGTATGCCACCGGCCGGTTATCGCCGCAGTGCGGACTGGCCAGGGCAGGGGATGCAGCCTCCGCTGCGGCTGATGGATGCGCCATTGCCACAGGCGGAGCTCGTTACGCTGCCGGCAATGCAATTGATTGGTCACACCCAGCACCGCAGTTGTACGCTGGGGCAGTTGCTGCATTTGAAAAACGAGCTGCGTCAGCACGCCTGGCGGCAGATGATGCCGAAGGAAGCCGAAACTTTGGCGGTGGTCTATGGCCTCACCAGCTTGGAGGCTGACAGCAGGCTACGCGGCAGGCAACGGATGGCTTATACTCTGGCGCTCGCGGACGAACGGGCAGAAGGCGAAAGGGTAGTGATCGAGCAGGGCGACTACGCCAGCTTTGCCTATCAGGGGCAGGTTGAAGAGTTACAAAACTTTATCGCCCGGCTGTATGACACCGCGATACCCATGATGAAAGCAATCCGGCGGCCGGGTAAGGATATCGAACGTTTTTATCCCGCGTCGGGTGGCGTTTGCAGCGCAGGCGGTACGGCAATCCGCTGCGAATATCTGATCCCTATCCGCCTGATGCCACCGCCAATCGCCGCGCTTTAGCGGCGGTTTTCACAGTTATTCCTCTTGGTGCCGCACCAGGTTACAAAAAAGTTCGATATTGCGCCGGTAATGTTTCACACTTAGGTCGATGTGCACATATAATGCGCATCCGGTCATACCCTTCGCCTTTCAAGCTGCTGCGTTGTTGGCTGCGTGCGGTCACCTTGGTCACTTACCTGAGTAAGCTCCCAAGGATTCGCGCACTAGCCGCCTAGCCGCAACCTGAAATTCTTTGGGTAGAGAGGGCCGAAATAACCTATAACTGCCAGTGGCCACAACCAACACGAAGATGAAAATGAGCATTCGCGCGTTACTAACCCTGTTTACGGCACTGGTGGTATTCAGCCAAGCTGCCTTCGCCGTTGTCTATCCTTTACCCGCTAAAGACAGCCGTCTGGTGGGGGAGAACATCCAAATCACCGTACCGGAAGACAGCAAGCTGCCGCTGGAGAGCTTTGCCGCTCAATACCAGATGGGCCTGAGCAATATGCTGGAAGCCAACCCGGGTGTGGATCCGTTCCTGCCGAAACCCGGCAGCACCCTGACCATCCCTCAGCAGTTGATTCTGCCTGACGCTCCGCGTGAAGGCATCATCATCAACAGCGCCGAGATGCGTCTGTACTACTACCCGAAAGGCACCAACACGGTGATCGTGCTGCCAATCGGTATCGGCCAATTGGGTAAAGATACCCCGCTGAACTGGACCACCACGGTACAGCGCAAGAAAGACGGCCCAACCTGGACGCCAACCGCCAAGATGCGCGCAGAATACGCCGCTGACGGCGAGATCCTGCCAGCGGTATTCCCGGCCGGTCCTGACAACCCGATGGGGCTGTATGCGCTGTACGTTGGTCGTCTGTATGCGATCCACGGTACCAACGCTAACTTCGGTATCGGTCTGCGCGTGAGCCACGGCTGCGTGCGTCTGCGTGCTGACGACATCAAGTTCCTGTTCGACAACGTGCCTGTCGGGACTCGTGTGCAATTCATCAACGAGCCGATCAAAGCCAGCGTCGAGCCGGACGGTTCCCGTTATCTGGAAGTGCACAATCCGCTTTCTGCTAACGAAGAGCAGCTGAAGTCGAAAGATCCGGTGCCGTTGACCATCTCTGCGCCAGTAGGCAAAGTGATGATGGACCCAGCCGTTAACCAGAGCGAAGTGGACGCGGCGATGAAAGCCCGTTCCGGTATGCCGGTTAAAGTGAACTGATTACATCAGTGCTGCAAACAAGACGCCTTCGGGCGTCTTAGGTTGCTGACAAAGCAGGAAAAAGCGTGGTTTTTCCTGTTTTGTGGTGAGCAGCCGAAAATCAATAAATTGATTTTCCTGATTTTTATTTATTGGCCTCTACTCGCTCTGGGCAGGAATGAGGTTTGTCATCAGTCTGAGACGCCTTCTGGCGTCTTTTTTTATGGTTGTTATTTGAAATTAAAATATTTATTTCTCAAGTAAGTAAATTGTCGCCCGGTGGAAAGGATAGTTAGAATTTAAATATGTCGGAGTTATATTTCAAAGATGTATTACTATTAGTGGGTATTTTTGGGGCGATGTTTTGAGGCAATAATTAACCTGTTTTTAAATAATATAAGTGCGCTGAAATAATCCTATTAATATATTTATTTTCAGAATGTTTATCTAAATTTTATTAAGTTTTTAATTTTAATTCATAGCCTTATGTTGTGTTGAGTCCTGTATTGCACGTTCATCTTACCATGATTGCTAATATAACCCGGCCGTTGCTTGTGATAATGTGAAATTAAATAATACTCAAAGGCTATCAGGGAATGAAAAAGAAAAACAAAACGCCAACGCCGCATGATGCGGCATTTCGTCAGTTTTTGACGCAGCCGGAGATTGCCCGCGATTTTATGGAGCTCCATCTTCCGCCAGAACTGCGTGCCATCTGCGACCTCAGTACGTTGAAACTGGAATCCGGTTCTTTCGTTGAAGATGACCTTCGCCAGTATTTCAGCGATGTGCTCTACAGCCTGAAAACCATTACTGGGGATGATGGTTATATCCACGTCCTTATTGAGCATCAGTCTACACCCGATAAACACATGGCTTTCAGGCTAATCAGGTATGCAATAGCGGCCATGCAGAGGCATTTGGATGCCGGTCACAAAAAACTGCCGTTGGTGATACCTGTCCTGTTTTATACCGGCAAACGCACTCCTTATCCTTATTCCACCAACTGGCTGCGGGAGTTTTACGATCCGGAACTGGCGGGAAAACTCTATACAGCCGAATTTCCGCTGGTCGATGTGACGGTTATCCCTGATAACGAGATCATGGACCATCGCAGCATGGCCGCACTGACCTTGCTGCAGAAACATATTCGGCAGCGAGACCTGGCAGAGCTGATTGACAAACTGGCCACTATCCTGCTGAGTGGCTATCTGTCTTCGCCACAGGTGATTTCGCTGGTACACTATATTCTTCTGGCCGGAGAAGTGGCCGATGCTGAAGCCTTTGTACGCGAATTGGCACTGCGGGTACCGCAACATGAGGATGAACTAATGACTATTGCACAACAGCTTGAGCAGAAGGGCATCGAGAAGGGTATCGAGAAAGGTATCGAGAAAGGTATCGAGAAAGGGCGTCAAGAAGGCGTGCTTGAAGGAAAGCTTACCGTTGCCCGCGCCATGCTGGCGAATGGCATCGACCAGGACGCGGTAATGAACATGACCGGTTTGACGGCCGACGACCTGGCACAAATCCGCCATTAATTGTGTGAACCCCTCATCCAACGTCCTGATGCAAAAGCACGGTCTGAAGATCTTGCTATAAAGTGTCAGGATAATCACAACTTACCTGCCTATATATTAACCGCTATAAATTCCATTCCGTCATTATTCCATTAAAAATCATATCCAATTAACCAGTTATATAACTCCCCTGACCCGTTTTCATTTGAGAAAATCATCTCAAATAATGTGCGTTGTGAAAATAAGATCACACAAGCGTAACAAAAGGTAAACATAGGCTCTCTATATTGGCTGCTTTGCTTTTGGGAGGGAGTGCCATGCGTAACTGGAACGAGCCGAAGAAGAACAAAGCGCACATCGAACTGATCCCGATGATCGACGTGATGATGTTTTTGCTGGTGTTTTTTGTGTTGATTAGCCTGAACGTGATCCCGGCCCTCGGGCTGAAAACTCAGTTGCCGTCCGCCGGTAGCGCCCAGCAGTTGAAACCGCAGAAGAAAGCAATCATTACGCTGGGTGCCGAAGATCAACTGCAGCTCGACGGCCAACCGGTCGCGCTTGGCGCTCTGGTCAATACGCTAAAACAGCAGCAGCAGGAGAACCAGACCACCACCATCATCGTCAACAGCGACAAGGGCGTCGCGGTAGAGCGGCTGGTGGCGGTGATGGATAACCTGCGTCAGGGCGGTTTCTACTCTGTCTCTATCGCCACACGGAAGCTGTGACATGTATCTGCTCTATCGTTCACGTCACCTTTTCAGTGGGTTACCGGCGCTGATCGTCGTTGGCTGTGTGCTGTTTGCCAGCCAGCAGGCGGCGCTGAAAATTCAGCCGCGCTATGACGAAACGGCCATGGAGCTGGCATTGGTCGAGCCTGAACCTGCGCCGGAACCTCAACCGGAAACATCACCGGAGCCGCAACCCGAACCTCCGCCACCGGAACCAGAACCTATTCCCGAGCCTGTGGTGCCGGCCCCGGAGCCGATTATCGAAGCCAAACCGGTGCCCAAACCACAGCCGAAACCCAAGCCCAAGCCGGAAAAAGAAAAAGCCAGGCCGGTGGAGAAGGCTAAACCTGTCGCGGCCCCAACAGCACCAAAAGCGCTGGTCAGCAAACCGGTGGCACAACCCGCTCCGGTCGCCCCGGCGGCGCCGAAAGTGAATACGCAGGCGATCGAAAACGGTTATCTGCAGGCGTTGCGTCATGAGCTGGAGCAGCGCAAGCGTTACCCGAGTGGTCGGCAGGCGTCACTTGAGCGGCCGCAGGGCAACGTCGAGGTCTGGCTGGAAGTCGATCGTAGCGGTCGGGTGCTCTCGTCCGGCATCGCCAATAAAGCGGCCAGCATGCTGCTCAACCGTGCGGCGCTTAGCAGTCTGCAAAGTATCAGCCAGGTGAAGCCGTTCCCAAGCGGGGCTTTCAACGGGCAAACAACAAAACGATTTTCAGCCACGTTCAATTATCAGGCGCCTTGACGCCTGGCATAACAGTTTGATTTTTATGGGAAGGGAACAATGAAATCTTTCAATCGATCTGGGCTTTATCTGGCGGTGATGTCGGCGATGCTGCCGGGCGCGGCGATGGCGGCGGACACCACCGACGTCGGTACCATCAGCGTGAAAGGGCAGTCGCTGGGCGGCGGTATGATGGTGCAGGACGACAGCGCCAAGGCGCGCTCCACCGTCACCAAAGAGGCGATGGACAAAATGCCCGCCGCGGCCAATGCCATCGACAAACTGAAATACACGCCGGGCCTGAACGTCAACAGCAACGACGCCAGCGGCCTGAGCGGCGTCGATTACACCATGCGCGGCATGAACTCTGATCAGATCGGCCTGTCGATGGACGGTATCCCGATCAACGACTCTGGCAACTATGCGGTTTACCCGAACCTGCTGGGCGACTCGGAGAACCTGGAGGAAGTGTTCGTCACCCAGGGTTCATCCGAGGCGGATGGTCCGCACATTGGTTCCAGCGGCGGCAATATCGGCATGGTGACGCGCCGGCCGGCAAAAGATTTCGGCGGCTTCGTCAAACAGACGCTGGGCAGCAACAACCTGAGCAAAACCTTTGCCCGTCTGGAAACCGGCGAGTACAACGGTTTCAGCAACTGGATCTCCTACTCGCACACCGAGGCGAAAAAATGGCGCGGTGAAGGGCGCGAATATTCCAACAAGTTCGAGATGAACTCGCTGTACGAAGACGGCAACGGCAACAGCAGTAACCTGGTCATGAAGTACAACCGCCAACAGAACGTCAACTACAACACCCTGAGCAAGGCGCAGTTCGAAAGCGACGGGCGCCATACCGACTACGCGACCACGCCGGAATACAACAGCAAGGGGCAGTTGAACAAGTACTACAAGCTCAATCGCAACCCGTTCGATACCTTCACGCTGTCATTCACCCAAAAGTTGCAGCTGCGCGACAATCTGTCGCTGACCCTGCAGCCGTATTACTACTGGGGCAACGGCGGCAGCTTCACCGGCCAGACGGCGTCGGTGCTGTCCAAGACGTCGGACAAGGCAGGGCAGTACGATCTGAGCAATTTGCAGTCCAACACCTATTACCGCCCGTCATGGACCCAGACCTGGCGTCCCGGCATCACCACCAAGCTGAAGTGGGACATCAACGACCAGCACAGCCTGGATATCGGCTACTGGTATGAACGTGCGCGCCAGTTGCAGACCCAGCCGTTTATCAGTATCAAGGACGACGGTAACCCGGCGCAGATTTCAGGCAAACCGGGCGGTTCCGATCAGGTGCAGGACGCCAACGGCAATACCGTGCAGGGCCGTAACCAATACACCATCACCCCGGCGCAGAAAGTGTGGCTGCAGGACACCTGGTACGCCACGCCGGACTGGACCTTCGTCGGCGGGCTGGCCTATCAGTACGTGGAACGTAAAGGGGACAACCGGGGCAGCCTGTACAACGCGCCGGAGAAGCGCGATGCCACTTACCACGAGTTCCTGCCGAACTTCAGCGCCAGCTACAAGCTGAACCAGGAAAATCAGGTGTTTTATAACCTGACGCGCAACATGCGTACCCCACCGAACTATGTGCTGTACAACGTCGGCGACTCGATCAGCACCAAGCCGGAGCTGAGCTGGAACCACGAGCTGGGCTGGCGTTTCCAGCAGGAAGACATGCTGATGAGCGCAACACTGTTCTATATGCGCTACAGCGACCGTCAGGTCTCCACCACCAACGCGTCCGGCGACTACGAGATGATGAACATCGGCAACGTGGAGAACAAAGGGCTTGAGCTGGAGTGGAGCGGCCAACTGCCGCACAACTTTAACTACTACACCTCTTACACCTATACCCAGTCGAAGCAGAAGAACGACATCGTCAGCAACGGCGGGCTGCCGCTGCCGACGTCCGGCAAAGAAGTGCCGAACGTGCCGAAAAACCTGCTGAACATGACGCTGGGCTACGACGACGGCCTGTATTACGGCAGCGTCAGCGGCAAATACGTCAGTTCGTTCTACGGCGATCTGACCAACGACGAGAAGATCGGCGGCCGCACGGTGTTCGATCTGGCGGCGGGGGTGCATTTGCCGGTGGACAAGAAAATCATCAAAAGCGCGGCGTTGCGTTTCGGCGTCAGCAACCTGTTTGACAAGGAATACCTGACCTCGGTACGTACCACCACCTTCAACGCCGCGCCTTATGGCGGCGTGAAAGCCAGTACGCCGTATTACAACGTCGGGGAAGAGCGCACCTTTAGCGTGTCGCTGGAAGCCACCTTTTAACTAATTTGAGGGGTATGTTATGAATGCCAATTTATTGCACGACATTATTTTCTACGTGATGTACGCCGCGCTGGCGATTGCGCTGGTGATCATTGTTGAGCGCGCGCTGTATTTCGCCTACACCCAGCGCCAGGCCCGTCGGTTGGAGCAGGCGCTGACGCCGGACGTGCATCGCGCCGCCGATCTGCCGGATGAAGTGACACAGCGCAACAGCCTGCCGCTGGCGGTGATCGCACCGGTACTGGAGCAGAAGCACCGCGCCGGTGACCGCGAAGCGATAGGGGATCTGGTCGACGCGCAGTACCTGTTGAGCAAACCGCTGATGGCGCGTGGTCTGTGGCTGCTGGAAACCATCGTCACCGCCGCCCCGCTGTTGGGGCTGTTGGGCACGGTGATGGGGATTATCGAAACCTTTAAGGCGCTGGCCGCTTCCGGGGTGTCCGAACCTAGCCTGGTATCCGCCGGCATGGGTACCGCGCTGTACGCCACCGGGCTGGGGATCGCCATTGCGCTGTTGTGCCTGGTGGGCAACAACTACCTGCAAAGCCGCATGGAGCGCATCAACGAACTGCTGAAAGTGTTGTTGATCCGTGCCGGGGCACCGGCCAGCCGCCCGGAAAACGGCAGTCGCGAGCAATGGGTTGACAGTGAGGCTCCGCGCTATGCCTAATGGCCATCAACCACGGCGGCCATTAGGTCGCCTTTACACGGCGTTATGGGGTGGCTGTCTGTTGATGTTGAGCCAGAGTGCGACGGCGCGTTTTGATATTCCCGGTTACGAGCTGGTGTATACCGCGCCGGTGGAAACCGCTTTGCAGGCGGATGACCTGCGTAACACCGCGCAGGTGTGGCAGCAGATGTTCGATGTGGCGAAAACCCGCATCGATCTGGGTCAGTTCTACGTGGCGAACCAACAGGGTTCGCTGCTGGATGGCGTGCTGCAACACTTGAAGGCGGCGGGCGAACGTGGGGTGAAAATCCGCTTTCTGATGGAAGAGAAGGGCATCCGTATCTCTACCCCCGAGACGCTGGAACAGCTTAAGGCGATCCCTAATCTGGAACTGCGCATTATTCCTTATCAACGGCTGAGCGGCGGTATTTTGCATGCCAAATACCTGCTGGTGGACGGTGAGCAGGCATTTGTCGGCAGCCAGAATTTTGACTGGCGTGCGCTGGCGCATATCCATGAAACCGGGCTGCGCATTAGCGATGCTGGGGTGGTCGGGCAGATCCAGGCGATCTTCGAGCAGGATTGGCAAGCTCAGGCTTTGCTGACGGCGGATAAGCCAGTGTCGCCACTGCCTTACCGGCCGAGTCCCGAAACGCTGCAGGGTAACTATCTGGTCGCCAGTCCGCGCGCCTATAATCCGGCTGGGGTGATTGACTCGCAGGTGGAGTTGCCGCGCTTGCTGGCAACCGCCAAACAGCGCGTACGGGTACAGGTGATGGACTACGCGCCACTGTCCTTTGGCCCGGAACACAGCCGACCTTACTACGCGGTGATCGACAATGCCCTGCGCAGCGCCGCCGCCCGTGGTGTGAAGATCGAGCTGATGGTCGCCAACTGGAACACCAAAAAACCGGATATCGCCTGGCTGAAAAGTTTGGCCCTGGTGCCTAATGTGCAGATAAAGATCGTCACCATTCCCCCTGCCAGCAGCGGATTCATTCCTTTTGCACGGGTGATCCACAGCAAGATAATGACCATCGACGGCGAAACGGCGTGGATCGGCACCAGCAACTGGACCGGCGGTTATCTGGATAACTCGCGCAATCTGGAACTGGTGCTGCACAGCCCGGTGATGAGCCAGCGAGTGGATAAGCTCTACAGCCAGCTATGGGACAGCGTTTACGCCGAACCGCTCAAGCTCGATTATGACTACCCGGCTCCCAAACCGGGCGGTGAGTCCTGACTGACTCAGGGCGCGCTATGCCGCGCCCCCACTCTTAACCTCGCCAGTCGGCTTGTTCCAGCGGGGCAATGACGAAGATCGAACTGGCCGGTGTGACGCCGGAGGCGGTGATCATCACCACGTCGAGGACGCTGAGATTGCCTTTGAATTTATGTTCTGTCATGGCTCAATCCTGCCCGGATGGGAAACTGAAGCTGGCATATTGGGCATCGCTGGAGGATGGCCAGCGCTGGGTGATGGTTTTGCGTTTGGTGTAAAAGCGCACCGCATCCGGGCCGTAGGCGTGCAGGTCACCGAACAGCGAACGTTTCCAGCCGCCAAAGGAGTGGTAGGCCACCGGTACCGGCAGGGCGACGTTAATCCCCACCATGCCGACCTGAATATGGCTGGAGAAGTAGCGCGCTGCCTCGCCGTCTCGGGTGAACAGGCAGGTGCCGTTGCCGTATTCATGGGCATCAATCAGCGCCATCGCTTCTTTCAGCGAGCCGACCCGTACCACGCCCAGCACCGGGCCGAAGATCTCTTCCTGATAAATTCGCATGCCGGGCCGCACATGGTCAAACAGCGTCGGGCCGAGGAAATACCCCTGACTGAGCAGCCCGCTGTCGTCCCGCACCTGTAGCTCGCGGCCGTCGACTACCAGGCTGGCACCTTCCTCAACGCCCTGGCTGATATAGCTTTTCACCTTCTGATAATGATCGTGAGTGACCAGCGGCCCCATGTCGTTGCGGCTGTCGCTGCCTGCGCCCACTCGCATGTTGATCATTTGCTGTTGCAGCCCGGCGAGCAGTGCGTCGGCGGTGTCATTGCCCACGGCCACTACCAGCGGGATTGCCATACAGCGCTGCCCGCAGGAACCGAAGGCCGCCCCCATCAGCGCGCTGACGCTCCCGGCGATGTCGGCGTCCGGCAATACTACCGCGTGGTTTTTTGCCCCGCCCAAGGCCTGCACCCGTTTGTTTTGGCCGCAGCCGGTGTGATAAATATGCTCCGCTACCGGCGTCGATCCGACAAAACTCACCGCTTTAACGCGTGGGTCGTGCAGCAGGGTTTCTACCGCCTCGCGGTCGCCATTGACCAGATTCAGCACGCCCGGTGGTAGCCCGGCCTCTGACGCCAGTTGGGCGATATACAGCGTGGAGGAAGGCACGCGCTCCGAGGGTTTCAGCACAAAGGTATTGCCGCACACCACCGCCATTGGCCACATCCACAGCGGTACCATCGCCGGGAAGTTAAACGGCGTGATGCCCGCCACCACCCCCAGCGGCTGGAATTCGCTCCAGCTGTCGATACCCGGCCCGGCGTCCTTGCTGTGTTCGCCTTTCAGCAGCTCCGGCGCATAGCTGGCGTACTCAATATTTTCGATGCCACGCTGCAGTTCACCCATGGCGTCGCTGAGCACCTTGCCGTGCTCGGCGGTAATCAACTGACAGATGTGGTCGGCGTGCTGCTCCAGCAATGCTTTCAGGCGGATCATGATCCTGGCTCGCTTCAGCGGCGGGGTATCGCGCCAGGCCGGGTAGGCCTGCTCGGCAGCATCGATGGCGCTTTCCACCGTGGCCCGGTCGGCCAGCAACACTTCCTGTTGTGACTGCCCGGTCGCCGGATCGAATACCGGCTGGCTGCGGCTGCCGCCGATGGCGGACTGACCGTTGATCCAATGTGCAATAGGCATGGCATTCGCTCCTGATTATTCGGTTGCGTTGATGGCGTCACCCAGGGCGTTGAGCAACGAATCGATCTGCGCCTCGCTGCTGATAAACGGTGGGGCCAGCTGCAGGGTGTCGCCGCCGTAGCGGACATAGAATCCTTTTTCCCAGCAGCGCATCGCCACCTCATACGGCCTGCGGGCCACTTCCCCCGGCCGTGCCGCCAGCGTGATGCCGGCGGCCAGACCAAAGTTGCGAATGTCGGTGACGTGGCGGCAACCCTGTAAACCATGCACCGCCTGTTCGAAGTAGGGGGCCAGTGCCTGCACTCGCTCAATCATCTGTTCGCGTTCAATGATATCCAGCGTCGCCAGTCCCACGGCGCAGCTGACCGGATGGGCGGAATAGGTGTAGCCGTGCGGGAACTCAAGCAAGTACTCGGGTTCATCGGTGGCCATAAAGGCCTGATAAATCTCTGGCCGTACCACCACCGCACCCATAGGCTGCGCGCCGTTGGTCACCTGTTTGGCGATATTCATGATGTCCGGCGTGACGCCGAAGGCTTCGGCACCGGTCAGGGCACCGCAGCGGCCGAAGGCAGTGATCACTTCGTCAAAAATCAGCAGGATATTGTGTTGAGTGCAGATCTCGCGGATGCGTTGCAGATAGCCGACCGGTGGCACAATCACCCCGGCGGAGCCGGAGAACGGCTCGATAATCACCGCAGCGATGGTCGAGGCATCGCGCAGCGTGATGATCCGGTTCAGCTCTTCCGCCAGTTCGGCCCCCTGTTCGGGCATGCCGCGTGAAAAGGCATTACCTGCCAGCAGGGTATGCGGCAGATGATCCGCTTCGGCGCTGGCACCAAAGGCTTTCCGGTTTCCGGCGATACCCCCTACCGCAATGCCACCGAAGTTAACGCCGTGGTAGCCCTTTTCGCGGCCGATAAAACAGGTTTTGCCTGCCTGACCTTTGGCCCGCCAGTAGGCGCGTGCCATTTTTAACGAGGTGTCCGCCGCTTCAGAGCCGGAGCCGGTGAAAAACACATAGTCCAGCCCGGCAGGCGTCATGGCTTTAATCTTGTTGGCCAGTTCGAAAGATAATGCATGGCCAAACTGAAACGCCGGGGAATAATCCAGCCGGGAAAGTTGTCGGTAGGCCGCCTCGGCAATTTCCGTGCGGCCATGACCCAAGCCGCAGCACCAGAGTCCGGATAAACCGTCAAAAATTTTGCGGCCGTCCTGGCTGGTATAATAAACGCCTTCCGCGTGGCTTATCATTCGTGGGTTGGCTTTAAAATTGCGGTTGCCGGTAAAGGGCATCCAATGAGCGTCTAACCATTCACGTTCGGGTTTATTTTCAGGGTGATTTAAATCAGCCATTTTTCCCTCCGGGCGGGAGAATCGATGAGGTTAATTAAATAACCTGGCGTGTTAATGAATTGTTGCTTTAAATTGACTATGTGCCGCTTCTTCACTAATGTGAATAATCAAATATCGAAACTTACTTAAGGTTTTATGCAAGTAAAAAAGCGTGCGATTTTAGGGCAGTTGTCGGATATGGATCTGCGCTTGCTGCGGGTGTTTAAGGTGGTGGTCGACTGTGGTGGCATGAGCGCCGCCGAACTGGAGCTGAATATCAGCCTGTCGACCATCAGCAAACATATCAAGGATCTGGAGCAGCGGCTGGGGTTGACGCTATGCCGCCGCGGGCGCGAGGGGTTTGCGGTCACTGACGAAGGGCTGCTGATTTACCAGGAAACAATCAATCTGTTGGCGGCAACCGAGGCTTTTCGCCGAGGGGTGGATGACGTACACCAGCGCCTGGGCGGGCAACTGCACGTGGCGATATTCGACCATACCGTCAGCAATCCGCAGGCGCATATTGGCCGGGCGATTGCGTTATTTAGCGAGCAGGCACCGGAAGTGTCTTTGCAAATGTATGTGGAGCCAATAAATACCATTGAACGCGGCGTTATTGACGGTCAATTTCAGATTGGCATTATTCCCATGCACCGCAGTGCGGAAAGTTTATCTTATAGTTCATTATTTAGTGAGAGGATGTTCTTATATTGCGGCGCGCAACATGAGTTATTTTCCGCTAATCACGACGCGCTGAATTGGGATCTGTTGCACAATTATGCCTTTGCCGGCTTGGGCTATCACTCGCCGAATATGGAACTGAGTCTGCAGCAGCATTTGCAGCGCAAGGCGACGGGCTTTGCCCAGGAATCTATCGCCACCTTAATCCTCTCCGGCAAGTATGTGGGCTTTCTGCCCGACCACTATGCGGCGTTTTTTGTCGCGCAGAATATGATGCGGGCGATCAAACCGGCGTTGTTCCGTTACCATTGCGAGTATTCCAGCGTACTGCGGCGTTCACCCAGCCCTCAGCGGGTCGTCAAGCTGTTCCACGAATGCCTGCTGATGACCCATGGAACAGCCTAATGTTTATTGCTCTTTCTTCTTGCCAAAAATCTTGATTAGCACGCCGACCAGGATGCCGATGGCGATACCGGTGAAAATCCAGCTGATAATACCCATTTCCTATCTCCCGCTATTACTTTGATCGAATTATATAATCATTCAACGCGGAAAGCGCCTTCGATCATTAGCTGCCGCTGCGGCGCGCTGTAGTCGAGCAGTGAGTTTTTGCTGTTGGATTTTGCCAGCGTGACCGCCAGTTCGTCGGCGGTGATCGGCAGATCGTCCTGCCAGAAGCTGGCGATGGCGTTACGGGTAATAAAGTCGATCAAATAGCGCTCAGGGCTGTCTTGTTGGTCGGGGAACAGGCGGGCGGCAAGTTCGGCCATCAGGGCTCGTTGCTGTGGTTGGTCGCTTTGCGCCAGCAGTTCGAGGAACGGCAACAGCAGGCGGCCGCAGACCTGGCCGTGGTGATAATCACGCAAGGCGCCTATCTCGCCGGCAATGCCGTGGATCACCCCCAAACCTGCGGCGCTCAGCGTCAGTCCGCCAAGGTAGGAGGCCTGTAAAATGTCCTCGCGTGCCTGGGCACTGCGGTTGAGTGTTGGCCAGGCGAGCAGGAAATGGCGAATGCCGGTCAGCGACATTTCGCGCGTCATGGCGTTGGCGGTTTTGGACAAGTAGGCTTCGAACAAATGAGTGAAGGCGTCGATGGCACAATAGGCCAGCACCTTGTCCGGCGCGCCTTCCAGCAATTGCGGATCCAGAATGGCGGTATGCGGCACAAAGTTGTTATGGCGCAGCGAGGCTTTCACCTTGCCCAATTGAGTGTCGGTGATCACCGCGTTCTGGGTGACTTCGCTGCCGGTACCGGCGGTGGTCGGAATGGCGATCAGCGGCAGCGTGGCTCCGCTGATTTTGGTGTCGCCGATCTTTTCCATATAGCGCAGGGTCGGCAGCGGGTGCTCCACCAGGGCAGCGAACGCCTTGGCGGCATCCAGCACGCTGCCACCGCCGATGGCGACGACACGCTGCGCTTTTCCGCGCCAGCGTGCCACCCAGGCGTCAATCTCTTGCGGTGAGGCCTCGTGGCTGACGATCTCGGTGCCAATCAGCAGTGGCGTTAGTGCATCAGTCAGAGAAGAGTACACCGCGCCATTGAGGAACGAACGGCAGCTAAACAGCAGCGTCGGTTGCGGTTCAGCGGTCAGTAGCGGGATCAGTTGGCTGATACTGCCGTGGCCGAACCAGGTATGGCGGTTGGCTATCGTCAGGCTGGTCGTCATGGTCTCTCCTTGGCGCGCGAAAACTCCAGCATAATCCAGCCTCTGCGGCTGAACCACTGCTTTTCACTGCCTGAAAGGCCTTCCATTAATATATTAATCCAGCGTCTCTGAACCAGACGGCAATAACCGGGCGAAGGTGTAATTTGTTTAACATGTAAACAATTGTGCTTTTGCATTTGCGCTATTGAGTGTTTTCTATAACAAGCAGGCCAAGGCATAGCCGAAATAAAGTTATTGTTAATTTATTAATAATTGCGAGGCGAAGATGAATATTCAGGTCGAAAGATTATCGGCAGTGATCGACGCGGTGGCGACGGCATGCTTCCATCCCAGCCTGCTGCTGGCCACACCGCTGCGTCGCAGCGCCTGGGTGTTAATTATTTGTTGCGAATGTCCCTAAGGGGACATAGTGGCCACCGGGCCGCTTGCTGATAATCCGATGACAGAGCTGGGTCATCGGGAGTGCGGCAGTGAATAATGATATCGAATCCTTAACCTATTACGCGGCAACCAAAAAGTACGATCTGCGCTTCCCGACGCTGGAAGAGGATCTGGACGTTGACGTGGTGATCATCGGCGGTGGCTTCTCCGGCATCAATACTGCGCTGGAGCTGGCGGCGGCCTATATCGCCGGCTAAACGCTGGTGGTGGATAGCGGCGCATGACTACCCGAGGCTCATCCGTAAGAGACGAACAGGTTCGTCCCGATTTATACGGGCGCAGCAGGCAGCGCTCCTAAAGCTTTTTAGTTGGATGGGCGGTCACATTGGCGGGCAGTTGGTCGCCAAGCCGGATCAGTTCGTCCAGCAAGGTCATCAGTTGGCCCATTTTCTGCTGTGAAAAGGCGGCTTCAATCTCACCGTAGCCCTGTTCCACCTGATGGCGGGCCACTTCATATAGTTCCTGGCCCTGCTGGGTCAGCGACACATACAGCTTGCGCTGATCGTTAACCGGCTTCAGGCGGAAGATCAGCTTGTCGCGCTCCATGCGCGACAAGATGCCGGTCAGGCTGGGGCGCAGAATGCAGGTTTCTGCCGCCAACTCGTGGAACTCAATTGAACGGCTGTTGGCCAACACGCGAATGATGCGCCACTGCTGCTCGGTCAGATTATGGCTTTTCAGGATCGGGCGAAAAAAGCCCATGGCGGTTTCACGCGCTTGCAGCAGGGCAATGGTTAAGGACTCATGCATAGATTTGGCCTTGGCTATAAAGGTGTTCGTTATTCTGGCATTTACTGTTGTGGCTCAGCAGGTGGCCGTACGGACACTGCAATACCCCCATCGGTAAATCCTGATTTTATTAATAACTTAATAGTAGCCAAGTTTACCCGGATGGATAAAGCGAAAACGCATCTGCAGCGGTAAAAATCACCTAAAAATGATTAATTCGTTGAATAATCACACCAATGTTTATGGGGTGTGAATATTTTGTTATCACGATCACAAATCAATCCACCCGCGTTGCGTAAAAGCTGAACAGTGTATAAAAGTATTTATTAACATATTAATGAATACAGAATTGCCCTGTTGTGTCATTGAAAGGAGTTTGCATGAAAGGCACCGTATTTTCCGTCGCGTTGAATCACCGCAGCCAGATAGACGCCTGGGATCAGGCGTTTCATCAGCCGCCGTATAAAACCCCGCCCAAGACCCCGGTGTGGTTTATCAAACCGCGCAATACCCACCTCGCCAACGGCGGGGCGATCCCGTTCCCGGCCGGTGAGAAGGTGCAGAGCGGCGCTACGCTGGCGGTAGTGATCGGCAACACCGCCCGCAAGGTGCCGGCCGAGCGGGTGGCGGACTATCTGGCCGGTTATGCGCTGGCCAACGACGTCAGCCTGCCGGAAAGCAGCTTTTACCGCCCGGCGATCAAGGCGAAGTGCCGCGACGGTTTTTGTCCGCTGGGGGATATCGGCCAGCTGTCGGCAACCGGCAAGCTTGAGATCGTCACCGAAATTAACGGCGTGGAGCGGGATCGCTGGTCGACGGCCGATCTGGTGCGCTCGGTGCCTGAACTGATCGCCGCCATCAGCGATTTTATTACCCTGCAACCGGGCGACGCGGTACTGATCGGCACGCCGCACCAACGGGTGGAGATCAAACCTGGGGATGAAGTGACGGTACGCGCCGCCGGTCTGCCGACCCTGACCAACCGCGTGACGCAGGCAGGAGCATTATCATGAGACACGCCCGTATTCGCCATTATGGCCAGATCGTTAACGCCCGCGTGGATGACCAGCTGCGCGTTACCCTGCCGGACGGCACTGTGTTGCAGGAGCGGGACGTCGAGTGGCTGCCGCCGGCGCAGGGCACGGTGTTTGCCCTGGGCCTCAATTACGCCGACCACGCCAGCGAGCTGGAATTCAAGGCGCCGGAAGAGCCGCTGGTGTTCCTGAAAGCGCCGAACACCCTGACCGGCCACCGCCAGGTGTCGGTGCGCCCGGCCGGCGTGGAATACATGCACTACGAAGCCGAGTTGGTGGTCGTGATCGGTAAAACCGCCCGCAACGTCAGCCGCGAAGACGCCATGGACTATGTGGCCGGTTACACGCTGTGCAACGACTACGCCATCCGCGATTATCTGGAAAATTACTACCGCCCGAACCTGCGGGTGAAAAGCCGCGACACCCTGACGCCCATTGGGCCGTACATCGTCGATCGCGATGATATTGCCGATCCGCACCGCCTGGCGCTCAGCACCTACGTCAACGGCGAGCTGCGCCAGCGTGGCAGCACCGCCGACATGATTTTCGATATCCCTTTTCTGATCGCTTACCTGAGTGAATTTATGACGCTGCAACCGGGCGACATGATCGCCACCGGCACGCCGAAAGGGCTGGCCGACGTGCAGCCGGGCGACGAGGTGGTGGTGGAAATCGAGGGCATCGGCTGTCTGGTTAACCACATCATTAGTGAAAAAGATTACGAGGAAAGCCTGAGATGAAAACCATCAACCATTGGATCAACGGCAAGAACGTCGCCAGCAAAGACTATTTCACCACCACCAACCCGGCCAACGGTGAGGTGTTGGCGGAAGTGGCATCCGGCGGGCAACTGGAAATCGACCAGGCGGTGGCTGCCGCCAAGGCGGCTTTCCCGAAATGGGCCAATACGCCAATGAAAGAGCGTGCGCGCCTGATGCGTCGCCTGGGCGAACTGATCGACGAGAACGTGCCGCAGATCGCCGAGATGGAAACCGCCGATACTGGCTTGCCAATCCACCAAACCAAAAACGTGCTGATCCCGCGTGCCTCGCACAACTTTGAGTTCTTCGCCGAGATCTGTCAGCAGATGAACGGCCGCACCTACCCGGTGGACGACAAGATGCTCAACTACACGCTGATTCAGCCGGTCGGAGTGTGTGCGCTGGTGTCGCCATGGAACGTACCTTTCATGACCGCCACTTGGAAAACCGCGCCTTGTCTGGCGCTGGGCAATACTGCGGTGCTGAAAATGTCCGAGCTGTCGCCGCTGACCGCCGATCGTCTGGGCGAACTGGCGCTGGAAGCCGGTATTCCGGCTGGGGTGCTCAACGTGGTGCAAGGTTATGGCTCTACCGCCGGGGATGCGCTGGTGCGCCATAAAGACGTGCGCGCCGTTTCCTTTACCGGCGGTACCGCTACCGGCCGCCGGATTATTGAAAGCGCCGGGCTGAAGAAGTTTTCCATGGAGCTGGGCGGCAAATCGCCGGTGCTGATTTTTGAGGATGCCGACATCGAACGCGCGCTGGATGCCGCGTTGTTCACCATTTTCTCGATCAACGGTGAACGCTGCACCGCCGGGTCGCGCATCTTTATTCAGGAGAGCATCTACCCGGAATTCGTCAAACGCTTCGCCGAGCGCGCCAACCGCCTGCGGGTGGGGGATCCACAGGATCCCTACACGCAGGTCGGGGCGTTGATCAGCCCGCAGCACTGGGAAAAAGTTTCCGGCTATATCCGCCTTGGCATCGAAGAAGGGGCAACCCTGCTGGCCGGCGGCCCGGATAAACCGGCCGGTCTGATCCACGGCAACTTCCTGCGCCCGACGGTGCTGGCGGATGTCGATAACCGGATGCGCATTGCGCAGGAGGAGATTTTCGGGCCGGTGGCCTGCCTGCTGCCGTTCAAATCAGAAGAAGACGGCCTGCGCATGGCCAACGACGTGGAATACGGCCTGGCGTCGTATATCTGGACGCAGGATGTGAGCAAGGTACTGCGTCTGGCCCGCAATATTGAAGCGGGCATGGTTTTCGTCAACACCCAAAACGTACGCGATCTGCGCCAGCCCTTTGGCGGCGTGAAATCCTCCGGCACCGGCCGCGAAGGCGGGGAATACAGCTTTGAAGTGTTCGCCGAGATGAAGAACGTGTGTATTTCCATGGGTGATCACCCGATCCCACGCTGGGGCGTTTGAGACAGATATAGGCAGGCTATTTTACTTGCCACTTTGTGGTTGGGCAGTGCTCAGACAAAGGTTTTAACCTTTGAACGCACATGGTGCGGCCCGGAGGGTGAACGTAGTGAATCATCCTCACGTACTACGTGTACGCTGCGGTTCTTGCGCGCTGTCCGCCCGCAAATTGGCTGCGACAATAACGTCTGTTGATACCGTTCCCGTATTTTAGAACTGAAAAATATCGCCAAAATCATTGGAGTTGCATCAAGGCGACCAGAGCGGGAATCCCCAGGAGCTTACTTAAGTCAGTGACTGGGGTGAGCGCTCGCAGTCTACACAGAGGCAGCTTCAAGGATGAAGGGGATAGGAGGTTGTATGGGTAAGTTAGCTTTAGCCGCCAAGATTACGCATGTTCCATCGATGTATCTGTCGGAAATGCCTGGAAAAAACCACGGGTGCCGCCAGGCGGCGATCGACGGTCACAAAGAGATCAGTGCGCGCTGCCGTGAAATGGGCGTCGACACCATTATTGTGTTCGACACTCACTGGCTGGTGAACAGCGCCTATCACATCAACTGCAGCCCGCATTTCGAAGGGCTGTATACCAGCAATGAACTGCCGCACTTTATCCGCGACATGACCTACGAATACGAAGGTAACCCGGCACTGGGTCAGTTGATTGCCGCTGAAGCCTGCAAACTCGGGGTACGCGCCAAAGCGCATGAGATCCCAAGCCTGAAGCTGGAGTACGGCACGTTGGTGCCGATGCGCTACATGAACAGCGACAAGCATTTCAAAGTGATCTCGATTTCGGCGTTTTGCACCGTGCATGACTTTGCCGACAGCCGCCTTTTGGGTGAGGCGATCAAAACCGCGATTGAGAAATACGACGGGACGGTGGCGGTATTGGCCAGCGGTTCACTTTCACATCGTTTCATCGACGACCAGCGTGCCGAAGAGGGCATGAACAGCTACACCCGCCAGTTTGACCAGCAGATGGATGAACGGGTGGTCAAGCTGTGGGAAGAAGGGCGCTTTCGCGAGTTTTGCGAAATGCTGCCGGAGTACGCCGACTACTGCTACGGCGAGGGCAACATGCATGACACCGTGATGCTGCTTGGCCTGCTGGGCTGGGACAACTATGACGGCAAGGTGGAGTTTGTTACCCCGCTGTTTGCCAGTTCCGGCACCGGGCAAGTCAACGCCATTTTCCCGCTGCCGGCCGAAGCCTGAGGAGTATCCATGCCCCATTTTTACGCTGAATGTACCGACAACATTCGCCGCGAGGCGGATTTGCCCGCGCTGTTCGCCAAGGTCAATCAGGCACTGGCGGACACCGGTCTTTTCCCACTGGCCGGGGTGCGCAGCCGTGCCATCTGGCTCGATACCTGGCAGATGGCCGACGGCCAGCGGGACTACGCTTTCGTGCATATGACATTGAAGATCGGCCACGGCCGCAGTCAGGAAAGCCGTGAGCAGGTGGGGGCGATGCTGTTCACCCTGATCACCGAGCACTTCGCCGAACTGATGGCCAACCGCTTTCTGGCGCTGTCGTTCGCCATGGAAGAGCTGCATCCGGTGCTGAACTACAAGCAAAACAATGTCCACGCGCTATTTCGGAAAGAGTAAGGGGCCGTCCATGTTGAATAAAGAGTTGGTGAGCCGTGCGGTGCAGCGTTTGCATCAGGCGGAACAGAACCGCGAGCAGATCCGTGCGTTGTCACTGGATCACCCCGAGATCACCATCGAAGACGCTTATGCCATTCAGCGGCAGTGGGTGGCGCTGAAAATCGCCGAGGGCCGCATGCTTAAGGGCCATAAAATCGGCCTGACGTCACGTGCTATGCAGGTCAGTTCGCAAATCACCGAACCGGATTTTGGCGCGCTGCTGGATGACATGTTTTTCAACGACGGCAGCGATATTCCGATCGATCGCTTTATCGTGCCACGCGTCGAGGTTGAACTGGCATTTGTATTGGCCAAACCGCTGCGCGGACCTAATTGCACGTTGTTCGACGTTTATAACGCGACTGATTACATCATCCCGGCGCTGGAGATCATCGATGCGCGCAGCCATAACGTCGATCCGGAAACTCAGCGCCCGCGCAAGGTGTTCGACACTATCTCCGATAACGCCGCCAATGCCGGTGTGGTGATGGGGGGGCGGCCGATTAAACCGGATGCGTTGGATCTGCGTTGGATCAGTGCGTTGTTGTACCGCAACGGGGTGATAGAAGAATCCGGCGTGGCGGCGGCGGTGTTGAACCATCCGGCCAATGGTGTGGCCTGGTTGGCCAACAAGCTGTTCCCGTATGACGTGGAGCTGGAAGCCGGACAGGTGATCCTCGGCGGCTCCTTTACCCGACCGGTGGCTGCACGACGCGGTGATACCTTCCATGCCGATTACGGCCCGATGGGCTGCATTAGCTGCCGGTTTGTTTAGGAGAAAATCAATGTTAATCAACGCGTTCAAGCAGGCTCTGCAGGAAAAACGCCCGCAGATCGGCCTGTGGTTGGGGCTGTGCAGTAGTTACAGTGCCGAACTGTTGGCCGGCTCCGGCTTTGACTGGTTGCTGATCGACGGCGAGCACGCGCCCAACAACGTACAAACGGTGCTGGGCCAGTTGCAGGCGATCGCGCCTTATCCGAGCCAACCGGTGGTACGCCCGGCGTGGAACGACGCGGTACTGATCAAGCAACTGTTGGACGTCGGTGCCCAGACGCTGCTGATCCCCATGATTCAAAACGCTGAACAGGCGCGTGAAGCGGTGCGTGCCACCCGTTATCCGCCACATGGGATACGCGGAGTCGGCAGTGCGCTAGCGCGTGCGTCACGCTGGAACCGGGTGCCGGATTATCTGCAACAGGCCGACGCACAGATGTGCGTATTGGTGCAGATTGAAACTCGTGAGGCGGTGAAAAACCTGGACGAGATCCTGCAGGTGGAAGGGGTCGACGGGGTGTTTATCGGCCCGGCAGATCTCAGTGCCGATATGGGTTATGCCGGTAATCCCCAACAGCCGGAGGTGCAACGCACCATCGACGATGCCATTGCGCGCATCAGCGCTGCCGGCAAGGCGCCGGGCATTCTGACCGCCAATCCTGAGCTGGCGCAGCATTATCTGGCGTCAGGCGCGCTGTTTGTCGCGGTAGGGGTGGATACCACCCTGTTGGCGCGGGCGGCGGAGTCCCTGGCCGGTCGTTTTAAGCAGGAGCGGCCACCCGTGCAATCCCCAAGCGTTTATTAGGTTGCCGGACGCAACCTCACTGGAGACACCATGAGCAACGTCGATTCGCTGCCGCCGGTCAACCCGGCGCAGCAACATAAAGCGTTAACCGCCACCGAACAATCGGTGATTAAAAAGTTATTTCGGCGACTGATTATTTTCCTGTTTGTGCTGTTTGTTTTCTCTTTCCTCGACCGCATCAATATCGGTTTCGCCGGGCTAACGATGGGCAAGGATCTCGGTCTCAGTTCGACCATGTTCGGTCTGGCAGCGACCCTGTTCTACGTCACCTATGTAATTTTCGGTATCCCGAGCAATATCATGCTGGGGATCGTCGGGGCGCGGCGCTGGATCGCCACCATCATGGTGCTGTGGGGCATCGCCTCAACCTGCACTCTGTTTGCCACCGGGCCAACCAGTCTGTATGTGCTGCGGATGATCGTCGGCATTACCGAGGCCGGCTTCCTGCCGGGTATTCTGGTGTATCTCACCTATTGGTTCCCAGCGTTTTACCGCGCCAGGGCCAACGCGCTGTTTATGATCGCCATGCCGGTGACGATGGCGATCGGCTCGCTGGTGTCCGGCTATATTCTGGCACTGGACGGGCTGATGAACCTTAAGGGCTGGCAATGGCTGTTCCTGGTAGAGGGTATTCCGTCGGTACTGTTGGGGGTGGCGGTATGGTTCTACCTGGACGATACCCCGGCCAAGGCCAAATGGCTGACCGACGAAGAAAAAACCAGTCTGAAAGCCATGATGGACGCCGACAAGCTGCAACTGGTGCAGCCCAATGGGCCAGGCAGTCATCGGGCGATGCAGCAGCGCAACCTGTGGCGGGAAATTTTCACGCCGATCGTGCTGATGTACACGCTGGCCTATTTCTGCCTGACCAATACCCTGAGCGCCATTAACATCTGGACACCGCAGATCCTGCAGAGCTTCAACCAGGGCAGCAGTAACATTGTGATCGGTATTCTGGCGGCGATCCCGCAAATCTGCACCATCGCCGGGATGATCTGGTGGAGCAAACGCTCGGATCGGTTGCAGGAGCGAAAATACCACACCACCCTGCCGTATCTGTTTGCTGCCGCCGGTTGGCTGCTGGCCTCAGCGACCGATCACAGCATGATCCAACTGCTGGGGATCGTCATGGCGTCAGTGGGGTCGTTCACCGCTATGGCCATCTTCTGGACTACGCCGGATCAGTCGATCAGCCTGGAGGCGCGGGCGATCGGGATCGCAGTGATCAACGCCACCGGCAATATAGGATCGGCGGTCAGCCCGCTATTGATTGGCTGGTTCAAGGATCTGACCGGCAGCTTTAACTCCGGGCTGTATTTCGTTGCGGCGCTGTTGATAGTGGGGGCGCTGATCGTCTGGCGTATTCCGATGCAAGGCTCGCGTCCACGGGCCACGCCATAAGCTTTACTTGCCATTTTGGCCTAGGGCAGTGCTCGGAACCCTTACGTACTGCGTGTACGCTCGGGTTCCTGTGCGCTGTCCATGGCCAAGCTGTCTGCGACAATGACGCCTAATAAAGGCTTATCACTGATCTCATCGCTGATGGAGGATGATGTGCAGAAAAGTACCGGTTTTATCGCCAATATCGATATCTGCAAAGAGTACGATGCGCGTTATGCCACCGATGAAGTGCATTACGAAACCTTTGCCGGGCTTGCGGCCTTTTTTGGTCGCGATATGCAGGTGCACTGGCACGATCGTTACTTCCAGGTGCATTTTCTGGAGACCGGCAAGATTGAGCTGCAACTGGACAGCCAGCACTATTCGGTGCAGGCACCATTGTTTATCCTCACGCCGCCCTCGGTGCCGCATGCGTTTTTCACCGAGCCGGACAGTGACGGCCACGTGCTGACAGTGCGTCAGGAGTTGATCTGGCCGCTGCTGGAACGGCTGTACCCTGGCAGCAACCTGGCGCTGGACATGCCGGGTATTTGCCTATCGATGGCCGATGCACCGCAAGAGCTGACGGCGCTCAGCCATTACTGGGCGCTGGTCCGCCGCGAATTCAGCCAGCGCCTGGCCGGTCGCGAACAAACGCTGGCGCTGCTGGCGCAGGCGGTGTTCACCCTGCTGTTACGCAATGCATCGCTGGAAGACTCTGCCGCCAGTGGAGTACGTGGTGAGCTGAAATTATTCCAGCGTTTCAACAAGATGGTGGACGAACGCTTCCGCGATCACCTGCCGGTGCCGGACTATGCCCAGGCGCTGGGCGTCACCGAGTCACGGCTCAATGACCTGTGTCGGCGTTTCGCCAATCAGCCTCCCAAACGACTGATATTCGATCGCTTGTTGCGTGAAGCCAAACGCATGCTGCTGTTTAGCGCCTGCACGGTGCATGAAACCGCTTATAGCCTGGGTTTTAAGGATCCGGCTTATTTCGCCCGTTTTTTCAATCGGCTGGAAGGTTGTTCCCCCTCGAGCTACCGCGCCGCACAACATCCCCTTTCGTAAGCTGGATCACAGTTTGCAGCGATAGTGGCTAAGCTTGCCTGAAAAGTACCGGCGATTGCCGCAAAAGTCTCTTCTCGAAATCGGCGTTGGGGGCTTCAATTAAGCAACCAAAAGAAAACATTATTTTAACAAGTGGCCGGGTCCGCCGCCCATAAAATGCCGATTACGAGGAAGACTTAAATGAAACCTGAAGACTTTCGTGCTGACAACAAACGCCCGTTCACCGGTGACGAATACCTGAAGAGTTTGCAGGACGGCCGCGAAATTTATATCTATGGCGAGCGGGTGAAGGACGTTACCACCCATCCGGCATTCCGTAACGCGGCGGCCTCGGTCGGCCAGTTGTACGACTCGCTGCACGATCCGGTCAGCCAGGACCGTCTGTGCTGGGGCACCGATACCGGCAACGGCGGCTACACCCACAAATTCTTCCGTTACGCCCGCAGCCCGGATGAGTTGCGTCAACAGCGTGATGCCATCGCCGATTGGTCGCGTCAGAGCTATGGCTGGATGGGGCGCACCCCGGACTACAAGGCGGCTTTCGGATCTGCGTTGGGCGCTAACCCGGCGTTTTACGGCCAGTTCGCCGACAACGCGCGCCACTGGTACAAACGCATTCAGGAAACCGGTCTGTATTTTAACCACGCCATCGTCAACCCGCCGATCGACCGCCACAAGCCGGTCAACGAAGTGAAAGACGTATTTATTCAGGTGGAAAAGGAAACCGACGCCGGCATTATCGTCAGCGGTGCCAAGGTGGTCGCCACCAACTCGGCGCTGACCCACTACAACTTTATCGGCTTCGGCTCGGCTCAGGTAATGGGTGACAACCCGGACTTTGCGCTGATGTTTGTCGCACCTATGGATGCCGAAGGGGTGAAGTTGATTTCTCGCGCCTCCTATGAACTGGTCGCCGGTGCCACCGGATCGCCATTCGATTATCCGCTTTCGAGCCGTTTTGATGAGAACGATGCGATCCTGATTATGGATCATGTGCTGATCCCATGGGAAAACGTGCTGATCTATCGCGATTTCGATCGTTGCCGCCGCTGGAGCACCGAGGGTGGTTTCGCCCGCTTGTTCCCGCTGCAGGCCTGTGTTCGTCTGGCGGTGAAGATGGACTTTATTACCGCGCTGCTGCAAAAGAGCCTGGCCTGCACCGGTGTGCTGGAGTTCCGTGGCGTTCAGGCCGATCTTGGCGAAGTGGTGGCCTGGCGCAATCTGTTCTGGTCGCTGACCGATGCGATGTGCGCCGAGGCTACCAAGTGGGAAAACGGTGCCTATTTACCGGATTCCGCCGCGCTGCAGACTTATCGCGTGATGGCGCCGATGGCCTACGCCAAGGTGAAGAACATCATCGAAAAGAACGTCACCAGCGGCCTGATTTACCTGCCGTCCAGCGTGCGCGACATGAATAACCCGGAAATCGACAAATATCTGTCCCGCTATGTACGTGGCTCCAACGGGATGGATCATGTCGAACGCATCAAGATCCTCAAACTGATGTGGGATGCGATCGGCAGTGAGTTCGGCGGCCGTCATGAACTGTATGAGATCAACTACGCCGGCAGCCAGGACGAGATCCGCCTGCAATGCCTGCGTCAGGCGCAGGGATCCGGCACCATGGGCAAGATGATGGAAATGGTCGACAAATGCCTGTCCGACTATGACCAGCACGGCTGGAAAGTGCCGCATCTGCATAATAATGACGATATTAATCAGTTGGATAAACTGCTTAAGTGATCCGAAAGGAGGTTTGTATGTCTCAGGAAAATGAACACCGTCTGCTGTTTCGCGACGCCATGGCCAGCCTGTCCGCCGCGGTGAATATCGTCACCACCGACGGCCCGGCAGGACGCTGCGGTATTACCGCCACCGCAGTGTGCTCGGTGACCGATACGCCGCCAACGCTGCTGGTGTGCATTAACCGCAACAGCGCGATGAACCCGGTTTTCCAGGCCAACCAACGGCTGTGCGTCAACGTGTTGAATCATGAGCAGGAGCTGATCGCACGCCACTTTGCCGGTATGACCGAGGTCAGCATGGAAGAGCGTTTCCGTCTGGATGACTGGCAGAGTGGCGCACTGGGGCAGCCGGTGTTGCGTAACACGCTGGCCAGCCTGGAAGGGGAGATCGAGCAGATCCAAAGCATCGGCACCCATCAGGTGTATCTGGTGCAGATCCGCAAGATCGTAGTCAGTGCCGCCGGTAACGGCCTGATCTACTTCAAGCGTAACTTCCATCCGGTGATGCACGAAAGGCTGGCTCTGGCCTGAAGATTGTGGGGGCGCAGTTCACTGCTGCGCCCGATAACATCAACTTTTATTCGCCGCCAAATCACTCACCAGTCGGTTCACCGGATCGCTCATGTTGGTGAACTTGCTCAGCTCCGAGCGGGTCACCACCACAAATACCCCAACGTTTTTCTGCGGGATCATCGCCATATAGGTAATAAAGCCACCACCACCACCGGTTTTCTGAATAATCCCCGGCAGTTCGCCGTTCGGTGCCATATACACCCAGCCCAGACCCAGCGCACTGGCTTCACCCGGTACGTCCATGCCTTTTAGCGACACTAGATCGTTGCGCTGGAAGTACATGGTCTGTTCGCTGGCGGCGGTCGATTTACGTGCCCCCGAGACGTTGGAGCTAAGGAATTGTTGCATCCAGCGCTGCATGTCGCGTGGGGTGGAGTAAACGCCACCGCTACCGGCCGCGGCGGTGGTATCACGGCAGGCACTCGGGCCGGCGGAAGCCACCATCAGGCGTGAGCACTGTTCGGCACTTGGGGTCAGAGTGGTGTCAACCATGCCGAGCGGCGCGGTGATTTTTTCCTTCAGCAGCGCGGTGTAAGGCTTGCCTGCTGCACGCGACAGCGCATCCGCCAGCAGATCATACGCCAGGTTGGAATAGGAGGCGCGCACGCCCGGTGGCACCGTAACATTGGCATGTTCCAGCCACTGCCAGCGCTGTGCTTTGGTCGGCCAGGTAAAGACCGGCGTTTTCGGCGGCTTCTTGCCCGGCTGTTCACGCGGCAGGGCGCTGGTGTGGGTTGCCAGGTTCAGCAAAGTGATCGGTTGGCGAGCGTTATAAGCCGGTACGTAAGCCCCCTGTGGGGCATATTTGCGCAGCGGATCGTTGAGTTTGACCCGGCCTTCCGCCGCCATCTTGACCATCACTTCACTGGTCATCAGTTTGGTGATGGAGGCGATGCGGATCAGCGAGTCCGGGCGCGGACGCAGGTTATTACCCGGTTTGGTATCACCGAAACTGCGGTTAACCACCTGGTTACCGTCGATCACCACTAGCGCCATACCGGTGGCACCGCTGTTATAGAAAATATGTTCGGCATACTGGTCGACGATTTGCGAAGCCAGCTGCGGGGCGGCGGCCTGCGCGGCCAGCGGGGCGGCACAAAGGCCGAGCGCCAGCAATGAAGCGGAGAAAGAGTTCTTCAACGGTGGTTATCCATTTTAAAAGGCAACAGGGAGAGGCCGTGGCCGCAGTATGACCCGGTCTTTTCTGTTGTCAGTGTAATGTGCCTCGGCCCTGGCTGCATGTGGAAAAAAGAGCGGTTTGATAAATAATTTTCTGCCGCCCTGGTGTCGCCGGATCGCCCTATTGCGCGCGGGTGAAAATGGCTATCACTTCGTCCAGATGGGCTTTCATCGCTTTACGCGCACCGCGCACGTCACGCGCCTCGATCGCCGCCAGAATGGCCTGATGTTCCTGTTCGGAGCGGTGTGACATATCGTCCGGCGTATAGTTGCGTTGCAACACGCGGAACATGCTGCCATATCGGTGTCCGAGCAGGTGGCCGATGATAAATGCGTAGGCCGGGTTGCCGCTGGCCTGGGCGATGCGGATATGGAACAGGCGGTCGCCGGGGTGGGTGGCCGAGCCTTCACGGTTATCACGGCAGTTTTGTTCGTAGGCGGTACGGATACCCGCCAATTCCTGTTCGGTAGCATGGCGTGCCGCCAGCGCGGCGGTTTCCGGTTCGATCAATAAACGGGTTTGCAGCAACGAAAATGGCGGCAGTTCGGCATTAAAATCCAGCTCGATATTCAACTCATCGTCGATTTCCGCCCACTGACCGCGCCCGGCCTGTGCCATCACCGGCTCCTGCGAAACCATGGTCGGCGTTTGTGCCCGGACAATCACCCCATTGCCGACTTTGACATCCACCAGACCAATCACTTCGAGCGCGATCAGCGCCTCACGCACGGAGGCGCGGCTGACCTGTAACTGCTGGGCCAGATCGCGCTCGGACGGCAGGCGGCTGCCTGGAGGAAATTCGTTATTATCGATGAGCCGCTTCAATTGGTCGGCTATCTGTCTGTAAATACGTGGGTTTTCCAGTCGGGTGATCGGCATTTTTTACCTTGGTCTGTCCGATGTTAAGTGATGTTGCGCACAAATATTGCTCAAGCCGCTTGAGTAATGGTTAATCAAGTGTAAAAAAATGGTTAATCAAAATGCTGTTTTAAGTGTGTCTCATCACATTATCACCAAACCATAACGCGTAAAGCGTCTTTTGTCATGTTAAAGGCCTGACCTTTAACCGCCTTTAATGGCCTGACCATTAGGCCTTTGGGCCAAGGGAGATAAAATGAATTTAACCGGAAAACGCGTACTGATCACCGCTGCGGGTCAGGGGATTGGCTTTAGCACCGCGAGACTGTTTGCCGATGCGGGGGCCGAGGTGATCGCCACCGATATCAACACCGACCAGCTGCAGGGGCTGGCCGGTATTCAGCCGATGACGCTGAACGTCACCGATCCCGTAGTGATCGCTGCGGCTGCGGAAACTCTCGGACCTGTCGACGTGTTGTTCAATTGTGCCGGTGTGGTGCATAGCGGCTCGATCCTCGAGTGCAGCGAACAGCAGTGGGCGTTCGCCCTCGATCTGAATGTGACGGCGATGTTCCGCATGATCCGTGCCTTTCTGCCCGGCATGCTGGCACGCAAAAACGGTTCGATTATCAATATGTCGTCGGTCGCCTCCAGCGTGAAGGGGGTACCGAACCGCTTTGCCTACAGCGCCACCAAGGCGGCAGTGATTGGCCTGACGCGGTCGGTAGCGGCGGACTACGTCACCCAGGGCATCCGTTGCAACGCCATTTGTCCCGGTACGGTGGAATCGCCGTCGTTGCGCCAGCGCATAGCCGAGCAGGCACGCGAGCAGGACCTTAGCGAAGAAGAGGTGTATCAGGCGTTTGTTGCCCGTCAGCCGATTGGCCGCATCGGCACCACCGACGAGATTGCCCAGTTGGCGCTGTATCTGGCGTCCGACGCCAGTTCCTATACCACAGGTACGGTACAGATTATCGATGGCGGTTGGAGTAACTGAGGAATAGGCCAGCAGGCTGTTGCGTTTGCCATTTTGAGATTGGGCAGTGCTCGGACTCCTCACGTACTCCGTGTACGCTCCGGGGCCTGCGCGCTGTCCGCACTCAAACTGCCTACACTCACGACGTCTGGTGACCCATTCCTCCACTTTCCTGGAGAGGACTGAATGAAACTTTTACGTTATGGCGTACCGGGGCAGGAACGCCCAGGGATATTGGACACTGAGGGTCAGATCCGTGACCTCTCGCAGCACATCGCCGATCTCAGTGGTGACGCACTGTTGCCTGCCACGTTGGACCAACTGCGCGCGCTGGACATCAATCAATTGCCGAAGGTGGCTGGACAGCCGCGTTTGGGGGCCTGTGTGGGCCACATCGGCAAGTTTATCTGCATTGGTCTCAATTACGCCGACCATGCGGCGGAAACCGGCGCAGCGATCCCCTCTGAGCCAGTGGTGTTCAGCAAGTGGACCAGTGCGGTGGTCGGGCCGAACGATCGGGTGCAGATCCCGCGAGACTCGCTCAAGACCGATTGGGAAGTGGAACTGGGGGTGATCATTGGTCAGGGCGGGCGCTATATCAGCGAGCAGGACGCGATGCAGCACGTTGCCGGTTACTGCGTAATTAACGACGTCTCGGAGCGTGAATTCCAAATCGAACGCGGCGGCACCTGGGACAAAGGCAAGGGGTGTGACACCTTTGGCCCCACCGGCCCCTGGCTGGTGACTGCCGATGAAATTGCCGATCCCCATAGCCTGAATCTGTGGCTGGAAGTGGACGGCAAACGCTATCAGGACGGCAATACCCGCACCATGATTTTCCGCATTCCACAAATTATCAGCTATCTGAGCCGCTTTATGAGCCTGCAACCGGGTGATGTGATTTCTACCGGCACGCCGCCGGGCGTCGGCATGGGGCAAAAGCCCACACCTCTCTACCTGAAGGCCGGGCAGACGATGCGTCTGGGCATTGAGGGATTGGGTGAACAGCGTCAAACAACCGTACAAGCCTGATGGGGAGCATGCCATGACCACAATTACCGCACTGCGGGTTGAAGATATCCGCTTCCCCACCTCGCTGGCGCTGGAGGGATCCGACGCGATGAATCCGGATCCGGACTATTCGGCGGCTTACGTGATCCTGGAGACCGATCGCGACGATCTGACCGGCCACGGGCTGACCTTTACCATTGGCCGCGGCAATGAGATTTGCTGCGCGGCGATCCGTGCGCTGGAGCATCAGATCGTCGGGGTCCGGCTTGAAGAGATCACCACCGATATGGGGGCCTTCTGGCGGCGTTTTACCGGTGACAGCCAGTTACGCTGGATCGGCCCGGACAAGGGAGCGATCCACCTGGCGACCGGAGCGGTGATCAACGCGGTTTGGGATCTGTGGGCCAAGGCCGAGGGTAAACCGGTATGGCGGCTGGTGGCAGAGATGACGCCAGAGGAGCTGGTGCGCTGCATTGATTTTCGCTACATCACTGACTGCATTACGCCACAGGAAGCGCTTACCCTGCTCAAACAGCGGGCGCAAGGCAAGGAGCAGCGCCTGGAAAGGCTGCTTCAGGACGGCTACCCCTGCTATACCACCTCTGCCGGTTGGCTGGGTTACCCGGACGATAAGCTGCGCCGGTTGTGCCAGGAAGCGGTCGACGCCGGTTTCTCCTACCTGAAGCTGAAGGTCGGGCGCGATCTGGAAGATGATATCCGCCGGGTGCGCATCGCCCGCGAGGTGATCGGCCCCGATCGTCAACTGATGATCGACGCCAATCAGGTATGGGAAGTCAACGACGCCATTCCCTGGGTGAAGCACCTGGCGTTCGCCAAACCCTGGTTTATCGAAGAGCCGACCAGCCCGGATGATGTGGAAGGACACCGCCGTATCCGCGAGGGGGTGCATCCGGTCAAGGTGGCCACCGGCGAGATGTGCCAAAACCGCATCCTGTTCAAGCAGTTCATTATGCGCGAAGCGATTGACGTGGTGCAGATTGACGCCTGCCGTCTCGGTGGGGTCAACGAAGTGCTGGCGGTGATGCTGATGGCGGCCAAATACCATCTGCCGGTGTGTCCGCATGCCGGTGGCGTGGGGCTGTGCGAATACGTTCAGCATCTGTCGATGATCGACTACCTGTGCATTGCCGGTACCCACGATGGCCGGGTGATCGAATACGTCGATCATCTGCATGAACATTTTGTCCATCCCTGTGAGGTCAAGGGGGCGGCCTATATGCCACCGCTCAATCCCGGCTATTCGATTGAGATGCATGTGGCGTCGCTCGAACAGTACCGGTTCCGCGGTTGAACGGGAAACACGCCATGCTGCGTATCGATGCTCACCAACATTACTGGCATTACCATCCGCAACGCTATCCGTGGATCAGCGAGCAGATGACGGTGTTGCAACAGGATTTTGGCCCAAAGCAGCTCGCCCCCCTGCTGCAACAGCAGGGTTTTGACGGTGCGCTGGTGGTGCAGGCCCGGCAGTGCGAGCAGGAAACCCAGACGCTGCTGACACTGGCGCAGCAAAGCTGTGGTGTGTGCGGGGTGGTGGGTTGGCTGGACATCACCGCGCCGCAGCTACCGCAGCGGCTTGAGGAATGGCGCCAACAACCGCTGCTGCGCGGGTGGCGTCATCTGGTGCAAGACGAGCCGCAGCCGGACGCCTGGCTGGCGCGATCGGAGGTGCGACGCGGTATGCAGGCGTTGCAGCGACAGGGGTACGTTTACGACATTCTGGTCACTCATCGGCATTTGTCGGCGGCGGCGCAGTTTGCCGCTGAACACGACGATTACTGGCTGGTGCTGGATCATCTCGGCAAACCGGATATCGCCCAGGGGGCAGAACATTGGGCGCAGCAAATCAAACCCCTGGCAGCGTTGCCGCACGTGGTCTGCAAGCTTTCCGGGTTAATCACCGAAGTGCCTGGCGGCGATTGGCAGGCCTCTCAGCTATTGCCATTTTTTGAGGCGGCGCTGGAGGTGTTCGGTCCACAACGGCTGATGTTCGGTTCTGACTGGCCGGTGTGCCTGCTGGCGGGTGATTACGGCCAGGTTTATCAACTGAATGAGCAGGCCATCGCCACGCTGAGTCCTTCGCAGCAGGCGGAGATTTGGGGGGGCACGGCCTGCCGAATTTATGGGTTAACGGAGTCGGGTTATGGATCTGTATCTGAAAGATAAGGTGGTGATTGTTACCGGTGGCGGCTCCGGCATCGGTGCGGCTGTTTCCCAACTGCTGGCTGAAGAAGGGGCAATCCCGGTGATGGTCACTAACGCCATGCCGGAGGCCGAGTTTCTGGCGCAGCTGCGTCGCTTGCAGCCACGGAGCACGGTGATTATCACCGATTTGTGTGAAGAACAGCAGTGCCGGCGGGCGGTGGCGCAAACGCAGGAAACCTTTGGCCGTATCGATGCCTTGGTGAATAACGCCGGGGTTAACGATGGGGTAGGGCTGGAGGCCGGGCGTGAGGCCTTTGTCGGATCGCTGGAGAAAAACCTGATTCATTACTACCTGATGGCGTACCTGTGCCAGTCGGCGTTGCAAGCCGGCAAGGGGGCGATCGTCAATATCGCCTCCAAGACTGCTCTGAGCGGGCAGGGTGGCACCAGTGGCTATACCGCCGCCAAGGGCGCGGTGCTGGCATTGACACGCGAGTGGGCGGTGTCGCTGCGCCATGAAGGGGTACGGGTCAATGCGGTGGTACCGGCGGAGGTGATCACGCCGCAGTACCAACGCTGGATCAATACCTTTGAGCAGCCGGAGCAGCAGCTCGAGAAAATTACCGCGCGCATTCCTTTCGAACAGCGGATGACCACACCGCAGGAAATTGCCAACACTGTGGTGTTTTTGATTTCCTCGCGTTCGTCGCACACCACCGGACAGTGGCTGTCGGTGGACGGGGGTTATCTGCATCTTGACCGGGCGATCACATGAGTGGCGTGACGGGGACGGGGCAGCGCTTCTGTCAGGCGCTCGATCTGGTCGACTCACCGGCATTGATCGAGGAATACCTGGCCTATCACCAACGCATCTGGCCAGAAATTGCCACTCACCTGCGTGAGCACGGCATCCTGGATATGGAGATTTACCGACTGGGTACCCGGCTGTTCATGATTGTTGAAGTCAGTAGCGGATTCAATGCCGAGCGGTTTGACGCCGCCGGTTTGAGCAATCCCCACGTGCAGCGCTGGGAAGCCCTGATGTGGCACTACCAGGTGGCCACCCCCTGGACGCCGCAAGGCGAAAAATGGGTGGTAATGGAGCGGATATTCTCTTTGAAACAACAATAACTTACCCTACCGAGGATATATCAATGCTTGCTGAAAAAACTGCTGCCCCACCTCAGGTGGGTGCCAAGGCGACGGCCAATCTGCGCTGGGCTTTTATCCTGGTTACCAGCCTGTTCTTTATGTGGGGGCTGTCATATGGCCTGCTGGACGTATTAAATAAGCACTTTCAGGAAACGCTGCACGTGACCAAGGCGCAGTCGGGATTATTACAGGCAGCGTATTTCGGTGCCTACTTCCTGGTGGCGCTGCCTGCCGGCTATTTTATGGATAAAAAAGGCTACAAAGCCGGCATTCTGATCGGACTATGCCTGTATGCGCTGGGGGCATTGCTGTTTGTGCCGGCGGCTTCCGCCAACAGTTTTGGCATGTTCCTGTTCGCACTGTTTGTCATTGCCTGCGGGCTGGGTTGCCTGGAAACCGCCGCCAACCCTTACGCCACGGTATTGGGGGACGCACAGGGAGCGGAAAGACGCTTGAACCTTTCCCAGTCGTTTAACGGGTTAGGACAGTTTATCGGCCCGATGATCGGCGGCACGCTGTTTTTCTCTGCTACCCAGGGTGCTGGCAGCGGTGACCAAAGCGCGGTGAAGATGACCTATGTGGCGATCGCCGTGCTGGTGTTGCTGATTGCCTTTTTGTTCAGTCGCACCCGGTTACCGGACATTCGCGAGGAAGAACGGCCGGAGCACGGTGAAATTGCTCAGGGGTTGTGGCAGCACAAGCACTTTGTTGGCGGGGTGATCACCCAGTTCTTCTACGTGGCGGCACAGGTCGGTGTCGGCGCCTTCTTTATTAACTACGCCACCGAACACTGGAGCGACGTTTCCAACCAAAGCGCGTCCTATCTGCTCTCTATCGCCATGATTTGCTTTATGGTCGGGCGCTTTTTCAGTACCTGGCTGATGGGCAGGGTCAAACCGGCCACGCTGTTGATGGTTTACTCGCTGGTCAACATTGTGCTGTGCGGGGTCGTCATGCTCAGTATGGATGGCATCTCGGTGGTGGCGCTGATCGCCGTATTCTTCTTTATGTCGATCATGTTCCCGACCATTTTCGCCCTCGGGGTGAAAAACATGGGTAAACACACCAAGCGCGCCAGCTCCTTTATGATCATGGCGATTGTTGGCGGCGCCATCATGCCTTACTTTATGGGGGCGCTGGCGGACAGGTACAGCACGGCGTTGTCGTATTGTCTGCCACTGCTGTGCTTCGCCGTGGTGTTTGCTTACGGCTTGCAGCAGCGCCGCCGCTAAGCTCACAGCCCGCCGGCTTAGCCAGCGGTGGGCTGTATGATTTGGGCCAGTTTAATGTTATTGCGGCCGCTGTTTTTTGCTTGGTATAACGCGGCGTCGGCCGCCCGGATTGCCGAGGCGACATCCAGCTCGTGCAACACGGAAATTCCGGCACTGAGCGTGACCGTGGTGGTTTCAAACTGATTAAAGCGATGTGGGATTTTTAATCCCTGCACCCGCTGACGCACCCGCTCAGCCACCTGAGTGGCATAATCCTCGCTCACGTTGGTCAACAGCACCAGAAACTCTTCCCCACCGTAACGCACCACGATATCGCGTGAACGTACCGAATCGCGGATGGTGATGGCGACCTGCACCAGCGCCTGGTCACCCATGGTGTGGCCATAATTATCGTTATAAGCCTTGAAGTGATCGATATCGAGCAGTAGAACGAAATGGCTTTCTGACGCGGCTGCCGGCAACATATTGATTTTATTCTCCATGCCACGGCGGTTATAAAGCCCGGTTAAGGGATCGATCATGCTTAAATTGCTGAATCTGTCCCGTTCGTTATACAGATTAGCCACCAGCGTTTGAGTAAAGTGTTCACTGCGTTTAAGCATCAGGTGGTGGATAGAGAACGCGATAATCGGCAATACCGTGGTGAATACTATCCGCATGGTATTGTGCATACCGTCCAGTAATAGAATGACTAATGCGGACGGAACGGCGTGCAGGCAAAAGGCGATAAAGTTATCGGTTAAGGCAATGGCGCTGATAAAGAACATACTGAACAGGCTAATTAATAGAAAACTTTGGTTGTTCGGCGCACAGTGCTGACTTTTAAGGTAAATATGCGTTGCCCACAGCAGACCAAGAACGCAGGAAAATAGATTCAGTTTTCTGACATATAACCGCGGAGACTGGAGGGTAAATAATAGTGCCGCCAGACAAAATAGCGGTATACCTAATAAAGGCAGGGTAAAAGTGGGTTTGTTTTGAAACGGGACTAATAATGTAAATACGGAAGAGGCAGCGTTCATCAATAAAAATAAAAATAATGATAAGCGGTGTTTGCTGTTCAGCAGTTCCTGATAAGAACGCGCGTTCATCGGAGTTCACTCTTTACAATATCGATCTTTCGAAAAGGTAAGGTTGCGAAAAATTCTGTCGGTGGGAATTAAACACTCACATTGTATGGTTGTAGATTGTGATTATTAACATGCGAATTAGACTAAGAATTTTCTTATGGCAAATTATCATTTTTCAACCGCTATGTCATCCGCGTTTGAGCGCCGTGGCGGAAATGATGCGCAGTGAAAAAAAATGTTATATGATATTAGTTATCATTATCACTTGAAGGGTAGGGTTATCATGATTGCAGCCATGATTACCGCGTGTGGGTTGTGGGGCGTCAGTTGGTGCCTGGGTAACCGTTTGGCCAGCGCCTGGGGCGTTTTACTGCCCTGCGCCTTGATGCCGTTACTGGCATTGATCAACCTGGATATGATGCAATTGCGCACGCTGATTGTGATTGCCATGCTGGCCACCCTGGTGATGCTGTTCAATAGTCGCTGGCGTCACTACCTGCTGCTGCCTTCCTGCATGGCGCTGGCCGGCGGACTGGCTGCTATCGGTCTGAACTTCAATCTGGGCTGAAAACGCAAAAACCACGCTTTCGCGTGTTCATCATCGTTCAATTGGGGATTGCTTTGGGGATATTACCGGAGAGAGTTATCGATTGGTGCGAAGAGAGGGACTTGAACCCTCACGTCCGTAAGAACACTAACACCTGAAGCTAGCGCGTCTACCAATTCCGCCACCTTCGCACAGCCGATATCTTTATTTTGCTTTCGATTTATATCACCAGCTTGGTGCGAAGAGAGGGACTTGAACCCTCACGTCCGTAAGAACACTAACACCTGAAGCTAGCGCGTCTACCAATTCCGCCACCTTCGCATTGATGCTGTGCAATATAAATCATGTGGTTATTTGGTGCGAAGAGAGGGACTTGAACCCTCACGTCCGTAAGGACACTAACACCTGAAGCTAGCGCGTCTACCAATTCCGCCACCTTCGCATTCCAAGAAACATTACCGGAGTAACGTACCACGGAGGCGAATTCTAGAGATTTTGGTGGGGACGTCAATAGTTATTTCCCCTGTTTGCGGGTGTTTGCTGGAAAAACGTCCGTTTTGGGCGGTTGATACTGTTCAAACAGCCAAATCAGCCAGTCAATCAATACTCTGACCCGGGGCGCAAGGAAACGACCGGGGGGATACATGATGTAAATTGGCATTGGCGGCGGCGGGGTTTCCGCCAACACTTCGACTAATTCCCCCTTCTGCAACCAGGGGGCCAGCGAGTAGTGTGCCGCCTGTATCAGACCCATGCCAGCGCGACAGCCGCTGGTGTAGGCATCGGCACCGCTGACGCTCAGCCTGGCGGGCAATTCGCGCAATTCCACTTTGCCGTTGCGGCAAAACTCCAGCGGGTAATTACGATTACTGGCGAGGGAAAAATAGCCTACCGTCTGATGCTGCTGCAACTGGTCAATCGACTGGGGGACGCCGAACGTGGCCAGATAGCCGGGAGAGGCGCAGGTTAACTGGGGCAACATGGCGATGCGCCGTGCCACCAGGCTGTCATCTTCGGTTTCCCAGGCACGCAGTACACAATCGACTCCCTCGCGCAGCAGATCAACATGAGTATCGTTGGCGCCCAACGCCAGAGTCAGATCCGGATAGCGTTGGTAAAAGTCATCCAGAGCGGGGATCACGATTTCACGCGCCAGCGAATGGGGCATATCAATGCGTACCTTGCCAGAAGGCTGCAGTTTATGGTGGCTGAACAGCGTGTCTGCTTCTTCCAGCGCTCCCAGCAACTGCACGCAGCGCTGATAATAAAGCGTGCCTTCGCTGGTCACCTGTACCTGACGGGTAGTGCGGATCAACAAACGGACGCCGAGGCGCTGCTCGAGCCGTTTGAGCGCATTACTGACCGTGGCACGCGGTAACTGCAAACGCTCGGCTGCGCGGCTGAAACTGCCCAGTTCGACGATGCGGGTGAAAATGCGCATGGCCTGGATCTGATCCATTTTGCCGCTCCGTATTGTTAGCGATTTTTGAATAGTGATGTGCAATCTGCATTATTTATCTTTTCAGGGTAAACAACCAGACTCAGTTGTACCAGCACTCCGCTGATGAAAACCGCATGAGGGCAACACAATGCAACAACGTCAATTAGGTCCCAATGGCCCGACCGTTTCTGCCCTGGGGCTGGGCTGTATGGGGATGAGTGATTTCTATTCGACGGCTCAGGATGAGAAAGAGGCTATCGCCACACTGCACCGGGCATTGGAGCTGGGGGTCACCCTGCTCGATACCGCCGACATGTACGGCCCGCACACCAACGAACAGCTGATTGGTAAAGCGATCAAGGGCAAACGGCAGCAGGTCTTCCTGGCCACCAAATTTGGCATCCTGCGCGATCCGGCCGATCCCGACGCCCGGGGCGTCAGCAGTCGGCCGGAGTATATCCGTCGTTCGGTAGAAGGCAGCCTGCAGCGGCTTGGGGTTGAGGTGATAGATCTTTATTACCAGCATCGTGTGGATCCAGAAGTGCCGATCGAAGAGGTGGTGGGCACAATGGCAGACCTGATCAGCGAAGGTAAAATCCGTTACATCGGGTTGAGTGAGGCTTCGGTCGCTACGCTGGAGCGTGCGCATAAGGTGCATCCGATAACCGCATTGCAGACCGAGTATTCAATGTGGACGCGTGATGCTGAACAAGGGGTATTGGCGGCCTGTGAACGTTTAGGAATTGGTTTTGTACCTTACAGCCCGTTAGGGCGAGGTTTTCTTACCGGAGCTATTCAACGGCCGGAAGATCTGGACGCCGACGACTTCCGCCGCAGCAACCCGCGTTTCCAGGGGGAAAACTTTGCCCGCAATCTGGAACTGGTGGCGAAAGTGACTGAATTGGCCAAACAGAAAGGCGTAGCACCTTCACAGCTGGCATTGGCGTGGGTATTGGCGCAAGGCGAACATATTGTGCCGATCCCGGGGACCAAGCGCCGTCGTTATCTGGAAGAGAACATTGCGGCGGTCGAACTGACGCTGAGCCAGACGGAACTGGCGGCGATTGAGGCGGTGTTCCCGTTGCAGGCGGCGGCAGGCGCACGCTATGGCGCAGAATCGATGACCTATATCAACGGATGAAAAAAAGGGCGCGGCGTGTGAACGCTGCGCCCTGATCCCCGATTTTTGCGGGTCGGAGTGACTTATTTTTTCTTTTTCGGATCGCGTGGCGGACGGCCGACCGTCGCCTGATACACCTTGAAGCGGCCGTTTTGTGCCAGCACTTCATGGCTGCCGAAGGTGGCGTCCAGAATATCCGGGTAAGGCAGGAAGGCGTTGGCCACGATGCGCAGACGACCGCCGATAGGCAGGTGCTTTAACGCACCGCGGATCAGGGTTTCCGCCGCCGTCAGGCTGGTTTGCAGCCCGTCATGGAACGGTGGGTTGGAGATGATCAGGTCGAAACGGCCGGTAATGTCGGAATAGACGTTACTGACGATCACTTCGCCTTCAATGCCGTTGGCGGCCAGCGTCGCGCGGCTCGATTCAATGGCTGCGGCGTTGACGTCGCTGAGGGTCAGCTTCATTTTTGGCGACAGTTTGGACAGCACCGAGGCCATCACACCGGCACCGCAGCCCACGTCCAGCACTTTGCCTTTCATGTGTTTATCCAGCGTTGACAGCAGCAGTGAGCTACCGACATCCAGCGCGTCGCGGCTGAACACGCCCGGCAGGGTTTTCACTTCCAGATCGTGCAACTGATAGCTTTCCCACCAGTCTTCCAGGTTGAATTCGGTCTGGGTGTCCAGGCGACCGTGATACAGGCCACAGCGGCGGGCGCTGTCGATTTTCACAAGCCGGGCGTAGTCTTCCACCATCTGATCGGCGCTGCGCACACCGCTGCGGTTCTCACCGATCACGAACACGTCGACACCTACCGGCAGCAGTGCCAGAATGTTGCACAGCTGGAATTGCGCTTCCTGTTTGCTCTTCGGCCAGTAGTAGATCAGCGTATCGCACTCGGCGACGAACGCAGCGTCTACGGTCAGGCCGTACTGCACGTTGTCACCCATCGCCCGGTTCAGTAACTGCCAGTGATGGTATTGCTGGGTATGGACACGCACATCCGCGGCCTCAAATTGGGCCGGCAGGGCGTCCTGCAGGTCACCGGCGAACAGAACGCGGCGTTCGATAAACTCATCACTGTGGCGCAGCATGACTTCACTGGCGGGGGTTAATGCAGACATCAGGTTTTGGCTCCTAGAAATTAGACCGGGGATTATAGAGCTTTGTGGCGATATGTTCGACGGGTTTATGCCCAATAGCTTTCTGGCTCCAGCAAGGCGGCGATCGAGAGAGCTCCCGGGAGCTGAGATAACTCAGTGACTGGGATGAGCGAGGGAAGCCAACGCCGCTGCTGCCTGAAAGATGAAGGGGATGTTGGCGCAGGCCGCGCGGGTTTGTTAGCATAGCGCGGCGCATGGCAGGCATGGCGCACCACAACGGGTAGATCCTGACAGGAATCGGAATGGCATCAAAACGCGACTGGCTGTTACAACAACTGGGTATTACGCAGTGGACATTGCGCCGCCCGGGCGTGTTGCAGGGCGAAGTGGCAATCAGTCTGCCGCCCGAGGTGCGTTTACTGGTTGTGGCGCAGGCCTTGCCCGAGCATAACGATCCGCTGTTTTGCGACGTGCTGCGCAGCCTGGGGCTGACCCCGGCGCAAATCTATGGTCTGACGCCGGATCAGGTGGCGATGTTGCCTGAGGATACCAAATGCAACAGTTGGCGGCTGGGCGTTGCACCGCAGCTTGCGGTGGCCGGCGCGCAGCTATACAGCCCGGCACTGGCCGAGCTTTCTCTCGATGCGAGTGCCAAACGCGCACTCTGGCAGCAGATTTGTCATCATGAACAAGATTTCTACCCTGACCGCGGCCGACCTGGCCACAGCCTTCACGATTGAGCAAGCCAGCCACGCCTTTCCCTGGACACAAGCTACCTTTGCCAGTAATCAGGGCGATCGCTACCTTAATCTGAAACTGGAAGCCGACGGGCAGATGGCGGGATTTGCCATCACCCAAATCGTGCTGGATGAAGCCACGTTGTTCAATATCGCCATTCATCCCGATTGGCAACGCCAGGGTTTTGGCCGTCAATTGCTGGAAGCGCTGATTGAACAACTGGAACCCCGTGGCGTGTTTACGCTGTGGCTGGAAGTGCGTGCCTCTAACCGTGCGGCCATCGCGCTGTACGAAGATCTCGGCTTTAATGAAGTGACCATCCGCCGTAACTATTACCCTGCTGCCCATGGGCGCGAAGACGCGATCGTGATGGCGCTGCCGTTGGCATAGCGAACATCTCGGTCCTAACTTTTCCGCTGGTAAAAGCATTGATTGTCACCGGTTGGTAAATCAGCGAAAATGCCCGGCTATTATCTTTTATTTACCGCTTTGCCTGGCGCCGTGCGCGGCGCGTTCTGATGCTTTCGCAGGGCGGACTAACTGTAGAATCTGAAAACATGCCTCCTAGTGAATTTGCCCGCGAAGTCTCGAAAAGAAGAACTTTCGCCATCATCTCGCACCCCGATGCCGGTAAAACGACCATTACCGAAAAGGTGTTGTTATTCGGACAGGCTATCCAGACCGCCGGTACGGTAAAGGGCCGCGGCTCAAGTCAGCATGCGAAATCCGACTGGATGGAAATGGAAAAGCAGCGTGGGATCTCAATCACCACCTCGGTGATGCAGTTTCCGTATCGTGAATGCTTGGTTAACCTGCTGGATACCCCGGGGCACGAAGACTTCTCTGAAGATACCTATCGCACCCTGACCGCAGTCGACTGCTGTCTGATGGTGATCGACGCCGCCAAAGGGGTTGAGGATCGTACCCGCAAGCTGATGGAAGTTACCCGTCTGCGCGATACGCCGATCCTGACCTTTATGAACAAATTGGACCGCGATATCCGCGATCCGATGGAAGTGATGGATGAAGTGGAGCGCGAGCTGAAAATCGCCTGTTCACCGATCACCTGGCCTATCGGCTGCGGCAAGCTGTTTAAAGGGGTTTATCACCTGTACAAGGATGAAACCTACCTCTATCAGACCGGTAAAGGCCACACCATCCAGGAAGTGCGTATTGTCAAAGGGTTGGATAACCCGGAACTGGACGCCGCCGTGGGTGAAGACCTGGCCGCGCAGCTGCGTGAAGAGCTGGAACTGGTACAGGGCGCATCCCACGAGTTCGATCATGAAGCTTTCCTGAGCGGTGAGTTGACGCCGGTATTCTTCGGTACCGCTTTGGGTAACTTCGGTGTGGACCATATGCTTGACGGCCTGGTGGCCTGGGCTCCAGCGCCGATGCCGCGTCAAAGCAGCACGCGTGAAGTGGTAGCGGCGGAAGAGAAATTCAGCGGTTTCGTGTTCAAGATCCAGGCCAATATGGATCCTAAACACCGTGACCGCGTGGCCTTTATGCGTGTGGTCTCCGGCCGCTACGAGAAAGGCATGAAGCTGCGCCAGGTGCGCACCGGTAAAGACGTGGTGATCTCCGACGCCCTGACCTTTATGGCGGGTGACCGTTCGCACGTCGAAGAGGCTTATCCGGGCGATATTATTGGTCTGCATAACCACGGCACCATTCAGATCGGCGATACCTTCACCCAAGGTGAAGACATGAAATTCACCGGTATTCCGAACTTCGCACCGGAGCTGTTCCGTCGCATTCGTCTGCGCGATCCGCTGAAGCAAAAACAGCTGCTTAAAGGCCTGGTGCAACTTTCTGAAGAAGGGGCGGTGCAGGTATTCCGTCCGATCGCCAGCAACGATTTGATCGTCGGTGCGGTCGGTGTGCTGCAGTTCGAGGTGGTGGTTGCACGCCTGAAAAGCGAATACAACGTGGAAGCCTTGTACGAGTCGGTCAACGTTTCGACCGCCCGTTGGGTGGAATGCAGCGATGTGAAGAAGTTTGAAGAGTTCAAGCGCAAGTGTGAGCTTAACCTGGCACTGGACGGCGGCGACAACCTGTCTTATATCGCGCCAACCATGGTTAACCTGAATATCACCCAGGAACGCTACCCTGAAGTGGTGTTCCGCAAAACACGTGAGCACTAACAGAACAGCAGAGCGCCTTAGGGCGCCCTCAGACTGATGACAAACCTCATTCCTGCCCAGAGCGAGTAGAGGTCGATAAATAAAAATCAGGAAAATCAATTTATTGATTTTCGGCTGTTCACCACAAAGCAGGAAAAACCACGCTTTTTCCTGCTTTGTCAGCAACCTAAGGGCGCCCTGACTCATCCCCCTCCACAGTCTGCTAATTAGTTAACCTCTCTCACCAGTTATTGCATTTCTCATTGCTAACCGTTTTGCCGGGCAGCGCCTGCTTTTTTTGCTATATGGTCTATATTTAACAGGGCATAACCTATCAGGTAAGCGTAATTCACTGCTTTTTTTCATAACTGCAGTGAGTTATTCGGAGCTGTTGCCAATCAGAGACAGTGTGATGTCATGTAAATCAATAACATAGCGGCAACATGGATTTTACTGATGTGTTTTGTCGTCAATAGGCGACATTTATTAGCGTAAAATCTAAGCGTTATTAATTTTGTTATTGATTTTAAATGATTTTTTAAGATTGGCACAGCCGTTGCAATACTCCTGATGTGGCAACAATCGTTTAGCGTGAATGTTTGAACGTATAGAAATCGTGAAGTATTACTGAGTGGGCCGCGTTATGGCGGCTGAAGGATCCGTAACCATTTTGGATCCACAACCAAAGGAAGAGATCGATGAAAAATACTAAATTTGCACAATCACTGATGGCTGTTGTTTTGGGTTCCGTTCTGGTTAGTGGCAGCGCGCTGGCTGAAGACACCATGCTCAATAAAGCGTCAAGTGCCGCTGATAGCGCGGGTGCCAAAATCGATAGCTCCATGAAAAAAGTTGACGGCTACATGGATGACAGCGCAACAACGGCTAAAGTTAAAACTGCGTTGGTTGATGACAAAACCATCGCCAGCTCTGATATCTCGGTGAAAACTGAAAAAGGCACCGTCACCCTGAGTGGTTTCGTCGGCAGCCAGGCGCAGGCCGAGCACGCGGTTGAAGTGGCCGGTAAGGTGGAAGGCGTCAAATCCGTCAGCGACAAGCTGCACGTGAAAGACGAAAGCAAGCAGTCCATAAAGGCCTATGCCGGTGATACTGCGACGACCAGCGAACTGAAGGCCAAACTGCTGGCCGATGACATTGTTCCGTCGCGTAACGTGAAAGTAGAAACCACCGACGGTGTGGTACAGCTTTCCGGTGAAGTGAAAACTCAGGCGCAGTCAGAACGTGCTGAAAGCATTGCCAAGGCTATCGACGGTGTGAAAAGCGTTAAAAACGACCTGGTCGTTAAGCCATAAATTTTTTAGCAAGCGTAACAACAAGCACCAAATCCTGGGTTAGCCGTGAGGCTAGCCCAGGATGCACCATCAAAAAAAGAAACTGACCTGTAGTCTGGTTGCGCCCGAGAAGGGCACGGATTGCGATGCGTTTTTTCACTATGGTAAGGAGAAGCTTATGTTTCGTTGGGGCATTATCTTTTTAGTCATCGCATTGATTGCTGCAGCATTAGGTTTTGGTTCACTGGCGGGTACCGCCGCCTGGGCTGCAAAAATCGTCTTCGTCGTAGGGATCATTCTGTTCCTGGTCAGCCTGTTTACCGGCCGCCGACGCCCTTAGCTTTATCCTCAAAGTGTAACAAAGCTTAATCTGTTTTCTCGCAGTAGGGAGGTCAGTCATGAACAGCGACATTATCCTCGGACGCTGGAAACAGCTGAAGGGCCGGGTGTGTCAGAGGTTGGCGCAGTGGTCTGACAGCGACTGCATCTGGCTGATGGGCAGCAATGATTGCCTCTCTGGTGTACTGCAAGAGGATTACGGAAGAGAGCAAGACAAGGTATCCTCGGGTAAAACGTCTCACTGAGGATGCAGGGTTGGGATACAGAATACCCATCACGCTCGGCAATATCGAACCGCTGGCGTATAAACCTTACCGGCCTGGTAAAATGGCGCTGGTATGTGAAGGGGGCGGGCAGCGCGGCATTTTTACTGCCGGCGTGCTGGACGAATTCCAGCGTGCCCGTTTTAATCCTTTTGATCTGATGATCGGCACTTCTGCCGGCGCGCAAAACCTCTCGGCTTTTATTTGTGGCCAGATGGGCTACGCGCGACGGGTGATCACCCGCTACACCACTTCCGCTGAATTCTTTAACCCGTTGCGCTTTGTGCGCGGCGGGCATCTTATCGATCTCGACTGGCTGCTCGATACCACTACCCAACAGCTACCGCTGGCGATGGACGTTGCGGAAAAAAGCCTGATTGATGGCCGTGAATTCCTGATGTGTGCCTGCCGCAGTGATGACTTCGAACCGACCTACCTGCCCGCGCAACGCGAAAGCTGGCTGCCGGCCATCAAAGCATCCAGCGCCATCCCCGGTTTTTATCGCATGGGCGTGGAGTTGGACGGCGTCAGCTATCAGGATGGCGGCATCAGCGATGCGATCCCGGTTGAAGAAGCCTATCGCCGTGGCGCGGATACCATCGTGGTGATCCGCACCGTGCCGTCGCAGATGTACTACACGCCGCAGTGGATGAAACGCATGGAGCACTGGCTGAGCGAAAGCAGCCTGCAGCAGATGGTGCGCATCCTGCAACACCACGAGCAAAGTTACCACCGCATCCAGCAGTTTATTGAGAAGCCGCCCGGCAAGCTGCGCATCTTCGAGATTTTCCCGCCGAAACCGTTAGCCAGTAATGCTCTGGGGAGTCGTGTCACGTCGCTCAATCAGGACTATCACCTGGGCCGTAAGTGCGGGCGCTACTTCCTGGCGACCGTTGGCCACTGGCTGGTAGAGCAGGACAAACTGGACGGCATGAAGGTGACAAAGGCGCTGTCACGCCGTTTGATCCAACCGGAAAACGTGATCATGCCTTCACCGATCATTACCGACATCAGCCATCCGCGTGATCTTGCCAATCCGTCGGAAGCCAAGTTGGCGGCGATGGACATTATTTTGCCGGGCGAAGTACCACCGGGCGAGGGGGGCCTGCTGTGATGCACGACTTCACCGACACCCACTGCCATTTCGATTTCCCACCCTTTAGCGATCATGAGCCTGAAAGCCTGGCACTGGCGGAGCAAGCGGGTGTGCGAAGGATTATCGTACCTACGGTGACCGCCGATCGTTTTGTGCGGGTGTTAAAGCTGGCACGCGATTATCCACCGCTGTTTGCCGCCCTGGGGCTACACCCGCTGTATATTGCCAAGCACCATGAACCGGAGCTGGAGCAACTGGCAGAATTCCTGGCCAGCCAACCGCCGAAGCTGGTGGCGGTGGGGGAGATTGGCCTCGATCTGTATATGGCAAACCCGCAGTTCGAACGGCAACAGCGGGTGTTAACCGCGCAATTGAAGCTGGCAAAGCAATATGATTTGCCGGTGATCCTGCATTCGCGCCGCAGTCACGATCAACTGGCGGCAATGCTGCGTCGCACCGAAGTGCCGCGGCGTGGTGTAGTACATGGCTTTGCCGGCAGCCTGTCGCAGGCGCAGGCGTTTATTCGCTTGGGGTATTACATTGGCGTAGGGGGCACCATCAGCTATGAGCGGGCGCAGAAAACCCGCAATGTGATGGCCCAACTGCCACTGACCTCGCTGTTATTGGAAACCGATGCGCCTGATATGCCGCTGGCCGGTTACCAGGGCCAACCCAACCGCCCCGAGCGCGCGGTGGAAGTGTTCCATGCGCTGTGCCAACTGCGCTGTGAATCCCCGGATGAGATTGCCGCCCATCTGCAACACAACACTCACGCCTTATTTACTCTCTGAGCGTTAAAATGCGACTTAAACGTGATGAATGTCACGTTATAAGATTTTCATTTGCTTCCTGTTGTATACATTTGTGACATAAATCGGTGCGGGTATCCTCTCGCTCCGTATAATCGCACCCCGAAATCACTCATAAGCAACCCTCGCGGTACAACCGGACAGGGATGCATTTCTTTTTTTTCGCAACAGGGATATTTTTCATGCAACTCATCATGAGCCTGGTCGGCATGGCGGTGCTGATCGCCATCGCCGTGCTGCTCTCCAGCAACCGCCGCGCGATTAAGTTCCGCACCGTTGGCTGGGCATTCGTTCTTCAGGTCGCCATCGGTGCGCTGGTGCTGTATGTCCCGGTGGGCCGCGCCATTCTTGGCGGTATGTCGGCGGGCGTGGCTAACGTGATTGCCTACGGTAATCAGGGGATCTCATTTATCTTCGGCGGTCTGGTTTCCGACAAGATGTTTGAAGTCTTTGGCGGCGGCGGCTTCGTTTTTGCGCTGCGCGTCCTGCCGGTGATCGTGTTCTTCTCCTCGCTGATTGCGGTGCTTTACTACCTCGGTATCATGCAGCTGGTGATCCGCGTGCTGGGCGGCGGCGTGCAAAAATTGCTGGGTACCTCGCGGACGGAATCACTATCGGCTACCGCCAATATCTTTGTTGGCCAGACCGAAGCTCCGCTGGTGGTGCGCCCGTATATCGCCACCATGACCCAGTCTGAACTGTTTACCGTGATGTGTGGCGGCCTGGCCTCGGTGGCCGGTTCGGTGCTGGCAGGCTATGCCCAGATGGGCGTACCGCTGGAATACTTGATTGCCGCTTCGTTCATGGCCGCACCGGGTGGCCTGCTGTTTGCCAAGTTGATGGTGCCGGAAACCGAAAAAACCCACGACAAGGACGATGCGACGAAGTTGATCGCGGAAGAAGACCGCCCGGCCAACGTGATCGACGCAGCGGCTTCCGGTGCAGCTTCCGGTATGCAGTTGGCGCTGAACGTTGGCGCAATGCTGTTGGCGTTTATCGCGTTGATCGCTCTGTTGAACGGTATTCTCGGCGGTATCGGCGGTTGGTTCGACTATCCGCAATTGTCGCTGGAGCTGATCCTGGGCTGGGTGTTCTCACCGATAGCCTTCCTGATCGGCGTGCCCTGGCATGAAGCGATGACCGCCGGCTCGTTTATCGGCCAGAAAATTATCGTGAATGAATTTGTTGCCTACATGAACTTTGGCGCTTACCTACGTCCGGACGACGTGGTGGCGGCAGAGGGGCTGCAGGTGCTTTCAACCCATACCAAGGCGCTCATCTCCTTTGCCCTGTGCGGCTTCGCCAACCTGTCATCGGTGGCGATCCTGCTCGGTGGTCTGGGCAGCATGGCACCGAATCGCCGTCACGACATCGCACGCTTCGGTCTGAAAGCCGTGGCAGCGGGGACGCTCTCCAACCTGATGAGCGCAACCATCGCCGGGTTCTTCCTGGCGCTGTAAGCCCGGACTGTCCTGCATAGGGCAACAGGCTCTATTGCAGGACAGCGCCTATACTTCTAGCACGGGCACAGGATGTTGTGCTCGCTGTCTTTGCCCGTTTCTTTAGCGAATTTGTGAACGATATCGCGTTATTTTGTGATGTTCTTCACATATAATTCCTGTCTGTTACAGAGTTATTTCATATAGTGTGACTGTGATAGCGAATAGCCCCAGGCGATCGTGTTCAAATAGCTATTACTGACCCTGCGCGATGCGGAGGGTATGTGCGGTGAGAAGGATCTCAGTTGCCGATGGGGGAACCCGTTCCCCAGCGCTATCTTCAAGGAACCAAGTCCGCTCGCCAACACTCAGGTTCTCAGTTGGAGAGTTTTATGACCGAATTAACCGCAGCAGCGCAACGTGCGCTGACCTTAATGGATTTAACCACGCTGAACGATGATGACACCGATGAGAAAGTCATCGCGCTGTGTCGTCAGGCGAACAGCCCGGCCGGACATACCGCGGCCATCTGCATTTACCCGCGCTTTATCCCGGCGGCGCGCAAGGCCCTGCGTGAGCAGGGGACGCCAGACATCCGCATTGCGACCGTCACCAACTTCCCGCATGGCAACGATGATATCGAGATTGCGCTGGCGGAAACCCGTGCGGCTATCGCTTACGGTGCCGATGAAGTGGACGTGGTGTTCCCTTATCGCGCACTGATCGCCGGTAATGAGCTGGTCGGTTTTGAGCTGGTGAAACAGTGCAAGCAGGCCTGTCTGGCCGCCAACGTGCTACTGAAAGTGATCATCGAAACCGGTGAGCTCAAGCAGGCCAATCTGATCCGTAAGGCTTCGGAAATTGCCATCAATGCCGGCGCGGACTTTATCAAGACCTCAACCGGTAAAGTGCCGGTCAACGCGACGCTGGAAAGCGCCGAGCTGATGATGTCGGTGATCCGCGATCTGGGCGTCGCCAAGACGGTGGGTTTCAAGCCGGCCGGCGGTGTGCGTACGGCGGAAGACGCACTGCATTACCTGCAACTTGCCGATCGTATTCTGGGTGAGGGCTGGGCTGACGCGCGTCATTTCCGCTTCGGGGCTTCCAGCCTGTTAGCCAGCCTGTTGGCGACGCTGGGCCACGGTGCCGAGCCATCTGGCAGCGGTTACTGATCGATTCCGTCGGCAAGGCGTGAAATGGCGCCTGCCCGCACTCTACATTAGCTAAAACAGGGGGATGCCTTGTTCCTGGCGCAAGAAATTATTCGTAAAAAACGTGACGGTCAGCCGTTGAGCGAAGCGGAAATCCGCTTTTTCATCAATGGGATCCGTGACAATGTGGTTTCCGAAGGGCAGATCGCAGCCCTGGCGATGACCATCTACTTCCACGACATGACCATGCCGGAGCGCGTGGCGCTCACCATGGCGATGCGTGATTCCGGCACCGTGCTGGACTGGAAAAGTCTGTCGCTGAACGGCCCGTTGGTCGACAAGCATTCTACCGGCGGTGTGGGCGACGTGACTTCGCTGATGCTCGGCCCAATGGTGGCGGCTTGCGGTGGTTATGTGCCGATGATTTCCGGCCGTGGCCTGGGGCATACCGGCGGTACGCTGGACAAGCTGGAGGCGATCCCGGGCTTTAATATTTTCCCGGACGACAATGCCTTCCGTAAAATCATCCAGGACGTCGGCGTGGCGATTATCGGCCAGACCAGTTCGCTGGCACCGGCGGACAAGCGTTTCTACGCGACCCGTGATATCACCGCCACGGTGGATTCTATCCCGCTGATCACCGCCTCGATTCTGGCGAAAAAGCTGGCCGAAGGGCTGGATGCGTTAGTGATGGATGTGAAGGTCGGTTCCGGCGCCTTTATGCCAACCTACGCATTGTCGGCCGATCTGGCACAGGCGATTGTCGGTGTGGCTAACGGAGCAGGCTGCAAAACTACCGCACTGCTGACTGACATGAACCAGGTACTGGCTTCCAGCGCCGGTAATGCGGTCGAAGTTCGTGAAGCGGTGCGTTTCCTGACCGGTGAATACCGTAACCCACGCCTGCTGGAAGTGACGATGGCACTGTGCGTGGAAATGCTGCTGTCCGGCGGCCTGGCGAAAGATGATGCCGATGCGCGTGCCAAGCTGCAGGCGGTGCTGGACAATGGTAAAGCGGCGGAAGTGTTTGGTCGCATGGTGGCGGCGCAACAGGGCCCGATCGATTTCGTCGAGCGCTACGACAGCTACCTGCCGGCCGCCACCCTGAGTAAACCGGTTTACGCCGAAAAACAGGGTATCATCAGTGCGATGGATACCCGTGCGCTGGGCATGGCGGTGGTATCGCTGGGCGGTGGTCGCCGTCGTGCGACCGATAATATCGACTACAGCGTCGGCCTGACCGGCATGGCGCGTTTGGGCGATAAAGTCGATACCCAGCAGCCGCTGGCGGTGATCCATGCCAACGACGAAGAAAGCTGGCAGCAGGCGGCCGAAGCGGTACGCAGTGCGATGGTGCTGAGCGACAAGGCGCCGGAAGCGACGCCAGTGGTTTACAAGCGCATCACTAAAGAGTGATTCCCTTCGTCTTTCAAGCTGTAGCGTTGTTGGCTGCACGCGCGCACCCCAGTCACTTACTTGAGTAAGCTCCTGGGGATACACGCGCTAGCCGCCTAGCTACAACTCGAAATCCATTGGGTATAAATTTAGAGAATTAAGGGCGATTGCAGTTTTGCAGCCGCAATAGCGTGAGAACACGCAGGAGAGTACAGATGAAACGCACATTTATTATGGTTCTAGACTCATTCGGTATTGGCGCAAGTGAAGATGCGGCGAAATTTGGCGATCAGGGCTCCGATACTCTGGGCCATATTGCCGAGGTTTGCGCGCGCGGTGAAGCCAACGTTGGCCGTCAGGGCCCGTTGACCCTGCCTAACCTGAGCCGTCTGGGCCTGGGCAAAGCGGCGGAAGAGTCCACCGGTACCTTCCCGCAGGGGTTGGATCGCAATGCAGACATCATTGGCGCCTATGCTCACGCCAGCGAACTCTCCTCCGGTAAGGATACGCCGTCAGGCCACTGGGAAATTGCCGGCGTGCCGGTGTTGTTCGACTGGGGCTATTTCAGCGACGAGCACAACAGCTTCCCGCAGGAGCTGCTGGACAAGCTGGTTGAGCGCGCCAATCTGCCGGGTTACCTCGGCAACTGCCACTCTTCCGGCACCGTGATCCTTGACCAGTTGGGCGAAGAGCACATGAAAACCGGCAAGCCGATTTTCTACACCTCTGCCGACTCGGTCTTCCAGATTGCCTGTCACGAAGAGACCTTCGGCCTGGACCGTCTGTATGAGCTGTGTGAAATCGCCCGTGAAGAACTGACCGAAGGCGGTTATAACATTGGCCGCGTGATCGCGCGTCCATTCCTGGGCGACAAGCCGGGCAATTTCCAGCGTACCGGCAACCGTCATGACCTGGCAGTAGAGCCACCGGCGCCAACCGTGCTGAAAAAGCTGGTGGACGAGAAGGGCGGCGAAGTGGTGTCTATCGGTAAAATCGCCGACATTTACGCTAACGTGGGCATCACCAAAAAGGTCAAGGCGACCGGTATCGACGCGCTGTTCGACGCCACCCTGCTTGAAATGGAAAAAGCCGGCGACAACACCATTGTGTTCACCAACTTCGTTGATTTTGACTCCTCTTACGGCCACCGCCGTGACGTTGCAGGCTATGCCGCCGCGCTGGAGCTGTTCGACCGCCGCCTGCCGGAACTGCTGAAACTGGTTAAAGATGAAGACATCATTATCTTCACCGCTGACCACGGCTGTGACCCAACCTGGCCGGGCACCGACCACACCCGCGAACACATTCCGGTGTTGATTTACGGCCCGAAAGTAAAACCAGGCTCGCTGGGTCACCGTGAAACTTTCGCCGACATCGGCCAGACTGTTGCCAGCTATTTTGGCGTGTCGCCGATGGATTATGGCAAATCCATGCTCTAAGCCCCGTATTTCAAGCCGCAGCGTTGTTGCTACGCGCCTAGCTGCAACTCGAAATTCAAGGCTTAGATGTTTGATGTTTTTATTAAATATGATTTCTGAAGGAAGACAATTATGGCTACGCCGCATATTAATGCTGAAATGGGTGATTTCGCTGACGTAGTACTGATGCCGGGCGATCCGCTGCGTGCAAAATACATCGCGGAAACTTTCCTGGAAGGCGCGGTGGAAGTGAACAACGTGCGTGGCATGCTGGGCTTCACCGGGACTTACAAAGGCCGCAAAATTTCCGTAATGGGTCACGGTATGGGTATCCCGTCCTGCTCCATTTATGCGCGCGAACTGATTGCCGAATTCGGCGTGAAGAAGATCATCCGTGTGGGTTCCTGCGGCGCGGTGCGTGACGACGTCAAACTGCGTGACGTGGTGATCGGCATGGGTGCTTGCACCGATTCCAAAGTGAACCGTATGCGTTTCAAGGATCATGACTACGCGGCAATCGCCGACTTTGACATGGTGCGTAACGCAGTAGACGCAGCGGCAGCGCAGGGTATCCCGGCGCGCGTAGGCAACATCTTCTCCGCTGACCTGTTCTACACGCCAGATCCGGATATGTTCCAGGTGATGAAGAAATACGGCATCCTGGGTGTGGAAATGGAAGCGGCCGGTATCTACGGTGTGGCGGCTGAGCTGTACGAAGAGTTTGGCTGTAAGGCACTGACCATTTGTACCGTTTCTGACCACATCCTGCGTCACGAAGCGACTACCGCAGCAGAGCGTCAGACCACCTTTAACGAAATGATCGTTATCGCACTGGAATCTGTACTGCTGGGCGACAAAGAGTAATATCCAGCGGGCGCAGCATTCTGCTGCGCCCCTGTAGCAATCTATTCACCAGCCTGTGGTCATCAGATTTTCTTCTCTTCTTCTTTATTCGCATCCGGCCGTTCGTCATCATCGTCATTTTCTACCGTGTTACCTTCCTCCAATGGCGTATTGGCGGTCAGAAGATACGGTGATTGCTGCCAGCGGCTGCGGCGGTGTTGCAGCAGGGTTCGCGCCAGAATAATACCTATGGCCAGAGCCAGCAGGATCATCAGGCGCAGCAGGTTGGTGGTGTTGTCCACCTGTTTGGATTCGGTCGCCAGTACGTGGGTGTCCAGCGTGATGCGGATAAAGCCGATTGGACCGTCTTTGCCCTGAATCGACTCGACCAACTGATGATTGAAGTAGCTGCCAGCGCGTTTACCGTCGAGCGACAAACGATCGCGTATACTTATCTGTTCACCGGCGTGGGAAACCAATGTGCCGTTAAGCTGATAGACGCTGGCGTCCAGAATGCGGCTGCCCCCGGTGAGTTGTTTGAGGATGGCGTCAATGCGCTGGTTATCGACGTCGCTGTCGTCGTCCATCAGCGGTGCCAGGCTGGAGGCCACCTGTTTGGTCAGCGTTTGCGCCAGTTCTTCCACCTGTTCGGATCGCGCCAGTTGATGACTCAGGCTAAAATAGGACGCGCCCTGCATCAACAGTACCAGCAAAGCCAGGCAAATCAGGATAATAGCGGTGCGGTGCAGGCGAAATTTCAGTTTAGCGCGAGCCATGCAGGTTCCTTGGGCATTTGGGACACTTTATGTTGCCAGAAGCAATGGCGATAGGATAGCTTGATGCGTCGTTTTATCATGCAGTGTTTTTCAGGAGTTAAGGATGTCGAATAGTCTGACCTATTGCGATCTCCCGGCAGAGATCTCTCAATGGCCGGGTCTTCCCCTTTCGCTGAGTGGTGACGAAGTGATGCCGCTGGATTATCGGGCGGGTCATACCGGTTGGCTATTATATGGCAGAGAACTGAACAAAACGCGTATTACCGATTTCCAGCGCAAGCTGGGGGCGGCGATGGTGATTGTTACCGCCTGGTGCGTTGAGGACTATCAGGTGGTGCGTCTGGCAGGCACTCTGACGGCGCGTGCCAAGCTGTTGGCGGTGGAGAGCGGGCTGGATGTGGCCCCTCTCGGCAAAATCCCTCATCTGCGCACCCCTGGGCTGCTGGTGATGGATATGGACTCTACGGCGATAGAAATTGAATGCATCGACGAGATCGCCAAACTGGCGGGCGTCGGGGAGCAAGTGTCTGAAGTCACCGAACGCGCGATGCGGGGGGAACTGGACTTCACCGCCAGCCTGCGCCAACGCGTCGGCACGCTGAAAGGCGCCGATGCCAATATCCTCAAGCAGGTGCGCGATGAGCTGCCGCTGATGCCTGGGCTGGTCAACCTGGTGCGCAAGCTGCAGGCGATGGACTGGCACGTGGCGATCGCTTCCGGCGGTTTTACCTATTACGCCGAGTACCTGCGCGATAAACTGAAACTGGTGGCGGTGGCGGCTAACGAGCTGGAAATTCGCGACGGCAAGCTGACCGGTGAAGTGCTCGGACCGATAGTCGACGCGCAGTTTAAAGCCGATACGCTGGTCGCACTGGCAGAAAAACTGGGTATTCCACCACAGCAAACCGTGGCTATCGGTGACGGTGCCAACGATTTAAAAATGATGCAGGTTGCCGGGTTGGGCATTGCCTATCACGCCAAACCGAAAGTCTATGAGAAGGCGCAGGTATCGATTCGCCATGCTGACCTGATTGGCGTGCTGTGTGTACTGACCGGCAGCCTGAAACACGAAGTTCGCTAAACCCGTCATACTTGAAGCTGCCTCCGCGTTAGCTGCGTGCGCTCACCCCAGTCACTTACCTAAGTAAGCTCCTGAGGATTCCCGCACTGGCTGCGTTACTCGGCCAGGCCTCGCCCCGTTGGGGCCAGCGCAAGCGCTGTTCAACAAAACCGTTGGTTTTGTTGTGATGCAACTCCAATTATTTAGGGTATAAAAAATGATTGAGGTAATACGTGGCAAAAGCAGCAAAACGGGCGTTTGTATGTAATGAGTGCGGGGCCGATTATCCGCGCTGGCAGGGGCAGTGCAGCGCTTGCCACGCCTGGAACAGCATTACAGAAGTGCGTCTGGCTGCGGTGTCTTCCTCTTCTCGCAATGAGCGCCTCAGCGGCTACGCCGGTGATGCCGGTATCAGCAAGGTGCAAAAGCTGTCGGACATCAGTCTGGATGAGCTGCCGCGTTTCTCCACCGGTTTCCTCGAGTTTGACCGGGTGCTGGGCGGTGGGGTGGTGCCGGGCAGTGCGATCCTGATCGGCGGTAACCCTGGTGCCGGCAAGAGTACGCTGCTGTTACAGGTATTGTGTAAACTTTCCGAGCAGATGAAAACCCTGTACGTTACCGGTGAAGAATCATTGCAGCAGGTCGCGATGCGCGCTCACCGTCTCGGCTTGCCGACCGGTGGCCTGAATATGCTGTCGGAAACCAGTATCGAGCAGATCTGCCTGATTGCCGAGCAGGAACAGCCGAAACTGATGGTGATCGACTCCATTCAGGTGATGCACATGGCGGATATTCAGTCTTCGCCAGGCAGCGTGGCACAGGTCCGTGAAACCGCCGCTTACCTGACGCGCTTCGCCAAGACGCGCGGTGTGGCAATTGTGATGGTGGGCCATGTCACCAAAGACGGCTCATTGGCCGGGCCGAAAGTGTTGGAACACTGTATCGACTGCTCGGTGCTGCTGGACGGTGACGCCGATTCGCGTTTTCGTACCCTGCGCAGCCACAAAAACCGCTTTGGTGCGGTGAATGAATTAGGCGTTTTCGCCATGACAGAACAGGGCCTGCGTGAGGTCAGCAACCCATCGGCCATTTTTCTCAGCCGTGGCGATGAGGTCACCTCCGGTAGTTCGGTAATGGTGGTCTGGGAAGGCACGCGGCCGTTACTGGTAGAAATTCAGGCGTTGGTAGATCATTCTATGATGTCCAACCCGCGCCGTGTGGCCGTTGGCCTGGAGCAAAACCGGTTAGCGATCTTGCTGGCGGTGCTGCACCGCCACGGCGGGCTGCAGATGTCCGATCAGGATGTGTTTGTTAACGTGGTCGGCGGGGTGAAAGTCAGTGAAACCAGCGCCGATCTGGCGTTGCTGATGTCGCTGGTTTCCAGCCTGCGCGATCGCCCGCTGCCAAACGATTTGGTGGTGTTTGGCGAAGTGGGGCTGGCGGGGGAGATCCGTCCGGTGCCGAGTGGCCAGGAACGTATTTCCGAAGCAGCAAAACACGGCTTCAAGCGCGCCATCGTGCCACATGCCAACGTACCCAAGAAACCACCGGCCAATATGCAGGTGTTCGGCGTGAAGAAATTGGCGGACGCATTGGACGTGCTGGAACAGTTTTATTAATTGCCACGCGGTGCGCAGATTGTGCTATTTTGTTTAGCATATTAAACGGAGGGGTTATGCGGCAATTCGATTACCTGAAGGCGTCGATTAAGCAGAAGAACTGTACCCTGCAACAGGTGGCGGATGCCAGTGGCATGACCAAAGGCTATCTCAGCCAGTTGTTAAACGACAAAATCAAAAGTCCGAGCGCCCAAAAACTGGAAGCGCTGCACCGCTACCTTGGCCTGGAGTTTCCACGGCGTGAGAAAAAAGTCGGCGTGGTGTTTGGTAAATTTTACCCCTTGCACACCGGCCACATTTACCTGATCCAGCGCGCCTGCAGCCAGGTAGATGAGCTGCACGTGATCCTGTGTCACGACGAACCCCGCGACCGGGAACTGTTCGAGAACAGTTCGATGTCGCAACAACCGACGGTTAGCGATCGTCTGCGCTGGCTGCTGCAAACCTTCAAGTACCAGAAAAACATCCATATTCATTCCTTCGACGAACAGGGCATTGAACCCTATCCGCACGGCTGGAACGTCTGGAGCGACGGGGTGAAGGCTTTTCTGGAACAGAAAGCCATAGTGCCGAGTTTTATCTATTCCAGCGAAGCGCAGGATGCCCCGCGCTACCGTGAACATCTGGGGATTGAAACCGTTCTGATTGATCCCGAACGTTCATTTATGAATATCAGCGGCCGCCAGATCCGTCAGGATCCGTTCCTTTATTGGGATTATATTCCGACTGAAGTGAAGCCGTTCTTTGTTCGTACCGTGGCAATCCTCGGCGGTGAGTCGAGCGGCAAATCGACGCTGGTTAATAAACTGGCAAACATCTTTAACACTACCAGTGCCTGGGAATATGGCCGTGACTATGTGTTCTCGCACCTGGGTGGCGATGAAATGGCGCTGCAGTATTCCGACTACGACAAAATTGCCCTTGGGCAGGCTCAGTACGTCGACTTTGCGGTGAAGTACGCCAACAAAGTGGCCTTTATCGACACCGACTTCGTCACCACTCAGGCCTTCTGCAAAAAGTATGAAGGGCGTGAGCATCCTTTTGTACAGGCGCTGATCGACGAGTACCGGTTTGATCTGGTGATCCTGCTGGAAAACAACACCCCCTGGGTGGCGGATGGCCTGCGCAGCCTGGGTAACCCCAGGGATCGCAAAGTGTTCCAGCATTTGTTGGAAGAGATGCTGCGGGCTAATAACATCGAGTATGTACACGTGGAGTCCAGCGACTATGACGAACGCTTCCTGCGCTGCGTTGAGCTGGTTAAACAACTGCTGGCGGCGGATGCCAGTCGGCTGCTCGGTGTTGCGGCGGTATAAGTCATCGGGGCGCAGCAGGCTGCGCCCCGTCTGTCATCAGTAAACAATCACCAGTTTGCCCTGCATATGCCCGTCGAGCAGTTTTTTATGCGCGGCGGTCAGGGTCTCTACCGTCAACCCCTGCAAGGTTTCGCTCAGGGTGGTGCTCAGTTTCCCTTCATCCAGCAGTTGCGCCACTTGCTTGAGGATCTCACCCTGTTGGGCGATGTCTGGTGTGGTGAACATGCTGCGAGTAAACATCAACTCCCAATGCAAAGCGGCACTTTTCAACTTCAGCGCATTTTGGTCCAACGGCTGTGCATTTTCGACGATGGTGCAGATGTGGCCCATTGGCGCAATCAGATCGGAAATCGCTTTCCAGTGACCGTCGGTGTCGTTCAGGCAAAGAATATAATCCACATTCTCAATGCCCTGCTGTGTCAGATTGGCTTTCAGATCGCGGTAGTCCACCACCAGATCGGCACCGCGCTCCCGGCACCAGGCCGCTGACTCTGGGCGTGAGGCGGTCGCAATCACCTTCACCTGACTGCGCTGCGCGGCAAAGGGGATCGCCAGCGACCCTACGCCACCGGCACCACCGATAATCAACAGGGTTTTGCCGGGTGCGGCGTCCTGAATTTTCAGGTGTTCGAACAGCGCTTCCCAGGCGGTCAGGGCGGTCAATGGCATGGCAGCGGCTTCAGCCCAGTTCAGGCTGCGTGGCTTATGGGCGGTAATACGCGAGTCAATCAACTGATGGGTAGTGTTGCTGCCTGGACGGGTGATATCACCGGCGTACCAGACTTCATCGCCGGGTTTGAAACCGCTGACGCTGCTGCCCACTTCGACCACGATACCGCTGGCATCCCAACCGAGAATACGGGGCTGTTGCAGGCCACTTTTTTGCAGGCCGGCATGGACCTTGGTATCCACCGGGTTGACCGACACCGCTTTGACTTCAACCAATAAATCGTACTGGCCTGGAGTGGGTTTTTCCGGGGTGATTGCAATGAAGTTGGCGGGATTTTTTGGGTCTACGGCAATGGCTTTAATCGGCATGACTGTGCTCCTTTCGAATGTATATCTCAGTGTAGACCTGTTGGCAGTGGATGATAAGATGGACAATAGATAACTAAGTGTTCGTTTGAGGTGAACAATGAGGTTTAAACAACTTCAGGATATGGCGTTGTTTGCGCTGGTAGCCGAATGTGGCAGCTATACCGCCGCCGCCAAACGGGCTGCCTTGCCAAAGTCCAGCGTCAGCCAGCGTATTAGTCAGTTGGAACAGACGTTGGGCCTGCGGCTGTTGAACCGCACCACCCGTCAGCTCAATCTGACCTTTGCCGGCGAACGCTATCTTGAGCATTGTCAGGAGATGCTGTCCGCCGCCGAACGGGCCGATTTGGCACTGCAACGGCTGCGTGACAACCCCAGTGGACGGTTGCGCATCTCGACCCCCGCCGGGTTGGGGGCGACCTTGCTGGCGCGGTTGGCGGCGGATTTCCAGAGGCAATATCCGGATGTCTCGCTGGAGGTGTCGGTATCTGATGCCATGGTGGATATGGTGCTGGAGGGGTTTGATGCCGCGTTGCGAACCGGTAAGCCACAGGATTCTTCACTGATTGGCCGTCGTTTGGGGCATGCGCCACGTTATTTACTGGCGTCACCGGCCTATCTGGCTCAGTCCCCGCAGATTGTCGATCCGCAACAGTTGCAGCAGCACTGCTGTATTGCACACAGCTCCTGGCCGGTCTGGAGCCTGCGCCGGGGTGACGAGTATTTTCGTTGGCAGCTGCCGATGCGGCATGTTACCGATAATCTGCTGTACGCGCGGGAATGTGCGATTGCCGGTGCGGGTATCACCATGCTACCGGCCTTTCTCAGCCGTGAGGTGGTGGCGCAAAAACAACTGGTAGAGGTGTTGCCGGAATGGCAGGCGGAAGGTAATGAGCTGTATTTGGTTTATCCAAGCCGTAAGCTGAATTCAGCGGCGTTAGCCTGTTTTATCGATGTGGTATTGCAACACCCGGTGTTTGTCGATTATGCCCGAGAGCTGGCGTGTGACTAGTCCTGATATAGGTTGACACTTTTCAGCTTTATAACGCCCGGTGAACTTCATCGGCGCAAGCCAATAGCAAGCATAATGATGAAAACTGACACTGACATTATTACTGTCTGAGTGATGCACCAGCGGCGCTGCCGGCCAGCGCCATTTTGAACGCGCCGGCGACATGCCGGGCGGCTGGCTATCACCTGATTGCCTCCTGCTTTCAGCAAGTTGGGATGGCGGTAAAAACGATGATGGCTGTGCGTTATTGTGAGTCGCGGCGCTTGTGTTTGCGCGATAAGGCGGCCAACTGCTTTTTTGTCAGAGTGGCTCCGAACTCGGTATTCATCACTTTCACGACCGTTTCAAAGAACTGGGCTTTGACTTGCGATTCAGCCAGTTGCTGTTCGAGTTCTTTAATTCGCTGTTCGGGGGGCAGGGGTAACGTAGGCATATTGTCTCCGCACAGTCTGGTAGAAGAGGAGGTGCGCCAGTCGAGTTGGCCATATTTACGCAGCCAGTTCATGACGGTATGACTGCCCTGGATACCGTAGCGGTCTTGTGCCTGACGGTAAGTCATCTCGACTTGTTCGACGACGGCCAATTTAAAGGATAGAGAGTAATCGCGTTGTGTGCGTTTAACAGACTGGTTCATCACATTTTCCTCAGTGCGTGAGTAAAATGTGTCAACGCTATTCAGGACGGGTCACCACCTTGAACCTGTGCAGGGCTCAGGCTTCTCACGGATTTTGTGTACTCTCCGGTTCTTCTGCGCTGTCCGTGTTCAAATTGGCTGCAACAATGACGCCTATTGGGATAGGCGCTAATTAATTATTAAATATAGTGAATATTCAAGTTTTTTATTAACAAAACAGGTGGCCTTGGCCACCTGGAGTTAATTATTTTTTTTAGCTAAAGAGGCTGGCGTTTGATTTAATAGAAAGATCAGCATCGATATTCATCTCATTACACCATGATTTATAGGCATCAGGCGCATAGGATACCGCTGCATAAAACCAATTCAGGCTGTTATCATTCATGCCTTTCATGAAGCCAGAGAAATTGTCATTAGGTGACGGGATGTTATATTTCTCCAGCATCTGTTCAAAGGTGCCGCCTGATATTTCTTGCAGTTCATTTTCATTTAAAGTACGCATTTTAAAAATCTCCATTTTTTAATTTAAAATCAAGAAAAATCTTGGTTGGTATTAACCTTACACCCTGTCAAGACAGGGAAAACACTACTTTACCAATAACAAGAAGTCAAGTATGTTAATTGTTGTTTAATTGATTTTTATATAATGATGAATAATCATTAAACCAAATAATAAAATAAAAATCATTTGCTTCGTGAATATAATGGGGTTGATTTATGGGTCTATTTAGAAAAGAGGCTGTTGATTATAAAAATTCAAAATGGAAAGGTAAAGCCTTACTTATTTCAGGGGTAAAGCCAATTTTTTTATTGCTAATTTCTTTGTTTTTTTTAATTATTCTAATATTTTTCCTAAAATTTGGGGATTACACTAGACGGATAAATGTTGCTGGCGAAGTGACAACTCTTCCGCGTAACATAAATATCTTCGCTTCACAACAAGGATTCATTTCTAAAAAATTTGTTAGCCCAGGTGATATTGTCAAAAAAGGTCAGCCTTTATACAAGATAGATGTTAGTCGAGTCACAGAGTCAGGGCGGCTTAGCGTAAACACCCAGGAAGCGATAGAAAAGCAGTTGGAACAAAATAGGAGTATTATAGAAAAACTTCAGAGCAACAAAGAAAAAACGCTAGAAAATCTCACGAAAAAAAAACAGCAGTATGAAAAATCTCAAAAACAATCAAAAGCGCTTGTTGAAGACGCGAGGAAGGGGGTTGAAGATGCCCGTAAGACAATGCAATCCTATCTTGGCTATCAACAACGAGGTCTCATTACCCGGGATCAGCTTAGTAGTCAAAGATACTCTTATTATCAATTACAAAGTAGTTTTCAAAATTTATATAGCCAACAGATTCAAGAAGAATTACAAATCACTAGCCTAACAAATGAATATGCCATTCAAGCAGCTGATTTTGATAATCGTATTTTACAGTATCGCTCACAGAACAGTGATTTACAAAAACAGTTAATGGAGGCCGGTGCCAGTGGTGAGCTAGTTATCATTGCTCCTACCGATGGCCAGATAGAGTCCCTTAGTGTCACATCTGGGCAGATGGTGAATGCTGGTGATAGCTTGGCACAGTTATCACCCAGTGGGAATTCGACCTATTATCTTATTTTATGGTTGCCGAATAATAGTGTTCCCTATATATCCAAAGGGGACTCTGTCAACATTCGTTACGATGCATTTCCTTTTGAAAAATATGGCCAATTCCACGGGGAAGTTTACAGTATTGCTTATGTGCCGGCCTCTTTGCAAGAAATGGCCACGTATGGTAATAATCCTATTTCTCAAGCTAAAAGCACTGAATCTTATTATAAGGTTTTGATCTCCATAGATAAAAATATCTTTAAATTTCAAAATGAAGAATTTCGCATCACTAACGGTATGAATGCACAAGCTACACTGTTTCTTGAAACTCGCCCTTTATACCAATGGATGTTCTCACCGTTTTACAAAATGAAAAACAGTGTTATGGGACCGATTAATGAATGATATGAATTTTGAGACTCTCAGGGAAAGACTAAACTTTAATTTCCTACGTAAAGTACCACAAATTTTGCAAACTGAAGCTACGGAGTGTGGTTTAGCCAGCTTAGCTATGCTATGCCATTACCATGGTCTAAAAATTGACTTATTTAATCTACGTCACCAATTCGGCATTTCATCACATGGTGCAACATTAAATACGATCATTGACATAGCGAGCTCACTTAACATGCGCTCACGCGCTTTATCACTGGATATTGACGAGCTCGGTGAGCTAAAAATGCCCTGCATTCTACATTGGGATATGAACCATTTCGTTGTATTAGTTGCAGTACGCCGCAAACAAGTGATTATCCATGATCCTGCCTTTGGCCGTCGTGTATTGGGTATGCAGGAAGTCTCTCAGCATTTTACAGGTATTGCATTAGAGCTATGGCCAGGCAATGAGTTTACGCCCTTAAAAAAAATCTCTCGCTTGCGGCTTCGGGCACTTTTAGCCAATATTACAGGGTTGAAAGGGACATTAGTTAAAATATTTTCCCTTTCGATTATGGTAGAAGCTATTAACCTATTGATGCCTGTGGGGACTCAGTTGGTTATGGACCATGTTATTGTTGCAGGAGATCATGGGTTACTGGCTTTAATTTGTCTAGGGCTATTATCTTTTATTCTATTTCGCACGGCAGTTTCAATGCTACGTTCATGGACTTCAATCGTTATGGGAGCCCTTATTGATATCCAGTGGAAAGCAGGGGTGTTTAACCATTTGACGAGGCTCCCTCTTGCTTATTTCGAAAAGCGTAAGCTAGGGGATATTCAATCTCGTTTTGGTTCGTTAGACGCTATCCGCACAACCTTTACCGATAGCATAGTCAGTAGCATTATCAACAGTATCATGGCAGTTGGCGTATTGATAATGATGCTACTTTATGGTGGCTGGCTTGTCTGGGTCGTTTTGGGCTTCACTCTGCTTTATGTGATTTTACGGTTAGCAACTTATCAACGTTATCGTCAAGCTTCTGAAGAAAAACTGGTTAAAAATGCCAAGGCCAGTTCCCATTTTATGGAAACACTGTATAGCATCAGTACATTAAAAGCGCTTGGATTAGCGGAGAATCGCTCTCAAACCTGGTTAAACCTAAATGTCGATACAACCAATGCTGACATCCGGCTCACTAAATTAAATATGTTCTTTGGTGGTATTAACTCATTCATTACGAGTGTTGACCAAATATTAATTTTATGGCTAGGTGCCACACTCGTTATTGAAAATCAAATGACGTTAGGCATGTTTGTTGCCTTCAATGCTTATCGTGGTCAGTTCTCCGAGCGGGCCAGCAGCTTGATTGATGTTATTTTGCAACTGCGTATGCTCAGCTTACATAACGAGAGGCTATCAGATATCGTTTTGACGGAGCCAGAACAACATAAAAATAGCCATGTTTTGTTCCCCGAAGGGAAACCCGTAGATTTTGAAGTGCGTGATTTATGTTATCAGTATGATAATCTCTCCAGGCCAATTATTAACCAGTTAAGTTTTCGCATAAAAGCCGGAGAAAGCGTGGCCTTTGTTGGCCCCTCCGGTGTAGGTAAAACAACCTTGATGAAATTGATGGTTGGTCTGCTTTCACCTAACTCAGGAACCATATTTATCGATGGTTTGGATATTCATTCCGTTGGCGTAAATAATTATCGCCAGTGTATCTCCTGTGTTTTACAGGATGACAAGTTACTCGCAGGTTCTATTGCGGAAAACATCTCCAGTTTTTCAGCTAATCCTGATATTGAATGGATAAAAACCTGCGCTCAGTTCGCGAATATAAACCAGGATATTCAATCCATGCCAATGGGCTATGAAACTTTAATTGGTGAACTAGGAGGAAGTTTATCTGGGGGGCAAAAACAACGTTTGTTGATTGCGAGAGCTCTCTACCGCCGTCCCAATATTTTATTTATGGATGAGGCCACGAGCCATTTGGATATAGAGAATGAAAGCAGTATTAATGAGGCTATCGCTACATTAGATATTACGCGTATTATCATTGCACACCGGCCATCAACCATCGCCTCGGCTGATCGGGTGATCCCATTACTGCCCTCTCATTAAACAAGGGTTATTTAATTCGCTCTTCTTTGAGGCCGCTTTTACTGCTAGCGGCAGAGCGAATAACAAAAAGGCGCCGCATGCGGCTAATGCCGATCAGTTAAGGATTACTTGAACGAGCCAGTAGCAGTGTAAGAATCCGTAATCTCTTCAGAGATTACGGATTTTTTTATGCTATTGAGTCAGGCCCTTGATGCCGTTCTTAAATTCACACTTAAAGAGTTCTCTGCTCTTTCTGGCCTGCTTTCACCTGAGCTTATTGATGGGTGCCTGGTTGATACCGGGGTCGTGACGTTCCGTAAGCGCCGTCTCCCCATGGAAATGATGGTCTGGGCCGTGGCCGGTATGTCTTTGTTCCGTTCATTTTCCATGAATCAGCTTGTCTCACATCTCGATATTATGCTGCCAGGCAAGCGTCCTTTTGTCGCTCCCAGCGCCGTGGTACAGGCTCGCCAACGTCTCGGCGGGGATGTGGTCAGACTGGTTTTTGAAAAAACACCCAACTCTGGTTCGAAAAAACACCGCTATCACACTGGAACGGTCTGACGTTGATGGCCGTCGATGGGACGCTATGGAGAACGCCGGATACGCCAGAAAATGATGCTGCTTTCGGGCGTACGGCCAATGAACATACCCAGTCTGAGTGGCCGCAGGCTCATACGCTAACGATACTGGACAACGGCTTCTATGCGCTCGGGCTGCTTCATGATCGGCAGTCTTCAGGAACCGAAAAACACGGGATGATCCCACTACGTCAAGGGCATTATCCAAGAGCGGTAAAAAAGAAGCCGCAACGTTACCCGTTGCGGCGTCCTCAAAAAAAGCTTAACTGACAAGCATTAGCCGCATGCGGCGCTTTCCGGGATTACTTGGCGATTCGCTTGTACTTGATACGGTGTGGCTCAAGTGCTTCGGCGCCCAGCGTCCGCTTCTTGTACTCTTCGTATTCGGTAAAGTTACCTTCGAAGAATTCCACATTACCTTCATCCTGATAATCCAGAATGTGGGTGGCGATGCGGTCAAGGAACCAACGGTCGTGCGAGATGACCATCGCACAGCCTGGGAATTCCAACAGGGCGTTTTCCAGCGCGCGCAGGGTTTCGATATCCAGGTCGTTGGTCGGTTCATCGAGCAGCAATACGTTGCCGCCAACCTGCAACAACTTGGCCAGATGCAGACGGCCACGCTCACCACCGGACAATTCGCCGACGCGTTTACCCTGATCGACACCCTTGAAGTTGAAGCGACCGACGTAGGCACGACTTGGCATTTCGGTGTTGCCGATACGCATGATGTCCTGGCCGCCGGAAACTTCTTCCCAAACGGTTTTGGCGTTATCCATGCTGTCGCGGAACTGATCGACCGAGGCCAGTTTGACGGTGTCACCCAACACGATGCTGCCGGAATCAGGTTGTTCCTGGCCGGACATCATGCGGAACAGCGTGGATTTACCGGCGCCGTTCGGGCCGATAATGCCAACAATGGCACCTTTCGGTACTGCAAAGGTCAGATTATCAATCAGCACACGGTCGCCGTAAGACTTGCGCAGGTTGCTGACTTCAACCACTTTATCACCCAGGCGTGCGCCAGGTGGGATAAACAGTTCGTTGGTTTCGTTACGCTTTTGGTATTCGGTGCTGTTGAGTTCTTCAAAGCGAGCCAGACGGGCCTTGCCTTTGGACTGACGGCCTTTGGCGCCCTGGCGAACCCACTCCAGCTCTTTCTCGATGGATTTGCGACGTGCGGCTTCGGAAGAGGCTTCCTGCGCCAGGCGGGCGTCTTTCTGCTCCAGCCAAGAAGAGTAGTTGCCTTCCCATGGGATACCTTCGCCACGGTCCAGCTCGAGGATCCAGCCGGCCACGTTGTCGAGGAAGTAACGGTCGTGGGTAATGGCCACTACGGTACCTTCGAAGTCATGCAGGAAGCGTTCCAGCCAGGCCACGGATTCGGCATCCAGGTGGTTGGTCGGTTCGTCCAGCAGCAGCATGTCCGGTTTTTCCAGCAGCAGGCGGCACAGGGCGACACGGCGACGTTCACCACCGGAAAGGTTGGCGATTTTCGCGTCCCACTCCGGCAGGCGCAGCGCATCGGCGGCACGTTCCAGCTGGGTGTTCAGGTTGTGGCCATCGTGGGCCTGAATGATCTCTTCCAGGCGGCCTTGCTCAGCGGCCAGCTTGTCGAAATCGGCACCTTCTTCGGCGTACAGTGCGTACACTTCATCAAGGCGTTTCAGCGCACCAACCACTTCTGCCAGTGCTTCTTCGACCGACTCACGGACGGTATGTTCGAGGTTCAGCTGCGGTTCCTGTGGCAGGTAACCGATCTTAATCCCCTGTTGTGGGCGAGCTTCACCTTCGATATCGGTATCGATGCCGGCCATGATGCGCAACAGGGTGGATTTACCCGAGCCGTTCAGACCCAGAACACCAATTTTGGCGCCGGGGAAGAAGCTCAGCGAGATGTTTTTCAGGATGTGACGCTTCGGCGGAACCACTTTGCCGACGCGATGCATGGTATAGACGTATTGAGCCACGGTGCCTCTGCCTCTCTATATCAGTTTTTATAGGATATCTGGTGGCCCGAGTGTAGCCCGTTTCGAAAGCGGATCCCAGACATCACACAGCGATCGCTAAGTATAACCTTTTGTGCGCCGGTGAAGGCGCATATTGGTTGCTTAAGGGGTGACGACTATCGCGACTCGGCGGTTTTCCGCCCGGCCGCTGGAGGTGCGGTTATCGGCCACCGGATCGCGTTTACCCATGCCGCGGGTTTCGATGTTGGCACGTGGAATGCCTACGCTGGCGAGCAGATCGGCCACGGCATTAGCGCGACGCAGAGAGAGCTGATCGTTATAACTGTCTTCGCCGTAATTATCCGTATGACCATCCAGACGGAACTGAGTGATGCCGACGCTCATCAACGCGCGACCCATTTTTTGCACCGTGTCGGTACTTTCCGGGTTCAACTTGCCTATGTTATTACCAAACAGCACCTTGTCGGACAGGCCAAATTCCCAGCCGTTATCGGTCAGCTTGAACCCTTGCGACTGCAACAGGGCAATTTGCTCAGGCGTCAGGCCCTGAGGTTTGTTCTGGCAGCCGGCGAGGGCCAGCAGGGCGATAAACATCATCGCCAGCAGTGAAAAACGGCTTTTTAGTGTTTGCTGTATCATAATCAAAATCCTTAGTTTTATTTTTTAGCCGGGGCTTTATTTTTGTATTGCCAGCCGCCAGCCTCCGTTATAACGATGCTTTGCTTGGTACATCGCATCGTCAGCTTCGTGCAAGAGCCCCTGAGGCGTAACCGCATGCTCGGGGTAAAGTGCAATACCAATACTCAGAGAGGAAATCACCGTCTCATCGTTCGGTAAAATCACCGGTTGGGTCATGCAGTCGATAATGTTATCGGCAATCTGCATGACATCTTCCGTAGTGTGGACCGGTGCCAACAATACGGCGAACTCATCACCTCCCAAACGCGCGACCAGATCGCTTTCACGCAGCTGCGCGCGAATGCGCCCGGCAATGGCAGTCAGCACCACATCACCTGCGGCGTGGCCGTAACTGTCGTTAACTTCCTTGAAGCGATCACCGTCGATAAATAGCACCGCCAGTTTTTCATTGGGTTTAATGTCCCCCAGCGCACGGCTCAGACGGCCCTCAAAGAAGGCGCGATTCGGCAAGCCGGTCAGGCTGTCGTGGGTAGCCCGGTGAGTCAGTGAGTCATTTTCCTGTTTCAGGTGTGCCTGCCAGGCTTCCAGCTCGTCGAGCAGGCCATTAAAGTCGATGCTCAGCTCATGCAGTTCTGCAATCGGTGCCGACGGCACCCGCAGACCAAAGGCGCGATCGCGACTTACCGCATGCGCCACATTGGCGATGTCATCCAGAGAACGGACAATGCCGACCAGCATGCGGCGGGAAAGCACCAGCGCGCACAGCGTACTCAGTACCAGACAGGCAATCATGCCGATCATACCGCGCAACAGAAAGCGCAGCAGGCTGCCGCCGTGGCCAAGCAACCAAACTTTGCCGACCTCTTTGCCTTCATGAGTAATCGGCAGGATCACCGGCTCCGGCAGCGCCCAGTGGGCCACGGTTTTTTCCATACCGTGCAGCGGGCTATCTTTGGGATGACGCCAGGTGGCGAGCACTTTGTCGCTGTTGTTGAGAATTCTGGCTTCCGACACTTCCTCTTTGGAGGCGATCAATACCAGTGCCTCACGTGCGGCGGTGTGGTCTTCAAACACCACGGCAGCTTCGACGGTATAACTGATGGAGCGTGCAATCAGGTGCAGGTTATGGTTGGCATAAGCGCGCAGCGCAAACAGCGCGACCAGCGTCAGGAAAATCCCGGCGGTGCCGACGGCAATCAGCGCCAGCCCAAGATGCACCCGTTGCAGCACCCGGCCCAGCGTTGGGCGTGACTGACCCGATCGGTTCTTGCGCAACCACTTCATAGCGGTGGCGCCGGTTTGCGTGCCAGTTGCAGCACGTTGGGGTGAACGCGTACGCCGCTGCGTGCCAGTGCATCAAGGTTCACTTTAAAGCTGGCCTCATCCCCTTCGAACTGCAGACAAAATGCGTTGCCGGCAGAACACTCCGCATCGTTCTCGTTGATGCTGAGAATTGAATGACCGCTAATGCGCTGGATAAAATTCTGTTTCTGGTCGGCATTGATATTGCCCAAATAAATTACGTCACAGCCGGTGCTCAGCAAGGGGCTGTTGAAATCGATGCGTTCGGTTTTTATTGACCTGGGCGCGCTAAGCAGGATGGGATCGAACAGTCCGTCGGCATATTGTGTCGGTGCCGTCACGCACAGCCGGATGGGGTTGGCCCCACTTGGCCAGCGGGCATAGCTGATGATGCCGACCACCACAGTGGTGACGGCATGGGTACGATTTTTATGGGAATCGCCAGTCTCGGGGTGGGCCAAACCGGGAAATGCCAACAGGGCGAGCAGAAACAGTGTTAACAGACGGCCACTGTCCAGACGTGCGCTAAGGAAACTCGTGAATGAGCTTTTTGCGCAGGTCACTAACAACGCTGCATTTTTTGCTATCTTCATCTGCTATTCCTGCCCATGTCCGCAATATTTTTGCGGCAACATAACGATGAGAAGCCTGACCCGGTCGAAGGGATAATTGTCTTGCTGAAAACTGTCAATCGCACTGCCTAATGAACACTATCTAACCCATAATTGGCGTGGATTGTATTATAAGATATCTCTGTTGCGCGCTTTACATGCCATTTTATCGGAATTATCTCAACATTTTTTAATAGTATAAAAACGACCACCGAGGTTTGCCAGGAGTTTTCTGCAAAGTTGGCGCGTCAGGCCTGAGTTCTGGCGGTTTGCGCAACGTTTCAGCCCATCGTTTTGATGGCAGAAATGCTGCGACGGCTAATAATTTAAATGGCTTAATTTTATATTGGTAACGGGATTAATAATCGGCGATCGGATCGCCTGTTAATGCTGAGCCCTGGTTGAAATGATTAATTCGGCAAAATTGTCGCCGGCTTTAATGGATTTGTCAGCAAGGGTAAACCTTTTTTACCTGAAGCCCATCGTGACGATAAACTTCTTCTACAGTAGTGAATGGATAAGCGATCCTGCTGTCTATGATAGACGGCTGAGCGGGTTGCTCAGCGCCCCCCTTTTGCTCTGGCGTGCCGGGTAGAGGTTATCCCACGACAGAGCGCTAAATACTCGGAGAGCCGGGTTCATCGTTCCATTGGCTGCTGACGTAGCGCGGCAACGGGGTGAAGCGGCTCTGGCAACACCATCAGCATTAGAGAGGAAAGAGTCAGTATGGTCAAGGTAGACAAGTGGCGGTTTTTGGCTGTGGGTCTGTGCCTGACGGCATTTTCAAGCGCCGCATTGGCAGATTCCCTGGACGCTCAGCGTCAGCGTTACCTGCAGATCAAGCAGGCGTGGGACAGCAATCAGATGGACGTGGTGGCGCAACTGATGCCGACGCTGCGTGATTACCCGCTTTATCCTTACCTGGAATACCGTGAGCTGACGCAAGATCTCAGTCAGGCCGGGTTCTCCGAAGTAAATGACTTTATCAAGCTGCATCCGACGCTGCCGCCAGCCAAGTCGCTGGCCCCGCGCTTTGTTAATGAGCTGGCGCGACGTGAAGACTGGCGTACCCTGCTGGCCTTCAGCCCGCAGGCGCCGAAACCCATTGCTGCGCGCTGCAATTACTACTATGCCAAATGGGCCACTGGCGATCAGCAGGCGGCCTGGAGCGGCGTCGACGATATCTGGATGAGCGGTAAATCGCTGCCAGCGGCCTGTGACAAACTGTTCAGCGTCTGGCGGGGGGCCGGTAAACAAACGCCGTCGGCTATTCTGCAGCGCATGAAGCTGGCCTTGAAAGAGGGCAACAGTGGCCTGGTAAACAGTCTCTATCGCCAATTGCCGTCAGATTATCAGACTATGGGTGACGCCCTGGTACGCCTGCAAAACGATCCTACGACGGTTGAGTCCTTTGCCCGCAGCGTGGGGCCGACCGACTTTACCCGCGCAGCGACCGGTATTGCCTTCGAACGTCTGGCGCGTCAGGATGCGGAAAACGCCCAGGCGATGATTCCTACCCTCGTCCGGCTGCAGAAAATGAGCGACAGCGAGCGGCTGGGGCTGGAGGAAGCGGTGGCATGGCGCCTGATGGGCAGCGATGCGACCTTTGAACAGACACAGTGGCGTGACAAGGTGATCCTGCGTAGTCAGTCACCGGCACTGCTAGAGCGCCGCGTGCGTATGGCGCTGGGTGCCGGCGATCGCCTGGGGGTCGCAACCTGGCTGGCCCGTTTACCAACGGAGTCGCGTAATAAGGATGAATGGCGTTACTGGCGTGCGAGCATGTTACTGGACGAAGGCAAACGCAGCGAAGGGGAAGAGATCCTGCGTCGGCTGATGACCGAACGTGGCTTCTACCCGATGGTGGCGGCACAGAAACTGAATACGCCTTACCCGGTGATGGTGGCGGTAGCGGCAAAACCCCGTGCTTCGTTGGTGGACGGGCCGGAAATTGCCCGGGTGCGCGAGTTGATGTACTGGAATATGGATAACCTGGCGCGCAGCGAGTGGACTTCCTTCGTGGCCAGTCGCAGCCGCCCGGAACAGGAAGCGCTGGCGCGTTATGCCTTCGAGCAGAAATGGGCCGATCTCAGCGTGCAGGCGACTATCGTAGGCAAGATGTGGGATCACCTTGAAGAACGTTTCCCGGTGGCCTGGCCGCAAGAGTTCCGTGCCGCGACCGATGACAAGGGGATAACGCCGAGTTATGCCATGGCGATTGCTCGTCAGGAGAGCGCCTGGAACCCGAAAGCTCAGTCACCTGTAGGGGCCAGCGGCCTGATGCAGGTGATGCCACGTACCGCGCAGCATACCGTGCAGATGTACAATATTCCCGGTTACTCAAGCCCCAGCCAACTGCTTGATCCGCGCGTTAATATTATTATCGGCACCAGCTACCTGGAGCATGTTTACCAGCAATTCGGCCGCAACCGGATCCTGTCATCGGCGGCTTACAATGCTGGTCCATCTCGGGTGAATACCTGGTTGGGCAATAGTGAAGGGCGAGTTGACGCCGTGGCGTTTGTCGAAAGCATCCCGTTCTCGGAAACCCGTTCTTACGTGAAGAACGTGTTGGCTTACGACGCATTTTATCGCTATCTCATGCATCGGCCGGCTAAAGTGCTGACCGACGCCGAGTGGCAGAGGCGTTATTGATTTTGACGTCGCTATGGTATGCTGCTGTACTAGTTAAATAGTATGGTGGCTTGCCATGACGCAATTATCGCTTAACGACCCGGCTCTTTCAGAACAAGGTAATGAGGATTGGCTGCGCTTTGTTGCGCTGCTGCAGAATTCGTTTGCACAGGATCTGCATCAACCACTGATGCAGCTGCTGTTGACGCCGGACGAACGTACGGCTTTAGGCACCAGGGTACGGATTATTCAGGAATTGATGCGCGGTGAGATGAGCCAACGTGAGCTGAAGAATGAACTGGGGGCGGGGATTGCCACCATCACTCGCGGTTCAAACAGCCTGAAGGCAGCGACCCCGGCATTAAAGCAGTGGCTGGAACAGCAGTTGCTGGGCGAAGCACCGTAGCGCCGCGCCGGCAGGACTTATTTTTGCTGCGCGTTGTTGTGGTCCTGGTAGATCGGGTTGTGGAAAGGGACCAGTGCCAGCAGCAGAGCCTGATGGTAAACGCTGGTGCGGCTCAATCGCCCGTTGGTAAAGATGCCAATAGCGCCACCCTGGCGTTTCACTTCGGCATTGCCGGTGATGATGGCCATTTCACTGCCCAATTCGCGGCCGGCGCGAATTCCCTGTAAAATCGTCTCCGGCAGCATCAGGCTGGCTGAGCGCGATTCGCCGCGGGTCTGCGGGTTTTCCACGGTCATCCAGGCGAAAGTCATATTCTCTTCGATTCCTGCTTCCACGCCGACCCAAAAGTCGGCCTCCGGGCGTACCTGCCGTGCTTCCATAACACGCTGGCGTGCACCGGTGCGGGTTTCGTGATTACCTATGGGTTGCAGTGAAACGCCACTGGCGACGTCGACCGATTCAATGCGGCATTGGTCCTGGCCAAAAGTGTCCTCAAAGGCCAGTTGAATAGCCTTGATCTTTGCCGGGTTGGTAGTTGCAGCGACAACATGATACATAACGGGTTTGGCATCCTTAAGCTAAGAGCCTATTCACTACGTCAGACGCTTGCGCAAGCGGCATCTGACGACGATAAACTCAGGTTTCACGCAGTATAACGGAAAAGCAAAATGTTACAGGTATACCTCGTTCGCCATGGCGAAACGGAATGGAATGCGGCTCGCCGCATCCAGGGGCAGTCGGACAGCCCGTTAACCGCTAACGGTGAACATCAGGCTCGCCTGGTTGCCCAGCGCGTCAGCAAACAAGGCATCACGCACGTGATTACCAGCGATCTGGGGCGTACCCGCCGCACTGCGCAAATCATCGCAGAGGCTTGCGGTTGCGAGGTGATAAACGATCCACGTTTGCGTGAGTTGCATATGGGGGTGCTGGAAGAACGCTTAATCGACAGCTTGACGCCACAGGAAGAACAGTGGCGTAAACAGATGGTCGATGGTACTGCCGATGGCCGTATCCCTCAAGGTGAGTCAATGAGCGAGTTGGGCGACCGGATGCGCGAGGCACTGGAAAGTTGCCTGATGTTACCCGAGGGCAGCAAACCGCTGATTGTCAGCCATGGTATTGCTCTGGGCTGTCTGATCAGTACCGTGCTCGGGCTACCGGCTTATGCCGAGCGCCGCCTGCGTTTACGCAACTGTTCACTGTCGCGAGTCGATCATCAGCAGAGCCCATGGCTGGCTTCTGGCTGGATCGTCGAAACGGCGGGCGATGTCACACATCTGGACACGCCCGCGCTGGATGAACTGCAGCGTTAACGGCGGATCGGGATCAAATAGTCGCAGTTGATCTCGGTCGACGGTTGGGGTGGCCGGCGGTCACCCTTGGGATAAAAGCGCTCAATATCGTGCCCTTTACGGCGCGTGAGTTTGAGTGCCGGCAGGCAGGTGCCATACACGGTCAGAATAAAGTCTTGCAGGCCAGAGGCCGGGCCTTCATAGCTGAACATCGCATACTCGCCACCTTGCAACACCAGCGGCTGTCCGGCCTGAATTTTCGCTGGTACGTGATGCGGTTCCAGCGCCGTGGTATACAGCACTTCCTGCTCGTCATCCTTTTCCTGACTCGGACGTGAATGGTGCAGCCCGTACAATACCGGTGGCAGCGATTCCACTTCGCCCAAATACTGGCTCCAGAACTGTGACCGCAATTCGGTACGGCAGTGGGAGATTTGCTCCAGCGTACAGGAATAGCTTTGCGTCAGGCCAATCAGATGCTGTTCCGGCATCGTGACAAACTCGGGTTGCGGCAGAGTAAAGGCACCCAGGCGGATTGGCGGACAAATGCCAAATGAGTTCCAGTCTTCCGCACGGCGATACAGTGCTGGTGTTTGCGCAAACTGTTTTTTAAATGCGCGGGTAAATGTTTGCTGCGAGTCGAAGCGATACTGTAAGGCTATATCCAGAATAGGTCGGCTGGTTAAACGCAGCGCCACCGCAGCCTTGGATAATCTCCTTGCCCGGATATAAGCGCCGATGGCGTTACCGGTAATATCTTTAAACATCCGTTGTAAATGCCATTTAGAGTAACCTGCTTTGGCCGCCACATTGTCCAGTGACAAAGGTTGGTCCAAATGGCTTTCCAGCCAGCTAAGTAGATCACGAATAATACCGGCTTGATCCATAGATCTTCCTCGTAGAGCTTTAGGGTAGGAACCCGAACTGTTTATTTATTACGCTGGTGCTTGCGCTATCAGACCAGTCCATGAGCCATTTTGTGTAGCACTCTTTGCCTCTTGCCGCTGTTGGGCAAGGGTTGGATAGGGGCACACCTTAAACGGGCGCAAAGATATAACGACGCCGCATAATAGCAATTTTTTTCCTCCGAGACTCTCAAAGATTTTTGTCACGCTCTGTGCTAAAAAGACGGGTGCGGACCAGAAAGATCCTTTTTCTGTGACCTAAAACATAAACAATATTGATTGCCGGTACCCATTTTTAGGATTTAGCCTATTGGAGTTAAGTAAATGAAAAAAGGATGGTTGTTTTTGTTTTTTTTAGTTTGCGCAACGGTAAATAGTGCGCAGGCAGAACAAGTTGGGTCGGTTGATACGGTATTTAAACTCTTTGGTCCGGACCATAAAATTGTGGTGGAAGCGTTCGACGATCCGGATGTTAAAAATGTAACTTGTTATATCAGCCGGGCAAAAACCGGTGGCATTAAAGGCGGGCTGGGATTAGCGGAAGATACTGCGGATGCTGCCATTTCCTGCCAGCAGGTTGGGCCGATTGAGCTGAACGATAAAATCAAAAATGGTAAGGCAGAAGGGACGGTAGTGTTCCAGAAGCGAACGTCGCTGGTGTTCAAGAAACTGCAGGTGGTGCGTTTCTACGATGCTACACGCAATGCATTGATTTATCTTAGCTATTCAGACCGTGTGGTGGATGGTTCACCGAAGAATGCGCTGAGCGCCGTGCCGATCATCCCCTGGGGTGAGGCAAAATAAGATTTGGGGTTCTGCGGAACCCCAAATATTTTAACACGGGAGGAGGCTTACTCTTCCAGATCGCCGCAGAAACGGTAACCTTCACCGTGAATAGTCGCGATGATTTCCGGCGTGTCCGGCGTTGATTCGAAGTGCTTGCGGATGCGACGAATGGTCACGTCCACGGTGCGGTCATGCGGCTTCAGCTCACGGCCGGTCATCTTCTTCAGCAGTTCGCCACGGGATTGGATCTTGCCCGGGTTTTCGCAGAAGTGCAGCATGGCGCGGAATTCACTTCGAGGCAGTTTGTATTGCTCGCCCGCAGGGCTGATCAGTGAGCGGCTGTTGATGTCCAGCTCCCAACCGTTGAACTTATAGCTTTCAACCAGGCGACGTTCTTCGCCGACGCTGCCCAGGTTCATGGTGCGTGACAGCAGATTACGTGCGCGAATGGTCAATTCACGCGGGTTGAATGGCTTGGTGATGTAATCATCGGCGCCGATTTCCAAGCCGAGGATCTTGTCAACTTCGTTATCACGGCCGGTCAGGAACATCAGCGCAACGCTGGCCTGTTCGCGCAATTCACGCGCCAGCAGCAGGCCATTTTTGCCTGGCAGATTGATGTCCATGATAACCAGATTGATATCATTTTCAGACAGGATGTTGTGCATCTCTGCACCATCATTGGCTTCATGAACAACGTAGCCTTCCGCCTCGAAAATGCTCTTCAGGGTGTTACGAGTGACTAACTCGTCTTCGACAATCAGAATGTGCGGGGTCTGCATATATGCTACCTAAAATTGCCAACAAAATAGAAAATAGGAAGTACAGAAGTCTTTGTTTTCATAGCGGAGGGCAGAGATTAGCGCTCACGTTCCCTTCTACCCAATGACTAAAGTACGTAAACTCGTTCTTGATGCACTTTCCATTCCATGTCAACAAGATCGCTAGCTTGGTTGGGGCGCTGTTCCTTACAACCCCAAAGGTGCCAAAACGGTGCATATCCTAACCGTATTAACAGCAATATAACAGTGCGCACCGAATTCATCACCCAACAAAACTAAGGTTTGTTGACATATATCAAATTCAATTGTAGCACGTTAACAGTTTTGTGAAAAACACTTACAGAAATGCCAGCTTAAGTCACAGAAGCCTAAATTCTGTGTTCGATTCAGCATTGAAGCGCCTAATGAGGTAGAATTATTGGCTTATTGAAAAAAGCCTTCTTTCAACGCTTTGATTAATAAGCACAGTAAAAAATAAGTAGCAATAATATGTATTACGAGCAATTTATCAGGGCAATAACCCATTTAGCCCTGTCTACCCTCTGTTTCGGGATTATTGTTGCGCAGATGTAAATATAATCAGACTATCCCAAACAGTCAAAAATACGCGATCTCTCATTTAGTGGAGTATTGATGCAGCTTCATATTGTTTTAGTGGCTCCGGCGCGGCCGGAAAACGTCGGCGCTGCGGCGCGGGCAATGAAAACCATGGGCTTCACTTCGTTGCGCATTGTCGACAGCGAAGCGCACCTGCAGCCGGCGGCTCGCTGGGTGGCTCATGGGGCGGGGGATATCCTCGATGGCGTGCAGACTTTCGCCACTCTCGAGCAGGCGCTGGCGGACGTGGATTTCACCGTTGCTACCACTGCCCGTAGCCGCGCGCGTTTCCATTATTACTGTACGCCGCAGCAACTGTTGGGTCAGTTGAGTGAGCGTAGTCAGTGGGTGGGGCAGGCAGCCTTGGTGTTTGGCCGTGAAGATTCCGGCCTGACCAATGAAGAGCTGGAGTTGGCCGATTTGCTGACCGGTGTGCCTATGCAGGCAGATTACCCTTCGTTGAATCTCGGTCAGGCGGTGATGGTGTATTGCTATCAATTGTCGGAATTGATGAAAGTTGGCGCACCGCAGGAGCCAGTGGCTAATGAGGGCCAGCTTAAAGCACTACGTCAGCGTGCTGAGGGTTTGCTGGGGGAGTTGGGGGTGGGTGACGATCAAAAATTGCGCGATTGGCTGCACCAACGGCTTGGTACTTTGCCGCAGCGCGATACGGCAATGTTGCATACTTTACTGCATGACATCGAAAAAAAACTGACAAAGTGATACCCGCAAATATGGCTAACCTGGCAGTTTGATCCACTGCAAAAATGCCGTATTTCTGTCTTTTTATCCTGTCATTTGGCTTTTCGACTGTCGCATTGCTCAGTTGCACTACTGGGCAATAAACAAGCAAAAACAAGAAATAATTTGACTTGGGATAGCGATTGCTTTAACCAATAGAGGGGACAGAGTATTTAATGAGACAGACAGAAAAAATGCGAAATATCAGCCTGAACACAACAATTATTACCACCACCGATACCACAGGTAACGGGGCGGGCTGACGCGCACAGGAAACAAAAGAAAAAAGCCCGCACCTAACCAGTGCGGGCTTTTTTTTCGGCTTAAATTCGGGAGAGACAAGAAATGCGAGTGCTGAAATTTGGCGGAACCTCGGTAGCGAATGCAGAACGTTTTCTGCGCGTCGCCGACATCATGGAAAGTAACGCACGTCAGGGACAGGTGGCCACGGTCTTGTCCGCTCCGGCTAAAATCACCAACCACCTGGTGGCGATGATTGATAAAACGGTAGCGGGGCAGGACATTCTGCCAAATATGAGCGATGCAGAACGCATCTTTGCCGACCTGCTGAGCGGCCTGGCACAGGCGTTGCCTGGCTTTGAATACGATCGTCTCAAGACGCTGGTGGACCAGGAGTTTTCTCAACTCAAACAGGTACTGCATGGTGTTGCACTGCTGGGGCAATGCCCGGACAGCGTGAATGCGGCTATCATCTGCCGCGGAGAGAAGCTCTCTATCGCCATTATGGAAGGGGTGTTTCGCGCCAAAGGCTTCCCGGTTACGGTGATAAACCCAGTGGAGAAACTGCTGGCGCAGGGGCATTACCTGGAGTCCACGGTAGACATTGCCGAATCCACATTGCGCATCGCCGCCGCAGCTATCCCGGCGGATCACATTGTGCTGATGGCTGGATTCACCGCTGGTAACGACAAAGGGGAACTGGTGGTGCTGGGCCGAAACGGCTCCGACTACTCTGCTGCGGTACTGGCTGCCTGCTTGCGCGCCGAATGTTGTGAGATCTGGACCGACGTCGACGGCGTTTATACCTGCGATCCTCGCACCGTGCCTGACGCCAGGTTGCTGAAATCGATGTCGTATCAGGAAGCTATGGAGCTTTCCTATTTCGGCGCCAGCGTGCTTCATCCCCGTACTATCGCGCCCATTGCCCAGTTCCAAATCCCTTGCCTGATCAAAAATACCGCCAACCCGCAGGCCCCTGGCACGCTGATTGGCGGTGAAAATCTGGATACCGATACGCCGGTAAAGGGCATCACCAATCTCAATAATATGGCGATGATCAACGTTTCTGGCCCAGGGATGAAGGGCATGATCGGCATGGCGGCGCGCGTGTTTGCCGTGATGTCCCGTGCCGGTATCTCGGTGGTGTTGATCACCCAGTCCTCTTCCGAATACAGCATCAGCTTCTGCGTACCGCAGAGTGAACTGCAGCGGGCTCGTCGCGCGTTGGAAGACGAATTCTATCTTGAATTGAAAGATGGCCTGCTGGAGCCGCTGGACGTAATGGAGCAGTTGGCGATTATCTCGGTCGTCGGCGATGGTATGCGCACACTGCGCGGTATTTCGGCCAGCTTCTTCTCCGCCCTGGCGCGCGCCAACATCAACATTGTCGCTATTGCCCAGGGGTCCTCCGAACGTTCCATCTCGGTGGTGGTCAGCAACGATTCCGCCACCACCGGGGTTCGCGTCTGTCACCAGATGTTGTTTAACACCGATCAGGTGATTGAAGTGTTTGTTATCGGCGTCGGCGGCGTCGGCGGTGCGTTGATCGAACAGATCTACCGTCAGCAGCCATGGCTGAAGCAAAAGCATATCGACCTGCGGGTGTGCGGCATTGCCAATTCACGCGCTATGCTGACCAACATACACGGCATCGCGCTGGATAGCTGGCGCGATGAATTGGCCGGTGCGCAGGAGCCATTCAACCTTGGCCGTCTGATCCGCCTGGTGAAGGAGTACCACCTGCTCAATCCGGTGATTGTCGATTGCACCTCCAGTCAGGCGGTGGCCGATCAATACGCCGATTTCCTGGCCGATGGTTTCCACGTGGTGACGCCGAACAAAAAGGCCAACACTTCGTCGATGAACTACTACCAACAACTGCGCACCGCCGCGGCTGGTTCGCGTCGCAAGTTCCTGTACGACACCAACGTCGGTGCGGGGTTGCCGGTGATCGAAAACCTGCAAAACCTGCTGAACGCCGGTGACGAGTTGACGCGCTTCTCTGGCATTTTGTCCGGTTCGCTGTCGTTTATTTTCGGCAAGCTCGATGAGGGCATGTCGCTGTCGGCAGCGACCCTGGAGGCCAAAGCCAAGGGCTATACCGAGCCGGATCCACGTGATGACCTTTCCGGTATGGACGTGGCGCGCAAGCTGTTGATCCTGGCGCGTGAGGCGGGTTACAAACTGGAATTGGCCGATATCGAGGTTGAGTCGGTGCTGCCACCTTCCTTTGACGCTTCCGGTGACGTGGAAACCTTTATGGCGCGCCTGCCGGAGCTGGATAAAGAGTACGCCCGCAACGTGGCCAATGCCAGCGAGCAGGGTAAGGTGTTGCGCTATGTAGGTGTGATCGAAAATGGCCGCTGTCAGGTGCGTATAGATGCGGTAGACGGCAACGATCCGTTGTATAAAGTGAAGAACGGCGAGAACGCCTTGGCTTTCTACAGCCGCTACTATCAGCCATTGCCGCTGGTTCTGCGCGGCTACGGTGCCGGTAACGATGTGACCGCCGCAGGGGTATTTGCCGACCTGTTGCGCACACTGTCATGGAAGTTGGGAGTTTAATATGGTTAAGGTGTATGCGCCGGCCTCAATTGGTAACGTCAGCGTCGGTTTTGACGTTCTGGGAGCAGCGGTGTCGCCGATCGACGGGACCTTGCTGGGCGACTGCGTCAGTGTAGAGGCCGCCGAAACGTTCAGTTTGCAAAATGCCGGTCGCTTCGTTAGCAAGCTGCCGGACGATCCGAAAGAGAACATCGTTTATCAATGTTGGGTGCGCTTCTGCCAGGAAATCGGTCAGCAGATCCCGGTGGCGATGCGACTCGAGAAAAATATGCCGATCGGTTCTGGTCTGGGATCCAGCGCCTGTTCGGTAGTCGCCGGGTTGATGGCGATGAATGAGTTCTGCAACCGGCCGTTGGATAAAATGACGCTGCTGGGCCTGATGGGCGAATTGGAAGGTCGTATCTCCGGCAGCGTGCATTACGATAACGTGGCGCCTTGCTACCTCGGCGGCCTGCAGTTGATGCTGGAAGAAGAAGGCTTCATTAGCCAGGAAGTGCCATGCTTTAAAGACTGGCTGTGGGTGATGGCCTATCCGGGCATCAAGGTATCCACCGCCGAAGCGCGTGCGATCCTGCCCGCGCAGTATCGTCGTCAGGACTGTATCAGCCACGGTCGCTATCTGGCGGGCTTTATCCATGCCTGCCATACCCAACAACCGCGCCTGGCCGCCAAGCTGATGCAGGACGTGATTGCCGAGCCGTACCGCACCCGCCTGTTGCCGGGTTTTGCCGACGCACGCAAAGCCGCTCAGGATATCGGTGCCCTGGCTTGCGGTATTTCCGGTTCCGGCCCGACGCTGTTCGCCGTTTGTGATGACGGCGCAACGGCGCAACGTATGGCCGACTGGCTGACTAATCACTATCTGCAAAACGACGAAGGTTTTGTTCATATTTGCCGCCTGGATACCGCAGGCGCACGACTACTGGGATAACGCATGAAACTGTACAACCTTAAGGATCATAACGAGCAGGTCAGCTTCACACAGGCGATCAAACAGGGCCTGGGCAAACAGCAAGGACTGTTTTTCCCGCTGGATCTGCCGGAGTTTGAACTGACCGAAATCGACCATCTGCTGGAACAGGATTTTGCCACGCGCAGCAGCCGTATCCTGTCGGCATTTATTGGCGATGAAGTTTCTGAAGAGGCATTGCATAAGCGTGTGGCGGCGGCCTTTGAGTTTCCGGCACCGGTAGCGCAAGTGGAAGATGACATCGCCTGCCTGGAGCTGTTCCACGGCCCAACGCTGGCGTTTAAAGACTTCGGTGGCCGCTTTATGGCGCAGATGCTGGCGGAAGTGGCGGGCGATCAGCCGGTCACTATCCTGACCGCGACCTCTGGTGATACCGGTGCGGCGGTGGCCCATGCATTCTACGGTCTGAAGAATGTGCGCGTGGTGATCCTGTACCCACAGGGCAAAATCAGCCCGCTTCAGGAAAAACTGTTCTGCACCCTGGGTGGCAACATCCATACCGTGGCGATCGACGGCGATTTTGACGCCTGCCAGGCGTTAGTGAAGCAGGCATTTGACGATCAGGAATTGAAAGAAGCCCTGCACCTGAACTCGGCCAATTCGATTAACATCAGCCGCCTGCTAGCGCAGATTTGTTATTACTTCGAAGCAGTAGCGCAATTGCCGCAGGAAGCTCGTAACCAGTTGGTGATTTCAGTGCCCAGCGGCAACTTCGGCGATCTGACTGCCGGGCTGCTGGCCAAGTCACTGGGCCTGCCGGTGAAGCGTTTTATCGCCGCGACCAATGCCAACGACACCGTACCGCGCTTCCTGACTAACGGTCAGTGGCAGCCTCATGCCACGGTGGCTACGCTGTCCAATGCGATGGATGTCAGCCAGCCGAACAACTGGCCACGGGTCGAAGAGCTGTTCCGTCGCAAGATCTGGCAGTTGAAAGAGCTGGGCCATGCCACGGTCAGCGACGAAACCACCAAAGACACCATGCGTGAGCTGGCGAAGTTGGGTTATCTCTCAGAGCCGCACGCGGCGATTGCGTATCGTGCGTTGCGTGACCAGTTGCAGGAAGGGGAGTTTGGTCTGTTCCTCGGTACCGCGCATCCGGCCAAATTCAAAGAGAGCGTCGAGGAAATTCTCGGTCAGGAATTGCCACTGCCGAAGGCGCTGGCGCAGCGTGCTGATTTGCCGCTGTTGTCGCACAACCTGCCGGCCGGCTTTGGTGAACTGCGCAAGTTCCTGATGGCCTTGCCAGCCTGATCCTCATGGCCATATAAAGCGAAAAGCCGTCCTTGAGACGGCTTTAGGTTGCTGACAAAGCAGGAAAAAGCGTGGTTTTTCCTGCTTTGTGGTGATCGGCCGAAAATCAATAAATTGATTTTCCTGATTTTTATTTATCGACCTCTACTCGCTCTGGGCAGGAATGAGGTTTGTCATCAGTCTGAAGCCGTCCTTGAGACGGCTTTTTTATGGGCGAGCGATTACTGCTCGGGGCGCTTGAACACCAGCTCGTTGCCTTGGGAGTTGGCTTCGTCAAATGCGTAGCCCTCCAGCTTGAAATCAAGCAGTTGTTCGCGCTGCGTCAGGCGATTCTTGATGATAAAGCGGCTCATCAGTCCGCGCGCTTTCTTGGCGTAGAAGCTGATCACTTTGTATTTGCCGTTTTTCTCGTCGAGGAACACCGGTTTAATCAGCTCGCCGTGCAGTTTGGCTGGTTTCACCGATTTGAAGTATTCGTCGGAAGCCAGGTTGACCACCACATCGTCACCTTGTTGCTCCAGCGCTTCATTGAGTTTTTTGGTGATTTGCTCGCCCCAGAAACTGTACAAATCCTTGCCCTTGGCATTGTTCAGTTTGATGCCCATTTCCAGACGGTAAGGCATCATCAGATCAAGCGGGCGCAGCACGCCGTACAGCCCGGACAGCATACGCAGATGCTGTTGGGCGAAATCAAAGTCATCTTCGCTGAAATCCTGCGCATGCAGGCCGGTATAAACGTCGCCTTTAAACGCCAGCAGGGCCTGGCGGGCATTGTCCGGGGTGAATTTCGGTTGCCAGTCGCCAAAGCGAGCGGCGTTCAGGCCGGCCAGTTTATCGCTGATGCTCATCAGCTTGGAGATTTGTACCGGCGTCAGATCGCGGCAGATTTTGATCAGCTGCTTCGATTTATCCAGCAGTTCCGGCTGGGTGAAGCGTTCGGTTGCCAGTGGGCTTTCGTAATCAAGAGTTTTTGCAGGTGAAATAATAACGAGCATGGCCAGATCCTGTTTTTCCAAGAACCGCTACTGTAGCAAAAAGCGCGGGAAAAAGGGTCAATGGGTCTGATAGGCAGGGCGCGTGTCTGACGCGCCCGCAAAAATTAATTTTTGTCCCACACGCCCGGTTCTAGCTGGGATTTCAACTCGGGGAAGCGGTTGGCGTCAAAAGTGGGCAATTTTCCCAACGTTCGCTGACGGTGGTAATCGTTAGCCAATTTGAGTGCCACGCGTGACAGCAGCAGGATCGCCGTCAGGTTGGTGACGGCCATCAAAGCCATAGAGGTATCGGCCATTTTCCATACCACCGGCAATTCGGCCAGCGCCCCAAACATCACCATACCCAGAGCGGCGCAACGGAAAATCAGCAGACTGGCCGGGTGGTTGCGCTCCAGGAACACCAGATTGCTTTCGGCATAGGCGTAGTTGGCTATAATCGAGGTAAAGGCGAAGAAGAAAATGGCGATGGCGACAAAGGGCGAGCCCCAACTGCCGACGGAGGAGGACAGCGCACGCTGGGTCATGTCGATACCGCTGATGTTGTCTATCGGTTGCTCCAATACACCCGAAGATAGAATGATGGCAGCGGTTGCGCTGCAAATCACGATAGTGTCGACAAACACCCCGAGCATCTGTACGTAGCCCTGCGAGGCCGGATGCGGTGGGTAAGGTGAGGCGGAGGCCGCCGCATTGGGCGCAGAACCCATACCGGCTTCGTTGGAGAACAGGCCGCGCTGCACTCCCTGAGTCATCGCCTGCGAAATACCGTAGCCGACGGCACCGGCCGCCGCTTCCTGCAACCCGAAGGCGCTTTTAACCACCAGCGAGAGGATCGCCGGCATATGCTCAATATTATGGCCAATCACCCACAGGGCCAGCAGTAAATAAGCGGCTGCCATCACTGGTACCACCAGTTCGGCAACGCGAGCCACAGAACGAATGCCGCCGAAAATCACGATGCCGCTCAGGACCACCAGGCCGATACCGACATACAGCGGTTTCACGTGGAAGGCGACGGCGGAAGCCTGGGCGATGGAGTTGGCCTGTACGGCGTTGAACACCAGGCCGAAGGCGATGATCAGGAAGATTGAGAACAGTACGCCCATCCAGCGCATGCCCAGCCCTTTCTCCATATAATAGGCCGGGCCGCCGCGGTAGTTACCCTGGCCATCCTTGGTTTTGTAGAGCTGTGCCAGGCTGCTTTCGACAAAGGAGGTGGCCATGCCGATAAAGGCCACTACCCACATCCAGAAGATGGCACCGGGGCCACCGGCGGTGAGGGCAATCGCCACGCCGGTCAGGTTGCCGGTACCGACGCGAGCGGCGAGGGTGGTGCACAAGGCTTGAAAGGAGGAGATACCGGCACTGTCGCTCTTGTTGCTGTTTTTCAGCAGCGAGAACATGTGGCCGAAATGGCGAACCTGGATAAAACGCGTGCGTAGGGTGAAATAAATGCCGGTACCGAGCAGCAAATAAATCAGTACCGAACCCCACAAAATATTATTTATAAAGTTTATCAGGTCCGTCACGGATCCCTCCTTGTTGAAATTTGTTGCGCACCGCGACATATCCACCGCGGGTGAAAATATATTGGCTTAATTTTTACAAGAGCTTAGCTGAAATCAGCCCGGTTCCGAGCAATTGAGATTTTTCTCAGATTTCGAAACCTATTGCATTGATTTTTGCGAATTTAACATGATTTATTCAAGCGATAGCACGTTATTGCCTTTTCATCAGCTCGGGAATGACGAAAGATAGCAGCGTAAACGGTTGCTCGCACAAGGATAAAACCAGCACCGCCGGGGCCTGATTTTCCAGCCTTGCACCGGGCCTTGCGCATGTTATTATCAGGGCAAGGCATGGTTGAACGATGCCAAAAGTTCATGCACACACGATGAGATAATGCCAACATGACCGATAAATTAACTTCCCTGCGCCAACTGACTACCGTGGTTGCAGATACGGGCGATATCGCGGCTATGAAGCTGTATCAACCGCAAGATGCTACGACCAACCCTTCGCTGATCCTCAATGCAGCCCAAATTCCTGAATACCGCAAACTGATTGACGAAGCCATTGCCTGGGCACGCGAGCAGAGCAGCGATCGCGAACAGCAGATCGCCGATGCTGCCGACAAGCTGGCCGTTAACATTGGTCTGGAAATCCTGAAGTTGGTTCCAGGCCGCATCTCCACTGAAGTGGACGCTCGCCTGTCCTACGACACCGTCGCCAGCGTTGCCAAGGCCAAGCGTCTGATCAAACTGTACAACGATGCCGGCATCAGTAACGATCGCATCCTGATCAAACTGGCTTCTACCTGGCAGGGTATCCGCGCTGCGGAACAGCTGGAAAAAGAAGGCATCAACTGTAACCTGACGCTGCTGTTCTCCTTTGCCCAGGCTCGTGCCTGCGCCGAAGCCGGCGTTTTCCTGATTTCTCCGTTTGTTGGCCGTATCCTCGACTGGTACAAAGCCAATGGCGACAAGAAAGAGTTCGCGCCAAACGAAGATCCGGGTGTGATTTCCGTTACCGAGATCTACCAGTATTACAAACAGCACGGTTACAAAACCGTGGTGATGGGCGCCAGCTTCCGTAACGTCGGCGAAATCATCGAGCTGGCCGGTTGTGACCGCCTGACCATCGCCCCTGCACTGCTGAAAGAGCTGGCAGAGAGCGAAGGCACGCTTGAGCGTAAACTGGCTTACACCGGCGAAGTGCAAGCACGTCCTGCCGCTTTGACCGAGCCTGAGTTCTACTGGCAGCACAACCAGGATCCAATGGCAGTTGAGAAACTGACCGACGGTATCCGCAAGTTTGCCGTAGACCAGGGCAAGCTGGAAAAAATGATCGCCGATCTGCTGTAATTCCGGCAATCAGCGCAGAAAAAGGTGGCTTAGGCCGCCTTTTTTTATGCTTGCAGATCCCGCAGGCAGGCAGACACTTTATACTCCTAAAATTGAAAACAGGGCGGGAAGATAACCCGTCCGAACCCCATCAGGCTGTAGAGGTTACGCATGGACATATTACGTATTGGTTTGGTTTCTGTTTCTGACCGCGCTTCCGGCGGCGTTTATCAGGACAAGGGGATCCCGGCGCTGGAGGAATGGCTGACTGGTGCGCTGACCACTCCGTTTAAGCTGGAAACCCGCCTGATCCCTGATGAGCAGACGTTGATAGAACAAACCCTGTGTGAGCTGGTGGATGAAATGGGCTGCCATCTGGTGCTGACCACCGGGGGGACCGGCCCCGCGCGCCGCGACGTGACACCTGACGCTACGCTGGCCATTGCCGATCGCGTGATGCCCGGTTTCGGCGAGCAAATGCGTCAAATCAGCCTACACTATGTGCCAACGGCCATTCTTTCACGTCAGGTGGGGGCGATCCGCAAGCAGGCATTGATCATCAACCTGCCGGGGCAACCCAAGTCGATCAAGGAAACGCTGGAAGGGGTTAAGGACGAGCAGGGCAAGGTGGCGGTGCATGGCATCTTCGCCAGCGTGCCGTACTGCATTCAGTTGCTTGAGGGACCCTATGTGGAAACCGAGGCAGCAGTGGTAGCAGCATTTCGCCCGAAGAATGCGCGTCGCGAGATAAACCTCTAAATTTCAGCCTTTTGTGAGATAAGCGCTAGCCGATCTGGTGGGAAAATAATTTGCCGTTATAGTAAGGATTCGTTTACAAAAAGCCGATGGCTTTTATTTTTACAGTCTCCTCCGACGGTACCCTATGCCTCACGATAATAATCGCCGGTTAAACCGGCAAGACTACAAAACTCTGACGTTAGCTGCCCTGGGCGGTGCGCTGGAGTTCTATGATTTCATCATTTTTGTCTTCTTTGCGGCGGTGATGGGCGAGCTGTTCTTCCCGGCGGATATGCCGGAATGGTTACGCCAGGTGCAAACCTTCGGCATTTTTGCCGCCGGTTATCTGGCCCGCCCGCTGGGCGGCATCGTGATGGCGCACTTCGGCGATCTGGTCGGCCGAAAAAAAATGTTCAGCCTGAGTATCTTGCTGATGGCGTTGCCGACGCTGGCGATGGGCCTGTTACCGACCTATGCCAGCATAGGCATTGCCGCACCGCTGTTGCTGTTGCTGATGCGTGTGCTGCAAGGGGCGGCGATCGGCGGCGAGGTGCCGGGAGCCTGGGTGTTTGTGGCTGAACACGTGCCGCGCCGGCGCATCGGTTTTGCCTGCGGCACGCTGACTGCCGGCCTGACCGTCGGTATCCTGTTGGGCTCGCTGGTGGCGACGGTGATCAATACCACGCTCAGTCAACAGACAATTATTGAAGGTGGCTGGCGCATCCCGTTCCTGCTAGGCGGTATTTTCGGCCTGGTGGCGATGTACCTGCGCCGCTGGCTGCAGGAAACACCCATCTTCATCGAGATGCAGGCGCGTAAGGCCCTGGCAGAAGAGCTGCCGTTGAAATCGGTAGTGCTCAATCATCGCAAGGAAGTGGTGGTGTCGATGCTGCTGACCTGGCTTTTGTCCGCTGGCATTGTGGTGGTGATCCTGATGACCCCAACCTATCTGCAAAAACAGTTTGGCATCGCCCCGGCGTTATCGTTGCAGGCCAATAGCATCGCCACCATCATGCTGATTGCCGGTTGCATCATTGCCGGCTTGTCGGCGGATCGCTTTGGCGCCAGCAAAACCTTTATCGTCGGCAGCCTGCTGCTGGCAGGCTGCAGTTGGTTATTTTATCGGACTGTGGGTGAGCACCCGGAAATGTTGTTCGCCTGCTATGCGCTGGTAGGCTTCAGCGTAGGCGTAGTGGGCGCGGTACCTTACGTGATGGTGCGGGCTTTTCCGGCGGAAGTGCGATTTACCGGGATTTCGTTCTCATATAATGTCGCATACGCCATTTTTGGTGGTTTAACCCCAATATTTGTGACGTTGATCATGAAGTTAACCCCGTTAGCGCCCGCTTACTATGTGTTGGCGCTGTCGGGCATCGGGCTGCTGCTGGGAATTTACCTGCATCGCGATCTGAACAGCGAAACCAAAACACAGCGCGCCGGTTCCTACAGCTAAAAAAAAGCCCTGCAATCAACCGCAGGGCTTTTTGTTTCAGGCCAATGGCGCTTATGCCACTGCCCGAATAGATTCCACATTGTTGATATTTGGCTCGCCAATCGGCAGCACAGTGCGGCCATACTGCTCGTTGAGCACTTCTGCCATGGCCAGATAGATGGCGCTGGCACCGCAGATAATGCCTTCGTAGCCGGCAAAATTCAGCAGCGCATGGTTGCCGGTGATGTTACCGATGGCCAGCAGGGCGAACAGCAGCGTCAGGCTTCCGAACACGAACTGCAGCACGCGGTTGGCGCGCAGAGTGCCGAAGAACATGAACAGCGTGAAGACGCCCCACAGTGCCAGGTAGATCCCCAGCACGCCGGCGTCGGTCGGTTCGGCCAGACCCAGACGCGGCAGCAACAGCAACCCGACCAGGCTCAGCCAGAAGCTGCCGTAAGAGATAAAGGCCGTCATGCCGAAGGTGTTGCCTTTCTTGTATTCCAGCAGGCCGGCCATAATTTGGGCCAGTCCACCGAAGAAAATCCCCATGCTTATAATGGCGGAGTTCAATGGGAAAAAGCCCGCGTTGTGCAGGTTCAGCAAGACGGTGGTCATCCCGAAGCCCATCAGGCCGAGAGGGCCGGGATTCGCCAACTTGTTGGTGTGCATAAGTCCTCTGCAATAACAGAAAATTAACGAAAATAGTGAAGTAAATTCATATATGGTCTGAATGGACGAAAAGTTGATAACTTCCATCAGAGCGCGCGGCATAATAATGATCCCCAGAACAGGAAACAATGATCTGAGTGACGATAAAAAAGAAATTTTTTTTGTCCTGCCCCTTGATGCTCGCTTGTATGACCCCATCTTATTTGCAACCGCAGTTGCTGACCGCGGCTAAGACTAAAATGTTGGGCAGTTGAAAAACAAAATATTGCCCACATATAGGTTAGCAACCTGACCGAATATGAATTTATTAGTGGAGACGTTTAGATGGGCAAAATTATTGGTATCGACCTGGGTACTACCAACTCTTGTGTAGCAATTATGGATGGTGGTAAAGCGCGCGTGCTGGAGAACAGCGAAGGCGACCGTACTACACCTTCGATCATCGCATATACCCAGGATGGTGAAATTCTGGTTGGCCAGCCTGCTAAGCGTCAGGCTGTTACTAACCCACAAAACACCCTGTTTGCGATTAAGCGCCTGATTGGCCGTCGCTTCCAGGATGAAGAAGCGCAGCGTGATAAAGACATCATGCCGTACAAAATTGTGGCTGCTGATAACGGCGACGCATGGGTTGAAGTGAAAGACCAGCGTGTAGCACCTCCGCAGATCTCTGCTGAAGTGTTGAAGAAAATGAAGAAAACGGCTGAAGATTATCTGGGCGAACCAGTAACTGAAGCGGTTATCACCGTACCTGCATACTTCAACGATGCTCAGCGTCAGGCGACCAAAGACGCTGGCCGTATCGCAGGCCTGGAAGTTAAACGTATCATCAACGAACCGACCGCTGCGGCCCTGGCTTACGGCCTGGACAAAGAAGTCGGCAACCGTACCATCGCGGTTTATGACCTGGGTGGCGGTACTTTTGATATCTCAATCATCGAAATCGACGAAGTTGACGGCGAAAAAACCTTCGAAGTTCTGGCAACCAACGGTGATACCCACCTGGGTGGTGAAGACTTCGACAGCCGCCTGATCAACTACCTGGTGGAAGAGTTCAAGAAAGAACAAGGTTTCGATCTGCGCAACGATCCGTTGGCGATGCAGCGTCTGAAAGAAGCCGCTGAGAAAGCGAAGATTGAACTGTCTTCAGCTCAGCAGACCGACGTTAACCTGCCGTACATCACTGCAGATGCGAGCGGTCCAAAACACATGAACATCAAAGTGACCCGTGCAAAACTCGAGTCGCTGGTTGAAGATCTGGTTGCGCGTTCTATCGAGCCGCTGAAAGTGGCACTGAAAGACGCAGGCCTGTCGGTTTCCGACATTCAGGACGTGATCCTGGTTGGTGGCCAGACCCGTATGCCAATGGTTCAGAAGAAAGTTGCTGACTTCTTCGGTAAAGAACCACGTAAAGACGTTAACCCGGACGAAGCCGTTGCGGTGGGTGCTGCGGTACAGGGCGGCGTGTTGGCCGGTGATGTGAAGGACGTTCTGCTGCTGGACGTTACCCCGCTGTCGCTGGGTATCGAAACCATGGGCAGCGTGATGACTCCGCTGATCACCAAAAACACCACCATCCCGACCAAGCATAGCCAGGTGTTCTCCACCGCTGAAGACAACCAGTCTGCGGTAACCATCCACGTGCTGCAGGGTGAGCGTAAACGCGCTAACGATAACAAGTCACTGGGCCAGTTCAATCTGGACGGTATCCAGGCGGCTCCACGCGGCATGGCGCAAATCGAAGTGACCTTCGACATCGACGCCGACGGTATTTTGCACGTGTCTGCCAAAGACAAGAATACAGGCCGTGAGCAGAAAATCACCATCAAGGCTTCTTCCGGTCTGAACGAAGAAGAAATCCAGAAAATGGTGCGCGATGCTGAAGTGAACGCCGAAGCTGACCGTAAGTTCGAAGAGCTGGTGCAGACCCGTAACCAGGCCGACCACCTGATCCACGGTACCCGTAAGCAGTTGGAAGAAGCGGGCGACAAACTGCCTGCGGAAGACAAAACGGCTATCGAAGCGGCGCTGAAAGATCTGGAAGTGGCGGTCAAAGGCGAAGATAAAGCCGAGATCGAAGCGAAGACCCAGGCTCTGGTGCAGGTTTCCGGCAAGCTGCTGGAAATGGCTCAGGCGCAGCAGGCTCAGCAAGGTGCTGATGCCGGTGCTGACAACGCGGCGCAGAAAGACGACGACGTGGTTGACGCTGAGTTCGAAGAAGTTAAAGACAAAAAATAATCGCCCTTAAGCGGGCACGGAACGGCCGAGAGGCCGTTACCGGAAACCAGCACGGGCGTCGAGGCAACTCTACGCCCGTGCACGCATGTTAAGGGTTACAGAAATAATGGCCAAGAAAGACTATTACGAGATTCTCGGCGTCTCCAAGACGGCGGAAGAACGTGAGATCAAAAAGGCGTATAAACGCCTGGCGATGAAGTACCATCCTGATCGCAACCAGGATCAGGACGCCGAAGCCAGATTTAAAGAGGTCAAGGAAGCGTACGAAGTTCTGACCGACGATCAAAAGCGTGCGGCCTACGATCAATACGGCCATGCGGCGTTTGAACAAGGCGGCATGGGCGGCGGCGGTGGGTTTGGCGGCGGCGGTGCCGACTTCAGCGATATCTTTGGCGACGTATTTGGCGACATCTTCGGTGGTGGCCGTCGTCAACGCGCCAGCCGCGGTTCCGATCTGCGCTACAACATGGAGCTGTCCCTCGAGGAAGCGGTTCGTGGCGTGACCAAAGAGATCCGCATCCCGACGCTGGAAGAGTGTGGTGTTTGCCACGGCAGTGGCGCCAAGCCAGGCAGCTCGCCGGTGACCTGTCCAACCTGTCACGGTCAGGGCCAGGTGCAGATGCGCCAGGGCTTCTTTACCGTGCAGCAGGCCTGTCCGCACTGTCATGGCCGCGGTCAGATCATCAAAGACCCTTGCAACAGCTGCCACGGCCACGGCCGGGTAGAGAAAGCCAAAACGCTGTCGGTGAAAATCCCGGCTGGCGTTGATACCGGTGACCGCATCCGCCTGGCGGGTGAGGGGGAAGCGGGTGAACACGGTGCGCCGGCAGGCGATCTGTACGTTCAGGTTCAGGTGAAAGCGCATCCTATCTTCGAGCGCGAAGGTAATAACCTGTACTGTGAAGTGCCGATTAACTTTGCGATGGCGGCATTGGGCGGCGAGATTGAAGTCCCGACGCTGGATGGCCGTGTGAAGCTGAAAGTACCGGCAGAGACTCAGACCGGAAAGCTGTTCCGCATGCGCAGCAAGGGTGTTAAATCGGTTCGTGGTGGCAGCCAGGGCGACCTGCTGTGCCGTGTGGTAGTAGAAACCCCGGTTAACCTGAACGACAAACAGAAGCAATTGCTGAAGGAACTGGAGGAGAGCCTGGGTGGCCCTTCCGGTGACAAAAACAGCCCACGTTCGAAGAGCTTCTTCGACGGGGTGAAAAAGTTTTTTGACGACCTGACGCGCTAAGCTGCTGTTTCCGTTAGCTTACTGCATAACCCCGGCGTCAAAGTCGGGGTTTTTTTATGGCTGAATGTCCGCCAATACCCTTGGTTAAAGTGTGACATAAAGCCCTTATAGATCGCCTTTTTCGATGATTTAAGCATTTATAAACGTATTTTATCGAAGTGATTCGCCATCTATACTCATTCCATTACTTTGTCAGTGGGGCCGTCTGTGCCTTGCTTTGCTATGGAGAGACGTATTGTGACTAACATCATTCGTCAATTTTTACGTCAGGAAGCCGCGGGCGGTATTATCCTGATCGTAGCCGCGATTATCGCGTTGGTCATGGCCAATACCCCAGCCCAGGGGATTTATCACTCCTTCCTCAATTTGCCTGTGATGGTGAAAGTGTCCTCACTGGAGATTGCCAAGCCATTGCTGTTGTGGATTAACGACGGCCTGATGGCGATCTTTTTCCTGGTGGTCGGGTTGGAGGTCAAGCGTGAGCTGATGCAGGGTTCTTTGGCCGGGCGCGACAAGGCGGTGTTCCCGGCGATTGCTGCATTGGGCGGCATGCTGGCACCGGCATTGATTTACCTGATGTTCAACGGCGCGGACGAGGTGACTCGTCAGGGATGGGCGATCCCGGCGGCAACCGATATTGCCTTTGCCCTCGGGGTGATGGCGCTGTTGGGTAACCGTGTGCCTACCAGCCTGAAGGTGTTTCTGTTGGCGTTGGCGATCATCGATGACCTGGGTGTCATCGTCATTATCGCGCTGTTCTATACCCACGAAGTCTCGATGGCAGCATTGGGCGTGGCGGCAGCCTCTATTGCCGTGCTGGCGTTTATGAACTGGCGCGGCGTGGGCAAAACCTCACTTTATATGATTGTCGGCCTGGTATTGTGGGTGGCTATCCTCAAGTCCGGGGTACATGCGACGCTGGCCGGGGTAATTATCGGCTTTATGATCCCGCTTAATGTGAAGAAAGGGCCGTCGCCGTCCGAGACGCTGGAGCATGAGCTGCATCCGTGGGTGGCGTTCCTGATACTGCCGCTGTTTGCCTTTGCCAACGCAGGGGTTTCATTACAAGGCGTGTCGCTGAGCGGGCTGACCTCTCTGTTGCCAGTGGGCATTGCAGCAGGCCTGTTTATCGGTAAGCCGTTGGGCATCTTCACCTTTAGCCTGTTGGCAGTAAAGCTGGGCATCGCCAGGCTGCCTGAAGGAATTGGTTTCAAACAGGTGTTTGCTGTTTCCGTGCTCTGTGGTATTGGTTTCACCATGTCGATATTTATCGCTTCGCTGGCCTTTGGCGATGCGGATGTTGTTCTGAGCACCTATTCGCGTCTGGGGATCCTGATTGGATCAACCACGGCGGCGGTGGTCGGGTATGGTCTGTTGCGCATGTCGTTACCGCGAGTCAGATAACCCTTTTAGGGGATCCCCTGTTCGTGGGGACTCACTACAATAGCTGGTCGGAGTTGTGCAGGGTAAAATATGCACAACTTCGGCCGTTCTGTTTGGGACGAATGCAGCAACAGGTTGTCTGAAACAGGGAAAGGACATTAGTCGCTCGTCACGGCCGCGGGTTTGCCATGACGAAATGTTAAGGAGAGCACCTCGTGAGGATGTCGCATATCAACTTTAATCACCTTTATTACTTCTGGCAGGTCTGCAAGGAAGGTTCGGTGGTCGGTGCTGCCGAAGCCTTGTTTCTGACACCGCAGACCATCACAGGCCAGATCAAAGCGCTGGAGGAACGTTTGGACGGCAAGCTGTTCAAGCGTCAGGGGCGTGGGCTGGTGCCATCCGAATTGGGGCAACTGGTTTTTCGTTATGCCGACAAGATGTTTATGCTCAGCCAGGAAATGCTGGATATCGTTAACTATCGCAAGGAATCCAACCTGTTGTTCGACGTCGGGGTAGCGGATGCGCTGTCCAAACGTTTGGTGAGCCAGGTGTTGGAGACGGCGGTAGTGGTGGATAATGAGCAAATTCACCTGCGCTGCTTTGAGTCGACGCACGAGATGCTGTTGGAGCAGCTCAGCCAGCATAAGCTCGATATGATCCTGTCAGACTGCCCGGTAGATTCCAGCCAGCAGGAAGGGCTGTTTTCGCTCAAACTGGGTGAATGCGGCATCAGCTTCTTCTGTCGCCAACCGGCACCGGACCTGCCGTTCCCCGCCTGCCTGGAACAGCGCAAACTGCTGATCCCGGGTCGACGTTCGATGTTGGGCCGTAAGCTGTTGAACTGGTTTAATACTCAGGGCATTCAGGTGGAGATCTTGGGCGAGTTTGATGATGCGGCCCTGATGAAAACTTTTGGCATGTACCACAATGCGATCTTCGTTGCGCCGACGCTGTATGCGCAGGATACCTATAATGATGATGACGTGGTGGAGATTGGACGTATTGATAGCGTGCAGGAAGAGTACTACATCATCTTTGCCGAGCGCATGATCCAGCATCCGGCGGTACAGCGGGTATGCAACAAGGACTTCTCTGCATTGTTCGCTTACTAGACCGGGTATTGCAGACGTAAAAAAACCGGCCTGAGCCGGTTTTTTTATCAAGCTGACAACGTAATGCTTATTGCATTGCGTTGATACGCGCAGTCAGGTTTGACTTATGGCGTGCAGCTTTGTTTTTGTGGATCAGGCCTTTAGCTGCCTTGCGGTCCACGATTGGTTGCATTACGAGGAATGCATTTTTTGCAGCTTCTTTGTCGCCAGTTGCGATAGCAACTTCTACTTTCTTGATGTAGGTACGCATCATTGAGCGGCCGCTAGCGTTATGCTTACGACGCTTCTCAGACTGTACGGCGCGCTTCTTAGCTGATTTGATATTAGCCAAGGTCCAACTCCCAAATATATTCTATTGAGGACAATTCGAAGGCCGAGGAATATCCCCTTTTAGACTTCGTTTGTCAACGGATTTGTGCAAATAAGCGCCGTTTGTACTGGCGGCACTTGCTACGTTGTGATGGGGCAGGATTTTACCAGCTTCGGTCATGGGAATACAGTGTTTCGCGAGAAAATTCAGCAATGAGTTGGTGCATTGGTCGCAAGCTATTGGTCGTGGTCGATAATCAGCTTTGAGTCGCCGGATAAACTGCGGCCAGAGCGTTTCACCTGCATATTATCTCCGGTATGGTATGTCTATTACATAAAGGCACCAATCGCGGGTTAACCTTAACCGCTGTACAAGGTATAATCCGGCGATTTCCACTGTTTTGAGCCAGCTATGGAGCTAATTCGCGGCATTCACAATATCCGGGCACGTCACCATGGTTGCGTGCTCACCATCGGCAACTTTGACGGCGTACACCGCGGTCACCAGGCGTTGCTGGAGCAGCTGAAACAAGAGGGGCAACGCCTCGGGCTGCCAGTGATGGTCATGATCTTTGAGCCGCAACCGCTGGAAATGTTTGCAGCGGACAAGGCACCGGCCCGTCTTACGCGTTTGCGTGACAAGGCCAAATACTTGGCGCAGGCGGGCGTTGACTACCTGTTGTGCGTCAAGTTCGACCCGCGTTTCGCTGCCAATACGGCACAGGCATTCGTTGCCGAACTGCTGGTGGAGAAACTGGGTGTGAAATTCCTGATGGTCGGGGATGATTTTCGCTTTGGCGCGACCCGCCAGGGCGATTTTCCGCTATTGCAAAAAGCCGGGAAAGAATACGGTTTTGAAGTGATTAGCACGCCGACCTTCCGCGAGGGCGATCAACGCATCAGCAGCACGGCGATCCGCAATGCGCTGCGCGATGACGACCTGGCATTGGCTGAAACGCTGCTGGGCCATCCGTACAGTATTTCTGGTCGGGTGGTACACGGCGATGAACTGGGCCGTACCATTGGCTTCCCTACCGCCAACCTGCCGCTGAAACGCCTGGTTGCCCCGGTGAAGGGAGTCTATGCGGTAGAAGTTTATGGCCTGGGAGCCCAGCCGCTCCCCGGCGTGGCCAATATTGGTACACGCCCAACCGTTGCCGGCGTGCGACAGCAGCTGGAAGTCCATCTACTGGATGTCACAATGGATCTTTACGGGCACCATATAGACGTGGTGCTCCGCGCGAAATTGCGCAATGAACAGCGTTTTGCTTCGCTCGATGCGCTGAAGCAGCAAATCGCCAATGATGTGGTGACGGCCCGAAAATTCTTCGGGTTAAAAACACTGGTTTAATCGTTTACCCTAAACAATTCGAGTTGTATCGCGGCGGCAACCGCGCGAACCCCGATGAGCTTGCATAGGCAAGTGATTCGGGTAAGAAAGGGCGGCCAACGAAGATGCAGCTTGAAGTGTGACGGGTAAATAGCCGAAAACGGAAACGAGAATCTCATGAGTGACTACAAGAATACCCTGAACTTGCCGGAAACAGGGTTCCCGATGCGCGGCGATCTGGCCAAGCGTGAACCTGGCATGCTGCAACGTTGGTATGAACAGGATCTGTACGGGATGATTCGTACTGCCAAAAAGGGCAAGAAATCCTTCATTCTGCATGACGGCCCTCCGTATGCGAACGGCAGCATTCACATTGGTCACTCGGTTAACAAGATTCTCAAAGACATTATTATCAAGTCGAAAGGGATGTCCGGTTTCGACTCGCCTTACATTCCGGGTTGGGACTGCCACGGCCTGCCGATCGAACTGAAGGTTGAGCAACTGTACGGTAAGCCGGGTGAAAAACTCACCGCGGCAGAATTCCGTATCAAGTGCCGTGAGTATGCCGCTGAGCAGGTTGAAGGCCAAAAGAAAGACTTCATCCGCCTGGGCGTGCTGGGTGACTGGGATCGCCCGTACCTGACCATGGACTTCAAAACCGAAGCCAACATCATCCGTGCGCTGGGCAAAATCATCAGCAACGGCCACCTGCTGAAAGGCGCCAAGCCGGTGCATTGGTGTACCGATTGCCGTTCTTCCCTGGCGGAAGCGGAAGTGGAGTATTACGACAAAACTTCGCCGTCTATCGATGTGGCTTTCCACGCGGTAGACGCGGCTGCCGTGGCGGCCAAGTTTGATATCAACAGCTTCGACGGCCCGGTTTCTCTGGTTATCTGGACTACCACTCCGTGGACGCTGCCGGCTAACCGCGCCATCTCACTGCACCCGGAATTTGCCTACCAGCTGGTACAGGTAGAAGGCCAGTGCCTGATCCTAGCGGCTGAACTGGTGGAAAGCGTAATGAAACGCGCCGGTATTACCCATTGGGAAGTGCTGGGCAGTTGCAAAGGTGTCGATCTGGAGCTGATGCGTTTCGAACACCCGTTCATGGGCTTTGACGTGCCAGCGATCATGGGTGAACACGTAACGCTGGATGCCGGTACCGGTGCGGTACACACCGCCGGTGGCCATGGCCCGGATGACTTTGTCATCAGCCAGAAATACGGTCTGGAAATCGCCAATCCGGTAGGGCCGAACGGCTGCTATCTGACCGGCACCTATCCACTGCTGGATGGCAAGTTTGTGTTCAAGGCCAACGATTTGATCGTTGATCTGCTGCGTGAGAAAGGCGCATTGCTGCATGTGGAAAAACTGGTTCACAGTTACCCGTGCTGCTGGCGCCACAAAACGCCGATCATCTTCCGTGCGACCCCTCAATGGTTCATCAGCATGGATCAGAAAGGCCTGCGCAAGCAGTCGCTGGAAGAGATCAAAGGCGTGCAATGGATCCCGGAATGGGGCCAGGCGCGTATCGAAACCATGGTTGCCAACCGCCCGGACTGGTGTATTTCGCGTCAGCGTACCTGGGGCGTGCCGATGTCACTGTTTGTGCATAAGGACACCGAGCAACTGCACCCACGCAGTGTTGAGCTGATGGAAGAAGTGGCCAAGCGCGTTGAGCAGGATGGTATTCAGGCTTGGTGGGATCTGGACGCGGCCGACATTCTCGGTGCGGATGCTGCCGATTACGTTAAAGTGCCAGACACGCTGGACGTCTGGTTCGACTCTGGTTCGACCCACTCTTCCGTGGTCGATGTTCGTCCCGAGTTCAATGGCCACGGCGCCGATATGTATCTGGAAGGCTCCGACCAACACCGCGGCTGGTTTATGTCATCATTGATGATCTCCACTGCGATGAAGGGTAAAGCGCCGTATAAAGAAGTTCTGACCCACGGCTTCACCGTGGACGGTCAGGGTCGCAAAATGTCCAAGTCGATCGGCAATACCATCAGTCCACAAGACGTGATGAACAAGCTGGGGGGCGACATTCTGCGCCTGTGGGTCGCTTCTACTGACTACACCGGTGAAATTGCTGTGTCGGACGAGATCCTGAAACGCTCTGCCGATTCTTATCGCCGCATCCGTAACACCGCGCGTTTCCTGCTGGCCAACCTGAACGGGTTTGAGCCGAGCACCGATTGCGTGGCACCGGAAGAGATGGTCGTCCTGGATCGCTGGGCAGTGGGTCGTGCACTGGCGGCGCAGCAGGATATCGAACAGGCTTACGCCAATTACGATTTCCATGAAGTGGTACAGCGTCTGATGCAGTTCTGTTCGGTGGAGATGGGCTCCTTCTATCTGGATATCATCAAAGACCGTCAGTACACCGCGAAGAGCGACAGCGTTGCCCGTCGTAGCTGCCAAACTGCCTTGTTCCATATCGCAGAAGCGCTGGTTCGCTGGATGGCACCGATTATGTCATTCACTGCCGATGAAATCTGGGCCTTCCTGCCGGGCAAACGCGCGCAGTACGTATTCACTGAAGAGTGGTACGACGGCCTGTTCGGTCTGGCCGAAGGCGAAGGCATGAACGATAGCTTCTGGGCCGAGCTGCTTAAAGTTCGCGGCGAAGTGAACAAAGTGCTGGAACAGGCTCGTGCTGACAAACGCCTCGGCGGTTCTCTGGAAGCCGCGGTGACGCTGTATGCTGATAGCGAACTGGCTGAACGCCTCAACAGCTTGCAGGATGAGCTGCGCTTTGTGCTGCTGACCTCCGGCGCGCGCGTTGCGCCTCTGGCCGATGCGCCGGCAGATGCACAAGCTGCAGAGCTGGTGAAAGGCCTGAAAATTACCTTCAGCACTGCTGAAGGTGAGAAGTGCCCGCGTTGCTGGCATTACACTACCGATATCGGCCTGGTGGCGGAACACGCAGATCTCTGCGGCCGCTGTGTTGTCAACGTAGCCGGCGACGGCGAAAAGCGTAAGTTTGCCTAATGAGTAAACCTATTTGTTCGACCGGCTTGCGCTGGCTGTGGCTGGTAGTGGTAGTGCTGGTGCTGGATTTTGCCAGCAAGCAGTGGATCCTCGGTAACTTCGCGCTGGGTCAGTCCCAGCCGCTGATCCCGTCGTTCAATCTGTTTTATGCGCGCAACTACGGCGCCGCGTTCAGCTTCCTCGCCGATCACGGCGGCTGGCAGCGCTGGTTCTTCGCCGGTATTGCCGTCGCCATCGTAGCGGTGCTGCTGGTGATGATGTACCGCAGTTCGGCGCAGCAAAAGCTGAACAATATTGCTTATGCATTTATCATCGGTGGAGCGCTCGGCAATCTGTTCGACCGCTTGTGGCACGGCTTCGTGGTCGATTTTATCGACTTCTATGTGGGCGACTGGCATTACCCGACCTTCAACCTGGCGGATAGCTTTATCTGCGTGGGTGCGGCGATGATCGTGCTGGAAGGCTTCTTGTCGCCGGCGAACAAAAGTGCAAAGAGCAAAGGTGAGTAATATGACGGCTCAGGTTAAGGGCGACAGCGAAGTATTGGTTCACTTCACGCTGAAACTGGAAGACGGAACGACGGCAGAATCCACTCGTGGCAACGGTAAACCGGCGCTGTTTCGTCTGGGCGACGGCAGCCTGTCCGAGCCGCTGGAAGCGCAGTTACTCGGTCTGAAGGCGGGCGACAAGTGTGCCTTTACCCTGCAACCGGAAGCGGCGTTCGGCGAAGAGAATCCGGACCTGGTCCAGTTCTTCTCACGCCGTGATTTCACGGAAACCGGCGTACCGGATGCGGGCACCATCATGTTGTTTACCGCTGTCGACGGCAGCGAAATGCCGGGCGTGGTGTGTGAGGTGGCGGAAGATTCGATTACCGTTGATTTCAACCATCCGCTAGCGGGCCATCCGGTCACCTTCGATATTGAAGTGCTGGAGATCGACCCGCAGCAGGAGGAGACGCATGCAAATATTGCTGGCTAACCCACGCGGCTTTTGCGCCGGGGTTGATCGTGCGATCAGTATCGTTGAACGCGCGTTGGAAATTTACGGTGCGCCTATCTATGTGCGTCACGAAGTGGTGCATAACCGCTACGTGGTGGACAGCCTGCGTGAGCGTGGGGCGGTGTTTATTGAAGAAATCACTGAAGTGCCGGACGGGTCGATTCTGATCTTCTCGGCGCACGGGGTTTCCCAGGCGGTAAGGGCAGAGGCCAAGGCGCGTGATTTAACCATGCTGTTTGACGCCACCTGCCCGTTGGTGACCAAGGTGCATATGGAAGTGGCGCGAGCCAGCCGCCGTGGCACCGAGGCTATCCTGATCGGTCACGCCGGTCACCCGGAAGTAGAAGGTACCATGGGCCAGTACAGCAACCCGAAGGGCGGCATGTACCTGGTGGAGTCACCGGACGACGTGTGGAAGCTGCAGGTGAAGGATGAAAGCAACCTGTGCTTTATGACGCAAACCACGCTGTCGGTGGACGACACTTCTGATGTGATTGATGCCCTGCGCCAGCGTTTCCCCAGCATTATCGGGCCGCGCAAGGACGACATCTGCTACGCCACCACCAACCGTCAGGAAGCGGTACGCAACCTGGCCGGGGATGCGGACGTGGTACTGGTGGTGGGGTCGAAAAACTCCTCCAACTCCAACCGTCTGGCAGAATTGGCGCAGCGTGTTGGCAAGCCGGCATACCTGATCGATTCCGCCGCTGACATTCAGGAAGTCTGGCTGAAGGACGCTCATAATATTGGTGTTACCGCAGGGGCTTCGGCACCTGATGTTCTGGTTCAGGATGTGATCAACCGCCTGAAAGCGCTGGGGGGGGGCAACGTGCAGGAGGTCAGTGGTCGTGAAGAGAACATCGTGTTTGAAGTGCCGAAAGAGCTGCGGGTTGATATCAAACAGGTCGATTAATCAGCATCGGGCATAAATAAGATAACGGGGAGCTTCGGCTCTCCGTTTTGCTTTTAGGTAACGGTTCCCGGCAATGAAATTATTAAAATGAGTTTTATGCGTGACAGGTTCAAATTTACTGTTTATTAAATCCAGATTTGTTCTGATAATTTGAATTGATGGTAGAGGGAATGATTATATGGGCAGTGATAAAGTTATTAAGGTTAATATCATTAGGCTGCAATCTAAATAAACTCTGGTGCTGGTCAGCAACGGGCTGAAAGGTTAAATAACTAAATTAATTTGTGTTGCAGATATTTCTTATTTTATTAAGTTCTTAATTGGTCTTCGGCGTTTTTCTCTTTTCTCTGTAAATGGGTTTTCATATGTTCAAGTAAACGACGAACCTTTAATGGTTGGCTGTCCCTGCGCGGCATAATTGCATAGCAACTAATATCCGGTAGCCGCCACTCTGGCAGTACCTCAATCAGCTCACCTCGGTTCAATTCCTTTTCAACATTGACGAAGAAATTACGGATGATGCCTTTACCTGCCAGTGCCAATTCTTTCATCGCCATGCCGTTATTGGTAAATAAACGTCCGGTCATACGCAACCGATGCTCGTCGCCATCAGGGTGGAGCAGACGAACAAATTGTGGGTTCCCCAAAGGGGTAAAAGTGACCCATTGATGGTGGGTCAACGCCTGTGGAGTTTCTGGCACGCCGTGGTTGGCAAGATAGGCTGGCGAGGCGCATAGTACTTCGCGAAAGCGCGCCAGGCGAGTAGAGACATAGCTAGAGTCAGCCATCACGCCGCCGCGGATCGCCAGATCAATACGCTGGTTTATCAGGTCGATCTTCTCATCATGAATTTCCAGCCTCAGCGTGATGCGCGGGTGCTCGTCGAGGAAACTTTGCAATGCCGGCACCAGATAATGAGTGGCAAACTCCGTAGAGGTGGCGACGCGCAGTTCCCCGGCCAGTTCACCGCGTAGCGCGGCAATACGTTGTTGCCCGCGTTCTGCCGCATGGATCATCAACACACAATCCTCATAAAAACACAGCCCGGCCTCGGTCAGGCTCAGTGAACGAGTCGAACGCAGAAGTAATTGAATGCCCAACTCGTTTTCCAGCAGACGGATATGTTGGCTAACGGCAGAGGTCGTAATGCCCAATTCTTTGGCTGCCGTGCTGAATGCACCGCAATCGACAACTTTAGAAAAAATAGCCATGCGTTTTAGAATATTACTCATAGTTTGTTAAGTTCAACTTAACCAAGATTGTTAATTATAAGGGCTAATAATATAGCATTATCTCTTCTATATTGCCTGAAGCAGATAAATCGTAAGGTAAGTCCGACTTCCCGTTCGGCCTCTCTTTTTTGATAAGTCTTATTGCGTTTGCAAATAAGTTGCTTGCGCCACATCTGAACAGGAGTTAATTGTGGATAGTGCTCGTATTGAACAAATATCGTTAAAAATCCTTCATGAACTATTGCAATATCGGCGTCGATTTCCGGGGGCGGAGAGTTCAAACGCAGAAGAGGAACAGGAGGTTTCTCTGGTGCAATTACCGCGTATTCGGGCATTTATTGAAAATGAGCGGCGTATTGAATTTGTCCTGCCTGCTTTTCCGACAAAATCACCCAATACTAATAAGGTGATTGGTTCACTGCCCGATATGGCTGAAAGACTGTCATTGATATTTCTTAATTCTCTCTGTCAGCGTATTCAGCTTTATTACCCGCCGGGTGCTCATATCATCATCTGCTCCGATGGCCACGTTTTCGGTGATTTGATCCGTGTCAGCGACGATGCGATCAACCGTTATCAACATGAAATTGAAAACCTGCTGCACGAAGTGGGGGCGACTCATCTGAGCGTTTTCAATCTGGGTGACGTGGAAGGGCTGGCCGGATATACCAGCAACTATGATCTGCTGCGCCAGTTGCTGGTTGACGGCTATGCTGAGCCGGAGGAAACGATCAAACACCGGTTGATGCAGGACGAGCAGGGGTTGCAGCTGTATCGCGCGATCACCCGATTCCTGTATGAAGACAGCCAACTGCCGGGCTACAGCGGCTCTAATACCGCGCTGCAAAAAGACGCCAAACAGCGCGCCTGTGGTGTGATCCAGCGCAGCTGGGCCTGGGGCAATTTGCTGGCCCAGCATTTCCCGTTGGCAATACGTTTGTCGATTCACCCGCAGCCCACCGACAGCCTGAAAATGGGGATTCACATGATGCCGACCAAAGACGACTGGCTGACCCCCTGGCATGGCGTGGCCGCCAATGTAAACGGACAGTTTGTGCTGATGAAGCGCAAAGACGCGCAGCAGCTGGCGGGCGAACTGGTGGCGATCCGCGGAACACCCAGCCATTACCTGGTCGAACAGCCACAGATGGCGTAATGCATCACCTTGCGCCCAGCACTTTAACGGGCGTCTTTTAACGGCGCGGTAGCCGTGTGAGCAGCAAATTCGATTCAAGGAGAGTGACCTATGGAAAATCAAACGCTGAACTGTCGCATTGAACTCAATACCCCTTTTGGTGCAGTGCTGACCCCGCAGTATCCTGGCCAATCTATCAGCGAACTGCCGGTGGCCGCGCTTCGTTCACTGGCCCAGCAGCATCACCTGCTGGTGCTGCGCGGCTTCAACTCTGGTTTTACCGATCCGCAACTGCTGACCCGCTATGCCGACGGCTGGGGTGAGATCATGATGTGGCCGTTCGGCGCAGTGCTGGACGTGAAAGAACATCCGGATGCCAAAGATCATATTTTCGACAGCAGCTATGTGCCGTTGCACTGGGACGGCATGTACAAGCCGACCATCCCGGAATTCCAGTTGTTCCATTGTGTGGCAGCACCGTCACAGGATGAGGGGGGCCGCACCACCTTTGTCGACACCACGCGCCTGCTGGCGAATGCCAGTGAACCGCTGTTGGCGCAGTGGCGGGAAGTGTCGATCTCTTATCGCATTAAGCAAGTGGTGCATTACGGTGGTGAAGTTTGTTCGCCTCTGGTAGTGGATCATCCGAACGGCAACGGGCAGATCATGCGCTACAACGAGCCGCCGACCGAAGGCAAAAAATTTCTTAACCAGCACGCGCTGGAATATCACGGGGTACCACAGGAGCAGCAAGAGGCATTCCATCAGACCCTGCAACAGCATCTCTACGATCCTCGTCATTATTACGCCCATCAGTGGCAGCAGGGTGACGTGGTGATAGCGGATAACTTCTCGTTGTTGCACGGGCGCGAAGGCTTTACCGCACGTTCTGCTCGCCATTTACAGCGGGTGCATATTCAGAGCAACCCGGAGTGCGCCAATAAGGCGCTGAAGCCGGCTAACGCAGAGGTTTAAACCCTATGGCAAGTATTCTGATGACCGCCGTGGCCACGCCCGGCCACGTTTATCCGATGCTGAGCATTGCCCGACACCTGATTGCACAAGGGCACCAGGTACGGGTGATGACCGGTGCGCTGTTTCGTCAACGCGCAGAGGCAGTCGGCGCGCAGTTTATCGCCTTTGATGAGCGAGTAGATTTCGACTACCGCTATCTTGAGCAGCACTTTCCCGAACGGGCAGCACTGCCGCCGGGCAATGCCCAGATGGCACTGGCGCTGAAAGACTTCTTTGCTGCCCCGATCCCGTTGTTAGACCAGCAGTTGCGAAGCATGATGGCTGACGATCGCCCTGACCTGTTGATGGTGGAAAACTGCTTTTATGGGGTGCTGCCGTTGTTGCAGAGGACGGAGCGTCCGCCGGTGATCGGCATCGGGGTGACGCCATTGTCGTATTCCTCTAGGGATTCGATCTTCTATGGGCCGCGTATCCCTCCGGCGTTGTTGCCACGAGAGCTGCGGCGCGAACAGTTGGTGGACGAAGACACCCGTGCATTAATTGATGAGGTGCAAGAGAGCTTTGATATTGCCATGGCGCACTCTGGTGGCCAGCCGCTGCAGCAGCCTTTTACCGATGCATTGATTGGCGGCTGCGATCGCTTTTTGCAACTGGCCACCCCGGCGCTGGAGTATCAGCGCGAAGATCTGCCGGGCAGCGTGCGCTTTATCGGGCCGCTGTGTAGCGCGGCGGTGGCGGTTGAAACCAGCGATGAGTGGGATGAGGCCGACCGGCGGCCGTTGGTGGTTGTTTCGCAGGGGACGCTGGCGAATGTCGATCTGCACCAGCTGATTGTTCCGACCCTGAAGGCACTGGCTGAATTGCCGGTTCGGGTTTTAGCGACCACGGGGGGGCGCCCGATTGACAGATTGTTGGCGCTGTTGCCCGCTAATGCCAAAGTGCGGGAGTCCATCTCTTTCGAACACTGGCTGCCGAAGGCGGCGTTGTTGATCACCAATGGCGGCTATGGCTCAATCAACTATGCCCTGGATCAGGGGGTACCCTTGATTGTCGCTGGAACCGGCGAGGATAAGCTCGAAGCTGCTGCAAGAGTGGTGGCAGCGGGTTGCGGCATTAGCCTGCATACCAGTACCCCGGATGAGGGGCAGTTGCGTCAGGCGGTGCAGCAAATTCTGGCGCAGCCGTCTTATCGGCAGCGTGCTGCGGTGGTGCAGGCCGATTACGCCCGTTATGATGCACTGACGGCAATTGCCGACGAGGTCGCTGCATTAACCCATTGAAGATATGTGAAATGGCCGCCGTGGGGCGGCCGCTTTCGCTATAAAGAGAATTGAATAAAAAACCGGTCAATCATGGCACGATCGTCAGCGGTCAGCGGCAGCCGGGGTGACGGCAATAGTCGGTGGCAATGATATTACGCCGTTGCAGAATCGTCTTCTCAACCTGAATAATGTATTCGCAGTGGCTTGCTCCGCCGACGGGGTTTCCGTAGTCAACTTCATGATCGATTCCTCAGACTGATTGACCGGGTGTTAGGTCCCCCAGCCGATAGCAATCCAGTTGTCATTCATTCAGGTAATACAAATTTAAAGATCTTGTATGCAAGGTTGATGAGGGCAAAAGAACCCAAGATCTGTGAGGACGATTGGAGTTACGACAAGGCGAGATTTTTAAATAATATGAGCGAACATTTCCGGCTGTTTATGCCAATGATTCTTTTTGGCCGCGTTGAGCAAAATGACACGCATGCATTGGCGCGCATTTTCCACCTGCCTGAAACGAATAGCCTCCAGCAGCTGTTGGTGTTCTTCAACGGCCTTTTGGGCCAGGTGTACGTCTTCTTCCTGCGTTTCCTGAAAAGAGAGGGCCATTGCGGCGGACAGCGCACTGCCTAATGAATGTAAAAAGGGGTTATGGCTGGCGCCCAGTAAAGCGAGATGAAACGCCATATCGCCCTGTTCGAACAGCTCACGGCTGGCTTGTTGCTGCCCTTGTGCCATCAGCTTGCAGGCATCTTCGAGCGCGGCTAAATCATGACCGGTGGCATTAACCGCCGCCAGCGCGGCGATATTGGGTTCAAAGATCAAACGAGTGACCATTAGCTGTTCAGTCAACAACGGATCGAGGCTGTCTTCTGCCAGCCAGGCCAGAACATCGGTATCCAAAAAGCTCCACAGCTGGCGTGAGTTGACCGTACTGCGCTTCTTGGCATGGATGGAAATCAGCCCTTTTGCGGCCAGCACCTGCAAGGCATTGCGTACCGAGGTGCGTGAAACTTCGTACTGCTGTGCCAGCTCATTTTCCCCCGGCAACGACAGCCCGGGCGGCAAATCCCCCCTGATGATGCGGCGTGCCAAATCTTGCGTCAGGGTTTCCGATAGAGTCGTGGGTGCGATTTTCATCCGTGGCTCTCAGGCAATAAAGCGGCAGTTACAGCATATATTAAGCTAAGCGGCTGATTGGCGGGACCCATGTCGGTTTTAGTGAATGAAATGAGGGTTTTTCCTGCGGTTTTTAGCCATTGAAATTGCATGATTATGTACAATCGGCAACAGATATTTTTTAGATCAATTGTTAACCCATTGACAGCATTGCTGATGAAATGCGGGAGATATCATAATTTTCTAATTATGAAATGAATCCTCTGGCGGTGATAAGGTGGGGCAGTTACCCTGAACCGATAGCCTAATGGGATAGGCGTCAAATCAACAAGAGAGCAAGTATGACTGATTCATTAATCCGCATAGCGGTTGCGGGTTCCGGTGGCCGTATGGGCCGTCAATTGATCCAGGCGGTACAGCAGGCACCGGGTGTGGCGCTGGGGGCGGCGATTTCGCGACCGGGTTCAAGCCTGATCGGTACAGACGCCGGTGAACTGGCGGGTGTTGGCGCACTGGGCGTTGCCGTTAGCGACAGTCTGGAAAAGGTGGTCGACGATTTCGATATTCTGATCGATTTCACCCGCCCGGAAAGCACTCAGGCGTATCTGGCTTTTTGCGTCGAGCATAAAAAAGCCATGGTGATTGGCACTACCGGCTTTGATGACGCCGGTAAAGACGCCATTAAAGCCGCCGGGCAGCAGATAGGTATCGTCTTTGCCGCCAACTTCAGCGTCGGTGTCAATCTGGTGCTGAAGCTGTTGGAAAAAGCCGCTCAGGTGATGGGCGACTACACCGATATCGAGATCATTGAAGCACATCACCGCCATAAGGTGGATGCCCCTTCGGGCACGGCGTTGGCCATGGGCGAGGCGATTGCCGGCGCACTGGGGCGCGATCTTAAAGAATGTGCGGTGTATGCGCGTGAAGGCTATACCGGCGAACGCGATCCGAAGAGCATTGGCTTTGCCACTGTTCGTGCCGGCGATATCGTGGGTGAGCATACCGCCATGTTTGCCGATATTGGCGAGCGGGTTGAGATCACCCATAAAGCCTCCAGCCGGATGACTTTTGCCAGTGGGGCGGTGCGAGCGGCATCATGGTTGCATAATCGTGATAAAGGGCTGTTTGATATGCGAGATGTGCTCAATCTTGACCAGCTATAATTGATTTTTACACCATCGTGATGTGGTTTTTTTATCATAATGCTATGATTAATGGACAATAATTTTATTGTCCTTTTTTTTAACATATAAAATATGATTTATGTGTTTATTTTTCTTTATGATTTCTGTTTTTGTATGTTTTACTGTGTTTTTTAACCGGAATCACCCGGTGGTGATGTTTTTTTTCATGGATTTGGTCTTTGTTATTGGACTTTTTGGTCATTCATCCCCGCAACCGTTTACCAGCCAGAGTTTATCGATGTTTTTATGGCTGCCAACCCTATTAAACCTCGAGAAGTGCAAAAATAAGAGAAAAAATGGCGCTTTGGGTAGACAAGCGGAGCTCTCATCATTAGAATGCGCCCAATTTGCCAAAAATTGACCTTGAAGGCGGTTTTTGCATTGATTTAGATCGCGATATCTGAATTAATATGCAAATATTGTGATTGATTATTCCTTGGAGGGTGTTTTGATTAAGTCAGCGCTATTGGTTCTCGAAGACGGAACCCAATTCCACGGTCGGGCCATCGGGGCAGAGGGTACGGCAGTAGGAGAAGTGGTCTTCAATACGTCGATGACCGGTTATCAAGAAATCCTCACTGATCCTTCCTACTCCCGCCAGATTGTTACTCTTACTTATCCTCATATCGGCAATGTCGGCACCAATGTTGCTGACGAAGAATCCTCCGCAGTACACGCCCAAGGCCTCGTCATTCGCGACCTCCCACTGATAGCCAGCAATTACCGCAACGAAGAAGGCCTGTCTGACTACCTGAAGCGCCATAACATTGTGGCGATCGCCGATATTGATACCCGCAAGCTGACCCGTCTGCTGCGTGAGAAGGGTGCACAGAACGGCTGCATCATTGCTGCCGATACCCCGGATGCTGCCCTGGCCTTGGCTAAGGCCAAAGGTTTCCCGGGCCTGAAAGGCATGGATCTGGCGAAAGAAGTGACCACCCAGGAAGCTTACAGCTGGCAGCAAGGCAGTTGGACGCTGGAAGGCGAATTGCCGGAAGCCAAAGCGGCCTCTGAGCTGCCGTTCCACGTGGTAGCTTACGACTTCGGTGCCAAGCGCAACATCCTGCGCATGCTGGTGGATCGCGGCTGCCGTCTGACGGTAGTGCCGGCGCAGACTCCGGCAGATGAAGTGTTGAAAATGAATCCGGACGGTATTTTCCTGTCCAACGGCCCGGGTGACCCGGAGCCCTGTGATTACGCCATCACCGCCATCAAACAGTTCCTGGAAACCGACATTCCGGTGTTTGGCATTTGCCTCGGGCACCAGTTGCTGGCACTGGCCAGTGGCGCGAAAACCGTGAAGATGAAGCTTGGCCACCACGGCGGCAACCACCCTGTGAAAGATCTGGATAAAGACTGCGTCATGATCACCGCGCAGAACCATGGTTTTGCCGTGGACGAAAATAACCTGCCGGCGGAGCTGCGCATAACGCACAAATCCTTGTTTGACCACACGGTGCAGGGCATTCACCGCACCGACAAAGCGGCGTTCAGCTTCCAGGGCCACCCTGAAGCCAGCCCGGGCCCGCACGATGCCGCGCCGCTGTTCGATCACTTTATCGAACTGATCGAGACTTACCGTTCTAACGCCAAATAATCAGGAGCAGTAAAAATGCCAAAACGTACAGACATAAAAAGCATCCTGATCCTCGGCGCTGGCCCGATTGTTATCGGCCAGGCGTGTGAGTTCGACTACTCGGGTGCCCAGGCGTGTAAAGCGCTGCGCGAAGAGGGGTACCGGGTCATTCTGGTGAACTCCAACCCGGCCACCATCATGACCGACCCGGAAATGGCTGATGCGACCTACATCGAGCCGATTCACTGGGAAGTGGTGCGTAAAATCATCGAAAAAGAGCGCCCGGATGCGGTATTGCCGACTATGGGGGGCCAGACCGCGCTGAACTGTGCGCTGGAGTTGGAACGTCAGGGCGTGCTGGCCGAGTTCGGCGTGACCATGATTGGCGCCACGGCCGATGCTATCGATAAAGCCGAAGACCGCCGCCGTTTCGACGTGGCGATGAAGAAAATCGGCCTGGATACTGCGCGTTCCGGCATCGCACATAATATGGAAGAAGCGCTGGCGGTTGCCGCTGACGTTGGCTTCCCGTGCATCATCCGCCCTTCCTTTACCATGGGCGGCACCGGTGGCGGCATTGCTTACAACCGCGAAGAGTTCGAAGAGATCTGCGAGCGCGGCCTAGATCTGTCGCCAACCAAAGAGCTGCTGATCGACGAGTCGCTGATCGGCTGGAAAGAGTACGAGATGGAGGTGGTGCGCGATAAGAACGATAACTGCATCATCGTCTGCTCTATCGAAAATTTCGACGCCATGGGCATCCATACCGGTGATTCCATCACCGTAGCCCCGGCGCAAACCCTGACCGACAAAGAATATCAAATCATGCGTAACGCCTCGATGGCGGTACTGCGTGAAATCGGTGTGGAAACCGGCGGCTCCAACGTGCAGTTCTCGGTTAACCCGAAAACCGGCCGCCTGATCGTTATCGAAATGAACCCACGCGTGTCCCGTTCGTCTGCATTGGCATCGAAAGCTACCGGTTTCCCGATAGCCAAAATCGCCGCCAAACTGGCGGTGGGTTATACCCTCGACGAACTGATGAACGACATCACCGGTGGCCGCACGCCGGCGTCGTTTGAACCGTCCATCGACTACGTCGTGACCAAGATCCCTCGTTTCAACTTCGAGAAATTTGCCGGTGCCAACGACCGTCTGACGACTCAAATGAAATCCGTCGGCGAAGTGATGGCGATTGGTCGCACCCAGCAAGAGTCGCTGCAAAAAGCGCTGCGCGGTCTGGAAGTGGGTGCCACCGGTTTTGACCCTAAAGTGAATCTGGACGACCCGGAAGCGCTGACCAAAATACGCCGTGAACTGAAAGATGCCGGCTCTGACCGCATCTGGTACATCGCGGACGCGTTCCGCGCCGGCCTGTCGGTGGACGGCATCTTCAACCTGACCAACGTCGATCGCTGGTTCCTGGTGCAGATTGAAGAGCTGGTGCGCCTGGAAGAGCAGGTGGCCGAATCCGGCATCAACGGCTTGACCCAGGAATTCCTGCGTACCCTGAAGCGTAAAGGCTTCGCCGATGCGCGTCTGGCCACGTTGGCCGGCGTTGCCGAGAGCGAAATCCGCAAACTGCGCCACGGTTATGGACTACATCCGGTTTACAAGCGTGTGGATACCTGTGCGGCGGAATTCGCCACCGACACCGCTTACATGTACTCCACCTATGAAGAAGAGTGCGAGTCCAATCCGACCAACGACCGTCCGAAAATCATGGTACTGGGCGGCGGTCCGAACCGCATCGGCCAGGGCATCGAATTCGACTACTGCTGCGTGCACGCCTCGCTGGCGCTGCGTGAAGACGGTTACGAGACCATTATGGTCAACTGCAACCCGGAAACCGTCTCCACCGACTACGACACTTCCGACCGTTTGTACTTCGAGCCGGTCACGTTGGAAGACGTGTTGGAAATCGTGCGTATCGAGAAGCCGAAAGGCGTGATCGTACAGTACGGCGGTCAGACTCCGCTGAAGCTGGCGCGCGAGCTGGAAGCCGCAGGGGTGCCGATTATCGGCACCAGCCCGGACGCGATTGACCGCGCCGAAGACCGTGAACGTTTCCAACAGGCAGTACAGCGTCTTGGGCTGAAACAGCCGGCGAACGCCACCGTCGCCACCATCGAGCAGGCGGTAGAAAAGGCAGCCGGTATCGGTTACCCGCTGGTAGTTCGTCCTTCCTACGTACTGGGGGGCCGCGCGATGGAAATCGTCTATGACGATATCGACCTGCGCCGTTACTTCCAGAACGCGGTTAGCGTTTCTAACGATGCGCCAGTGCTGCTGGACCGCTTCCTGGATGACGCGGTAGAAGTCGACGTCGACGCGATTTGCGACGGCGAACGGGTGCTGATTGGCGGCATCATGGAACACATCGAACAGGCGGGCGTGCACTCCGGTGACTCAGCTTGCTCACTGCCGGCCTACACCCTGAGCAAAGAGATTCAGGACGTGATGCGTCAGCAGGTTGAGAAACTGGCGTTCGAGCTGCAGGTTCGTGGTCTGATGAACGTGCAGTTTGCGGTGAAGAACAACGAAGTCTACCTGATTGAAGTCAACCCACGTGCCGCGCGTACTGTGCCATTCGTCTCCAAGGCGACCGGCGTGCCGCTGGCCAAGGTGGCGGCACGCGTGATGGCAGGCAAAACGCTGGCCGAGCAGGGTGTAACGGAAGAAGTTATCCCGCCTTACTACTCGGTAAAAGAAGTGGTGTTGCCGTTCAACAAGTTCCCGGGCGTCGACCCGATTTTAGGGCCGGAAATGCGCTCTACCGGGGAAGTGATGGGCGTTGGCCGCACCTTCGCGGAAGCCTTCTCCAAGGCGATGCTCGGCAGCCAGTCAGGCATGAAGAAACAGGGCCGTGCACTGCTGTCGGTACGCGAAGGCGATAAAGCCAGGGTGGTGGATCTGGCAGCAAGCCTGCTGAAGCAGGGCTTTGAACTGGATGCCACCCACGGTACCGCCGTGGTACTGGGCGAAGCGGGGATTAACCCGCGCCTGGTCAACAAGGTGCATGAAGGTCGTCCGCACATTCAGGACCGTATCAAGAATGGCGAGTACACCTACATCGTTAACACCACGGCAGGTCGTCAGGCGATTGAGGACTCCAAGCTGATTCGCCGCAGTGCGCTGCAGTACAAGGTGCACTACGACACTACCCTGAACGGCGGCTTCGCCACAGCGATGGCGCTGAAGGCCGACCCGACCGAACAGGTCACTTCGGTGCAGGAGATGCACGCACGCATCGTTAAGTAATCTCTCTGTGTCGTAATATCAGGGCGCTACATTGAATGCAGCGCCCTTTTTTATCTCCTTCAGCCAATTTGTTGTCTCGCGTTAAAAATTTCTGCTATCAATCATTCAGCAAACTGTCACTCTGTGTGATTAGTATAGGCTTGATATATTGGCAAAGAACGAAGGAACGAAGGAACGACGACAACCATGATCCTGATAATTTATGCCCATCCTTATCCCCGGCATTCTCATGCCAACCACCGTCTGTTACAGGCGGTCAAGGATCTTCCCGAGGTGGAAGTCCGTTCGCTGTATGAGCTTTATCCCGATTTCAATATCGATATCAACGCCGAACAGCGTGCGCTGGAGCGTGCCGACCTGGTGGTGCTGCAGCATCCGATGCAGTGGTACGGCCAGCCACCGTTGCTGAAATTGTGGATCGACAAGGTGCTGGAGCACGGCTGGGCTTACGGCCATGAAGGTGAAGCGCTGGTGGGCAAAGATGTCTTGTGGGCGGTGACCAGCGGGGGTGACGAGCACCATTTCGAACTGGGGGATTACCCCAACTTTGCCGCTCTGGGGCAACCGCTGCAGGCCACGGCGCTGTATTGCGGAATGAACTGGCAGCCCTATTTTGCCGTGCATAACACCTTTACCTACAATGAACCGGCGCTGATTGCCGCCGGCGAGGCCTACCGGCGGCGACTGGTAGACTACCTGATGGAACACAGTGACCCGGCGGAGCAGGGAGTCGAGCATGGATAATCACCATATGATGATTGAGGGGCTGATCTATCTGGGATCGGCCGCGCTGTTCGTGCCGATAGCGGTACGGCTTGGGTTAGGGTCAGTACTGGGTTACCTGATCGCCGGCTGTATTATCGGCCCCTGGGGGTTGAAACTGGTCTCCGATGCTGAGTCGATCCTCACCTTTGCCGAGATTGGCGTGGTGCTGATGCTGTTTATCATCGGACTGGAACTGGATCCGAAACGGCTGTGGACGCTGCGCGCCTCGGTGTTTGGCGGCGGCATTATTCAGATGGCGGCATGCGGATTGGCCCTGAGCGCCTTTTGCTATTTCCTCGGATTGAACTGGAAGGTGGCGCTGCTGATTGGCCTGACGCTGGCGCTGTCCTCCACTGCAATTGCCATGCAGGCGATGGGTGAACGTAACCTTACGCCGTCACCGATCGGTCGCAGCACATTTGCCGTCCTGTTATTCCAGGATATTGCGGCGATCCCGCTGGTAGCGATGATCCCATTGATGGCCAGCAGCGGTGCCGTCACCACCTTGGCGACCTTCACCTTGTCGGCGGCAAAGGTGGTGGGTGCATTGGTCACGGTGGTGTTGCTCGGCCGCTATGTGACCCGGCCGCTGCTGCACTTTGTCGCTCGCTCCGGCATGCGTGAAGTTTTTAGTGCCGTGGCGCTGTTCCTGGTGTTCGGTTTTGGCATCCTGCTGGAAATGGCCGGGCTGTCGATGGCGATGGGCGCTTTTCTTGCCGGGGTAATGTTGGCGAGTTCCGAATACCGGCATGCGTTGGAAAGTGATATTCAGCCGTTCAAGGGACTGCTGCTTGGGCTGTTTTTTATCGGTGTTGGCATGTCGATCGACTTCGGTACCTTGTTCCACCATCCGTTGTTGATTGCCTCGCTGCTGTTGGGCTTTATGCTGATCAAGGCGGCGCTGTTGTGGTTGATTGCTCCCCGGCTCGGCGTACCAAAGCGTCAGCGCGGCATGTTTGCCATTTTGTTAGGCCAGGGCAGTGAGTTTGCCTTTGTGATCTTCGGGGCCGCGCAGCTGGCCGGGGTATTGCCGCCGGAGTGGGCAAAATCCTTGACGCTGGCGGTAGCCTTGTCGATGGCTGTGACGCCGTTGTTGCTGGTGGTGGCTGCCAGAATTGAGAAAAACGCGCCGAAAGATGAACGACCTGCGGATGAAATTGATGATGAGAATGCCAGCGTCATCATTGCCGGCTTTGGTCGCTTTGGTCAAATTGCCGGTCGCTTGCTGTTGGCTAACGGTGTCCATACCGTGGTGTTGGATCACGACCCGGATCATATTGAAACGCTGCGCAAATTCGATGCCAAGGTGTTTTATGGTGATGCCACCCGCGCCGATCTGCTTGAGGCCGCAGGCGCCCAGCATGCCAAGGTACTGATCAACGCCATCGACGATGTCGAGGCCAGTCTGCAATTGACTGAAATGGCCAAGCGGCAATTCCCGCACCTGAAGGTGGTGGCGCGAGCTCGTGATGTCGATCACTGGTATCAGTTGCGTCAATTAGGGGTGGAAAAACCGGAGCGTGAAACCTTTGAAAGTTCGTTACGGGTTGGCCGTGAAACGCTGGAATTGCTGGGGCTGGATGCCTATGAGGCGCGTGAGAAAGCCGATACCTTCCGGCGCTACAACCTGAAAATGCTCGAGGAGACGGTGGATAATTACCAGGATACCGAATTCCGTATTGCCAGTTTGCAGCGCACCAAAGAGATGCTCAGTACGGCTATAGAGCAGGATCAGAATCGGTTGGCCCGGGTTCAGCAGAGCGGTTGGCGTGGCAGTATTGACGGCAAGGCTCCAGAGGATGAAGTGGTAGAAGCCAAGGGATAAACCCAGGGGCGCAGCGAGATGCTGCGCCCCGCAAGGCAGAGTCAGCTCAGTGCGACTTTGATGCCTAGGGCAATCAACATCCCACCCAAAAATTTATCCACTATCTTCTGGGTCTTTTCCAGCCCACGACGCACCGGGCCACTTTGGATCAGGAACACCAGCGCTGGCCACCACAGGACAGACAGACCAAGGATAATCCCCGCGTACCACAGCTTTTCACCCAATCCAGAATCGATCTGCAATACCTGAGTGAATACCGCCAGGAAGAACAGCGTGGCCTTCGGATTGAGCAGATTACACAGATAGCCCTGCACAAAGGCACTTTTCAGGCTCACCTGCTGCTGCGGTAAATTGCTGACGTTCATTTTGCCGCCACCGCGTGACAACAGCGCCTGAATGCCAATCCAGACCAGATAGACCGCACCGGCGTATTTCAGCACGTTGAACAGCCATGGTGTGGTGGTGATCACCACCGCCAGCCCGGCAACGCAATAGGACATATGGGTCGCGACGCCGCAGATCACGCCGAAAGCGGTCATCATGGCAGCCAACCGCGGATAGCGGGCGGCATTCTTGATTACCATGAAAAAATCCGGGCCGGGCGACAGCATCCCCAGGGTGGCGATACCGGCAACGAACAGCGAAGTTTCAAGCATGATTTGACTCTCTGCACAAAAGGCCTAATTGCGCTGATAATAACGCCGCTTCTCCTGATGCGCATCAACCAAATGAGGTAATGTTTGGCAATAAGATGAACTTTATTTTGATGAGTCAGAGGCCCCCATGCAGCAGTCGACCACCACCGACCTGCCGCCGCCGCAGCGGCAACAACAACAACAGCAACAGCGTGAAATCACCCGCCTGTGTATTCAATGCGCCTTGCTGTTGTTACAGCATGGGGCGGAAAGCATGGTGGTGGAACAGTTGTCGACCCGGCTGGGGTTGGCGCTGGGCATGGACAGCGTGGAAAGTTCGATATCGGCCAACGCGGTGGTGTTGACCACCCTCAGTCACGGTGAATGCCTGACCACGACGCGCAAGAACGTCGACCGCGGCATCAATATGCAGATGGTGACCGAGGTGCAGCATATCGTTATTTTGGCGGAACACCGGCTGGCGGACGCACACGACGTGGCCCGTCGCCTGCAGAAAATCCGTCCGTTACGCTATCCGCGCTGGCTGGTGGTGTTGATGGTGGCACTGTCTTGCGGTTGCTTCAGCATGCTCAACGGTGGCGATCAAAAAGCCTTTGCCGTGACCTTTATCGCCAGCGGCCTGGCCATGTCGGTGCGCCAAATGCTGACCGCCCGTCACATGAATCCGCTGATCAATTTTTGCCTGACGGCGTTTGTCGCGACCTCGGTTTCCGGTCTGTTGCTACGGCTGCCGGTGTTCAGCCAAACCTCTACGGTGGCGATGGCTGCCAGCGTGTTGCTGCTGGTGCCGGGGTTCCCGCTGATTAACGCGGTTGCGGACATGTTCAAAGGCCACATCAATACCGGACTGGCGCGTTGGGCGATGGCCAGCCTGTTGACGTTGGCGACCTGCATTGGCGTGGTGATGGCAATGTCGCTGTGGGATCTGCGGGGGTGGTCATGAATCTGCTTTGGGTTTTGCTGCAGGACATGCTGCTGGCGGCGGTACCGGCACTGGGTTTTGCCATGGTATTCAACGTCCCGGTGCGCGCGCTGCGCTATTGTGCGCTGCTTGGCGCAGTAGGTCACGGTTCACGCATGCTGCTGATGCACGCAGGAATGAACATCGAATGGGCCACGTTTTTGGCGGCGATTTTAATCGGCATGATCGGCATTTACTGGTCACGCTGGCTGCTGGCACACCCGAAGGTGTTTACCGTGGCGGCGGTGATCCCGATGTTCCCGGGGATCTCGGCCTATACCGCGATGATCTCGGTGGTGGAAATTTCGCATCTGGGTTATAGCGAGGCGCTGATGGCCACCCTGATGAGCAACTTCCTCAAGGCCTGTTTTATCGTCGGCGCATTATCGATCGGGCTGTCGTTACCTGGGCTGTGGCTGTACCGAAAACGCCCTGGCGTTTAAGCGTGACCCGTCGATTGAATTGAACATTAGATATACTGATAAGAGCTATCTTATATATTCATATTGCTTGATTAGCCTATCGACGGCAGTTAGGGCTTTACGTATAGTGTCAGCAATTTTGCTGCCTACACAGGGTTTAACAATGATTATCAGCCTGATCGCTGCCTTGGCGGCGGATCGCGTTATTGGCATGGAAAACGCTATGCCGTGGCACCTGCCGGCGGACCTAGCGTGGTTTAAACGTAACTCGCTGAATAAACCGGTGATTATGGGCCGTAAAACTTTCGAGTCGATTGGTCGTCCATTGCCGGGCCGCCATAACATCGTTTTAAGCAGCCGCGCCGGCACCGATGCCGGGGTGACCTGGGTAATGTCTATCGACGAAGCGCTGGCCGCTGCCGGGGATGTGGAAGAAGTGATGGTGATCGGCGGTGGGCGTATCTACAGCCAATTCCTGGCGCGCGCTAATCGCATGTATCTGACGCATATCGATGCCGAAGTCGGTGGCGACGCCCATTTCCCTGACTATGAGCCGGATGAATGGGAAACTTCGTTTAGCGAATTCCACGATGCTGACGAAGTGAATTCTCACAGCTATTGCTTCGAGATTTTAGAGCACCGCTGATTACCGGGTGTTAGTTGTATCTTACTGAGGGCGCAAGAGATTGCGCCCTTTGTCGTTTCTGCGGCAAACCTCCGCTGACTTCTTCTTGTAACATTTTTGTCACACTTCCTGATTAGTATGAAGCCCAACTCTGAGCGCCTGGCAACTCTGGTGAATCTTGACTGCGGCGCCATTTAAAAAAGGAAGCAAAGCAATGACGAGCAAAATTGAGCAATTAGATGCCGACCGCCTGACCGATCCCACCCGTCGTAAACTGCTGCTGGGCAGTGCCGGAGCCGTAGGCCTGGCCGGTTTCCTCGGCGGCGGCATCTGGACGGTTTCCGCCGAAGCACTGGCCGAGGATTTACCGCCGAACAAGCTGCTGGGTTTCAAAGGCATTGCGGCCTCAACGGCCGATGAGGTGGTGATTGCACCGGGTTACCGTGCCGAGGTGCTGATCTCCTGGGGCGAGCCGCTGGTGGAGGGCGCAGCCGCTTTTGACCCGCAGGGTAACAACAGTGCCGCCGACCAGGAAAAGCAGTTCGGCGACAACAACGATGGCATGAGCTTCTTCCCGATTGATGATAATCACGGCGTGATGGCCATCAACAATGAATATGTTAACGAGCAGTATCTGTTTGCCCATGGCGGCAGCAAAGCCACCAGTCTGGAAGATGTGCGTAAATCTCAGGCTGCGCACGGTGTTTCTATCGTGGCAGTAAAGCGCGCCGGTGACAGCCAGCGATGGGAAGTAGAGCGCCCGTCGCGCTATAACCGCCGTATTACGGCCAACACCGAGATGCAGTTCAGTGGCCCAGCCGCCGGTCATGCCTTGCTGCAAACGGCAGCTGACCCGACCGGGCGCAAGGTACTGGGCACCTTCGGCAACTGTGCCAACGGTAAAACGCCCTGGGGCACTTACCTGACCTGTGAAGAGAACTTCGATACCTATTTTGGCACCCATCAGGCCGACTATAAGACCACGGCGGAGCAAAAGCGCTATACGCTAAAAGTTAGCGAACCGGAGCGCAACTGGCCGGATTACGACGAGCGTTTTGACGTGGCGAAGAACCCGAATGAATTTAACCGCCACGGTTGGATTGTCGAAATTGACCCAATGAATCCGACTTCGACGCCAATCAAACACACGGCGCTGGGCCGTTTCAAACACGAAAATGCCGCGGTAAGCGTTGCCAAGGATGGTCGCCTGGTGGTTTACATGGGCGACGATGAGCGCGGTGAGCACATTTATAAATACGTTTCCAAAGGCGTGGTCGATGTGGCTAACCCGGCCAATAACCGTAGTCTGCTGGACGAAGGCACGCTGTATGTGGCGCAGTTTGATGGTGATGCTGCCGGCACGCCGTTGAAAGGTACCGGGCGCTGGATTGCCCTGGAGTTCGGCAAAAATGGCCTGACGCCGGAAAACGGTTTCCGTGATGAGGCCGAAGTGCTGATCTTCGCCCGCAAGGCTGCGGCACAGGTGGGTGCCACCAAAATGGACCGTCCGGAATGGATTGCAGTCAACCCGCATGATGGTCGTGCCTACTGCACACTGACCAACAACAGCAAGCGCGGTGAAGAAGGCATGCCATTGAACGCGGCTAACCCACGTCCGAACAATGTCTATGGTCAGATTATCCGTTGGGATGAGGGTGGCGATGCTACGGCGGCGTCATTCACCTGGGATATTTATGCGCTGTGCGGCAACCCGATTGCGCACCCGGAAGGGGTGAACCGCGGTACGCCAAATATCACGGCAGACAATACCTTTAACAGTCCGGACGGGTTGGGTTTTGATAAGGCCGGTCGCCTGTGGATCCTCACTGACGGTAAATACAGTAACAAGGGCGACTATGCCGGGCAGGGGAACAACCAGATGCTTGTGGGCGATCCCCTCAGTGGCGAGATCCGCCGCTTTATGGTTGGGCCAAAGTCGTGCGAGCTGACCGGGATTACCTTCACGCCGGATTATAAGACGATGTTCGTCAACGTTCAGCATCCGGGGGAGGAAGGAGATTCGCATTTCCCGAATAATAGTCCTCGTCCGCGTTCGTCAGTATTGATGATTACGCGTGAAGACGGTGGGGTGATCGGGGCTTAACCAGAAAACAGCGGGGCGGCATTGACCGCCCCGGCTTGATTATAACGCAGCCTGCTGGTGCACGCCGTCCAGCAGATTTCGGCGATTGGCCGGTTGGGTAAAGTACTGTCGGTCTTCCCAGCGTAGCATGGTCAGGTCGCCCCCCCAGCAACAACCGGTATCGAGGCCAATAACACCTGCCGGTGTGCCTCTGCCTTCCAGTGATGCCCAGTGACCAAAGATAATGGTGTAATCGGCATCGACCAATCGTGGCAATTCAAACCAGGGTTTGAGCGGCGCAGGTGCGGTGCCTGGCGCATCTTTGCAGATCATGTCGAGCTGGCCATTCGGGAAGCAGTAACGCATGCGCGTCAGGGCATTGGTGCTGAAACGCAAGCGCGCCAGCCCACTCAGTTCCGGGCTCCAGTTGTTCGGCATATCGCCGTACATGGCATCGAGGAATAGTGGGTAGCTGTCGCTGCTCAGTACCGCTTCCACTTCGCGCGCGCACATTTTCGCGGTGTCGATGTCCCACTGCGGGGTGATGCCGGCGTGGGCCATCACCAGTTTTTGCTCATCATCCACCTGCAGCACCGGTTGGCGGCGCAACCAGTTGAGCAACTCGTCGGCGTCCGGCGCTTCCAGCAGCGGCGTGATGCGATCTTTGGGTTTGTTGCGGCTGATGCCGGCGTAAACTGCCAGCAGGTGCAGGTCGTGGTTGCCCAATACCATGCGTACCGCAGGGCCGAGTGAACGCACGTATCGCAAGACATCCAGTGAACCGGGGCCGCGGGCGACCAAATCGCCGGTCAGCCACAGCTGGTCATTCTGTGGATTGAAAGCCACCTGGGCCAACAGCGATTTCAGTTCATCAAAACAGCCATGAACATCACCGATAAGATATGTCGACATAATTAGTGAATCAGCGTTGGGATAGCTAAGCGGAACACCGGAATAGCGGTCTGGAACGGCTGGCCCTGATGATCAACCATTTCGTAATGGCCTTCCATGGTACCCAACGGCGTTTCAAGGATCGCGCCGCTGGTGTATTGGAATTCTCCGCCGGGCGGGATGAGCGGCTGTTCGCCAACGACGCCTTCGCCCTGAACTTCGGTCTGGCGGCCATTGCTGTTGGTGATCAGCCAGTAGCGGCCCAGCAGTTGCACATTGAAACGCCCCAGGTTGCGGATGGTGATGGTATAAGCGAAGACGTAACGTTCTTCCTCAGGTATCGACTGTGATTCCACATAGACACTTTGTACCTGAATACATACGCGGGGCGAATCAATCATGACCACTACTCCTTATTGCTGCGGCGCGGGATTGGCTGAAAGCCAGTTGGCCAGCTTACAGTATTGCGCCACAGAAATATTCTCTGCTCTCAGTATCGGATCGATACCCAACTCCGTCAGTTGCTCTGGGGTGAACAGGTCGCCCAGGCTGTTACGGACGGTTTTCCGGCGTTGGTTGAACGCCTGAGTGGTAATACGGCTCAGCATGCGCACGTCGCCAACCGGGTTCGGGTTCACCCGATGTGGCACCAGACGCACCACGGCGGAATCCACTTTCGGTGCCGGGGTGAAGGAGGTCGGTGGCACTTCCAGCACCGGAATAACGTTGCAGTAGTACTGTGCCATTACGGTCAAACGCCCGTAGGCCTTGCTGTTCGGGCCGGCAACCAGGCGGTTAACCACTTCTTTCTGCAACATAAAGTGCATGTCGCGAATGGCCTGAGTATAGCTGAAAAGGTGGAACATCAGCGGCGTCGAAATGTTATACGGCAGGTTACCAAACACACGCAGCGGCTGGCCAGCCTGTTCGGCCATTTCGGCAAAGTTCACCGTCATGGCATCTTGCTGGTGAATGGTCAGTTTGTCTTTCAGCTGTGGGTGATTTTCCAGGCGGGCCGCCAGGTCGCGGTCCAGCTCAATCACCGTCATGCGATCCATACGTGCGCCGACCGGCTCGGTCAGTGCGCCCAGGCCGGGGCCGATTTCAACCACCGCCTCACCCGGCATCGGGTGAATGGCGGAGACAATGCTGTCGATGACAAACTGATCGGTTAAAAAGTTCTGTCCAAAGCGTTTGCGGGCAAAGTGCCCTTGGTGGACTTTATTATTCATTACAATTAATTATCATTTTAATGGCGAGATTCAAGGCCGTTTTAAAACTGCCTGCATCGGCGGTGCCGGTGCCGGCCAGTTCCAAAGCGGTACCGTGGTCGACCGAGGTACGGATAAAAGGCAAACCGAGGGTAATATTTACCGCCCGGCCGAACCCTTGGTATTTTAGCACCGGCAGACCTTGATCGTGATACATCGCCAGCACCGCATCGGCATGTTGCAGATACTTGGGCTGGAACAGGGTGTCTGCCGGCAGTGGGCCGATAAGAGTGATACCTTCAGCACGCAGCGCGTCGAGCGCCGGGATGATGGTGTCAATCTCTTCACGCCCCATATGGCCGCCTTCCCCGGCATGCGGGTTCAAGCCGCAGACATAGATCTGCGGTTGGGCGAGGCCAAATTTGGTTTTCAGGTCGTGGTCGAGAATGCGGATGACTTCATGCAGGCTTTGCCGGGTGATAGCGCCAGGCACCGCCAGTAAAGGCAGGTGGGTGGTCGCCAGCGCCACGCGCAGCTCTTCGGTCGCCAACATCATCACCACGCGATCGCAACCGCTGCGATCGGCAAAGAATTCGGTATGGCCAATGAACGGCACGCCGGCGTCGTTGATTACGCCCTTGTTCACCGGGCCAGTTATCAACGCGGCGAATTCACCGTTCAGACAACCGTCGCAGGCACGCGCCAAAGTTTCTACCACATAGGCGCTGTTGCCTACGTTCAACTCACCAGCGACTACCGGATAAGCGGTAGTGACCGGTAATACCGTCAAGGTACCCGCACGCTGCGGCTGAGCAGGTTGTTGTGGCTGATAGGTGCGCAGTTGCAGCGGCAGGTCTAACTGCCGGGCGCGTTCAAGCAACAAGGCCGGATCCGCGCACACCACCAGTTCAACAGGCCAATCCTGTTGCGCCAGCGCTGCCACCAAATCCGGCCCAACCCCGGCAGGCTCGCCGGGGGTGATTACGATGCGATTATTGTTGTGCATTACCGTCAAGGATCTTCACGTAAGCCTGAGCACGTTGTTCCTGCATCCAGGTCTGCGCTTCTTCAGCAAACTTGCGATTAAACAGCATGCGGTAAGCGCGATCTTTCTGCGCCGCATCGGTTTTGTCTACCTGACGCGTATCCAGCAACTGAATCAGGTGCCAGCCGAAGGAAGAGTGAACCGGTTGGCTGACTTCGCCTTTGCTCAGTTTCATCAACGCGTCGCGGAAGGCCGGATCATAGATATCTGGAGAAGCCCAGCCCAGATCGCCGCCCTGCAATGCAGAACCCGGATCCTGAGAAAGCTGTTTGGCTTCGTCAGCAAACTTGGCGCGGCCGTTCTTGATGGCTTCGGCCACCTCTTGCAACTTGGCACGTGCCTGATCGTCGGTCAGCACCACAGAAGGTTTCAGCAGAATGTGACGAGCGTGAATTTCGGTAACTGATACCGACTGGCTGGCACCACGGATATCATTCACTTTCAGGATGTGGAAGCCGACGCCGGAGCGGATTGGCCCAACCACGTTGCCTTTTTTGGCGTTAACCAGTCTTTCGGCGAACAGGGTCGGGATTTCCTGCAGCTTGCCCCAGCCCATGTTGCCGCCTTTCAGCGCCTGGGAATCGGCAGAGTAGGAGATTGCCAGTTTGCCGAAGTCGGCACCGCCGTTGATTTCGCCCATCAATTTTCTAGCCAGGGCTTCCGCGTCGTCTACCTGCGCCTGCGACGGGTTTTCCGCCAGCGGGATCAGGATGTGACTGATGTTCATTTCGGTATCGCTACCGTTCTGAGCGCCAACCTGAGCGGCCAGTGAGTCCACTTCCTGAGGCAGGATAGTGACGCGGCGGCGCACTTCATTGTTACGCACCTCAGAAATCAGCATTTCCTTGCGGATCTGCGAACGGTAGGTGTTGTAGTTCAGGCCTTCATACGCCAGACGGCTGCGCATCTGATCGAGGCTCATTTTGTTCTGTGCGGCGATGTTGCCGATGGCTTTGTCCAGATCGGCGTCAGAAACGTTGATCCCCATTTTCTTGGCCATCTGCAGCTGGATGTTATCCATAATCAGACGCTCAAGGATCTGGTGACGAAGCGTTTTGTCATCCGGCAATTGCTGGCCGGCCTGCTGTGCATTGAGTTTCACCGACTGCAACAGGGTGCTTACGTCGCTCTCAAGGACCACGCCGTTATCCACGACGGCGGCGACTTTATCCACTTCTTGGGGTGCTGCGAACGCGGTATTGGCACAAACCACCAATCCGAGAATAAGCGTTCTCCAGTTCTTCATACATTTCCCATTATGTAATCCGCAAATGCGGGTTAAAGTTCTCGTTTTCAAAGTGTTACAAAGCATCAAAATGCACGCTGGTAAGGCAGAATGCCGGAACGCAACATTTCCGCGGAGCCCAGACTGTGATCGCTGCTCAGGCCACGCAGTTCGACGTTGAACGAAACTTTGTTGTCATAAACGCTGGTATTGTTGCTGCCATTCCAGTCGGTGATCTTACGCTCATAACCCAAGGTCACTGCCCAGCAGCAGGTGTTGTACTTCACACCGAGCAACTGATCGGCAGACTGTTTGGCTCGGGTGTCGTAGTAATAAGCCCCAACGACGGCCCAACGATCGGCGATTGGCCAACTGCCGGTGACGCCCACCTGCGAAATGCCGTCCTGATAGGCCGGAACCTGCTTGGTGTTCAGTGCCGTTTCAATATACTCCGGCGTGGCATAACGGTAGTTCAACTGCAGGACGCGTTCAGAATCCTGACGGTATTCCAGTACGCCGTTGCCCAATGAAATGCTATTGAGGCGCGTGTCATACTGCAGGCCGCCACGTAGGCCCCAACGATCGTCAATCTTCCAATAGGTATCGCCGGCCCATGCCAGGCTACCTGTATCGTCATTGTTATCGTACCTGCTTGCCTGGTCGCCGGTGCGTGAACGGCTGAAGTAGTAGATTTGACCCACGGAAGCGTTAAAACGTTCAACCAGCGCGTCATCATAAATTCGCGTGGTTAAACCGGTGGAAACACGGTTTTGCGAAGCGATGCGATCCAGGCCGCTGTAAGTACGGTCGCGGAACAGGCCGGAGTAGTCGGTTTGCAGCAGGGTGGTGTCGTAGGTGTAGATGTTGCTCTGGTCGCGATACGGCACATACAGGTACTGCACGCGCGGCTCCAGGGTTTGGGTCGCACCTTCCGACCAGACCATCGGGCGTTCGAACACCAGCTTGCCGTCGACCTTGAACTGCGGCAATACGCGGTTGACCGAATCCTCGAGATCCGGCGCGGTAACAACGTTACCCGGAGGGCTTTTACGAGCTGAGTAGTTAGCTGCGAAGCCGTCAGGAATATCCTGCTGATAATGGGTAGCCAGCAGTTTGGCTTCGGTGTTCAGGCTGGCCCAGCCGTTGGTCAACGGCAGGCTGAGCGTCGGTTCCATATGCAGACGAGTGGCGTCCGGGCTGTACGGGTTGACGCTGGTGAACTTGGCCGCCTGGCCGTAGATGCGGAAATCGAACGGGCCAAGATCATCTTTATAGTAGTTCAGGTCCAACTGTGGCTGAACTTTATACGAATCTGACTGGCTGCGATCGGTATCGCCGTAGATCTGGAACTGCTTGGAGCTTAAGGTGGCATCCCAGTTGTCAATGGCGTAGCCGAGGCTGAATTTCTGCGTTGCGTAACCGTCGGTGGTAGAGCCATATTTCGAGTCCAGATCGGTAAAGTATTTGGAATCGCTGACTTTGGTGTAATCGGCGTTAAAGCGCCACACCTGGTCCATCACCCCATTGTGGTTCCAGTAGAACAACCAACGTTTACTGTCGTCAGGGTTGTCCTTGCTGTATTCCTTGTCGTTCGGCAACCAGTCGAACTCCATCAGGCCCAGGCCCGGCTGCACCAGATAGCGGAATTCGTTCTGCAACTGCAGGCCGCGTCGAGACATGTAGTGCGGTGTGATGGTGGCGTCGAAGTTCGGCGCAATGTTCCAGTAATACGGCAGCATAAATTCAAAGCCATTGCTGCTGCCATATTTTGCGTTCGGGATCAGGAAACCGGAGCGACGTTTATCACCGACCGGCAATTGCAGATACGGGCTGTAAAAAACCGGCACGCCGCCAATTTTAAAGCGGGCATTCCAGATTTCCGCCACCTGCTCCTCGCGGTCGTGGATCACTTCGGTACCGACCACGCTCCAGCTGTTGTCGCCCGGCAGACAGGAGGTAAAGGTGCCGTTTTCCAAAATGGTGTAACGGTTGGCACCGCGCATCTTCATCTTGTCGGCGTCGCCGCGCCCCTGACGGCCTACCATTTGGTAGTCGCCTTCATAGACGTCGGTATCTTTGTTGTTCAGGTTCGACCAGGCTTTCGGGCCTTTCAGCTTGATCTGATTGTCGCTGTAGTGAACGTCACCGGTAGCGGTCACGGTGCGCACTGGATCGGTCTGCCCCGGATTTTGCGTCTGGTTCAGTTCCACTTGCTTGGCGGTCAGGGTGCTGTTGCCTTGTTCGATATTCACGTTGCCGGTGAACAGGGCGCTTTTCGGATAGTCCGCTTTGGAGTCATCCGCATGGATGGTGACCGGCAGGCTGTTCGGATCGCCGCTGACCAGCGGTTTGTCATAAACAGGAACGCCAAGCATACATTGCTCAGCAAGGTCAGCCAGGGCGTGCTGGCTGTAGAGTGCCGTCCAAATTAGTGTGGCCAGCAGTGTTGGGAAACTTTTTTTCATACGCGGTTTTGGTGTTCCGTCATCAGAGGCGTCATGTCCGGCAAACGGTCAGAGACTATATTACTCATCTGCGTTGCGCTAGTGTTAAATCCGGCCGTTTACTTGCGTCGTCGATAGGCGCAAAGATAAATGACAGGTATGATAATCCAAATCCTGAGAAAAATCGCCTTAACCCTTACCTAAGACGAAAGGGAGCAGTCGGCTTTCGGCATGATAATTGAGGAGTATATGCAGTATTGGGGAAAACTGCTCGGGGTCATCGTGGCCATTTGGGCTGGCGCGGGATTCTGGGGTGTAGTTTTGGGGCTGATTGTCGGTCATATGATCGATACTGCGCGCAGTAATAAGCGTAGCCGGGGCTTTTTCGCCGGTCAGCAAACGCGGCAAACGCTGTTTTTCCGCACCACTTTTCAGGTGATGGGTCACCTGACCAAATCAAAAGGACGCGTTACCGAGGCGGATATTCAGATCGCCAGCCTGTTCATGGATCGTCTGCAGCTGCACGGAGAAGCCCGTACCGCGGCGCAGCAGGCATTTCGTGAAGGCAAACAGAGCCAGTTTCCGCTGAGAGAAACGCTGCAGCAGTTCCGCAGCATTTGTTTCGGCCGTTTTGACCTGATTCGGATGTTTCTGGAAATTCAAATCCAGGCGGCATTCGCCGACGGTTCGTTGCATCCCAACGAGCGGCAGGTGCTGTATGTGATTGCTGAAGAGCTGGGTATTTCGCGTGCGCAGTTCGATCAATTCCTCAGCATGATGGAAGGCGGGCGCCAGTTTGGCGGCGGTCAGCAGGGTGGTTTCCAGCAGGCGCAACGTGGGCCAACGCTGGACGATGCTTGCAAAGTGCTGGGTGTCAGCAGCAGCGACGATGCCACCACCATCAAGCGCGCTTACCGCAAGCTGATGAGCGAACACCATCCGGATAAGCTGGTGGCGAAAGGCTTGCCGCCGCAAATGATGGAAATGGCCAAGCAGAAAGCGCAGGAAATTCAGGCGGCGTACGATCTGATCAAACGCGAGAAAGGCTTCAAATAACCTTCCCCGTCATACTTGGCGCTGCCTCTTTGTTGGCTGTACCTGCTCACCCCGGTCACATAGTTGCCTATGCTCCCGGGGATTTGCAGGCTTGCCGCCGCGATGCAACCCCAATTATTTAGGGGAAAGAGCGTAAGTATTTCGGGGGGAGTACCCAGGGGCCCGACATGCTGGGCCCGTTTAACAGGCGATTCAGAAATCCGGTTCGGCGCGAAAGTGCATCGGCGTCTGGAACGCCGGGTGGGTAATACGCAGTTCCTGGGCATGCAGCTGCAACCTGTGCGCCATGGCTTTGACTTCCGGCGGGGCGTAGAAACCGTCACCAAGGATCGGGTGACCCAGCGCCAACATATGCACGCGTAACTGATGCGAGCGGCCGGTAATCGGCATCAGTTTTACCCGCGTGCTGCCATCGGCGTCGCGTGACAACACTAGATACTCGGTTTGCGCCGCTTTGCCCGTCTCGAAACACACCTTCTGCAACGGCCGGTTTGGCCAGTCACAAATCAGCGGTAAATCCACCAGGCCTTCATCGTGCTTCAGATGGCCCGATACGCGGGCGATATAAGACTTCTTCGGCTCGCGATCGCGGAACTGGCGCTTAAGCTCACGCTCCGCCGCCTTGTTCAGCGCCACCACAATCACACCACTGGTCGCCATATCCAGGCGATGCACCGATTCTGCCGCCGGGTAATCCGCGAGGATGCGCGTCATCAGGCTGTCTTTATTTTCCGGGGCGCGGCCGGGTACCGACAACAGGCCACTCGGTTTGTTGACCACCATAATGTGCTCATCCTGATACAGAATATGCATCGGGCCTTGCGGGGGATTGTAGGGTTCCATCTTGTTGGCTCCGCTGAAAGTCACAACAGGGGAACCGAAGTTCCCCAATGCGCAGGTTACTGGTGAGTTACTACCACCAGACGGATAGCATCCAGACGCCATCCTGCTTCATTGAGGTTAACCAGCACCTGCTTGCGATTGAACTCCAGCGCTTCGACTTCGTCATCACGGATGTTCGGATTGACCGCCTTCAGGGCTTCCAGACGCGCCAGCTCGGTGCTGAGTTTGTCATCCGCTTCCTGTTTCGCCTGCTCTATCAATGCACGAGCCTGCTCTTCAACCAGGCTTTCCGCCTGTTGCAGCATGGCATGCACATCCTGTTGTACCGCATTGACCAGTTTACTGGAGGTATGGCGGTTAACCGCGTTCAACTGACGGTTGAAGCTTTCGAATTCAACCTGTGCTGCCAGATTGGTCCCTTTGCGATCCATCAGCATACGGATTGGTGTTGGTGGCAGGAAGCGGGTCAGTTGCAGGTGCTTCGGTGCCTGCGCCTCAACCACGTAGACCAGTTCGACCAGCAGGGTACCGACCGGCAGCGCTTTGTTTTTCAACAGGGAAACTGCACAGCTGCCGGTATCGCCGGACAGGATCAGATCCAGGCCGTTGCGAATAATTGGGTGTTCCCAACTGACGAATTGCGCATCTTCACGCGACAAGGCCTGCTCGCGATCGAAGGTCACGGTACAACCGTCCTGAGGCAGACCCGGGAAGTCTGGCACCAGCATGTGGTCGGATGGCGTCAGGACAATCAGGTTATCGCTGCGATCGTCCTGGTTGATGCCGACGATATCGAACAGGTTAAGCGCAAAGCCCACCAGATTGACGTCGTTGTCCTGATTGGCGATGGCCTCTGCCAGCGCTTGCGCTTTCTCGCCGCCGTTGGAGTGCATTTCCAGCAGGCGGTCACGGCCCTGCTCCAGTTGCACTTTCAGGTGGTCGTGCTGCTGACGGCAGTGGTGAATGAACTCATCCAGCCCTTCCTGCTCGGTCGGTACCGCCAGGAAGCCAATCAGTTGCTCGTAACCGTTGTCATAAATGGTGCGGCCGGTCGGGCAGGTATGCTCGAAGGCATCCAGCCCTTCGTGGAACCAACGACCCAGCACCGCCTGAGCGGTGTTTTCCAGATAAGGCACCATGATTTGAATGTCATGCATCTGGCCAATACGGTCCAGACGGCCGATACGCTGTTCCAGCAGATCCGGGTTGAACGGTAGGTCGAACATCACCAGATGGCTGGCGAACTGGAAGTTGCGGCCTTCTGAGCCGATCTCCGAGCATAGCAGCACCTGGGCGCCATCTTCTTCAGAGGCGAAGTAAGCGGCGGCGCGGTCGCGTTCGATAATCGACAGGCCTTCGTGGAATACGGCGGCACGGATCGCTTCACGTTCACGTAGCACTTGTTCAAGCTGCAGCGCGGTGGCGGCATGAGCGCAGATCACCAGCACTTTTTCGTGGCGGTTGGCCACCAGGTAATTCAGCAGCCACTCAACGCGCGGATCGAAGTTCCACCAGGTGGCGTTCTCGCCTTCGAATTCCTGATAGATTTGCTCCGGGTACAGCATATCGCGTGCGCGCGCCTCAACGGTTTTCTTCGCGCCCATGATGCCGGACACTTTAATCGCGGTCTGGTACTGGGTCGGCAACGGCAGTTTGATCTGGTGCAGGAAACGGTGCGGGAAACCTTTGACGCCGTTACGGGTGTTACGGAACAGCACGCGGCTGGTACCGTGGCGGTCCATCAGCATGGTGACCAGTTCCTGACGCGCCTGCTCACTGTTGTCGCTGTCGCTGTTGGCCGCTTTCAGCAGCGGTTCGATATCCTGCTCGTCGATCAGCTCACCCAGCAGGTTCAGCTTGTCATCGGCCAGGCGTTCACCGCTCAGCAGCAGGGTAACGGCATCGGCTACCGGGCGATATTTCTGCTGTTCGGCGACAAAGTCCTGGTAGTCGTGGAAACGGTTCGGATCCAGCAGGCGCAAGCGGGCGAAGTGGCTTTGTTGGCCGAGCTGTTCCGGAGTGGCGGTTAGCAGCAGCACGCCGGGAATGTGCTCAGCCAGTTGCTCGATGACCTGATACTCGCGGCTGGGTGCCTCTTCGCTCCAGGCCAGATGGTGGGCTTCATCGACCACCAGCAGGTCCCACTGGGCGTCGGCCAGTTCTTCCAGACGCAGCTTGTTACGACGGACGAAGTCCAGCGAGCAGATCACCAACTGTTCGGTTTCAAACGGGTTGCTGCTGTCGAGCTTGGCCTCGGAGTAACGGCTGTCGTCGAACAGTGAGAAATACAGGTTGAAGCGGCGCATCATTTCGACCAGCCACTGGTGCTGCAGGGTTTCCGGCACCACGATCAGTACACGCTCGGCGCGGCCTGCCAGCAATTGCTGGTGAATGATCATCCCGGCTTCGATGGTTTTACCCAGGCCCACCTCATCCGCCAACAGCACGCGCGGCGCATGGCGCTGGCCGACTTCATAGGCGATGTGTAACTGATGCGGGATCAGGCTGGCTCGCATGCCGCGCAGACCGGCGAACGGCAGACGATACTGCTCGCTCTGGTATTTGCGCGCACGGAAACGCAGGGCGAAACGGTCCATACGGTCGATCTGCCCGGCAAATAGACGGTCCTGCGGCTTGCTGAAGGTCAGTTTGCTGTCCAGCAGCACTTCACGCATAGCCACACCGCTTTCCTGAGTATCCAGGCGGGTGCCAATATAGGTCAGCAGGCCGTTTTCCTCTTTGACCTCTTCCACCTGCAACTCCCAGCCTTCGTGGTTGCTGATGGTGTCGCCCGGGTTGAACATCACGCGGGTGATTGGCGAGTCATTTCTGGCATACAGGCGGTTTTCGCCGGTGGCGGGGAAAAGCAGGGTAATCATGCGCGTATCCAGCGCTACGACGGTTCCCAGTCCTAATTCGCTTTCCGTATCGCTGATCCAGCGTTGACCAAGTGTAAAAGGCATATATTGTCGGCTCGATTCTTTAAGTAAGTCTTGTTACCGGGCGAGAGGGCCGCGGCACCCGTATCAAACGTCTGCTAATCCCGATTTATTTTAATATGGCGGGCAATAGCTATTCATCCCATGCATACATCGTGAGACGGCATGGGTGGAGTGTGGTCCAGAATTTGGGAAGGGCGCTATGGTAATGGAAGGCGGCGCGTTCGTCACCTGCAAAACCCGATGAATTTTCTTAACCCTTCGCCAACGCCCGCAGGGCGGGCTGAATGCTAAAACAGGCCCATCTGCCCGGTCACCAGCGTAGTAAAATCGTCATGCAAAAATGGCAGTATGGCGTCAGCCACCGGTTCCAACTGGCGATCCAGATAATGGGGGTAATCAATCGCCGACTGCTGGGTTTCCAGCGGCTCCGGCCCGGCCACTGTCATCACATAGCTGATCCAACCGCCGTTCTGGTATTGCAGCGGTCGCCCCTGCTGACGATTATAGTCGTCGGCGATGCGGGCTGCGCGGACATGTGGCGGGACATTGCGTTGATATTCGTCCAGCTTTCTGCGCAGGCGCTTGCGGTAGACCAGCCGATCGTCGAAATCGCCGTTAAGCGTTTGGCTAACGTATTCACGCACAAAATCCTGATACGGCTGGCGTTTGAAAATGCGTTGGTAAAGCTGTTGTTGGAACTGCTGCGCCAGCGGTGTCCAGTCGGTGCGCACCGTTTCCAGCCCCTTGTACACCATTTCTTCACTGCCGTCCGGTCTGGCGATCAGTCCGGCATAACGCTTTTTACTGCCCTGTTCGGCACCGCGAATGGTGGGCATCAAGAAACGTGAGTAATGGGTTTCGAACTCCAGTTCCAGCGCATTCTCCAACCCGTACTGTTGCTGCAAATGCTGTTGCCACCATTGGTTTACCTGTTCGACCAATCTCCGGCCTATTTGCGACGCCTGCTGTTCGTCATGCGGCTGTTTGAGCCAGACGAAGGTGGAGTCGGTATCGCCGTAGATCACCTGATAACCCTGAGCTTCGATCAGTTCGCGCGTCTGGCGCATGATCTCATGGCCACGCAGGGTGATTGACGAGGCCAGCCGGGGATCGAAAAAGCGGCAGCCGCTCGATCCCAGTACGCCGTACAGCGCGTTCATAATGATCTTCAATGCCTGGGATAATGCTTTGTTCTGCTGACGTTTAGCCGCTTCGCGGCCCTGCCAGATCTGCTCGACGATCGCCGGCAGGCAGTGTTTGCTGCGCGAGAAACGGGCGTTGCGGAAACCGGGCACCGAATCGGCATCGCCGGGGTGCTGCATGCCTTCCACCAGTCCGACCGGGTCGATCAGAAAGGTACGGATGATCGACGGGTACAGGCTCTTGTAATCGAGCACCAGCACCGAGTCATAGAGGCCGGGCTGTGAATCCATCACAAAGCCGCCGGGACTGTGTTCTTCCGGCTGCTCGCCAAGGTTGGGCGCGACAAAACCCAGCCGGTGCATACGCGGCATATACAGATTGCTGAAAGCGGCCACCGAGCCGCCGCTGCGATCGGCTGCCAGCCCGGTCACCGTGGCGCGCTCCAGCAAGAAGGTCAGCAGATCGGTTTTGGCAAAGATTCGGGTGACCAGCTCGCAGTCCTTCAGGTTGTAACGCGCCAGTGCCGGTTTATCTTCGGCAAAGCGCCGGTCGATTTCCGCCATTCGTTGGTAGGGATTGTCGATCGACTTGCCTTCTCCCAACAGCGTCTGTGACACATGTTCGAGGCTGAAAGAAGGGAAGTTCCAGGTGGCGGATTTGAGCGCCTCGATACCGTCGATAATCAACCGCCCGGCGGCGGAGGCGAAAAAGTGATTTTGCTTGAAGCCGTGTTCACGCCATTCAAGCAGATTGCCCCCGCGACCCAGTTTTAACGGGATCTGGTAACGCTCAGCGTGCTTTTGCAATACCCGTAAATCGAACTGCACCAGGTTCCAGCCGATGATGGCGTCGGGATCGTGCTGCTCCAGCCACTGATTCAGCCGTTCCAGCATTTGCGGGCGGCTGACGCAGTACTTCAGGTCAAAATCCAGCGGTTCATTGCCACCGTTGGCCGGCCCGAGCATGTAGACCTGGCGCTGACCGCAACCTTCCAGCGCAATCGAGTACAGCTCACCGTGGACGGTGGTTTCAATGTCCAGCGAGACCAGTTTCAAGGTCGGGCGGTATTCCGGTGCCGGTTTCATTTGGCCGTTGATCAACGGGCCATTGCCGTTGGCCTGGCCGCTGAACCAGACCGGCGCGGTGATAAAACGTTCCATCAGGTAGCGTTCCGGCGGGCGAATATCGGCCTCATAGAGGTTAACGCCGCCGTCTTTCAGCAGCCTTTCCAGTTTGATCAACTGGCGGTGCTGACGGCAATACAGCCCTAGCACCGGGCGATGATGAAAATCGGTCAGCGGCAGCGGTTTTAGCTCCCATTGCCGCTCTTCCCGCAGCAACAGCTCGGCGCGTTGGCGCTGTTCGGCCGGGATAAAGGCGACCGAAGTCTGCGGTGCCAGGCGAAGTTGCTGCGGGCCGTTCTCAGTCGCCAGCCAAAACTCCACCTCGGTGCCGGTGGGCGTATCACGCCAGTGGCGGGTGAGCAAGAAACCCTGTTGGAGTGACATCTATACCCTTCGTCTTTCAAGCTGCAGCGTTGTTGGCTGCGTGCGTTCACCCCAGTCACTTACTGGTGTAAGCTCCTGGGGATTCTCTTTCTTGCCGCCTAGCTGCAACGTGAAATCCATTGGGTATACCCTTATTTTCGAGCTGCAGCGTTGTTGGCTGCGTGCGTTCACCCCAGTCACTTACTGGTGTAAGCTCCTGGGGATTCTCTTTCTTGCCGCCTGGCTGCAACGTGAAATCCATTGGGTATACCCTTATTTTCAAGCTGCAGCGTTGTTGGCTGCGTACGGGGAAAGCCAACGTACCTACAGCTTAAAGTATGATGAGTATAGTATGGGTTTTTATACAGTAATTGTCCATTGCCGCACAGTTCTGCCAAAAAACCATACAATTCACCGGTTGACTCGTTCCCGGCCGCACCTGACAATCCCACGCCCACGCGCTTTGGATAACCAACAGAGGTTTAATGGAAGCCTATTTACAGCATTTGATTACCCAGTCTTTGGCTTTCACTCTGATGGTCGTCATGTTCGTCGCGTTTCTGGAATCACTGGCGCTGGTAGGGCTGTTGCTGCCCGGTACGGTGATGATGGCCAGCATCGGCGCGCTGATCGGCAGCGGTCAGGTCGACTTCTATTATGCCTGGGCGGCGGGGAGCGTCGGTTGCCTGCTGGGGGACTGGATCTCCTACTTTATCGGCCGCGCATTCAAGGGGCCGCTGCACCGCTGGTCGTTCCTGAAAAAGAACAAGGCGATGCTCGACAAGACTGAGCATGCGCTCCATCAGCACAGTATGGCGACCATTCTGATTGGTCGTTTTATCGGCCCGACGCGTCCGCTGGTGCCAATGGTGGCCGGGATGCTGGACTTACCGCCGTACAAATTCGCATTGCCGAACATTATCGGCTGTATCACCTGGCCACCGGTCTATTTCTTCCCAGGTATTCTGGCCGGCGTGGCCATCGACATTCCTGCCAGTGCCAACAGCGCCTTATTCAAATGGCTGTTGTTTGCCGTGGCGATGCTGATTTGGCTGGCCGCCTGGCTGAGCTGGCGCTGGTGGCGTGAAGGTAAACGCAGCGCCGACCGCTTGAGCAACTTGTTGTCGCCGCTGCGGCTGCGGATAGCCTGCGTGCTGAGCTGGATCCTGGCGATCGGCACCTTTTATTACCTGTCCCAACAGCCGCTGATGCCGGTTTACCGGCATTTACTTTGGAAGGTGCTGGCAGGGCAGTAACAAGGGGGCGTAACGCCCCTTTGTACATTACTGGAAGAATGCTTCCAACTGTTCGAACACCCGCACGTCCTCGCTGTGGCGTTTTACCTGCAGTACATCTTCGAGTTTTTCTACCTGGCTAATCATCTGCACCAGCCGTTGATCATCCGCCACCAATAGCCAGATACGACTTTGTTTGCCGTCTTTCAGCGGCAGACACAAAATACCCTCTACGTTGAAGGCGCGGCGGGCAAACAGACCGCATACGTGAGACATCACGCCGGGATGGTTACGTACCGTCAGTTCCAGGATCACCTGTGGATTATTGAATTGTTCTGACATGGCTTATTCTCCAATCATGTCGATGTTGGCGGCACCCGGCGGCACCATTGGGAAGACTTTTTCATTGATATCAATCAGCGCATGGATCAGACAAGGACCAGGCCGTTGGATCGCCTCGGCCAGCGCGGCTTGTGGATCTTCTGCGGCGTTCAAATCACAGGTGTCCAGCCCGAAACCGGCGGCAATCTTGATAAAGTCGGTACGCTTGGGATAGGCGGCGGCAAAGATGCGCTGCTGGTAGAACAGCGTCTGCTGCTGATGCACCAGCCCCAACGCCTGGTTGTTCATCAGGATAATCTTCACATCCAGATCATGCTCGACGGCGGTGGCCATTTCCTGAATGTTCATCATCAGGCTGCCGTCACCGGAGAAGCACAGTACCTTGCGCTGCGGTTCGGCCAAGGCTGCGCCTATCGCTGCCGGCAGACCGAAGCCCATGGTGCCCAATCCGCCAGAAGTCAGCCACTGACGCGGACGGCTCAGTGGGTAGGCCTGCGCCACCCACATCTGATGCTGGCCCACGTCGGTGGTGATAATGGCGCTTTCGTCCACGCAGCGCGCAGCAGCCAGCACCAACCCGTAATGACTCAACGGATCTTCGGCATCCGGCATGTTGAACGGGAACTCGCGCTTCAGGCCGTTGACGGTGTCCAGCCATTCGCTGCGCGGCTGTGCCTCAATCTGTGGTAACAGCTGTTGTAATACCTGGCCAACGTCGGCATGAATGGCAATGTTGGCCTGTTTTACCTTGCCCAGTTCGGCACGGTCGATATCCACGTGGATGATGGCGGCGTTCGGGCAGAACTGCTCGGTTTTGCCAATCGCCCGATCGTCAAAGCGGGCGCCCAGTACGATCAGCAGATCGGCCTCTTGCAGAATAAAGTTGGTGCTGCGTGCTGCATGCATCCCCAGCATGCCCAGCGACAGCGGGTGCTGCACCGGCATCGCACCTAACGCCATCAGCGTCATGGTGGTCGGCAGGTTGGCGCGTTCCGCCAGCTCAATCGCCTGTTGGTAAGCATTGGCGCAGATGATGCCGCCACCCAGATACAGCACCGGCTGTTTGGCCTGGTTGATCATCGCAGCGGCCTGGGTTACGGCAGCGCCTTCAAAGGCCGGTGCCGCGTCGGGAATAGCGATCGGCGGCAACTCATCCAGAGTGATCACTGCGGTTTGCACGTCTTTAGGTACGTCGATCCACACCGGGCCAGGGCGGCCGGATTCGGCAATACGGAACGCGTCGCAGATCACCTGCGGCAGTTCACGGATATCGCGAACCAAATGGTTGTGCTTGGTGATAGGAATCGAGATGCCGTAGGTATCAACTTCCTGGAAGGCGTCGGTACCGATCATTGAAGAGGGTACCTGGCCGGTGATACATACCAGCGGGATGGAATCGAGCTTGGCGTCGGCGATGGCGGTGATCAGGTTGGTGGCACCCGGACCGCTGGAGGCGATGCACACCGCCGCCTTGCCATTGGCGCGTGCCATGCCCTGCGCCATAAAGCCCGCGCCCTGTTCGTGGCGTGCCAGTACGTGATGAATGCGGGGGCTTTGGCTCAGTGCGTCATACAGCGGCAGCGCAGCGCCGCCGGGAATGCCGGCAACGGTGGTAATACCCTGACGTTCCAACAGATGGACGATCAACTGTGCGCCGGTGAAGCTGTTGCCTTGCTGTGGCGTGCCCGAAATTGCCATGTTCCTATCCTTTCTCAAGGCCGGTTCGCTTTTCTGGGCAGGGGCTGAAACTAAAAACCCCGCCCGGTTTGCGCCGGCGGGGTTTGGGAATCGATGCGTTGATTCGGACCCTACGGCGCATTGCCGACGACCACCACCACACGCACGACGACCATCACCGCGGCTGGTAGCGCGGTAACTAGTAGGGTCGAAGTTAACGAGGATGCGATCACAGGGAACCTTATCATCAGTAAAAAAGTCAGGATTTTATAAAACCACAGGCGCAAAATTCGCACAACAGGTTTATTTGCGCAGCATAAAAAACGCGCTGCAGATCACGGTTTGTGTGAAATGCCCAGTACCCTGGCTTCGGGTGCGCTGCCGTCCAGTAGCGCCTGCGTTGGGCCGTCGTAAAAAATGCGGCCATCGACCACCAGTAGGGTACGCGGGGCGATACGCGCGGCGTCATCCAGATTGTGCGATACCATCAGCAGCGTCAGGTTACGTTGGTCGCACACCTCCTGCAGCAGTTGCAGCATCTCATTGCGTAATGCCGGGTCGAGCGCCGAAAAAGGTTCGTCGAGCAGCAGGATCGGCCGCTGGCGGATCAGACAGCGCGCCAGTGCGGCACGCTGGCGCTGGCCACCAGAGAGCTGAGACGGCAGACGCGGCAGATGCTCTTCCAACCCCACCTGGCGGGCAATCTGTGCCAACTGCAGCTTTTGCTGCTCATTAAGCCGCAGCCCCGGATCCAGACCCAGCCCGATATTCTGTTCTACCGTCAGGTGAGCAAACAGGTTGTTTTCCTGAAACAGCATCGAAACCGGGCGTTTGGCCGGTGGCGTGGCAGTGTGATCGCTGCCGTCGAGCCGCAACCTGCCGCTGGCAGCCGGCAGGAAACCGGCAATCAGGCTGAGCAGCGTGCTTTTGCCTGCACCGCTTGGGCCAAGCACCGCAACACGTTCGCCCGGCGCAATGCGCAGGTCAAAGCGCATCGGCAGGTGTTCATACAGGTAGGTCAGTTTTTCAAGCTCTATCATGGCGGCCCGGTAAGCGTTCGATCAGGGTAAACAGCAGGAAACACAACAGTAGCAACAACAGGGCGGTGACCGCGCCATCATTGCTGCGATAGGCACCGATCTGTTGATACAGGTAGTAAGGCAGAGTGCGGAAGTGCTCGTTGCCAAACAGGGCGACGACGCCGAAATCGCCAATCGACAGTACGCAGGCGAAGGCCAGCGCCTGGGCCAGTGGGCGGCGCAATGCTTTCAGTTCGATCAGCCGCAGTCGCTGCCAGCCGTGGATATCCAGTGACAGGCACAGCGGGTTGTAGCGTTCGGCCAGGTCACGCATCGGATTTTCCAGCACTTTCAGCGCGTAGGGCACCGCCATCAGTGCATTGGTGAGGATCACCAGCGCATACGGCGACTGCGGCAGCCCGACGGTATCGCTCAACAGCAGGAAGAAACCGGTCGCCAGCACGATGCCCGGCATTGCCAGGATCACCATACCGCTCAGCTCAAGTCGCTGGCCCCAGCTCAGCTGCTGTTGCAACTTCAGCTCACGGCTGCTCCACAGCAGCATCATGGTCAGTACCACGCAAAGCGCACCGGCACCGAGAGCAAGACGTAACGAGGTGAATAACGCCTGCCACAGCACCCGTTGTTGCAGCACGCTGACCAGGCTTTGGTTGGCACCGTCGGCAATCACCGCCAGCAGCGGGGGTAACAGCAGCAGCAGGGCGGCAGCAATCAGCAAAAAATCGCTAACGCGGCGCCACAGGCTGTCTTCCGGATCACGCCAGATGTGGGCGTGAGTATTACCTACGGGGAGTGCCTGGCTTAACCGCTGGCTGAGCACCACCAGCCCCAGGCAGCAGACCAGTTGGATCAGCGCCAGCAGCGCGGCGCGGCTGAGATCGTAGTCATAGCTGAGCGCCTGATAGATCGCCAGTTCGATGGTGGTGGCCTGCGGCCCGCCGCCCAGCGACAACACGGTGGCGAAGCTGGCAAAGCACAGCATAAAGATCAGCGCGCCGCTCGGCAGGATCTGGCGGCGAAGCGCCGGCCATTCGACAAAGCGGAACTGCTGTCGCCCGTTCATGCCAAGCTGCGCCGCCAGTTGGCGTTGTTCGACCGGAATGTTTTCCAGCGCCTGTAACAGTAGGCGGGTCGCTAGCGGCAGGTTGAAGAACATGTGCGCCAGCAGAATGCCCTGCAGGCCATAGGGGGAGATACTGTAGTTAATGCCGAGCCAACCGCATAGTGCGGCTAGCCAGCCTTGTCGGCCATACACGCTGAGCAGGCCGAATACCGCCACCAGAACCGGCAGCACCAGCGTCATGGCGCACAGCCGCAGCAGTAACTGGCGGCCTGGGAAACGGCGGCGGAACAGCGCTCGCGCCAGCAGGATAGCGGGCAGCACCGAGATCAGTGCCGACAGCAACGCCTGCCAGAAGGTGAAACGCACCACATGCCACAGGTAGCTGTCCTGCCACAGACCCTGCCAGTCGCTTTCCGGCGCGTGTCGCCACAGCGAACCCATCGCCAGTACGGCGATGGTCAGGATCAGACCGGAAGCCAGCAGCCCCGGCCATAGCCTGCGTGGGATCAGTGGCTGACGGCGGTTTGCCATGCCCGGATCCAGTTGCCGCGTTGTTTGGCCACTTCTTCAGCGCTGTATTGCAACGCAGTCTGCGGTACGGTCATTTGCTCAAACCCGGCCGGTAGTTGGGTTTTGATCACCGGATACATCCAGTTGCCGGTGGGAATGCTGTTCTGGAACGCCGGGGTCACCATAAATTGCATAAAGCGCTCTGCCAATGCCGGCTGTTTGCTGGCCTTGAGTTTGCTTGCCACCTCGACCTGCAGATAGTGGCCTTCGCTGAAGTTAGCGGCGGCGTAGCTGTCTTTCTTCTCTTCAATCAGATGGTAGGCCGGAGAGGTGGTGTAGCTGAGTACCAGGTCGCCTTCGCCTTTCAGGAACAGACCGTAGGCTTCACTCCAGCCTTTGGTCACGGTAACGGTTTTCTTCGCCAGCTTTTGCCAGGCTTCGGTGGCCTTGTCGCCATAGACTTTCTGCATCCACAACAGCAGGCCGAGGCCCGGCGTGCTGGTACGCGGATCTTCGTAAATCACCTTCCAGTTCTGGTTACTGTCGACCAGTTCCTGCAGGCTTTTGGGTGGGTTCTTCAGCTTTTCTTTGTTGTAAACGAAGGCAAAATAGCCGTAGTCATAAGGCACGAAGGTTTTATCCTGCCAGCCACCGGGGACGCTCAGCTTGGTGCTGTCGACGTTGCTCGGCTCGAATAAACCGGTTTGTTGCGCGGCCTGCAGCAAATTGTTGTCCAGCCCCAACACCACGTCGGCGGCGCTGTTTTTTCCTTCCATGCGCAGGCGGTTAAGCAGCGAAACGCCGTCTTCCAGCGCAACAAACTTCAGCTCACAGTCGCACTGGGCTTCAAAGGCTTTTTTTACCGCTGGGCCAGGGCCCCAGTCGGCAGCGAAGGAGTCATAGGTGTAGACCGTCAGCACCGGTTTGGCGAACACCGGTGCAGCGCACAACAACAGTAATAAGGGCAGGTTTTTCTTAACCACTTTGCACTCCTGAAAATTTAGGGGGGCAAGGGTATCTGAGGGGGCGAGCGGCGGCTGCCGGTTCGCTGGGCTCAAATCCCTCCGCCGGTATTGACCGGATCAGGTTCGACGGGTTTATCCCCTTCATACTTGAAGTTGTAGCGGTGTTGGCTTCACTCTCACCCTAGTCACATAGGAATTATATGTTCTTGGGGATTCGTTCGGTTGCCGCCTACCTGCAACTCCAATTATTTTGGGTATATCTCAGCAATAAATCGTTTTTTTGCACCCCGTTGAGACGGCGCCATTGTAAAGACTAACGGGCGTCGGTGAAAGGCGCTTCTGCTTCCGGCGGCGCAAACCAGGCAGATTTAAAATCAAACCAGCCCAGGGTATTCATCCGCACGCCGCGCATGCTGCGCTGGCCATGCAGTTGCAACCAGTGGTGGAACAGCGGGTGTAACTGATGATGGCTGACCAGGCGCTGGCAAAAATCGGCCAGCGGCAGGCTATTGGCGCGCCACAGTGCGGCGTCCTCAGCGAGATCTTCATTCATACAGTGCTGCATCAACGGCAGTTCATACAGGGTGGCGAACAGCGAGAACTCCAGCGGCAGATAGAAGTTGGCGCTGCCGAGCCACAGATCGCTGCTGGCTTCGCCTTTATGCCAGGTGTCGTAATCCACGACTTGTATCTTCAGCTTGATTCCCTGCTGCGCCAGCAGGGGTTCGATCGCCAACTGAATGGCGTGGAACTCCGAGTGCTCGCTGTAGTAAGTCAGCGTCAGTTCGGCCAGCCCGTCAGGTTTGGGTAGTTGCGCCAGTGCGCGGTTGTGATGCCAGCGCGGCAGAAGGCCGTAGGCCGGTGACCAATAGCGTTGATAAACCGGTCCGGCATTGCTCAGCAGCGCAATAGGGTTGATCAACTCGCATAGCCAACTGCGAATGGCCGGATCGGCCGCCAGAGGCGAACGCTGATCGAACAGCAGGAAATAACAGCCTTCTTCCAGCCGGCTTTCCAGTTCGTTTTTACCCGTGTCGTCGGCCTGCAACTGGACGCCGGAATGCACCAGTTCTTCGGTCACTTCCGGCAGTACCCAGATATTCACCTCATCGATCAGCGCGCGGTAGCCAAAGTAATCGTCAAAGGCGTGGATTGTCATCTGGCTGCGGTGGTTGCGTACCACGCTATATGGCCCGGTACCCACCGGGTGGCGTGAGAAATCCGGCAGGCTCTGCCATTCGCGCGGCAGGATCATCGCGGGCACGCTACCCAGCAGCCACGGCAGCCAGTAATCGGGACTGTGCAGATGCACGTCGATCACATAAGGCGTCGGTGAGGTCGCGCGTTCAATATGGGAAAACAACGGCTGCGGCATCAATCGATTGAGCGAACTGATGACATCCTCCATTTCCAGCTCGCGCCCATGGTGAAAATGAATCGCCGGGCGCAGATAAAAACGCCAGTGCAGCGGGGTTAAAGCCTGCCAATGATGCGAAAGGTCAGACTCCAGTTCCCCGTTTTCCTCATTTATGCGCGTCAGGCCGCTGAAAATCTGCCGTGCCAGATGGGTTTCCGAGCGCCGCAGCGCCGAACCGGGCAGCAGGTTATACAACTGGCGATAGTAGAGCACCCGCAGGATGTGTTTCCCCTGACGAAAGCTGCGTCCCAGTTGGGACAACAACATCTGGCGCACGACGTTTTTATCGCCGACCAGTTGCACCAGTTGATCGATATGGTCTTGCTCCAGCAATTCCTCCGCCCGTTGCTGTTGCAGTGCCAGACCGGTGTAGTGAAAGGTGAGCCGCGAACGCTTGCCGCGCCCGGACTCGGCCTGCCAGGTTAACCAGCCCTGGTGCTGCATGGCACCCAGTAGCGAACGCACATGGCGGCGCGAACAGCTGAGCACTTCGGCCAGCTCCTGCAGGGTGGTTTCGGTCGGCTCGCCGTGGCAGCGCTGCCACAGGCGAATGAACTGCAGTTGCAATCTGGAGGTGGACATAAAAGAGGAACGCTCCGGCATCAACCCATCAATTTATCTTTCCCTATATTACGCCGATAATTTTCCTCAATGAAAGGGGGGAGGGCGACGGATGAAAGTTTTCTTGTCAAAACAGTTCTATCAGCGCTATTTCAGCGCGGTACGTCGCCAGCGGGCCGATTGGTTGAAGCTGGTGCCTGAACAGGTGCGGCTGGAGATGCTGGCCCATCTGACCCAGTGGGACATCCACTCCATGACGGATAAGCAATACCGTGAGCACCTGTGAGGCTCAGGTAGAAAAGGTTTCTGAGTAATGGTGTTGTTCACCAGCCAGTGGGGTCATACCCACTGGTTTTTTTATTCTCGGCCGCGGGGATGTTCTTGCAATTTTGTCACCGTAGCCTAAGGTTCTGTCTTCCGCTTTAGGGTCAGGAACGAAGAGATGAAACGTCAGCGCTGGCTGCCACGCCGCTTTAATCCAGTCTTTGCCGCATTCCTGCTGATTGCCTTTCTTTCCGGCATTGCCGGCGCGCTTTTGGCGCCGACGCTGAGCCTGTTCCTGACCACAGAGGTTAAGGTGCGGCCGCTGTGGGTTGGTCTGTTTTATACCGTTAACGCAATTGTCGGCATTGCGGTCAGTTTCCTGTTGGCCAAGCGTTCGGATACGCGCGGCGATCGACGTAAATTGATTTTGCTGTGCTGCCTGATGGCGGTTGGTAACTGCCTGCTGTTTGCCTTTAACCGTGACTACCTGACGCTGATCACCGCCGGGGTCTTGCTGTCGGCGATTGCCAATACCGCGATGCCGCAGATTTTTGCGCTGGCACGAGAATATGCCGACAGTTCGGCGCGCGAAGTGGTGATGTTCAGCTCGGTGATGCGTGCGCAGCTGTCGCTGGCCTGGGTGATTGGCCCGCCGCTGTCGTTTACGCTGGCGCTGAACTACGGATTTACCGTGATGTTCATGATTGCCGCTGCGACCTTCGCGATTTGTGCATTGCTGGTGTGGTTTACCCTGCCTTCGGTGCCACGTGCGGAGCAGAGTAGTACGGCGTTGAACGCTACTGCTTCGGCTCCGATTGCCCCCGTCAGCACCTGGCGCAACCGTGATGTACGTCGTTTGTTTATTGCCTCGATGCTGATGTGGACCTGCAATACCATGTATATCATCGATATGCCGCTGTATATCACCGCCGATCTGGGTCTGCCGGAAAACCTTGCCGGGCTGCTGATGGGCACGGCCGCCGGGCTGGAGATCCCGGCGATGTTGCTGGCGGGTTATTACGTAAAAAAGTTCGGCAAGCGCAATATGATGCTGTTTGCCGTGGTGGCCGGTATCCTGTTTTATGCCGGATTGGTGGTGTTTAAATTTAAGCTGGCGCTGATGGTGCTACAGCTGTTCAACGCCATATTTATTGGCATCATCGCCGGTATTGGCATGCTCTATTTCCAGGACCTGATGCCGGGGCGACCGGGCGCGGCAACCACGCTGTTTACCAACAGTATTTCCACCGGGGTGATCCTGGCCGGGGTGCTGCAGGGGGGGCTGGTGGAGAACCTAGGGCACTATGCGGTTTACTGGTTGGCGACTCTGCTGGCGGTAGCGGCGCTGTGGATGAGTGCCCGCGTGCGGGAAGTGTGAGCTTAAACGTCACCATCCTTGACGCATGTCATTGAGAACATTACGCCAGTCCCCCAAACTGAACGGACCCGGAACGCGATGAGCGCGTTCCCGCCCATCTTGCAGCCAAGATGCCGATCCGTTTAGAAAAGTGGGTATGTTATGGATAAACTAACGCCGCTCAAGTCCGTCCCTTCTCTGTGTGCCGTCGTCGCCGCTTTGCTTATCTGGTTTGTGATCCCCGTTCCCGAAGGCGTGGACCCCAATGCCTGGCATCTGCTGGCGCTGTTTATCGGTACTATCATCGCCATCATCGGTAAAGCCATGCCTATCGGTGCTGTTTCGGTAGTGGCGATCGCGCTGGTGGCGGTAACCGGCGTCACCAACCCCGGCAAACCCGGTGCTGCGCTCAATGATGCGCTCAGCGGATTTTCCAACCAGTTGATCTGGCTGATTGGTTTTTCGATCATGATCTCACTCAGCCTGAACAAAACCGGGCTGGGGGCGCGTATCGGTTATTACTTTATCTCGCTGTTCGGTAAAAAGACGCTGGGGATCGCCTATGCATTGACGCTGGCGGAAACCACACTGGCGCCGGTGACCCCAAGTAACACCGCGCGTGGCGGCGGGATTATCCATCCAATCATGAAGTCGATTGCCGACAGCTTCGGCTCCAAACCCGAGCTCAATACCTCCGGCAAGATTGGTCGCTATCTGTCGCTGGTAAATTACAATATCAACCCGATCACTTCGGCGATGTTTATCACTGCTACCGCGCCGAACCCATTGATCGTCAGCCTGATTGCCAAGGGTACCCATGGCAACTTCGAGCTGTCCTGGTCAATGTGGGCGGTGGCGGCACTGGTGCCGGGATTGTGCTCATTGATTGTCATGCCATTGGTGATTTACCTAATCTATCCGCCGGAGGTGAAAAGCACCCCGGACGCGCCGCGTTTCGCCCGTGAAAAGCTCCAGGCCCTGGGGCCGGTAACGCTGCCGGAGAAAATCACTCTGGCGGTGTTTGCTCTGCTGCTGGTGCTGTGGGCCGGTATTCCGGCGATGTTCTTCGGCCCGGCGCTGGCGGTCAACCCAACCACGGCGGCGCTGATTGGGTTGGCGGTGCTGCTGGCGACCGGGGTGTTGAGCTGGGAAGATGTACTCAAACACAAGGGAGCCTGGGACACGGTGGTGTGGTTCTCCGCGCTGGTGATGATGGCCAGCTTCCTCGGCAAGTTGGGGTTGATCGGCTGGCTGTCACAAACCGTGGGCAGTGGGATTGATCATATGGGGATGAGTTGGGTTGGCGGCACTATCCTGCTGACCCTCATCTATCTGTATTCGCATTACTTCTTCGCCAGCACCACTGCGCACGTCACCGCCATGTTTGCCGCGTTCTTTGCCGCAGGGATTGCACTCGGTGCTCCGCCTGCGTTGCTGGGCCTGATTCTGGCATTCTCTTCCTCGCTGATGATGTCGCTGACCCACTATGGTACCGGCACGGCACCGATTGTCTTTGGCTCCGGCTATGCGACCTTGGGTGAGTGGTGGAAAGCCGGTTTTGTGATGAGCGTGGTCAACCTGCTGATTTGGATATTGATTGGCGGGGCATGGTGGAAGTGGCTGGGGTACTGGTAATCCCCGTCATACTTGAAGCTGCCGCCGTGTTGGCTGCGTAAGTGCACCCCCGTCACTTGGGTTAGCCAAGCTCCGGGGGATTATGAGCCTCGTCCCTGAGGCTCACCCTTCAGGCCAGCGCAAGCGCTGTTCAAATCGGTTCCCGACCGATTTGTCACAAACTTGCCGCCTTGCCACAGCTCCAATTATTTAGGGTATTAGAAGATGATTAGTTCAGAAACGCGGGCTGCTGCGCCTCGTAGCGGGAAATATCCGCTTCGTGCTGCAGCGTCAGGCCGATACTGTCCAGCCCGTTAATCATGCAGTGGCGGCGGAAGCTGTCGATCTCGAACGGATAGCTTTTGCCACCGGCCTTGACCGTCTGGTTTTCCAAATCAACTTCAAATTCAATGCCTTCATTGCCAGCTACCAGCTGGAACAGCGTTTCCACATCCTGTTCGTTCAGCTTAACCGGCAGCAGCTGGTTGTTGAGTGAGTTGCCGTAGAAGATATCGGCAAAGCTGGGGGCAATCACCACTCTAAAGCCGTAGTCGGTCAGCGCCCAGGGCGCGTGCTCGCGTGATGAGCCGCAGCCGAAGTTTTCACGGGCCAGCAAAATGCTGGCACCTTTGTAGCGTGGTTTGTTCAGTACAAACTCCGGGTTTGGCTGCTGGCCGGCATCGTCCAGAAAACGCCAGTCGTTAAACAGGTGTTTACCAAAACCGGTGCGCGTCACCTTCTGCAAAAACTGTTTTGGAATAATGGCATCGGTATCGACGTTCGCCGCATCCAAAGGCACCACTAAACCAGTATGTTGAGTAAATTTAGCCACGGTAGCCTTCCTTAGTGAATATCACGGATATCGGCGAAATGACCGGCAATAGCAGCCGCTGCGGCCATTGCTGGGCTGACCAGGTGAGTACGCCCACCGCGGCCCTGACGCCCTTCAAAGTTACGGTTGCTGGTGGAGGCACAGCGTTCGCCGGGGTTCAGGCGGTCATTGTTCATCGCCAGACACATCGAACAGCCCGGCAGGCGCCATTCAAAACCGGCATCGATAAAGATTTTATCCAGGCCTTCGGCTTCCGCCTGCGCTTTTACCGGGCCGGAGCCTGGCACCACGATGGCCTGAACACCGCTGGCAACCTTGCGGCCTTTGGCGATGGCCGCCGCTGCACGTAAGTCTTCAATGCGTGAGTTGGTGCAGGAACCGATGAAGACTTTATCGATCGGTACCTCTGTCAGTTTGATGCCCGGTTTCAGATCCATATAGGCCAGGGCTTTTTCGGCCGAGGCACGCTCTCCCGGATCGCTGAACGACTCAGGGGCGGGGATGGTCTGGTTGACGGCGATAACCTGCCCAGGGTTGGTGCCCCAGGTCACCTGTGGCGCGATGTCTTCCGCGCGCAGGGTGACAACGGTATCGAATTTGGCATCGTCATCGGATTTCAGCGTGCGCCAGGAGGCAACGGCCTGTTCCCAGTTGTCGCCGGTGGGGGCAAACTGACGGCCCTTCAGGTAATCAAATGTGGTGTCGTCCGGCGCAACCAACCCGGCTTTGGCACCCATTTCGATCGCCATATTGCACAGCGTCATACGCCCTTCCATGCTCAACGCCTGAATGGCCTTGCCACAGAATTCCACTACGTGGCCGGTGCCGCCGGCACTGCCGGTTTTGCCGATCACTGCCAACACGATGTCTTTGGCGGTGATGCCATCGGCCGCGTCGCCGGTTACTTCAATTTTCATGGTCTTGGCGCGGCCCTGCTTCAGGGTTTGGGTTGCCAACACGTGCTCCACTTCGGAGGTGCCGATACCAAACGCCAGCGAACCGAAAGCCCCGTGAGTCGCGGTGTGGGAGTCGCCGCAGACGATGGTCATACCCGGCAGCGTCATGCCCTGTTCCGGACCGATCACGTGCACGATGCCTTGGTACGGGTGGTTCAGGTCATACAGCAATACGCCAAACTCTTCGCAGTTCTTGATCAGTTCCTGCATCTGAATGCGTGCCATCTCGCCGCTGGCGTTGATGTCTTTGGTTTGGGTAGAGACGTTGTGGTCCATGGTGGCAAAAGTCTTGCCCGGCTGACGCACTTTTCGGCCCATGGCGCGCAGACCGTCGAAGGCCTGCGGTGAAGTCACTTCGTGTACCAGGTGGCGATCGATATACAACAGCGGGGTTTCTTCCGGCGCTGAGTAGACCACGTGGGCATCGTATAATTTCTGATATAAAGTTTTAGACATGTTATGCCCCCTGAGCGACAAAGCGGGCGATGATGTCACCCATTTCATCGGTGCTGATAGCTGGGCCGACACCGGCCAGATCGGCGGTGCGGTAACCTTGTTCCAGTGCCTGATTGATGGCTTGCTCAACGGCGTCGGCCGCCTCAGTAGCGCCCAGGCTGTAACGCAGCAGCAGGGTGGCAGACAGGATCTGGGCTATCGGGTTGGCAATGCCTTTACCCGCGATATCCGGCGCTGAGCCACCGGCCGGCTCGTACAGACCAAAGCCCTGTTCGTTCAGGCTGGCGGAAGGCAGCATGCCCATCGAGCCGGTGATCATCGCGCATTCGTCGGACAGAATGTCGCCGAACAGGTTGGAACACAGCAGAACGTCGAACTGGGACGGATCTTTTATTAACTGCATGGTGGCGTTGTCGATGTACATATGTGACAGCGACACGTCCGGGTAATCCTGGGCGACCTGATTAACCACTTCGCGCCACAAAATGGAGCTTTGCAGTACGTTGGCTTTATCAATCGAGGTCACTTTGTTGCGGCGCTTGCGGGCAGACTCGAAGGCGATGCGGGCAATACGCTCGATCTCGAAGCGGTGATACACCTCGGTATCGAAGGCGCGTTCCTGCTGGCCCTGGCCTTCGCGGCCTTTCGGCTGGCCAAAGTAGATGCCGCCGGTCAGTTCACGCACGCACAGAATATCGAAACCGCGGGCGGCGATATCGGCGCGCAGTGGACAGAATTCTTCCAGCCCCTGATACAAACGGGCAGGGCGCAGGTTGCTGAACAATTTGAAGTGCTTACGCAACGGCAGCAAAGCGCCACGCTCAGGCTGCTCCGCCGGCGGCAGGTGTTCCCACTTCGGGCCACCGACCGAGCCGAACAGGATGGCGTCGGCCTGCTCGCAACCGGCGAGGGTGGCCGGGGGCAGCGGGCTGCCATGGCGATCGATGGCGATGCCACCGACGTCATACTCTGCTTCGGTGATGCGGATATCAAAGCGCTGACGCACTGCGTTCAACACTTTACGCGCCTGGACCATTACTTCCGGGCCGATTCCGTCTCCGGGCAAGACGGCAATGTGGTAAGTCTTCGTCATGTTCACACCGTTTCCTGATTATTTTGATGTTTGCTTTGCTGCAGGCGCTGTTTTGCTTTTTCTACTTGCTGGGAGCGCCAAATGTTGTTCAATACGTGCACCATCGCCTTGGCGGAGGATTCCACGATGTCGGTCGCCAGACCCACGCCGTGGAAGCGGCGGCCGTTGTAGGACACCACGATATCCACCTGGCCCAGTGCGTCACGGCCCTGGCCTTTGGCGGTTAACTGGTACTTCACCAGTTCGATGGGATAACCGGTAATGCGGTTGATGGCCTGATAAACTGCGTCAACCGGCCCATTGCCAGTGGCCGCTTCGGCTTTTTCTTCTTCGCCACAGATCAGTTTCACCGATGCGGTGGCCATGATGCTGCTGCCTGACTGCACGCTGAAGTAGTCCAGGCTGAAATGCTCGGGCTCTTCCTGCTGCTTATTAATGAAAGCCAGAGCTTCCAGATCGTAATCGAATACCTGACCTTTCTTATCGGCCAGTTTCAGGAAGGCGGCGTACAGATTGTCCAGGTTGTAGTCTTGTTCTTGGTAGCCCATCTCTTCCATTCGGTGTTTCACCGCAGCGCGGCCGGAACGAGAGGTCAGGTTCAACTGCACATCTTTCAGACCGATGGTCTGTGGCGACATTATTTCGTAGTTCTCACGATTTTTCAGCACGCCGTCCTGATGAATGCCAGAGGAGTGGGCGAAGGCATTGGAACCCACGATAGCCTTGTTGGCCGGGATCGGCATGTTGCACAGCTGGCTGACGATTTGGCTGGTGCGGAAGATTTCCTGATGGTTGATGTTGGTATGCACGTTCATGATGTCCTGGCGCACTTTGATCGCCATGATCACTTCTTCCAGCGAGGTATTGCCTGCGCGTTCACCAATGCCGTTCAAGGTGCCTTCTACCTGGCGAGCACCTGCCTGCACCGCGGCGATGGAGTTGCCGACCGCCATACCCAGGTCGTCGTGGCAGTGCACAGAGATAATGGCTTTATCGATATTCGGTACGCGGTCATACAGGGTAGTGATAATGCCACCAAACTGGTTCGGCGTGGTGTAACCCACGGTATCAGGAATGTTAATGGTGGTGGCACCGGCATTGATGGCGGCTTCTACCACGCGGCACAGGTTATCGATTGGTGTACGGCCAGCGTCTTCACAAGAGAATTCTACGTCGTCGGTGTAATTACGGGCGCGTTTCACCGAGCGGATCGCCATCTCCAGCACTTCGTCGAACGAGCGCTTCAATTTTGATTCAATATGCAGGGTTGAGGTGGCCAAGAACACGTGAATACGGAAGGCTTCGGCTACGCGCAACGCTTCGGCTGCGACGTCGATATCTTTATCCACACAACGGGCAAGGCCACATACGCGGCTGTTTTTAATCTGGCGGGCGATGGTTTGCACAGATTCAAAATCGCCCGGCGAGGAGACCGGGAAGCCGACTTCCATGACGTCGACACCCATTCTTTCCAGCGCCATCGCGATCTGAATCTTCTCTTTCACGCTCAGGCTGGCTTGCAGAGCTTGTTCACCATCACGCAGCGTTGTATCGAAAATAATGACTTGTTGGCTCATCAGGGTGGTTCCTTATCGTGTTTATTTCACGCTAAGCGGGTAAAAAAAAACCCGCGCAGTAGCGCGGGTTTGTTATGAGGTGGGCTGAATCAGTTCTGAACTGCGTCCACCGGCATACCGCGCAAACAAGATGCGTTGAGTAGTAGGCCTAGTAGACGGAAAGTAGAGTTCATGGCGGTTCAGCTCTCTAAAATAGTTTCGTTGCCTAATTTGATACGTTATTGGCTTGGTGATGTCAACACCTGATTGAAAATGAGGGTACTCCTTTACCTTCAGATTAACGGGGATTATGAACAGAGGATAGTTCGGTAAAAAATGGCATTGTCAGATAAAAAGTAAGGAAGGATTTGCGAGCCTGTTAGCATAAATTAAATGAATATATAACGCCGCAATTGCTTCTGATGTTGATTTGGTTAAAATTAAAGATGCAAATCTGCTGAAGGCGTGCTAGCCAAAAACTAAAAGTGTTGGTTTCGTATTCTCGGCGTCAATGTGTTGTTGTAAGTTATGTATTTTATGAATCATTAATAATGCTGACCGGTTGTTGGAAAACTATGGGGTGCTAATAAATAGGGTGTGATTATGCAGGTTGTTTTTTGCCTAACGATTAAATATAAATGATTACGTGCTAAGTGATAGTGTGGTGATGGGCTATTGCACAGGATTTATTTTTATGATGTGCGAAATCACTCGCAGGTAGAAAAAATAAACTTGATATGTATTATAAAAAATATTAACCATGTTTTTATATAGGATGATTCTTGAGCTCGGTTTTAAATGAATGGAGCAAGAGATAACTAATTCTACCGTGCGAAATTTATCTGGCGATGTCTTGTCATTTTATTACACGCGGGGAATTATCTACACAGGACTTAGTGGAGTGGGATATGTCGGAATGTAATTCAGAAGTTGTTATCGATAAAGAAACCAGCGAACTGCATTTGCGCAGTGTCGATCTGAATTTGCTCACCGTGTTTGATGCCGTTATGCAGATGCAGAACATTACCCGGGCGGCGAGCTTTTTGGGGATGTCGCAGCCGGCAGTGAGCAACGCCGTTGCACGTTTAAAGCTGATGTTTAATGACGAGTTGTTCGTCCGCTGTGGGCGTGGGATCCAGCCCACAGTGCGGGCTAAGCAACTGTTTGGGCCGGTTCGTCAGGCGTTGCAGCTGGTGCAAAATGAGTTGCCCGGCGCGGAGTTTGAACCCTTTACCAGTGAGCGAGTCTTCTCCATCGCCATTTGCAGTCCGCTTGATTTGCGTTTGGGGGCTACCATAATCAATCACATGAGGGAAATTGCGCCTCATACCCATTTAAAAATAAAGTCATATATAACCAATAACATCGATAACCAATTGCGCTACCAGGAGGTTGAGTTCGTTGTTGGCTATGCCAGCTTTGAGTCTTCAGAGTTTAAAAGTATGGCGCTTTTTGATGACGAGTTGGTGCTGGTGCTTTCTAGGAAACATCCGAGGATAGAAAAGTCCATCACGCCGGAACAAATCCTGGCGGAGCAACATGCGGTGGTTTCACTCGAGAGTTTTTATTCTTTCAGTAAACCCTACTATATAGAAGAAGCCATGCAACAAGTCGTGGCTCAACAATGTACTGATTTATACAGCGTACTGAATATAGTATCCAGTACTGACATGATCGCCATTGTTCCAGCCTGGCTTGCTCGACAGCAGGCTGAATCCTTGCAGCTGCGTTTTATTCCTTTACCCTGGAATGAAAACAAGGTGACCTGTTATCTGTCCTGGCATGAGTCGGTTGAACGGGATAAGGGACATCAATGGATGAAAGTGATGCTTGGCCAGTCTGATTTGACTGAATAAATCAGCCTATTATTACCCCCGAGGTGGTATTTTTTCCATTGGGGGAATAATTTTTCCGTACGTTTTTTAAGAATTGTCTTGGTTTTTTTCTAAGATAAATCTTGGCTTACCTGTGCTAAATTAACCGCTTCCGAAAGATTTCGATAGTTTCATTAAAAAATATCATTATAAAATTATCTGCTGAGATATTTATTCCATCTGGTTTTTTTATCTGTTTACCTCGCTGCCTGTCGAGCACCCATTTTGTGAGCTAAATAAAACCTTTTCATCGCCCCTCTGTCCAACTGGAGGATGCGGTGAAAATAACCTGATTTTTAGCTCACACTTCTACGCTGAAATCTCTTTTCCCGCCGCCGCGGAGTAGGTAGACTGCGCGAAAAAAAGTAAGCACGTGTAAGCTGAGATGCAGAGCCAGATGTCCTGCTCAACGCTAACTGTTTGATTCATTTCAGGCTCAGGGCGCTATGATCAATAATCTGCTGCAATACCATTTAACTCACCGTATACAGCACCAAATTTCCCAGCGTGCCGACCGCACAGCTTTTCGCCAATGGTCTCCCAGCGGCGAGAGCCAACTGACCTGGCGACAGGTCGATACGCATATCAACCGTATCGTCAGTGCGCTGCTGGCTTTGGGGACCGACGTGCAGGAACGTATCGCGATCTTTGCCAATAACTGCATGGCTTGGTCGTTGGCGGATTTGGCCGTGCTGCGGTTACGTGGGGTCAGCGTACCGCTGTATGCCACCAATACGCCGGCTCAGGCGGCTTTTATCATTAATGACGCCGATATCCGCATTCTGTTCGTTGGCGAGCAGGCTCAAGTGGACGCCGCCATCGCGTTGCGCGGTGTCTGCCCGCAACTGCTCCACATTATTGTATTTGATGACGCCGCCGATCTGCGCGGTTGTGAGATTGCTCAACACCTGAGTACTTTTGAGCGCGAAGCAGATCTGGCGGCGTTTGAATCGCAGTTACAGCAACGCATTGCCGATTGCTGCCTGCAGGATCTGTTTACGCTGATCTATACCTCCGGTACCACCGGCGAACCCAAAGGGGTAATGCTGGATTACCGTAACCTAGCGGCACAGCTTTATCTGCACGATGAGCGGCTGACGGTAAATGAAGAAGATGTCTCTCTCAGTTTCCTGCCGATGTCGCATGTTTTCGAACGTGCCTGGAGCTTCTTCATTATGCATTCCGGCGCGCAAAACGTGTTTTTGCCGAATACCGATTGGGTGCGTGAAGCCATGACGGCGGTACGTCCGACGCTGATGTGCGCGGTACCGCGTTTCTATGAAAAAATCTTCAGTGCGGTGCACGAGAAAGTTGCGCGAGCCCCCTGGTTGCGTCGGGCTCTGTTCCATTGGGCGATTGTCTGTGGTGAACGCAAGTTTTTACAGGAACGCGCCGGTAAACCACTGGGCAAGCTGTTTGATCTTTCCTACCGCTGGGCCGACAAACTGGTACTGAGCAAACTGCGCGGGATCCTCGGTGGGCGGGTGCGCTTTTTGCCGGCCGCCGGTGCCAAACTGGACGACAACGTCATTCTGTTTTTCCAGGCGATGGGCATTAACATCAAATATGGCTATGGCATGACCGAGACCTGCGCCACCGTTTCCTGCTGGGAAGAGAGCAATTTCCGCTTTGGCTCGATTGGTAAACCGCTGCCAGGGGTTGAGGTGCGTATTGGCGAGGAAAATGAAATTCAGGTGCGTGGCCTGGTGGTGATGCGCGGTTATTTCAATAAGCCGCTGGAAACCGCCGCCTCCTTTACTGCAGATGGCTGGTTGAAGACCGGTGACGCCGGTGCCATAGATGAAGGGGGAAATCTGTTTATCACCGAGCGTCTTAAGGATCTGATGAAAACCTCCGGCGGCAAGTATATTGCGCCGCAGATGCTTGAAGGCACGCTGGCGCAGGATCGCTTTATCGAACAGGTGGCGATTATCGCGGATGCCCGCAAATTTGTCTCCGCTTTGATTGTGCCCAGTTTTGAATCGCTGGAAGAATATGCCAAATCCATCAACCTGAAATACCAGGATCGGCTTGAATTGCTGCGCCACAGCCATATTCTGGAAATGTTCGAAAGCCGTCTGCGTGAGATGCAAAAAGAGTTGGCACGGTTCGAACAGGTGAAGAAGTTTACCCTGCTGCCGGCGGCCTTTTCGATGGAGTTGGGTGAGCTGACGCCAACGCTAAAGCTGCGTCGTAAGGTGATTTTGCAGCGCTACCAGAGTGAGATTGACTCGATGTACCAGGATAAGACTTAATTCTTTTGCCGGGGCAGATAATCCGGTTAAAAAATCAACATCATTCTTGCCTGATATAGTTCTGTAATTCTCCACCTGACTGAAACAATGCCTAGCCCGATTTGCCGGCGGCTAGTGCATTGTTTTTGTAAATCCCCGATCCCCAGCCCGTTGCTAGTAACCTTTCTTTTGTTGTGCCATTTTGCCGTTTGCCTGCCTTATCTTCTGACGTTATGTTAATGGGTTATAGTCAATCCATAAAAATTTTGGGGTATTGCCCCACAACAGGTGCCACGTTCCGGTGCCAGATAAGAATAAGTTAGCCTGGAGGCAAACCCATGGAGATGTTGTCAGGAGCCGAGATGGTCGTCCGATCGTTGATCGATCAAGGCGTTAAGCATGTATTCGGTTATCCGGGCGGGGCGGTACTCGATATCTACGACGCCCTGCATACGGTCGGAGGGATCGACCACATATTGGTGCGCCATGAGCAAGGTGCGGTGCATATGGCCGATGGCTATGCGCGTGCGACCGGTGAGGTGGGGGTAGTGCTGGTGACTTCTGGCCCTGGAGCGACCAATGCGATCACCGGTATTGCAACCGCCTATATGGACTCCATTCCGATGGTGGTGCTTTCCGGTCAGGTTCCCAGCTCGCTGATTGGCTATGATGCCTTCCAGGAGTGCGACATGGTCGGGATTTCTCGCCCGGTGGTGAAACACAGCTTCTTGGTCAAACGTACCGAAGATATTCCCGGCATACTGAAAAAGGCTTTTTATCTGGCCTCAACCGGCCGCCCTGGACCGGTGGTGATCGACTTGCCGAAAGACATCGTGGGCCCGGCAGTGAGAATGCCTTACGCCTATCCGCAGGAAGTGAGCATGCGTTCCTATAACCCGACGGTGCAAGGGCACCGCGGGCAGATCAAGCGAGCACTGCACACCATTCTGACGGCTAAAAAGCCTGTTATGTACGTCGGTGGCGGGGCGATCAACTCGGCCTGTGACGCTGAGCTGCTGGAACTGGCGGAGAAGCTGAATCTGCCGGTCACCTGTACCCTGATGGGGTTAGGCGCCTTCCCCGGCACGCATCGGCAGAGCGTAGGAATGCTCGGCATGCATGGGACTTATGAAGCCAACAAAACCATGCATAATTCTGACGTGATCTTTGCCGTCGGCGTGCGTTTTGACGATCGCACCACCAACAACCTGGCCAAATACTGCCCGAACGCTACCGTGTTGCACATCGACATCGACCCTACCTCAATTTCCAAGACGGTAGACGCCGATATTCCGATTGTCGGTGACGCCAAACAGGTGTTGACCCAGATGTTGGAGCTGCTGGCGCAGGAAGATAAAGCGCAGGACCACGATGCGTTGCGCGACTGGTGGCAGTCTATCGAACAGTGGCGTGCGCGTGATTGCCTGGGCTACGACAAAAACAGCGGCACCATTAAGCCGCAGGCAGTGATCGAAACCCTGCATCGGTTGACCAAGGGGGGCGCTTATGTCACCTCCGATGTCGGTCAGCACCAGATGTTCGCGGCACTCTATTACCCGTTCGACAAACCACGCCGCTGGATCAACTCCGGCGGATTGGGCACCATGGGCTTTGGTCTGCCAGCGGCGCTGGGCGTGAAGCTGGCGCTACCTGACGAAACCGTGGTCTGTGTCACCGGCGACGGCAGTATCCAGATGAACATTCAGGAACTGTCCACCGCGCTGCAATACAACCTGCCGGTGATCGTAGTGAATCTTAATAACCGCTATCTGGGCATGGTGAAGCAGTGGCAGGACATGATTTATTCCGGCCGTCACTCCCAGTCTTATATGGATTCCTTGCCGGACTTCGTCAAACTGGCCGAGGCTTACGGCCACGTGGGCATCGCCATTCGCACGCCGGATGAACTGGAAAGCAAACTGGCTCAGGCGCTGGCCGAGAAAGAGCGCCTGGTATTTGTCGACGTGACCGTCGATGAAACCGAACATGTTTACCCAATGCAGATTCGTGGTGGAAGCATGGACGAAATGTGGTTAAGCAAAACGGAGAGGACCTGATCATGCGCCGTATTTTATCTGTATTGCTGGAAAATGAATCCGGTGCGTTATCGCGTGTGGTGGGTTTGTTCTCTCAGCGCGGTTACAACATTGAAAGCCTGACGGTAGCACCGACCGACGACCCCACTCTGTCACGTATGACGATTCAAACCGTCGGCGATGAGAAGGTATTGGAGCAGATCGAAAAACAGCTGCACAAGCTGGTGGACGTGCTGCGCGTTAGTGAACTGGTCCAGGGTGCTCACGTTGAGCGTGAAATCATGCTGGTGAAGCTGCAGGCCAGCGGTTATGGCAGGGAAGAGGTGAAACGCTGCGCCGACATTTTCCGCGGTCAAATTGTTGACGTCACGGCCACGCTGTACACCGTTCAGCTGGCGGGCACCAGCGACAAGCTGGATGCGTTCCTGAGCGCGGTGCGTGAAGTGGCCGAAATTGTTGAAGTGGCACGTTCCGGTGTGGTCGGCGTGTCGCGCGGCGATAAAATCATGCGCTGAGGCGTGATATTGGCATAATCTAAGGGCGCGGCTAGGCTGCGCCCTTTGTTTTTCGGGGTTTTTTGCCCGTTTGCTGGCACCTTTCGGCAAAAGCGGTTGCTAGGTAGTGTTTTCTGCGGTTAGATCGCAGAGGCTGGATTGAATAACCGCACAGGATGCGATGGTTAATCCGAGCATGATTTTCACTTCTATTTTCAGCGTCATTAAGGGGTTAACGTGAAACTGGATGAAATCGCCCGTCTCGCAGGCGTTTCGCGCACCACGGCCAGTTATGTCATCAACGGCAAGGCGAAGCAGTATCGTGTCAGCGATAAAACCGTCGAAAAAGTGATGGCCGTGGTCAGGGAGCACAACTATCACCCGAATGCCGTCGCGGCAGGGCTGCGCGCAGGGCGAACTCGTTCAATCGGTCTGGTGATACCGGATCTGGAAAACACCAGCTACACCCGCATCGCCAATTATCTGGAGCGTCAGGCCCGTCAGCGTGGTTATCAACTGTTGATTGCCTGTTCGGAAGATCAGCCGGATAACGAAATGCGCTGTATTGAGCATCTGCTGCAACGCCAGGTCGACGCGTTAATCGTTTCTACCGCCTTGCCGCCGGAGCATCCGTTCTATCAGCGCTGGGCCAATGATCCGCTGCCAATTATCGCACTGGATCGGGCGCTGGATCGCGAGCATTTCATCAGCGTGGTAGGGGCCGACCAAGAGGATTCCTTCGCACTGGCGCAAGAACTTCGCACCTTCCCGGCGGAGTCGGTACTGTATCTGGGAGCATTGCCGGAGCTTTCCGTCAGCTTCCTGCGTGAGCAGGGCTTCCGCGAAGCCTGGCAGGATGACGAACGACCTGTCGACTATCTGTATGCCAACAGCTATGAGCGTGAGGCGGCCGGCGTGCTGTTTGCCGAATGGCTGAAAACCCATCCGATGCCCCAGGCGTTGTTCACTACCTCATTCTCTTTACTGCAAGGTGTGATGGATGTGACGCTGAAGCAACGTGGCCGTTTGCCGACCGACCTGGCGATCGCCACCTTCGGCGATCACGAGCTGCTGGACTTCCTCGAGTGTCCGGTTCTGGCGGTCGCTCAGCGCCACCGTGACGTGGCTGAGCGGGTACTTGAACTGGTACTGGCCAGCCTGGATGAGCCGCGTAAACCCAAACCGGGTCTGACGCGTATCCGCCGTAATTTGTTCCGCCGCGGCAGCCTTAGCCGGAAGTAAACCCAAACAGGAGCGCCCCGTTGCGCTCCTGCTTCACACGTAGCCCGCCACCCTGAACAACTTTCTGCAGTATTCGAGAAAATAGCCATACACCACGCCCATTCCCATTGATACCACGGCGTTGCTGATCACCGCCGTGATGATTTGTTGCCCATCGGCACCGACGCTCCACAAGATGGCGGCATAGACCGGTGATTGGAAACTGACATAGGCCAACAGATCGGCCAGGTTACGCAGTAAAAAGGGTTGGCGATGGAAGCGCCTGGCGACACGGAGAAACAGATCGCGATAGCGCCCATAAGGCCAGGCGATCAGGATATTTACCGGGATCGACAGCAAACGGGATGAGAGTGATTGTTGAAAGTTCATACCGGACACCAGCATTTCTATCGCCATGCCGGCGATGAAGCAGTACACCACCAGTGCAAAAGTATCGGCAGCGGCGCTGCGCCAGTGAGCAACAGGCGAAAGCATGATGCAATCTCCATGATTTTTTGTTAATGTTTTGTTTATTTTTTGTTTTTTGGTTGTTAATTTTTATTTTTTCTTCTTCTTGTAGTTTACGATTCTGACTTTAATTGGATAAGTAGCTTAATATTTTTATTTAAAGGCGTTGCGTGGTTTTTGTGCTGAGCTCTGGCTGAGGAATATGGCGCGAAGGGATTAAAAGTGGATGATTTCAAACTATTCAATTAAAAACAATGAGTTGCATTATTTTTTGCGAGGGGGCGCTTTTTCACAGTAAAAATTGTGGGAATAAATGATGTAAGGAAATGAAACCATAATTGTAAACAGGTGTTTTGAGAATAATCTCAATAAATTGATTTAAATCGAAATTAGCTCCCTTCGTAATATCCGAGCCATTTATTTTTTCAGTGAACTTATCACCGAGGCTTTAATTGAAGTAAAATAGCGGCCGGCCTGTAGCCTAATAACCGTTGAGTGTTATTAACTCAATGGCTTAAGCCCTGGTTCGGCTTTAGGGCGAGTTTGCGCCGAGCCTTGTCCGGTGCGGGTCGCACCGGGTTACAGGGATGTGATTGCCGAGCTAAAAAATGAGACATCGATTGCAGAAGGAAGTATTGAGTTAATTAATCGCCAATTTGTCAGGTTTTTAATCACGCTCTTTCCGCTTAGAAATTTCTCCCCGTTTATCATGGTGTTAATTTTTAATCATCTAATAAATAGCGTTCCTTTCGCGAGCCAGATCCCAAAATGGCCGAAGAAATATTGCCAAAGCGCTGGCGCTCTGGCTTGACAAGGTTTTCATACCCTCCGTAAACTCCATTATGTGGGAATTTGTGGGGTAAAGTGGTGAAAACGGTCGTGGAGGGGTAGCTCAGGCATGTTCCGTGGAGCAACGATGGTTAATCTCGACAGCAAAGGGCGGCTTGCCGTACCTACCCGTTACCGGGAATTGCTGAACGAGCAATCTCTAGGCCAAATGGTTTGTACCATTGACCTCCATCAGCCCTGCCTACTGCTTTACCCACTGCCCGAATGGGAAATTATTGAGCAAAAGTTATCCCGTCTGTCGAGTATGAATCCCGCCGAGCGCCGCGTTCAGCGTTTGCTGTTGGGACATGCCAGTGAGTGTCAGATGGATAGCGCCGGTCGGTTGCTGTTAGCGACAACGCTACGCCAACACGCCGGGCTTACCAAAGAAGTGATGCTGGTCGGGCAGTTCAACAAGTTTGAACTGTGGGATGAACAGACCTGGTATCAACAAGTCAAGGATGATATTGACGCAGAACAGTCGACTCAGGAACCGTTGTCTGAGCGGCTACAGGACTTGTCGCTATAAGCATGTTGGAAAATTATAAACACACCACCGTACTGTTGGATGAGGCAGTTAACGGCCTTAATATTCGCAGTAACGGCACATATATCGACGGTACTTTTGGCCGCGGTGGCCATTCGCGTCTGATTCTGTCCCAGTTGGGGCCGGAAGGGCGTTTGCTGGCAATTGACCGCGACCCACAGGCGATTGCAGCCGCCAAGTCTATTGAAGATCCTCGTTTTAGCATCGTACACGGCCCTTTTTCTGATTTGTCACACTATGTGCGGGAACGCGAACTTGTGGGGCAGATTGACGGTATTTTACTCGATCTGGGCGTTTCGTCGCCGCAGTTGGATGACGCAGAGCGCGGTTTCTCCTTCATGCGTGATGGGCCGCTGGATATGCGTATGGACTCCTCAAGCGGTCAGTCCGCCTCCGAGTGGCTAATGAAAGCGGAAGCCGACGACATTGCCTGGGTGCTGAAAACCTTTGGTGAAGAGCGTTTTGCCAAGCGTATCGCTCGCGCCATCGTGGAAAGAAATCAGGTCGACCCGATGACTCGCACCAAACAGCTGGCCGATTTGATCGCCAACGCCAGCCCGTTCCGGGACAAGCACAAGCACCCGGCAACCCGCAGTTTCCAGGCGATCCGCATCTACATCAACAGTGAGTTGGAAGAGATCGAACGTGCGCTGGACGGCGCGCTGGAAGTGCTGGCTCCGCAGGGGCGCCTGTCGGTGATCAGTTTCCACTCGCTGGAAGACCGTATCGTTAAACGCTTTATGCGCCACCACAGCCGTGGTGCTCAGGTGCCGGCCGGTATTCCGCTGACCGAAGCGCAATTGCGCAGTATGGGCGGTCGCACGCTGAAAGCGCTGGGCAAGATGATGCCTGGGGATGCTGAAGTGGCGGAAAACCCGCGCGCACGTAGCTCGGTGCTGCGTATTGCCGAGAGGATGTCCGCGTGATTGGTAACGAGCGTCATGGCCTGGTCGGGGTGATTGGCGGCGATCTGCTGCGTAACGCCAAGATCCCGTTGATTTTACTGATTGCCTCGTTGGTGTCAGCGGTGTTTGTGGTGACTACCGCGCACCGCACCCGTTTGCTCACCGCCGAGCGCGAGCAGCTGGTTTTAGAGCGAGATGCTCTGGACATTGAGTGGCGCAACCTGATTCTGGAAGAGAATGCTCTTGGGGACCACAGTCGGGTAGAGCGCATTGCTACTGAAAAACTGCAGATGCAACATGTTGATCCATCGCAGGAAAATATCATCGTTAAACAATGAATGATTTAACTGAAATCACTACACGGAGTAGAAAGGGAACGCATGAAAGCAGCACGGCCCGGTAAGTTGAAACGCCAGGAAGATCAGGCCAGCTTTGTAAGCTGGCGTTTTGCGTTGCTGTGCGGCTGTATTTTGCTGGCGTTGGTTGGGTTGATGCTGCGTGTGGCTTATCTGCAGGTGATTAATCCGGACCGCCTGGTGAAAGAAGGCGACATGCGTTCACTGCGCGTGCAGGAAGTGCCCACTTCGCGCGGCATGATCAGCGATCGCTCAGGGCGGCCGCTGGCGGTGAGTGTGCCGGTGAACGCCATTTGGGCCGATCCGAAAGAGCTCAATGAGCGCGGCGGCATAACGCTGGACAGCCGCTGGAAGGCGCTGTCTGATGCGCTGAATATCCCGCTGGATCAGCTTTCCACTCGCATTAACGCCAACCCAAAAGGGCGCTTTGTCTACCTGGCGCGCCAGGTGAACCCGGCGATTGGCGACTATATCCACAAGCTGAAACTGCCGGGGATTTACCTGCGTCAGGAGTCTCGCCGTTACTATCCATCCGGCCAGGTGACCTCGCATATCATCGGCGTGACCAACATCGACGGTCAGGGGATTGAAGGCGTAGAGAAGAGCTTCGACCGCTGGCTGACCGGGCAACCGGGCGAAAGAACCGTACGTAAAGACCGTTTTGGCAGGGTGATCGAGGACATCTCTTCGGTCGACAGCCAGGCGGCGCATAACCTGGTGCTGAGCGTCGACGAACGTCTGCAGGCGCTGGTTTATCGTGAGCTGAACAACGCCGTGGCGTTCAACAAGGCTGAATCCGGTACTGCGGTACTGGTGGACGTGAACACCGGGGAAGTGTTGGCGATGGCCAACAGCCCGTCTTACAACCCGAACAATATGGCCGGTACGCCGAAAGAAACCATGCGTAACCGTGCTATCACCGATATTTTTGAACCCGGCTCCACCGTAAAACCTATGGTGGTCATGACGGCATTACAGCACGGCATTGTGAAAGAAAACAGCGTGCTCAATACCGTCCCTTACCGTATCAACGGCAAGGAAATCAGGGACGTTGCGCGTTATGCGGAACTCTCCCTGACCGGGGTCTTGCAGAAGTCGAGTAACGTCGGTGTTTCACGACTGGCGTTATCGATGCCGTCCTCAGCGTTAGTAGATACTTACTCTCGTTTTGGATTGGGAAAAGCGACCAATTTGGGGCTGGTCGGAGAAAGCAGTGGCATATACCCAAAAAAACAACGGTGGTCTGACATAGAGAGGGCCACCTTCTCTTTCGGCTATGGGCTAATGGTAACCCCGTTACAGTTAGCGCGAGTCTACGCCACGATCGGCAGCCTGGGCGTTTATCGTCCGCTGTCGATTACCAAGGTTGACCCACCGGTTGCCGGTGAGCGCGTGTTCCCTGAACCTCTGGTGCGCACCGTGGTGCACATGATGGAAAGCGTTGCCCTGCCGGGCGGCGGTGGGGTGAAAGCCGCGATCAAGGGCTACCGAATTGCCATCAAAACCGGTACTGCCAAAAAGGTGGGGCCGGACGGCAAATACGTCAATAGATACATCGCTTATACCGCCGGCGTTGCGCCGGCAAGTAATCCCCGTTTTGCTCTGGTGGTGGTCATCAATGACCCGCAGGGTGGGAAATACTACGGTGGTGCGATCTCCGCACCGGTATTTGGCGCCATCATGGGCGGCGTGTTGCGCACCATGAACGTCGAACCGGACGCGTTACCTACCGGTGAGAAAAGCGATTTTGTAATTAACAGAAAAGAGGGTTCAGGTGGCCGATCGTAATTTGCGCGACTTACTCGCTCCGTGGGTGCCAACGGCACCCGGGTGCGCGCTGCGGGAAATGACATTAGACAGCCGTATTGCGGCTGCCGGGGATCTGTTTGTCGCCGTTGTTGGCCATCAGGCAGATGGACGTCGCTATATTCCGCAGGCTATCGCGCAGGGCGTTGCCGCTGTGATTGCCGAAGCTGAAGGTCAGGCTGAAGACGGCGCTATGACTGAAATGCACGGCGTGCCGGTGATTTATCTGAGCCAGCTCAATCAGCGTCTTTCCGCGCTGGCCGGTCGTTTTTACCAGGAGCCGTCAGAGCGTCTGCGTCTGGTCGGCGTCACCGGAACCAACGGCAAGACCACCACCACTCAATTGCTGGCACAATGGGGCCAACTGCTCGGTGAAACCAGCGCAGTGATGGGCACCGTGGGCAACGGTCTGCTGGGTCAGGTATGCCCAACCGAGAATACCACCGGTTCTGCGGTAGATATTCAGCACGTGCTAAACGAACTGGTTGATCAGGGCGCGACCCTTGCCGCGATGGAAGTCTCTTCCCACGGCCTGGTGCAACACCGTGTGGCGGCGTTGCCGTTTGCCGCTGCCGTGTTTACCAATCTGAGCCGCGACCATCTTGATTACCACGGTGACATGGCCAATTACGAAGCGGCCAAGTGGTCGCTGTTCGCCGGTCACGAAGTGGGCCAGGCGATTATCAATGCCGATGACGAAGTCGGTCAGCGCTGGTTAAGCAAATTGCCGGATGCGGTGGCCGTCACCATGCAGGATAACCTGCAACCAGGCTGCCATGGTCGCTGGCTGAAGACTACCGCGGTCAACTATCACGATAACGGCGCCACTATCCACTTCAGCTCAAGTTGGGGCGACGGCGAGATTGAAAGCCGTCTGATGGGGGCGTTCAACGTCAGCAATCTGCTGCTGGCACTGGCGACGCTGCTGTCGTTGGGTTATCCGCTGGCTAAATTGGTTGCCACCGGCAATCAGCTGCAGCCGGTCTGTGGCCGCATGGAAGTGTTCAACGCGCCGGGTAAACCGACGGTAGTGGTCGATTACGCCCACACCCCGGACGCGCTGGAAAAAGCATTGGAAGCCGCGCGTCTGCACTGCGTGGGGCAGTTGTGGTGCGTGTTTGGCTGCGGCGGCGATCGTGATAAAGGCAAACGTCCGTTGATGGGCGGTATCGCTGAACAGTTCGCCGATCGCGTGGTCGTGACCGACGATAACCCTCGTACCGAGGAACCGCAGGCGATTATCGCCGATATCCTTACTGGCCTGCTGGACGCCGGACGCGCTCTGGTGATCCACGGTCGTGCGGAAGCGGTAACCAGCGCCATCATGCAAGCTAAAGAACAAGACGTGGTACTGGTGGCAGGTAAAGGCCACGAGGACTACCAACTGGTGGGGAATCGCCGTCTGGATTACTCCGATCGCACCACCGTCGCGCGTCTGCTGGGGGTAGTAGCATGATCCCTGTCTCTCTGCGGACACTGGCCGATGTATTGGACGCTGAGTTGCTCGGCGCCGATTGCCAAATCGTTGAGGTGACGACAGATACCCGTCAGGTAACCGCAGGTTGCCTGTTTGTGGCATTGAAAGGCGAGCGTTTCGACGCTCACGATTTTGCTGTTGATGCGATAGCTGCTGGCGCCGGGGCACTGCTGGTAAGTAAGCGCTTATTGGTGGAGGTTCCGCAACTGGTGGTGAAAGACACCCGTTTGGCGCTGGGACAGTTTGCTGCCTGGGTTCGCCAGCAGGTTCCAACTCGCGTAGTGGCGTTAACCGGTTCATCGGGCAAAACCTCGGTGAAGGAAATGGCCGCGGCCATTCTGCGTGAATGCGGTGAAGTGCTGTATACCGCCGGCAACTTCAACAACGATATCGGCGTGCCGCTGACGTTGTTGCGTTTACAGCCGCAGCATGACTTTGCCGTGATTGAGCTGGGCGCCAACCATATTGGCGAGATTGCTTACACCACCGCATTAACCCGTCCGCAAACCGCCCTGGTGAATAACCTGGCGGCCGCCCACCTGGAAGGCTTTGGCTCTTTGGCCGGTGTCGCTCAGGCGAAAGGCGAAATTTTTTCCGGTTTACCGGCTGACGGCGTGGCGATCCTCAACGCCGACAACAACGACTGGCCGCACTGGCAGAGCATGCTGGACGGCAAAATAGTCTGGCGCTTCTCGCCGCAGGCGGCGGAAGGCGTTGATTTCTTTGCCAGCGATGTGCAGGTGAATGGTAAGGGCACGCAGTTTAGGCTGCACAGTCCGTTCGGCACTGCGGAGATTGCACTACCGTTGCCGGGTCGTCATAACGTAGCCAATGCGTTGGCCGCTGCGGCGCTGGCCATGTCGGCCGGGGCATCGCTGGAGGCCGTGCGTCAGGGTCTCAAGCAATTGCAGGCGGTGCCGGGGCGTTTGTTCCCGATTGCGCTTTCTGACCATCAACTGCTGCTGGATGACAGCTATAACGCCAACGTCGGTTCAATGACCGCCGCCGCACAGGTACTGGCGGAAATGCCTGGCTACCGCGTGATGGTGGTGGGCGACATGGCTGAGTTGGGGGCAGAAGCCGAAGAGTGTCACCGTCAGGTGGGTGAAGCCGCCCGGTTGGCCGGGGTCGACAAGGTATTGGGCGTCGGCCCGTTAAGCCAGGTGCTGATTGAAGCTTCGAGTAATGGCGAACATTTTCAGGATAAGGCAGCAGTGATCGCGCGCGTGGCGGAATTACTGTCGGAACATGCGGTAATTACCGTGTTAATTAAGGGTTCACGTAGTGCCGCAATGGAGCAGGTAGTACGCGCGTTACAGGAGAAAGCACCATGTTAGTTTGGCTGGCCGAACATTTGGTCAAATATTATTCCGGCTTCAACGTCTTTTCCTACCTGACGTTCCGAGCCATTGTCAGCCTGCTGACCGCGCTGTTCCTCTCCTTGTGGATGGGGCCGCGGGTGATTAAACGCCTGCAGGAGATGTCCTTCGGCCAGGTGGTGCGTAACGACGGTCCAGAGTCGCATTTCAGCAAGCGCGGCACGCCGACCATGGGCGGCATCATGATCCTGACCTCCATCACCGTTTCGGTGCTGATGTGGGCCTATCCGTCCAACCCTTACGTGTGGTGCGTACTGTTTGTCCTGGTGGGCTACGGCATCGTCGGTTTCGTAGATGACTACCGCAAGGTGGTTCGCAAAGACACCAAGGGGCTGATTGCCCGCTGGAAATATTTCTGGCAGTCGGTGATTGCGCTGGTGGTTGCTTTCGCCATGTATGCCGTAGGAAAAGACACGCCAGCCACCGAGCTGGTTGTGCCGTTCTTTAAGGACATCATGCCGCAGCTGGGCCTGTTATACGTGCTGTTGGCGTACTTTGTGATTGTCGGCACCAGTAACGCGGTCAACCTGACCGACGGGCTGGATGGCCTGGCGATTATGCCAACGGTGTTCGTGGCGGCGGGATTTGCGCTGGTGGCCTGGGCGACCGGTAACATGAACTTCGCCAACTACCTGCACATTCCTTATCTGCGTCACGCCGGTGAACTGGTGATTGTCTGTACCGCCATCGTGGGTGCCGGTCTGGGCTTCCTGTGGTTCAACACCTACCCGGCCCAGGTCTTTATGGGCGATGTTGGCTCACTGGCACTGGGCGGCGCGCTGGGCACTATCGCGGTGCTGCTGCGCCAAGAGTTTTTACTGTTGATTATGGGCGGCGTGTTCGTGGTTGAAACGCTGTCGGTCATTTTGCAGGTGGGGTCGTTCAAGCTGCGCGGACAACGTATTTTCCGCATGGCACCGATTCACCACCACTATGAATTGAAGGGCTGGCCAGAGCCGCGTGTGATCGTGCGCTTCTGGATTATTTCGCTGATGCTGGTGCTGATTGGCCTGGCGACGCTGAAGGTGCGGTAATTATGGCGGATTATCAGGGTAAAAAAGTGGTCATCATCGGGCTGGGCCTTACCGGCCTGTCCTGTGTTGATTTCTTTATGGCGCGCGGCGTGACGCCACGCGTTATGGATACCCGCATCTCACCGTCAGGGCTGGACAAGCTGCCTGAAAGCGTTGAGCGCCATCTGGGCGATTTGAATCAGGACTGGCTGTTGGCGGCTGATTTGATCGTTGCCAGCCCGGGTATGGCGCTGGCCACCCCGGCATTAAGCGCCGCAGCGGATGCCGGCGTGGAAATTGTCGGCGACGTCGAGCTGTTCTGCCGCGAAGCACAGGCACCGATCGTAGCCATCACCGGCTCTAATGGCAAAAGCACCGTCACTACCCTGGTGGGGGAGATGGCGAAAGCAGCCGGTTGGGCGGTGGGCGTGGGCGGCAATATCGGCCTGCCTGCGCTGAGTTTGTTACGTCAGGAGTGCCAACTGTACGTGCTGGAGCTATCAAGTTTCCAACTGGAAACCACCTTCAGCCTGCATGCGGCCGCGGCGACCATTTTGAACGTCACCGAAGATCACATGGACCGCTATCCGTTTGGCCTGCAGCAGTATCGTGCAGCCAAACTGCGTGTTTATGAAAATGCTGAAGTCTGCGTAGTCAATGCGGATGATGCGCTGACCATGCCGGTTCGCGGTGCCGATGAGCGCTGCATCAGCTTCGGTGCCGATGTGGGCGACTACCATTTGAACCGCCAACTGGGTGAAACCTGGCTGCGCGTTCGTGGCGAGAAAATCCTCAATACCCGCGAGATGAAGCTGACCGGCCGTCACAACTACACCAATGCGCTGGCGGCGTTGGCATTGGCCGATGCGGTGAATATCCCGCGCGCCTCCAGCCTGAAAGCGCTCACCACTTTTACCGGCCTGGCGCATCGCTTCCAACTGGCGTGGGAACATAACGGCGTACGCTGGATTAACGATTCCAAAGCCACCAACGTTGGCAGCACCGAAGCGGCGTTGAATGGTTTGCAGGTTAACGGCACGCTGCATTTGCTGCTGGGCGGCGACGGCAAGTCTGCCGACTTTTCCCCGCTGGCGCAGTATCTGCAGGGCGATAACGTCCGCCTTTACTGTTTTGGCCGTGATGGCGAACAGCTGGCGCAGCTGCGACCGGAGGTCGCAACTCTGACAGAGACCATGGAACAGGCGATGCAGGTGATAGCCGGTCGGGTGCAGTCCGGCGATATGGTGTTGCTGTCACCGGCATGCGCCAGTCTGGATCAGTTCCGTAATTTTGAAGTGCGTGGCGACGAGTTCGCCCGCCTGGCACAGGAGCTCGGCGGATGAGACTACGCTTGCCGAACTTCGGGCTGACCGAACTGTTTAAAAACTGGGTCGCGGGATCGCGCGATAACGACTCGGTCAATATGGTGCTGTACGATCGCACCTTACTGTGGCTGACCTTTGGGTTGGCCATTATCGGTTTTGTGATGGTGACCTCGGCATCGATGCCGATCGGTCAGCGCCTGGCGGACGATCCTTTCCTGTTCGCCAAACGTGATGCGCTTTACCTCGGCCTGGCGTTCGGCCTGTCGATGGTGACGCTGCGCATTCCGATGGAAGTCTGGCAGCGCTACAGCAACGTCATGCTGCTGATGTCGATTGTGATGTTGTTGATCGTATTGGTGGTCGGCAGCTCGGTAAATGGCGCATCGCGCTGGATCGCGCTGGGCCCGTTGCGTATTCAGCCGGCAGAGCTGTCCAAGCTGTCGCTGTTCTGCTACCTGGCAAGTTATCTGGTGCGCAAGGTTGAAGAAGTGCGCTCCAACTTTTGGGGGTTCTGCAAGCCAATGGGTGTAATGGTGGTGCTGGCGGTATTGCTGCTGGCCCAGCCTGACCTCGGTACCGTGGTCGTGCTGTTCATTACTACGCTGGCGATGCTGTTCCTGGCCGGTGCCAAAATGTGGCAGTTCCTGGCGATTATCGGCTCCGGTGCTTTCGCGGTGGTGCTGTTGATCATTGCCGAACCTTACCGTATGCGCCGCGTGACCTCGTTCTGGAATCCATGGGCCGATCCGTTCGGCAGCGGCTACCAGTTGACCCAGTCGCTGATGGCCTTTGGCCGCGGTGAGTTCTGGGGACAGGGGTTGGGGAACTCGGTACAGAAACTCGAGTATTTACCGGAAGCGCACACCGACTTTATCTTCTCGATTTTAGGAGAAGAACTGGGCTATATCGGTGTGGTTTTTGCATTGTTAATGGTATTCTGCGTCGCTTTTCGTGCCATGTCGATTGGCCGCCGTGCGCTGGAGCTGGATCAACGTTTTTCCGGCTTTTTGGCCTGCTCAATTGGTGTGTGGTTTAGCTTCCAGGCGCTGGTTAACGTCGGTGCCGCGGCAGGTATGTTGCCGACCAAAGGTCTGACGCTTCCATTGATAAGCTACGGCGGCTCGAGCCTGCTGATTATGTCGACGGCGATCGTGTTGTTATTGCGTATTGATTATGAAACGCGTCTGGCTAAAGCCCAGGCGTTTGTGAAGAGGTAAGGGATGAGCGGGAAACCTAAGCGTTTAATGGTGATGGCAGGCGGTACCGGTGGACACGTGTTCCCGGGACTGGCGGTCGCACATCATCTGATGGCGCAGGGCTGGCAGGTGCGCTGGCTTGGAACCGCAGACCGAATGGAAGCCGATCTGGTGCCAAAGCACGGGATCGAGATTGATTTCATCCGTATTTCCGGCCTGCGCGGCAAAGGGCTGAAGGCCCAGTTGAGCGCCCCGTTGCGTATCTGGCACGCGGTACGCCAGGCGAAGGCGATAATGCGCAACTATCAGCCGGACGTGGTGCTGGGCATGGGCGGTTATGTTTCCGGCCCTGGCGGTTTGGCGGCATGGTTGTGCGGTATCCCGGTGGTTTTGCACGAACAAAACGGTATTGCCGGGCTGACCAACCGTTGGCTGGCGCGTATTGCCAAAACCGTTTTGCAGGCATTCCCTGGCGCGTTCCCGAACGCGGCGGTGGTGGGTAATCCGGTTCGTACCGATGTACTGGCGTTACCGCTACCGGCAGAACGTTTGATCGGGCGTGAAGGGCCTCTCCGTGTGTTGGTGATTGGCGGAAGTCAGGGGGCGCGGGTACTGAATCAGACAGTTCCTGAAGTCGCGGCGAGATTGGGCGATAAAATAACGCTCTGGCATCAGGTAGGTAAAGGTGCGCTGGAAAATGTGCTGCGCGACTACGAGAGGGTAGGGCAGACACAGCACAAGGTGGCCGAGTTTATTGATGACATGGCTGCCGCCTACGCCTGGGCTGATGTGGTGGTGTGCCGCTCTGGTGCTCTGACCGTCAGTGAGATCGCAGCAGCAGGTCTGCCAGCGATCTTTGTGCCATTCCAGCACAAAGACCGTCAGCAATATTGGAATGCTCGTCCGCTGGAGGAAGCCGGTGCGGCGAAGATTATCGAACAGCCGCAGTTTAACGCCGATGTGGTGGCTGAACTGCTGGCCAGTTGGGATCGTCCAACGCTGTTGGCAATGGCTGAAAAGGCGCGCGCTGTAGCCATCCCGGATGCTACCGAGCGTGTGGCGGCGGAGCTGGTGCGGGTCGCCAAATAATTTGCAGGGGTTCGGTACGCTGGGCCTGAATTAAAGAATGTCATACAGGGGCCCGGTATGCCGGACCCGGATTAGAGAGAGTGATGAATACACAACAACTGGCGAAACTACGTACTATCGTGCCTGAGATGCGACGCGTCCGGCACATTCACTTTGTCGGCATCGGTGGCGCCGGCATGGGTGGTATCGCCGAAGTGTTGGCTAACGAAGGTTATCAAATCAGCGGTTCCGATCTGGCACCGAATCCGGTAACCCAACAGTTGAGCGCGCTCGGGGCGACGATTTACTTCCATCACCGCCCGGAAAACGTGCTGGATGCCAGCGTAGTGGTGGTTTCTACCGCCATTTCCGCCGACAACCCGGAGCTTGTCGCCGCCCGGGAGGCGCGTATCCCGGTGATCCGTCGCGCAGAGATGCTGGCCGAACTGATGCGCTTCCGCCACGGTATCGCCGTTGCCGGTACGCACGGCAAAACCACCACCACGGCGATGGTGTCGAGCATTTATGCCGAAGCCGGTCTGGACCCGACCTTTGTCAACGGCGGACTGGTGAAGGCAGCGGGTACCCATGCGCGTTTGGGTTCCAGCCGTTACCTGATTGCGGAAGCGGATGAGAGCGATGCATCGTTCCTGCATTTGCAGCCGATGGTGGCGATTGTCACCAATATCGAAGCCGACCATATGGAAACCTACCAAGGCGACTTTGAAAATCTGAAGCAGACGTTTATCAACTTTTTGCACAACCTGCCGTTCTATGGCCGTGCAGTGATGTGTGTTGATGACCCGGTGGTGCGCGAACTGCTGCCACGGGTGGGCCGCCATATTACCACCTACGGTTTCAGTGACGATGCCGACGTACGCATCGAGAGCTACCGCCAGGTTGGGCCGCAGGGCCACTTTACGCTGAGCCGTCAGGACAAACCGTTAATGACGGTAACCCTGAACGCACCGGGCCGTCACAACGCGTTGAACGCCGCGGCGGCAGTGGCAGTGGCAACAGAGGAAGGCATCGACGACGCAGATATCCTGCGTGCGCTGGCCGGCTTCCAAGGTACAGGTCGCCGCTTTGATTCCCTCGGCGAATTCCCGTTGGAGCCGGTAAACGGCAAAAGTGGCAGCGCGATGTTGGTCGACGACTATGGTCACCATCCGACCGAGGTTGACGCAACGCTGAAAGCGGCGCGCGCCGGTTGGCCGGACAAGCGTCTGGTGATGATTTTTCAGCCGCACCGTTACACCCGTACGCGCGATCTGTATGACGACTTCGCCAACGTGCTGTCGCAGGTGGACGTGCTGCTGATGTTGGACGTGTATTCCGCAGGTGAAACGGCGATCCCAGGGGCGGACAGCCGCTCGCTGTGCCGCACCATCCGCAGCCGCGGCAAGCTGGATCCGATTTTGGTTTCCGATGCGGATACCGTGCCGGAAACCCTGGCGCAGTTGCTGCAGGCCGACGATTTGGTGCTGGTGCAAGGTGCCGGTAACGTGGGTAAAGTTGCCCGCAAACTGGCTGAACTAAAGCTGCAGCCACAGAAAAAAGAGGAGGAACACCATGGCAGATAAAGTTGCCGTACTGCTGGGTGGCACCTCTGCTGAACGTGAAGTGTCATTGCAATCCGGCGCCGCCGTGCTGGCCGGGTTGCGTGAAGCTGGCATCGATGCCCACGGCATTGATATCCGTGATTTCCCGGTGACCCAACTGAAAGAACACGGGTTTACCAAAGTCTTTATCGCATTGCACGGTCGCGGTGGCGAAGACGGCACCCTGCAAGGGATGCTGGAGTTCCTCGAGCTGCCTTATACCGGTAGCGGCGTGATGGCTTCGGCGCTGACCATGGACAAATGGCGTACCAAAATGGTGTGGCAGTCGATGGGTTTGCCGGTGGCACCTTATGTAGCGCTGAACCGCAAGCAGTATGCCGGTGCAGAGAAAGCGGCGCTGATTGCCCGCGTGGTAGCTCTGGGCCTGCCGTTAATCGTCAAGCCGAGCCGTGAAGGTTCTAGCGTCGGCATGAGCAAAGTCACTGAGCGCGATGCGCTTGAAGCGGCGTTGGAAGAAGGTTTCCGCCATGACGACGACGTGCTGGTGGAGAAGTGGCTGAGCGGCCCGGAATACACGGTAGCCATGCTGGGCGACCAGGTGCTGCCTTCGATCCGCATTCAGCCGGCAGGCGTATTTTACGACTACCAAGCCAAGTACATTTCGGACGATACCCAGTATTTCTGTCCAAGTGGCCTGAGCGCGGAACAAGAGGCCGAAATGGCCGCATTGGCCTTACGTGCCTACTGTGGGCTGGACTGCAGCGGGTGGGGCCGCGTGGATGTAATGCAGGATAGCGATGGCAGCTTCTATCTGCTTGAGGTGAATACCTCGCCGGGCATGACCAGTCATAGCCTGGTGCCGATGGCAGCGCGCCAGTCTGGTTTAAGCTTCTCGCAGCTGGTAGCGAGAATTTTGGAGTTGGCCGACTGATATGTCGCAAGCTGCCCTGAATGCGCGTGAACGCGAGGTGGATAACAACCCGCGCCGCAGCAATGGAACCCAGTTGGCGGGAATGGTTTTCCTGCTGATGGTGTTGGGAACGGTCCTGTGGAGTGGCTGGGCGGTGATTGGCTGGATGAAAGACGCCAGCCGCCTGCCGCTGTCGCGACTGGTGGTGACCGGTGAACGCCATTACACCACCAACGACGATATTCGCCAGGCGATCCTGGCGCTGGGATCGCCGGGTACTTTCATGACGCAGGATGTCGATATCATCCAGCAACAGATTGAACGCCTACCGTGGATCAAGCAGGCCAGCGTACGCAAGCAGTGGCCGGACGAGCTGAAAATCCACCTGGTGGAATATGTTCCGGTAGCGCGCTGGAATGATTTGCACATGGTGGACGCCGAAGGCAAATCCTTCAGCGTGCCGGCAGAACGAATTGGCAAACAGAAGTTGCCGTTGCTTTATGGCCCGGAAGGGAGCGAACAGGATGTTCTGGACGGATATCGGACCATGAGCAGCATGTTAGCGGCCAGCAAATATACGCTGAAAATGGCAGCCATGAGTGCTCGCCACTCCTGGCAGCTGGCTTTGGATAATGATGTTCGGCTGGAGCTGGGACGCGACGATCGCACCGGACGTCTGCAGCGCTTTATCGAGCTTTATCCGGTATTGCAGCAGCAGGGGCAGGCAGAAAGCAAGCGAGTCAGCTATGTCGACTTACGCTATGAGGCCGGTGCATCGGTAGGTTGGGCCCCAGTGTTAATCGACCCGCAGGCAGCAGGCGATCAGCAAAACAGTAATCAGCAACAGAATCAGGCACAGGCAAAACAACAATGATCAAGTCGACGGACAGAAAACTGGTAGTTGGACTGGAGATCGGTACTGCAAAAGTCTCCGCATTGGTAGGGGAAGTTCTGCCCGATGGCATGGTCAACATTATCGGGGTGGGCAGTTGCCCGTCTCGCGGTATGGATAAGGGTGGCGTTAACGACCTGGAGTCGGTAGTGAAGTGCGTACAGCGCGCTATCGATCAGGCTGAACTGATGGCTGATTGTCAGATTTCTTCGGTTTACCTCGCATTATCGGGTAAACACATCAGCTGCCAGAACGAAATAGGGATGGTTCCTATTTCCGAAGAGGAAGTGACGCAGGACGACGTGGAGAACGTAGTGCATACCGCCAAATCGGTACGCGTACGTGATGAACACCGCATCCTGCACGTCATCCCTCAGGAATACGCTATCGATTATCAGGAAGGCATCAAAAACCCGGTTGGGTTGTCCGGCGTGCGTATGCAAGCCAAGGTGCACCTGATCACCTGTCATAACGATATGGCAAAGAACATCGTCAAGGCAGTAGAACGTTGCGGTCTGAAAGTAGACCAACTTATTTTCGCCGGTCTGGCCGCCAGCTATGCGGTACTGACCGAAGATGAGCGCGAACTCGGCGTTTGTGTGGTGGATATCGGCGGCGGCACCATGGATATGGCGGTGTACACCGGCGGTGCGTTGCGCCACACCAAAGTGATCCCTTACGCCGGGAACGTGGTCACCAGCGATATCGCCTACGCCTTCGGCACACCGCCGACAGATGCGGAAGCGATCAAGGTTCGACACGGCTGTGCGCTTGGGTCGATTGTTAGCAAGGATGAAAGTGTAGAGGTGCCAAGCGTTGGGGGGCGTCCTCCTCGTAGTCTGCAAAGACAGACACTGGCTGAAGTTATTGAGCCACGCTACACCGAACTGTTGAATCTGGTTAACGATGAGATTTTGCAATTGCAGGAGCAACTGCGTCAGCAAGGGGTGAAGCATCATCTGGCAGCGGGTATTGTGCTGACCGGTGGCGCCGCTCAGATTGATGGCCTGGCAGCTTGTGCGCAACGGGTGTTCCATACCCAGGTACGCATCGGCCAACCCTTGAACATCACGGGTCTGACGGATTATGCGCAGGAGCCTTACTACTCTACGGCGGTAGGTCTGCTGCACTATGGAAAAGAGTCTCACCTGAGCGGTGAGGCAGAAGTAGAAAAACGCGCCTCGGTGGGCAATTGGTTTAAACGTATCAATAGCTGGCTGAGAAAAGAGTTTTAATGTTTCAACAAAGAGATCATGCTGAGTAATCTTTTTATGATCTCGCAGCGACAGGCACAAAACGGAGAGAAACTATGTTTGAACCAATGGAACTAACCAATGACGCGGTGATTAAAGTCATCGGCGTCGGCGGTGGCGGTGGCAACGCCGTTGAGCACATGGTGCGCGAGCGCATCGAAGGTGTTGAATTCTTCGCCGTTAATACAGACGCTCAGGCGCTTCGTAAAACGGCAGTTGGCCAAACCATCCAGATCGGTAGCGGTATTACCAAAGGTCTGGGTGCGGGCGCGAACCCTGAAGTGGGTCGCAATTCAGCGGAAGAAGACCGTGAAGCCTTGCGTGCCGCACTCGATGGTGCAGACATGGTCTTCATTGCAGCCGGCATGGGCGGCGGTACCGGTACCGGTGCAGCGCCAGTCGTCGCAGAAGTTGCTAAAGATCTGGGTATTCTGACAGTGGCCGTGGTTACCAAGCCTTTCAATTTTGAAGGCAAGAAACGCATGGCGTTCGCTGAGCAGGGTATTGCAGAGTTGTCCAAACATGTGGACTCACTGATCACTATCCCGAACGACAAGCTGTTGAAAGTTCTGGGGCGCGGTATTTCTCTGCTGGACGCGTTCGGCGCGGCTAACGACGTGCTCAAAGGCGCGGTGCAGGGTATTGCCGAACTGATCACTCGTCCGGGCCTGATGAACGTCGACTTCGCCGACGTGCGCACCGTAATGTCCGAAATGGGCTACGCGATGATGGGTTCTGGCGTTGCCTGTGGTGAAGACCGTGCCGAAGAAGCAGCTGAAATGGCGATCTCCAGCCCACTGCTGGAAGACATCGACCTGTCCGGCGCTCGCGGCGTTCTGGTCAACATCACCGCTGGTTTCGACCTGCGTTTGGATGAGTTCGAAACCGTGGGTAACACCATTCGTGCTTTCGCTTCCGACAATGCGACCGTAGTTATCGGTACCTCGCTGGATCCGGAAATGAACGACGAACTGCGCGTGACCGTGGTTGCGACCGGTATCGGCATGGACAAACGTCCGGAAATCACTCTGGTGACCAACAAACAGGCCAGCCAGCCAGTGATGGATCATCGCTACCAGCAGCACGGCATGTCGCCGTTGCCGCAGGAAGTGAAACCTGCCGCCAAGGTAGTTAACGATCCGACTGCGCAGCCTAATAAAGAGCCCGACTATCTCGATATTCCTGCCTTCCTGCGCAAGCAGGCAGACTAAGAATATCCTGAGAATTTGGAATCTCCGCTCTTTGTGCTAAAATGTCCCGCCGGCCATGCTGTATACTTGGTCGGTAGGATTGATAACATTGCGAGATAAAACGATGATCAAACAACGGACATTAAAACGTATTGTTCAGGCGACTGGTGTCGGTTTGCATACCGGCAAGAAAGTCACGCTGACAATGCGCCCCGCGGCGGCTAATACCGGGGTCATCTATCGTCGCACTGACTTGAATCCCCCGGTTGATTTTCCGGCTGATGCAAAATCCGTGCGTGATACCATGCTCTGCACCTGCCTGGTGAACGAGCATGACGTGCGTATTTCTACCGTTGAGCATCTTAATGCCGCGCTGGCTGGCTTGGGTATCGACAACATCGTTATCGAAGTTGACGCCGCCGAAATTCCTATCATGGATGGCAGTGCCAGCCCGTTCGTCTTCCTGTTGCTGGATGCCGGCATTGAAGAACTGAACTCTGCGAAGAAATTCCTGCGTCTGAAAGACACCGTGCGTGTTGAAGATGGCGACAAGTGGGCCGAGCTGTCCCCGCATAACGGGTTCCGCCTGGACTTCACCATCGACTTCAATCACCCGGCTATCGATGCCAGTACGCAACGCTACCGCCTTGATTTCTCTGCCGACTCGTTCGTGCGTCAAATCAGCCGTGCGCGTACCTTCGGTTTTATGCGTGACATCGAGTATTTACAGTCACGTGGCCTGGCGCTGGGTGGCAGCTTTGACTGCGCTATCGTGGTGGATGATTACCGCGTTCTGAACGAAGACGGCCTGCGCTTTGAAGACGAATTCGTACGCCACAAAATGCTGGACGCCATCGGCGACCTGTTCATGTGCGGCCATAACATCATTGGCGCGTTCACCGCGTACAAGTCTGGCCATGCGCTGAACAACAAACTGCTGCAAGCGGTTCTGGCGAAACAGGAAGCGTGGGAATTTGTCACCTTCCAGGACGAAGCCGAAATGCCTTTGGCATTCAAAGCCCCGTCCACCGTATTGGCATAAGCCTATACCCACAGTAATTGGAGTTGCATCGTGGCGGCAAGTGAGCGAAACCCGATGAGCTGACTCAAGTCAGTGATTCGGGTGAGAAAACGCAGCCAACAAAGATGCAGCTTGAAGTATGAAGGGTAGATACTGCTGATTACTTATCACGACTGGTAGCGTTGGCACCTTCTCCGGCCAGCGACGCCAGTCGTTCCAATATTTTGCGCAGTTTTTCTGGGCAACGCGTTGCCAATCCCCTTAATTCCTCAGCACTTTCCTGACTCAGATGACGCATAGGTACCTTCGCCTGCGTGTTTCCTGCGGTTTTTGCGGCGTTCTGCACAAGGTTGCTCCCTTTTGCCATCAAGGCCGGATTAATCCTGATGTCGATCGACGACAATGATGGTAGAATTTGCGCTCGTAGTGCAGATAATAAAGCCGGTTGTTCGTAGCGTAGACGCATCATCCAGCTGGCATTTGCCGTTTCTAGCACTAAAATACCCTGTCGGAAATTTGCGACGCGGCACCAGGGATGCAGTTGAACCGGTAACACGCCTTTCACTGCACGGTTAAGCTTTAGCAGCGCCACTGCGCGTTGCTGGACGTTATGCAGCGGGCCTTTGTCTTCTGTGTTAGCGTCGTCAAACAGGGAATCTAATAATTGTGGACGGCTATCGCGCATAATGGGCTCCGGCGGATAATAAACTCGTGATCGGTATTCTAAATCGTTGGCGACAATTTGGCAGACGTTATTTCTGGCCCCATCTCCTGTTAGGGATGGTCGCGGCCACGCTTGGCGTACCTACAAATCTGTCCGGCAGCACTGATCAAGCCGCTCTGCCGAGCACTTCATCCAGCCTGAACCGGCAAAATTCCGTCAGCGGTGCCTTTAATAGCCTGGCATTACTGCAGGAAGCGCATCGCCGGCCGACTTTCAGTGTCGATTATTGGCACCAGCATGCGCTTCGCACCGTCATTCGTCACCTTTCTTTTGCTCTTGCACCGCAGGCGGTTTTCGCGCGAGCGCTGGAAAGAGAAGCGGAAGCGACCGAACCCCCATTACAGGTAGCGCAACTGGCGCTGCTTTCTACTCTCAACGCGCTGCTGACGCATGAGTCGAAGCCGCCGACCATCATTCGTAATACCCACCATGCCGTGCTGCCTGCCTTTGCGCAGCATCAGACGGGGCTGTGGCTGGCACAGGTGCAGGGCATTCGCGCCGGACCCGTAGCCTTAAGCTGATTTCTTGCCCGTCGGGCGACAAAAAAACCTAAAAATAACAGCAAATTGACGGCCTGTGTTGGCTGTCATGACAGAGATATCAAACATCATGTTAGTGAAATTATTGACCAAAGTTTTTGGTAGCCGTAACGATCGTACACTGCGTCGCATGCGTAAAGCGGTTGAGCAGATCAATCAGATGGAACCGGACATGGAAAAACTGTCCGATGACGAACTGAAAGCCAAGACCAACGAGTTCCGCGCGCGCCTGGAAAAGGGTGAAGTGCTTGAAAACCTGCTGCCGGAAGCCTTCGCCGTAGTGCGCGAGTCGAGCAAGCGCGTGTTTGGCATGCGTCACTTCGACGTGCAGCTGTTGGGTGGTATGGTACTGAACGATCGCTGTATCGCAGAGATGCGTACCGGTGAAGGTAAAACCCTGACCGCAACCCTGCCGGCCTATCTGAACGCCCTGAGCGGCCGTGGCGTGCACGTGGTGACAGTGAACGACTATCTGGCACAGCGTGACGCCGAAAATAACCGCCCACTGTTCGAGTTCCTCGGCCTGAGCATCGGTATCAACCTGCCAGGTATGCCGGCACCGGCCAAGCGCGAAGCTTATGCCGCCGACATTACCTACGGCACCAACAACGAATACGGCTTCGACTACCTGCGCGACAACATGGCGTTCAGTCCGGAAGAGCGAGTTCAGCGCAAGCTGCACTATGCGTTGGTGGATGAGGTTGACTCCATCCTGATCGATGAAGCGCGTACCCCGTTGATTATCTCCGGTCCGGCTGAAGACAGCTCCGAGATGTATATCAAGGTCAACAAGCTGATCCCTAAACTGATCCGTCAGGAAAAAGAAGATTCCGATTCCTTCCAGGGCGAAGGCCACTTCTCGGTTGACGAGAAAGCGCGCCAGGTGCACCTGACCGAACGCGGTCTGATCCTGATCGAAGAAATGCTGATGGAAGCTGGCATCATGGATGACGGTGAGTCACTGTACTCCCCGACCAACATCATGCTGATGCACCATGTGACCGCTGCTCTGCGTGCCCACGTGCTGTTTACCCGTGACGTTGACTACATCGTAAAAGACGGTGAAGTCATTATCGTTGACGAACACACCGGCCGTACCATGCAGGGCCGTCGCTGGTCTGATGGTCTGCATCAGGCGGTGGAAGCCAAAGAAGGCGTGGAAATCCAGAACGAGAACCAGACGCTGGCCTCCATCACCTTCCAGAACTACTTCCGTCTGTACGAGAAGCTGGCGGGGATGACCGGTACCGCCGACACCGAAGCCTTTGAATTCAGCTCTATCTACAAGCTCGATACCATAGTGGTGCCGACTAACCGTCCGATGATCCGTAAGGACATGCCGGATCTGGTCTACATGACCGAGCTGGAGAAGATTGGTGCCATCATTGAAGATATCCGTGAACGTACCGTCAACGGGCAACCGGTGTTGGTGGGGACTATCTCGATTGAAAAATCCGAAGTGGTTTCTCGCGAGCTGACCAAAGCCGGTATCGAACACAAGGTTCTGAACGCCAAATTCCACGCCATGGAAGCGGACATCGTAGCTCAGGCCGGCCAAAGCCGTGCGGTCACTATCGCCACCAACATGGCGGGTCGTGGTACCGATATCGTGCTGGGCGGCAGCTGGCAGGTCGAGATTGAACAGTTGGAGGATCCGACTGAAGAGCAAATTGCTGAAATTAAAGCAGCCTGGAAAATCCGCCATGATGCGGTACTGGCTGCAGGTGGTCTGCACATCATTGGTACCGAGCGCCATGAATCACGCCGTATCGATAACCAGTTGCGTGGCCGTTCTGGTCGTCAGGGGGACGCCGGTTCATCCCGCTTCTACCTGTCGATGGAAGATGCTCTGATGCGTATTTTCGCCTCGGATCGCGTTTCCAGCATGATGCGTAAACTGGGTATGAAAGAAGGTGAGGCCATTGAGCACCCATGGGTCACCAAGGCGATTGCCAACGCACAGCGTAAAGTGGAAAGTCGCAACTTTGACATTCGTAAACAATTGCTGGAATACGATGACGTAGCCAACGATCAGCGCCGCGCTATCTACAGCCAGCGTAACGAACTGTTGGACGTGTCTGACGTTAGCGAAACCATCACCAGCATCCGTGAAGACGTGTTCAAGACCACTATCGACGGCTACATTCAGCCAGAATCGCTGGAAGAAGAGTGGGATGTTCAGGGGCTGACGGAGCGCCTGAAAAACGACTTCGATCTGGATATGCCAATCGCTGAATGGTTGGACAAAGAGCCTGAGCTGCACGAAGAAACTCTCCGTGAGCGTATTCTGGAAAAGGCTAAAGAAGAGTACCAGCGTAAAGAAGAAGTGGTTGGCGTCGAGATGATGCGCAACTTCGAGAAGGGAGTGATGCTGCAGACACTGGATTCCCTGTGGAAAGAGCATCTGGCGGCGATGGACTACCTGCGTCAGGGCATCCATCTGCGTGGTTATGCGCAGAAAGATCCTAAGCAGGAGTACAAGCGCGAGTCCTTCAACATGTTTGCCACCATGCTGGAATCGCTGAAACATGAAGTGATCAGCGTACTGAGCAAGGTACAGGTGCGGATGCCGGAAGAGGTTGAAGCGCTGGAGCTGCAGCGTCGTGAAGAGGCCGAGCGCCTGGCCAAGCAGCAACAACTGAGCCATTATGAAGAAAATGCGCTGGTTACCGAAGATCCGAATGCGCCGGCAACGGCAGAACGTAAAGTAGGGCGTAATGATCCTTGCCCATGCGGTTCCGGTAAAAAATACAAACAGTGCCACGGCCGTCTGCAGAACTAAGACTGGCAATGTTTAATCAATAAAACCCAGGGGTTCAGCGTGCTGAGCCCCTGTTTTTTGGGGTGAAGCCCGTGCCCCGATGAATCAATCAGGAGGATGCGATGAAACATCTGAACATCGCCGTTGGCATCATTCGAAACGCCCAGCAGGAAATCTTTATTACCCGACGCGCCGCCGATTCGCATATGGCCGGTTTCTGGGAGTTTCCAGGCGGCAAGATTGAGCCGGGGGAGACGCCGGAGCAGGCACTTCACCGTGAGTTGCAGGAAGAAACAGGTATTGAAACCGAGCGTGCAGAGTTACTGGAAGTGCTTGAGCACCGTTTTAGCGATCGTATCGTGACGCTAAATTTTTATCTGGTGGAGGGGTGGGCGGGTGAACCCTTTGGCCGTGAAGGCCAGCCTATGCGCTGGGTGAAACAGGTTGATTTGCGGGAGGAGGAATTCCCAGAGGCCAATGTCAGTATTATCAAATTGTTGGTGGCACAGGCGAACGCTGCACAGTAGTCAGGCAAAAGGCCCGGCGTAAGCCGGGCTACAGAGGAGATCAGTGAACGTCTTATTCGACTCGTCCATGATTCTCACCCTTACGGGGCCGCTGCGAGCAGCGTTCAAATCGGTTCCGGACCGATTTGCCTTTCACTCCATTCTTCGCTTTCCGACAGATCGCTGTTGCTGGGAATGCGCTTCTCTTCATCGGCCCACTCGCCCAAATCGATTAACTGGCAGCGTTTACTGCAAAACGGACGGAACGGGCTCACTTCACCCCAAACTACACCTTTGCCACAGGTTGGGCATTTCACTACGGTCGTCATATCTGTTCCTTACTTCCTTCCAACACGTGAAAGGTTTTTATGTCATTGGCTTAGCAACAGGCCAACTCAAAGGTTAATCGTTCCGGTACCACGCCAAACTCACTGTCCAGCGGCAGGAAGCGGATCGCATAGCGCGTCTTATGGCCGGAAATCTGCGGATAAAGTTGGTGTGCCAGATTGATGCGCAAGCGCAATAGATCGGCGCCTTCCGCGTTATCCTGGAAGAAACCGTTCAAACTGATCTGATTGCGAAACTGCCCAGACTGACGGATCAGATCCAGCACCATGGTCAGCGCCTGGTTCAATGGCTCCAGCGTTTGCTGCCATTTGGCTACGTCATCATCACGTTCTTGCTGGGGGGCATGCATCCACATGTGCAGCGTCGGCAAGTCAAAACTGCAACACCCACCGGGGATGCTCAGGCGTTGACGCACCAGGCTGATCAGCCGATCTTCACGCAGCGACTGGCCAAGACGCGGAGCAGACATCAATGCTGCCCCGCACTGTTTCAACTGGCTACGCAACTGATCCACCAGCGACATATCGACACCTGGCACATCGGCCCAGGCCAACAGCTTTTGCTGTTGCCGTTCCAGCTCTTTCAGTAACTCAGTTCGCACTTCGCCGCGTTCCAGCACGTCGAGCAGATCGGCGACGGTACGGAAGAAGGTCAGGGCAATGGCTGTTTCACTCAATGCCCGCTGGCCGTGCAGTTGTTGCAGTAAAAACTCCATACGCAACCAGGTGCGCATTTTTTCATTCAACGGGTGTTCAAAAAGAACGCTTGGGGAAACATCACTCATTCAGTTTAATCCTGTCGGGTCGCTGATGCCGCCAGCTCAAGGTAACGGCGATGCAGTGCGGCAACCAATGGCTCTATCCCCTGAGCGGTGCCGCTATTATCAATTATGTCATCTGCAGCGGCCAGGCGCTGCTCGCGCGTGACCTGCGCGGACAGTATGTTCTGTGCCTGCTGACGGCTGATACCGTCGCGGGCGATGGTTCTGGCCAACTGGGTTTCACTGTCAACGTCGACCACCAGGACGCGATCGGCGCGTGCCTGCAGATTGTTTTCAACCAACAAGGGAACCACCCAAAGTGCATAAGGACTGGTCACTTGCGCCAGTTGGCGTTGGGTTTCCTGATGAATCAGCGGGTGCAGCAGTTGGTTCAGCCAGCTCTTTTCATCAGCGTTACTGAAGATACGCTGACGGAGTGCGGCGCGGTTTAACGTGCCACCAGGCTGCAACATTTCATTACCAAAACGTTTGGCGATAGCCGCCAACGCTGGGGTGCCAGGCTCGACAACTTGCCGGGCGATAACGTCTGCATCGACCACAGTCACGCCATGGTGGGCAAAGGCGTCTGTTACGGTCGACTTACCACTGCCGATACCCCCTGTTAACGCAACAATGTAGGCCATGGTAGGGAATGCACCTGATGTTCATAAAAAAATAATAGACGAATCATAAAGCGATCGCGCAGAAGTGCAAGTCAGCAGGCAGCGCTTGTCTGGCAGCTTGCGCTGTCCGGTGATAAAAAACGCAGTCGGAAAGAGAAAATGAGCGGGCGGTCACACTGCACATTCGCAGGTAAATTTGTCGGATTGTAGCGTAAATAAAGGAGAATTCGCAGTCTTGTCCGGCGATTTTTAGCGCGTATGATAGCGTCACTGGAACTGGCATTAATCTATACCCGTCATTCTTCAAGCTGCAGGTGTGTTGACTGCGAGTGTTCACCCGAATCACTTACGTGAGTAAGCTCATCGGGACTCTCACTCTTGCCGCCTTCCTGCAACTCGAATTATTTAGGGTTATACCCCGTCGCTTTTCAAGCCATTGCGTTCTTGCGATCCGTCGCCATAAACCAGGAAATCATTAGTCATGCGTATTGAAGAAGATTTGAAGTTAGGCTTTAAAGATGTGCTGATTCGCCCTAAGCGCTCCACGCTGAAAAGCCGCTCAGAAGTTGAACTGGAGCGTCAGTTTACCTTCAAACATTCCGGCTTGAGCTGGTCCGGCGTCCCTATTATCGCCGCTAACATGGACTCGGTCGGTACATTCAGCATGGCAGAGGCCCTGGCTTCCTTCGACGTACTCACCGCTGTACACAAACACTATACCCTTGAACAATGGGCCGCATTTGTGCAGCGCGTACCGGCATCGGTGCTGCGCCACGTTATGGTCTCAACCGGCACTTCAGAAGCTGACTTTGTGAAGATGCAGCAAATTCTGGCCTTGTCGCCGGGGCTGAAGTTTATCTGCATCGACGTCGCCAACGGTTACTCAGAGCATTTTGTCGCCTTCTTGCAGAAAGCGCGTGAAGCCTGTCCGAACCACGTAATCTGTGCCGGTAACGTAGTCACTGGTGAAATGGTAGAAGAGTTGATCCTGTCCGGTGCCGATATCGTCAAAGTGGGGATTGGCCCAGGGTCAGTCTGCACCACCCGAGTGAAAACCGGCGTGGGTTACCCGCAGCTGTCTGCGGTGATCGAGTGCGCCGATGCGGCACACGGCCTGGGCGGCCAGATTGTCAGCGACGGTGGCTGTTCGGTACCGGGCGACGTAGCGAAAGCTTTTGGTGGCGGCGCGGACTTCGTCATGCTGGGCGGCATGCTGGCGGGTCATGATGAGTGCGAAGGTACCGTAGTGGAAGAGAACGGTGAGAAATTCATGCTGTTTTACGGCATGAGTTCCGAGTCAGCGATGAAACGCCACGTCGGCGGTGTTGCTCAGTACCGTGCGGCCGAAGGCAAAACCGTCAAACTGCCATTGCGTGGTGAGGTTGAGTTTACCGTCCGTGACATCCTGGGTGGCCTGCGCTCCGCCTGTACTTATGTTGGTGCAGAGCGTTTGAAAGAACTGACCAAACGCACCACCTTCATCCGTGTAGCAGAGCAGGAAAACCGCGTATTCGGCAGTAACTAATCCGGTTCGCTTCAGCCTGACCAAACCTCGGGTGCAGCTTAATGATGCTGTGCCCAGGGTTCTCCAGCGTTAACCCAAAACATTCCCCAACTGGAATATCGGCAAATACATGGCGATCACCAGCGTGCCGACAATCCCGCCTACCACCAGCATCAAGATCGGTTCCAGCGTTTGCGCCAGCGTATCGGCCAACTCAAAAGTTTGCTGTTCATGCCACAGCGCCAGTTTGCCCAACAGCGTATCTAAGGAACCTGATTCTTCGCCCACCCGGACTAACTGCTGACAAAGCGCGGGGAAAAGCGCCTGCTCCCCCAACGCGCTGTGGAAAGTCTGGCCCTGCGCTATCTGTTGCTGCACCTTTTCCATCGCCTGACGGTAAAACAGATTGTCCACCGACAGCGCTGCGGCGTTCAATCCTTCCACCAGCGTGAGCCCGGCCTGTTGGGTCATGGCCAGAATGCGGAATATTTGGCTCAGGCAACCGCCTTTGATCAGTTGAGCTATCAACGGCAGGCGCAGCAATACGGCCTGTTCGCGTCTGCGCCAGTGTGGTTGCGGGTGCAATTGGCGAAAATAGGCAAATAGCGTGCAGCCCAGTATCGCCGCCAGCCAGGGGCCGCCGTGGCTCAACTGGGTGGAAAAGTTCAGCAGTCCCTGGGTAAACCACGGCAGTGGGGCATCGAAAGACTGGTAGACGCCGGCAAATTCCGGCAGCACCATGACCAACATCAGAATGCTCACCAACAGCGCAACTGCGCAGATAAACAAGGGATAACGCAGCGCCTTAACCACTTTCTTTTGCAATTTTTGCTGTGCTTCCTGTTGTTGGGCCAGTTGTCGACAGCACTCATCCAGGTGACCGGTCAGTTCCCCAATGGCGATCAACTGGCGGTATATCAGAGGAAAGATGGCATGTTGCCCGGCGATGACCTCGGAAAAGGGTTGGCCTTGTCGCACCTGTTCGCTGATGTCTCGCAGCAGGCAGCGCCAGGCGGCAGACGGGTGTTCCGTCGCCAGCAATTGCAACCCGCTGACCAGCGGCAACCCCGCCTGTAGCAAGGTGGCAAGTTGACGGGTGAACTGGATTAAGGGTTCTCCGTGCCACTGACTGGGAGCAATACGTTTCCCGCGGTTAATCTGGCAGGGCTGCAGCCCTTGTTCAATCAGCCAGTGGCTGACCAAATTTTTTTCGCTGCTCATCAGTTCGCCCTCGCACAGTTGGCCCTGTGGGTCAACCGCCTGCCAGAGGAAAAGGCGCTGCGCCTTCACGGAACTTTCTCACCGGCAATGATACCGACAATGCGATACACCTCTTCCAGCGAGGTGATACCTTGCGAAACGAGTGTTAACCCGGCTTGCAGCAACGTTGTCTGCCCTTGCTGTTGGGCAATGTCGGCCAGTTGGCCAGGAGCTGCGCCCTGTAACAGACCGGTCTGCACCTCTGGGGTGATAGTGAGCAATTCATACACCCCAATGCGGCCGTAGTAGCCGCCAAAGCAGTGCTCGCAGCCGTCGGCTTGCCAGGGCAACAAGGGTATGGCCCAAATTGCGGCGGGGAACCGAACCGGCTGGCTTTGCTGATAGCGGCAGTGGCTGCAAAGTTTGCGCACCAGCCGCTGGGCGATCACCAGCTTCAGGCCAGCGGCAATCAGATAGCCGGGAATACCCATATGGGTCAGGCGCGTCAGGGTTTCGCTGGTGGAGTTGGTGTGTAATGTGGACAACACCAGATGGCCGGTTTGCGCGGCTTTAACCGCTATCTCTGCCGTTTCCCTGTCGCGGATTTCACCGATCATGATCACGTCTGGATCTTGTCGCAGCAAGGCGCGTAAAACGCGGGAAAAATCCAGATCGGTTTTGGCATTAATTTGCGTCTGATTAACGCCGAACAACGGGATCTCGATCGGATCCTCGACGCTGCATAAATTACTTTGCGCATCATTCAACTGACGCAGGCCGCTGTACAGGGTGACGGTTTTACCGCTACCGGTCGGGCCGGTGACAAGGATCATACCCTGTGGACAAGACAATGCCGCGGCAAACTCCGCTAATGCCGCCGGATCCATTCCCAGCCGATCCAGCGGCAGCTCCTGGCGTTCGGTTTGCAGGATCCGCAGCACTACTTTTTCGCCGTGTAGTGTGGGCAGAGTGGCGATGCGCATTGAGTAACTGGCGTTATCCAATAGCACGCTGAGCTGGCCATCCTGCGGCAGGCGACGTTCGGCAATGTCCAACTGCCCCATGATCTTCAGTCGGGCGGTGAGACGAGCGGCGAGCGTGAACGGCGGTGAGGCTATCGCCTGCAGTACCCCGTCGATACGTAGCCGGATACGCAGCGTCTGTTGGTAAGGCTCGAAATGAATATCCGAGGCACGCCGTTGAATGGCGATGCGCAGCGTCTGATTGATAAACTGCACAACGGGGGCGTCACTGTCGTCGTTTAACGAGGCCGCGTCAGGCTGTGCCTCCGGCACTGCTGGCGGGAGTCGATCGCCTTGTATTTGCCGTTGGTCCAGTTCCATTTCCAGTCGGGCAGCCGGCCACTGTTCCAGATGAATACGCTTGCCGGTGGCGAAACGCAGCGCCGACAGCAGCGCCTGTGGTGCCTCCGCTGTCAGAGCCACATTCAGGCAGTACTCATCTTCGCTGAGCGCCAGCGCCTGGTAACGCCGGCACAATGCATGGATTTCGTCGCTGATTGCCGCACTCATGGCGTTGGCGCCGTGGCGGTGGTGTCAAAACGGAAAACTTCCTGGCAGGTTTCCTGCAGATTGGCGTTGCTACTGGTGCACTGACGTGTCCAGCGTGTCAGTCCGCTGGCGTTTTGGGTCGGGGTCAGAGTGACCGTTAGCCCTTGCAGCGTTTGCGTACCGGTCAGAGAGATTACCCCCTGGTTGACCTGAACCGCGCTGACGTAACGTGAGGCGTCACCGGCAGGGATACCTTTGCTACCGGCATTACAGCCAGTGGGCGCACCGCTGTCGAGCACGCATAGCTCAACGGCCAGCTTATACGGCGTCATGGTTTGCAGCATGTCGGTCATCGCTGCTTTTTGGATATAGCGCTGGTAGGCGGGAATGCCTATGGCGCTCAGAATGGCGATAATGGCGATCACCACCATCAGTTCAATCAGGGTAAAACCGCGCTGTGTTTCCATTTGTTGTTGCCTCCGTGTGAATGTGGAAGCAAAGGTAAGCGTACAGGGCGTGGGCTTCGAGCGGGTTATGGCTGTTTTGCGTTGCAGTTCCACAGCAATTAATCAGCATTGCACCAGAGGGAAAAAGGATGAGGCGAGCTTCGCAATTCTGACGGGAAAATACCTCCCCGATGGACAGGGAGGTAGGGATGACGGAGTTTATTTAAAACGCATTGACAGATCGAGCGCGGTCACGTGTTTGGTCAGGGCGCCAACAGAGATGTAGTCCACGCCGGTTTCGGCGAAGGTACGCAGGGTTTTACTGGTCACGTTACCTGAAACTTCCAGTTGGGCACGCCCCTGAGTTTGCGCCACGGCAGCACGCATCATCTCGATGCTGAAATTATCCAGCATGACGATGTCGGCACCGGCATCCAGCGCCTGCTGCAGTTCGTCCAGCGATTCGACTTCCACTTCGACCGGCACGTCGGCATGCAGCCAGAATGCCTTCTCGACCGCCTTTTTAATTGAACCGGAGGCAATGATGTGGTTTTCCTTGATAAGGAAGGCATCGGAAAGCCCCAGACGATGGTTACTGCCGCCGCCGCACAGCACGGCATATTTCAGCGCGGTGCGCAGCCCTGGCAGGGTCTTGCGGGTGTCCAGCAGGCGGGTTTGCGTGCCCTGCAACAGCGCCACATAGCGGCTGACTTCGGTCGCTACGCCGGAAAGCGTCTGGACAAAATTCAGTGCGGTGCGCTCACCGGTCAACAAGACCCGCGCCGGGCCGGTCAGTTTGCAGAGCGGCTGGTCTGGGAGCAGGCTATCGCCGTCCGCTACCTGCCATTCCACTTTCACCTGGTTACCCAGTTGAATGAAGACTTCATTCAGCCAGCGTTGGCCACAAAAGATGCCGGGCTCGCGGGTAATAATAGTGGCTTCGGCATGGGTGTCGGCCGGTAATAATTGCGCGGTAATATCGCGTTCGGCATCGACTTCACCACCCAGGTCTTCACGCAGCGCCTGGGCAACGGCATAGGGGATATCGCTTTCAATTCGTTCAAGAAGCTCGGTGCGGCGACTGTCGGCACTGTAGCGGCGTGTCGGCATAGAAAACTCCGAAATGGACGGTAAGAACGTAGGGGGAACATGCTACTCTGTTGCTATGATAAGTACCACCGCAGCGCGATGGTTTCGATTGCTGACAAAGCAGGAAAAAACGTGGTTTTTCCTGCTTTGTCTTTGTGGTGATCAGCCAAAAATCAATAAATTGATTTTTCTGGTTGTTTCTTTTTCGCTCTCTACACATTCTGTAACGAAATGAGGTTTGTTAACAATCTGTACCACCGCAGCGCGATGGTTGCGTCGCTAATCTGGCATTAATCCGATCCAGGGTAGATATTTGATCGGGGGGTAATCTGGCATCTCTGGAACAACCCGGCAAGCCCGATGACGCTATGCTTGGAACAATGGAAAGGGAGAGGAGTCGCTAATGACGCTGTTTACGCTGTTACTGGTTCTGGCGTGGGAACGTTTGTTCAAGCTGGGTGAGCATTGGCAGTTGGACCATCGCCTGGAGGTGGTGTTTCATCGGTTGCACCGGTTCTCGCTGGCGCAGACGTTGCTGATGACCCTGGCCTGGATGGTGGTGGTCGGGGGCATTCTGTGGCTGTCTCAAGGGCTGTTTTTCGGCGTAGTGACGCTGTTGCTGTGGATTGTTATTGATTTGCTGTGCGTGGGTGCAGGCATCAAGCGTAAACACTATCGCGCATATCTGAAAGCGGCGCGGCAGGGGGATGTTCATGCCAGCGACCAGATGGCGGAGGAGTTGGCACTGATCCACGGTTTGCCGGTGGATTGCAGCGAAGAGCTACGCCTGCGTGAACTGCAAAATGCGCTGCTGTGGATTAACTTCCGTTATTATCTGGCTCCGCTGTTCTGGTTCGTGGTTTGCGGGCCTTACGGGCCGATTGCGCTGGCGGGCTACTCCTTCCTGCGTGCTTACCAAACCTGGTTGGCGCGCCATAATACCCCGCTGGAGCGTTCGCAGTCGGGCATCGATCATCTGTTGAGCTGGCTGGACTGGATCCCGGTGCGCCTGGCCGGCGTGGCTTACGCCCTGTTTGGACATGGTGAGAGAGCACTGCCGGCATGGTTTGCATCGCTGGGCGATCTCCATTCTTCGCAGTATCAGGTGCTGACGCGGCTGGCACAGTTCTCACTGGCGCGTGACCCCCATATGGATCCGGTACAGACCCCGCGAGCGGCGGTAACCCTGGCACGTAAGGTGACAATGATTATCGTGGTGGTGGTGGCACTGCTGACGATTTACGGCACCTTGCTCTGACGGCAAAGTTTGAAAATAAAAACGGGCGCTTAGCGCCCGTTTTTATTGGATAGTCAAAACTTACAGCTTGGCGAAGCAGCGACGTGCGGCATCGATAGTGCGCTGAATGTCTTCTTTGCTGTGAGCAATGGACATAAAGCCGGCCTCGAAGGCCGAAGGTGCCAGATAAACCCCTTCCTCCAGCATCAGATGGAAGAAACGCTTAAAGCGCTCTACATCGCACTGCATCACGTCCTGATAGCTGGTGACTGATGGCGCATCGGTAAAGAACAGGCCGAACATACCGCCAACGTGGTTCACCACCAGTGCGATGTTTTCTTCTTTAGCCGCGTGCAGCAGGCCGCTGGCCAGCATATCGGTCAGTTCGGTCAGCGTCTGGTGGACACCCACCTGCGAAACTTCGGTCAGGCAGGCAAAGCCAGCCGCCATCGCAATCGGGTTACCGGACAGCGTGCCTGCCTGATAGACTGGGCCGGTAGGGGCCAGCGCTGCCATCACTTCACGACGGCCGCCAAACGCGCCGACAGGCATGCCGCCACCGATAATTTTACCCAGGCAGGTGAGATCAGGCACCACATCGTAATAAGCCTGTGCCCCGGCCAGCGCCACGCGGAAGCCGGTCATGACTTCATCGATAATCAGCAACGCACCGTACTTGTCGCACAGCGCGCGCAGGCCCGGCAGGAATTCCGGCAGTGGTGGTACGCAGTTCATGTTACCGGCGACCGGCTCGACGATGATGCAGGCGATCTCGGAAGGGTACTGTTCGAATGCGGTGCGTACCGAGTCCAGATCGTTAAAGGTGCAGGTCAGGGTGTGCTTGGCAAAGTCGGCCGGCACGCCCGGGGAATTTGGTTGGCCCAGAGTGAGCGCGCCAGAGCCGGCTTTTACCAGCAGGCAGTCGGCGTGGCCGTGGTAGCAGCCTTCAAACTTGATGATTTTATCGCGGTTGGTATAGCCGCGCGCCAAGCGAATGGCACTCATGGTGGCTTCGGTCCCTGAGTTCACCATGCGTACCATATCCATGGTCGGCACCAGTTCGGTGACCAGTTCCGCCATTTTGACTTCCATTTCGGTAGGGGCACCAAAGCTCAGGCCACGCTGTGCCGCTTCAATGACTGCGTCGCGGATCGCCGGGTGGTTGTGCCCCAGTACCATTGGGCCCCAGGAACCGACGTAGTCGATATAGGCTTTGCCGTCGACGTCGAACAGGTAAGCCCCGTCCGCTCGTTCGATAAACAGTGGCACACCGCCAACGCCGTTGAATGCACGCACCGGAGAGTTAACCCCGCCTGGGATTACCTGTTTTGCCTGGGCATACAGACTTTCGGACTTGCTGTGTAAGCTCATAAATCGGCTCCTGGATTCTGTTGGAATGATTTGACCGCGCTATTCTAGTGAAGTGTTCGTCGATATGAAACGATCACAGACAGATACCTATTTTGAGGGGCGGTCAGTTGGCAGGTAGGCTAGGATAATCGGCTGGCCTATTTGTATTACATTTAATTCCATTAATGAATAACCCATTATGGCTGAATTACAGCAACAGCCGCCGTTAGCGCGGACTCCTCGCCTGAAACGCAGTGACGCGGTGCGTCAGCTTCTGCGCCGTGATAAAACGCCGGTGGTGATCCTGCTCATGGCGGCGCTGGTGGGAACCCTGGCGGGTTTGCCCGGCGTGGCGGTTCGATAAAACTGAAACACGCCATTCGTTGCTGGCTACCGGTGCGGTGGCCGGCCTTTCTGCCGCTTTCAATGCGCCGATGCTGGCGCTGGGTAGGCTGTTTGGTACCGCCTTTGGTCTGGCCGGTGCCCATTTGTTCCCCGCGTACTGCATCGAGGCCGGTACCTTTGCCATTGCCGGTATGGGCGCTCTGTTTTCTGCCACGGTGCGTGCGGCCCTGACCGGCATCGTGCTGGTGTTGGAAATGACCGATAACTACCAGCTGATACTGCCAATGATTATTACCTGCCTGGGTGCTACCCTGGTGGCCCAGTTCCTCGGAGGTAAGCCGTTGTATTCCTCAATATTGGCCCGTACCTTATAGCGTCAGGAAGCGAGGCTGGCGCGCGAAGCGGCAGATAAAACAGGTAAAGAAGATACAACAAATGCGGTGAATACTTGAACGCGACACTCAGGTATTAGATAATCAATAACATTAATCCGGTCGCCATTGTAGCGGCCTGATGCAGAACAATGTTGGGAGTAAAGAGTATGAGTGATGAAACAGCACTGCCCCTGCAATTTACCGAGGCAGCAGCAAGCAAGGTTAAAGTCCTGATTGCTGATGAAGAAAATCCGGATCTGAAGTTGCGGGTTTATATTACCGGTGGCGGCTGCAGCGGATTCCAGTACGGCTTTACTTTTGACGACAAGGTCAACGATGGTGACATGACCATCGAGAAGCAGGGGGTTGCGCTGGTGGTAGACCCAATGAGCCTGCAATATCTGGTCGGTGGCTCAGTCGATTATACCGAAGGGCTGGAAGGCTCCCGCTTCGTGGTGACCAACCCGAACGCCAAAACCACCTGCGGTTGCGGATCCTCGTTCAGCGTCTGATCCTGCCTGCAACAGTATTAAACCCGCCAACCTCACCGGTTCGCGGGTTTTTTATCGTTACCATTCGACGGTGACCAGTTCCTGGTGAGGCTCATTTTCACCTTCGGCCAGCAACCGGCTGCGGGTGACTTTAGGTTGACTATTGGCCGTACCACTGCACTTTACCTGAGGCACTGAGTCATCGATATGCACGCTGCACTTTGGGGTAATAGTCAGGCTGACACCGATTTGTCCGCTGGTGGCACCGGCGTAAACGAAGGGACTGAACAGTATTACACTGAATAAAAAGAGAATGTTTTTCATCATTTAGGGAATAGCCATCCGTAAGCAATCACATAATGGCTTATCGGCAAAAAATTAATAAGATTTAACAGGGCGGGATAATAATTAACTTGGGGTTAAAAAGTTTATTACATTGTTTTCCCTAGTTTTTTCAGTCGTTGATAATAACACTTTACTCATTAATTAGTTGAAAATTCTGTTTTGAAATGTGACGAGCAGATAAGACTCCGCCCGTAGAGACAGGCGGAGGCGTTAGCGTTCGAGGATAAAGGCGGGTAGTTTCAGGTGCCAGCGAATGGCAGCCAGGCGGATCGCCAGCGTGATGCCCATGCCTAGCATCATTGCCTGTTGCAGCGGCATACCGAAGGTCGCATAGGCCGTAGCATGCACGATGCCGCCGATGATGCAGGCGGTGGCGTAAATTTCAGTTCTCAGGATCATCGGAATTTCTCGCGCCAGCACGTCGCGGATAATACCGCCACCCACCCCGGTGATCACTCCCATGCAGATTGCCACCAGCGGACTGGCGTCGGCAGCAAAGGCTTTATTGACCCCGATGCCGACAAATACTGCCAGCCCAACGGCATCCAGTACCGGCAAGAGCCACTTGGGCAGACGGCGTGGCTGGCGAACCAGCAGCAGCGTCAGCACGCAGGTGATCATCGCGACCACCAGATCGGTGGGATCCTTCACCCAAAATACCGGCCCGTTGGCTAATGCCATATCACGGATGGTACCGCCGCCGACCGCCGTGACCACACCCAGCACCAGTACGCCGAACGGATCCATCCGTAGCTTGCCCGCCAGCAATACTCCAGAGATAGCGAAAACCGCAGTGCCGAGAATATCCAGCCAAAACACCAGCATTAATGAATCTCCACCAGTTGGCTGCACAGTTGCTGCGCCGCCAGCATGATGCGCGGGCCGGCACGGTTGAACCAGTCGCCATTCACTGCAAGTACCGGCACCTGCAGTTGCGGCGCCCAGAAGGCTTTCACGCTGGCGATTTCTTTTTGGTCACCGGTAATGACGATGGCCTGCGGTTGGCGGGCCAGTACCTGTTCGCGGCTGATTTGCGGCCACGGCATGCGGCTGTCGGCAAAGATGTTCTCAGCGCCACACAGTGACAGCACCTGGCTTTGCAAGGTGGCTCCGGAACTGGTGAACAGCGGCTGGGTGCCGAATTGCAGCAACACCCGCCGCGGCTGGCTATGGGGATATTTTGCTTTCAGCGCGGCAATTTGCTGACGGATCGCCTTCGCTGCCTGGTGCGCTTGCTCAGGATGCGGGCTGTATTGTGCCAGGTCGTCCAGCCGCTGCGCGATGTCATCGATGGTGGTGGCATCGGCATAAAAGATCGGGATCCCAAAAGCGGCGATCTGATCGAGCACCCGTTGTGGATTGCCGCCGCGCCAGGCCAGGATCAGATCCGGCTTCAGCGCCAGCACCCGCTCCAGGTTGATGCCTTGCCAAGAGGCGACTTGCTCCAGCTTTCTGGCAGCCGGGGGATAGTCGGAATAAGCGCTCACTGCCAGCAGGGTGTCGCCCATGCCGGCAGCATAGGCAAGCTCGGTGGTGTTGGGTGCCAGGCTGATCACCCGTTGGGCGGCGCCGGCAGGCAGCAATATTCCTAATGCCAGCAGCCACAATAGGGCTGAAAAGCGTCGAGTCACATCAACCGCGCTTAGCCAGTGTCTGCAGCATGGCGTTGACCATCAGCGTAGATTGCTTGGCCGCCACGGTAAGGAACTCTTCAAAACTCATGTGCGATTCGCTGTCGGCAACGTCAGAGATAGCGCGCACTACCACAAACGGCGTCCCGAACAGGTGGCAGACATGCCCGACTGCTGCCGCTTCCATTTCCACCGCCGCCACGCTTGGGAAGGTAGCGCGGATGCGTGCCAGTGGCTCTGCACCATTAATGAAAGCATCACCGCTGCAGATCAGACCGCGCACTGCGTTCAGGCCCAACTGTTTTATGCAGTCTTCCGCCAGAGCAATCAGCGTGTCGTCTGCCACAAACGCGGCAGGACAGCCGGCCATCTGGCCTGGCTCGTAACCAAAGGCGGTCACGTCGGCATCGTGGTAACGCACTTCTTCTGAAACCACAATATCACCGACTTTCAGCGTGCTGGCCAGGCCACCGGCGGAACCGGTATTGATCACCAGGTCCGGCTTGCAGTGTTCCAGCAGCAGGGTGGTGCCCATGGCGGCAGAAACCTTACCGATGCCGGATTTGAGCAGCGCCACGTCAACGCCACCGATTTGGCCGGTATAGATTTCACAGCCCGCGCGTTGAAGGGTATGACGGTTTTCAATTTGATCGCGCAGCAGGGTGACTTCCTGCTCCATTGCGCCGATGATGCCTACTTTCATAAATAACACTCACTGATTGGCTGTGGGAATTTCGCCATAGTCTATCATGGCTCTCATAGAGAGATAATCCGTTGCATATGCCGCCGGGAATTGTTATCACGGGGGCAGGGTGCAACGGCGGAGAAACAGATGTCCGGGATCGACTTTAAGCAGAAAATCAGCTTCCAGCGGCCATTCAGCAAGCCAATTGAAGCCGGAGAAGAATACGACATTGTCCGGCAGTTCGAGAGCGATCGCGGACGTATAGTCAATTCCGCCGCCATTCGCCGTCTGCAGCAAAAAACCCAGGTGTTTCCTCTCGAGCGCAATGCCGCGGTTCGCAGTCGCCTGACGCACTCGATGGAGGTGCAACAGGTCGGAAGGCATATCGCCAAAGAGATCCTTAATCGTTTTAAACAAGACGGGCGAGTCGATGAACTCGGCCTGACCAAACTGCTGGATCCCTTTGAGAGTATTGTCGAGATGGCCTGTCTGATGCATGACATCGGCAATCCGCCCTTCGGGCACTTTGGTGAGTCGGCGATCAACAACTGGTTTTCCCAGCGTCTCGATCCCGCCAGCTGCGGCAGTGAACCGGCCAGCAACGATCGCTGCCAGGTCAGTGCGCTGCGGTTGCATGAAGGCGAGAGCGATCTTAACCGCCTGCGCAGTCGTATCCGTCAGGATCTCAGCCATTTTGAAGGCAATGCCCAGGCGATCCGCTTGGTGCATACCCTGCTGAAGCTTAATCTGACCTACGCACAGGTGGGCTGCATTCTGAAATATACCCGCCCGGCCTATTGGGCCAGCGCTCTTCCTGCCAGCCATAACTACCTGATGAAAAAACCGGGCTATTATCTGGCGGAAGAGGCGTTTGTCGATCGACTGCGACGCGAGCTGAATATGGGCGAGTTCGACCGCTTTCCATTGACCTATATTATGGAAGCGGCTGATGATATTTCGTACTGCGTGGCCGATTTGGAAGATGCGGTGGAAAAAAACATTTTCACCGTCGAGCAGCTTTATCAGCATTTAACTCAGGAATGGGGCGAAGTTACGTCGGGCGATTTGTTTGATAAAACCGTGACCAGCGCTTTTCGCAAGATCGATCGCGGTGGCGCGCGGCGCAGTAGCGAAGATCAGTTCTTCATGTATTTAAGGGTGTTTACCGTGGCGCGGTTGGTCCCGCATGCGGCGCAGCGTTTTATTGATAACCTAGAGGCGGTTTATCAGGGGAACTTTAATCAGGCGCTGCTGGAGGACTCCAGCCCGGCTTATCAATTGCTGAAAATCTTCAAAAATGTCGCGTTTAAACACGTGTTCAATCACCCGGAAGTAGAGCAGCTTGAGCTGCAGGGCTACCGGGTCATCAGCGGTCTGCTGGATATCTACAGTCCACTGTTGGCGATGCCGCTGGCGGACTTTACCTTGCTGGTACAGGAGGACAGCCATCGTGCCTATCCGATCGAAACGCGTCTGTTTCATAAGCTTTCAACCAAGCATCGGTTGGCCTATATCGAAGCGATTGAAGGCCTGCAACATCTGTCATCCGAGCAGTTGGCGATCCGCGAGTATTATTTCCGTGCGCGTTTGCTGCAGGATTATATCAGTGGCATGACCGATCTTTATGCCTATGACGAATATCGGCGATTAATGGCTGCTGAATAATTCATTCGGCTAATAAATATTATTTTAAGCATTTTGCCTGGCGGCGCAGGATCTATTTCGAGTTTTGTAAAGACGGACAATATTTGTTTACTATTACCAATAACCTGCGCTGGAACTTAGCGGTATTAATAGGTTCTGATTATGCACAAAGACCCTAATACTTTCTGAACGACTTTTATAAGAGACACACAGATGAAAAAAACCGCATTAGTTCTGAGCGCATTGGCATTCAGTATTGGTATGGCGATGGGCCCGATGACGGCCAGCGCCGCAGAAACCGCTTCTTCCAGCACTCAGCAATTGCCAAGCCTGGCACCGATGCTGGAAAAAGTGATGCCTTCCGTGGTGAGCATTAATGTTGAAGGTAGCACCACGGTCAACACGGCAAAGATGCCGCCGCAGTTCCAACAGTTCTTCGGTGAAGATTCGCCGTTCTGCCAGGACGGTTCGCCGTTCCAGGCTTCGCCGATGTGCCAGGGCGGCGGGCCGGGTGCACCAGGCCAGGGGACTCAGCAGAAATTCCAGGCGCTGGGTGCCGGGGTGGTGATTGATGCCGCGAAAGGCTACGTGGTGACCAACAACCACGTGGTGGAGAACGCCAACAAAATTCAGGTCCAACTGAGCGATGGCCGTAAATTTGACGCCAAGGTGATCGGTAAGGATCCGCGTTCCGATATCGCGTTGATCCAGCTGAAAGACTTTAAAAATCTGACGGCGATCAAGATGGCGGACTCCGAACAACTGCGCGTAGGCGATTACACCGTTGCTATAGGTAACCCGTACGGGTTGGGTGAGACCGCTACCTCAGGCATTGTTTCTGCGCTGGGTCGTAGCGGGCTGAATATCGAAAATTACGAGAACTTTATCCAGACCGATGCAGCGATTAACCGCGGTAACTCCGGCGGCGCGTTGGTTAACCTGAACGGCGAACTGATCGGCATTAACACCGCTATTTTGGCACCGGACGGCGGCAACATCGGTATCGGTTTCGCCATCCCGAGCAACATGGTGAAAAACCTGACGACGCAGATGGTCGAGTATGGTCAGGTGAAACGCGGCGAATTGGGCATTATGGGGGCCGAGCTGAATTCTGAGCTGGCGAAAGCGATGAAAGTGGACGCGCAGCGTGGGGCCTTTGTCAGCCAGGTCATGCCGAAATCTTCTGCCGCCAAAGCGGGTATCAAGGCCGGTGACGTGATTGTTACCATGAATGGTAAAGCCATCTCCAGCTTTGCATCCCTCCGGGCGGAAATCGGTACTCTGCCGGTAGGCAGCAAAATGTCGCTGGGGATCATCCGCGACGGCAAGCCTGTCACCGTGGACGTTACCCTGGAGCAGAGTTCTCAGACTCAGGTTGAATCCGGCAATATCTACACCGGTATTGAAGGCGCAGAACTGAGCAATGGTCAGGCTGGCGCTCAGAAAGGCGTGAAGGTGGATAACGTCAAGGCAGGCAGCGCCGCTGCACGCATCGGCCTGAAAAAAGGCGACTTTATCCTTGGAGTTAACCAGCATCCGATCCAGAATCTGGGCGAACTGCGTAAAATCCTCGACAGCAAACCGTCGGTACTGGCGCTGAATATCCTGCGCGGCGATACCACGTTGTATCTGCTGATGCAGTAATTAATCAGCCCCTGGCTAAAAAGGTACGCTTCGGCGTGCCTTTTTTACTGCGTGCGGTATCAGCCCAGATGAGCACGAGCCGCCTGGCTGACCAGTTCAATCTCGTCCAACAGTTCCAGCCATTCCGGCTCCAGCTCTTCGTTGTTGACGCCCTGACGCAATTGCTGTTCAAGGTAGAAACACAGCTGTTTCAGACGCGGTACGCCGCTGTAGCTGCAACTACCGTGCAGTTTGTGGATCAGATCGAGAATGCCGTCATCCGGCATGCCGTCCAGTATCGCTTGCACCCGCTCGCTGACCTGCGGCAGGAAATCGAGCAGCATCTGCAGCAGATCATGTGCCAGATCGGGTTTGTTTGCCGCCTGGCGTAGTGCCAACGGCCAGTCGAGCGACAGCGGCGGTTGATTGACCGCCGTTTCCGGTTCCGGCTCGTCGCTGTAATAACGCGCCAAAACGCGTGTCAGCATCGCTTCGTCAATCGGCTTGGCCAGATAGTCATCCATCCCGGCCTGCAGCAAATGCTCACGTTCGCCACTGACGGCATGGGCGGTGACGGCAACGATTGGCGTCGAATTGTGGTGCGGCAGTTGGCGAATCAACTCGCTGGTACGAATGCCGTCAATATTGGGCATCTGGATATCCATCAGGATCAAGTCCAGCACGTTGTCGCGCGCCAGCAGCAATGCTTCTTCTCCGCTCTCACACAGCAGGGTCTTTTCCACCTGTTCGGCCAGTAGAGTGCCAATCAGCTTCAGGTTGGCCGGGTTATCGTCGACCGCCATCACCGTCAGCGGCAGGCGTTTATGTTCCGGCACGGCGGCGAGGCGCAGCGGTGTTTCCATACGCAGCAGTGGGAACAAACGGTTACTGGTGATCGGTTTGATCAGGCAGCCGGCGGCACCTTGCTGTTTAAGCTGCTCGGCATTGATCTGTGACTGGGAGGGCAGCGCCAGAATCACCCGGTCGGCTATCTTCAACGCCGCCAGCAGCTTGCTTTCGTGCTGCGCCATATTCTCACGGAACGGGATCGGTACTCCCACCAGCAGGAAGTCGTAATTTTTCTTCGGTAACTGGGCCAGCGTTGGCGAATGGGTGATTACCAAATGGGTGACGCTCAGCATATTCAGCGTTGCCTGCGCTGCCATCGGGTTGGCTTCGATATAGCCCAGGGTCTTGCCCTGTAGATCCGGCAGGTTTGACGGCAGCGACAGCATGTCCTCATGCAGGTCGAGGGTGATATGGAACCAGAAGGCCGAACCCCGGTTCAACTGGCTGTGGAAGCAGATATCGCCTCCCATCTCTTTCACCAGTTTTTGGGTGATCACCAGCCCCAGCCCGGTTCCGCCGTGACGGCGTGAAATACTGGCATCCGCCTGGCGGAACGCCTGGAACAGCTGCGACTGCTGCCGTTCAGAGATACCGATGCCGGTGTCATGGATTTGCACTTCCAGCTCCATCTGGCGTTCCTGCTGGCCACGCAGCTCGACGCGGATATCAATGTTGCCGGTTTCGGTAAATTTGATCGCGTTGCCCAACAGGTTGGTTATGATCTGTTGCAACCGCAAGGAGTCGCCAATCGCCTGTTCCGGCACGTCGTTATGCACGTCCAGCGTCAGCTCCAGTCCTTTCTCATGGGCGCTGGGTGCCAGCAGCACTATCACCTCGTCCAGCGTTTCACGCAGCGAGAATGGGATATGCTCCAGCACCAGCTTGCCGGCCTCCAGCTTGGAGAAGTCCAGCACGTCGTTGATGATGGTCAGCAGGTTATTAGCCGAGCGCTCGATGGTTTGCAGATAGTCGGTCTGGGTGACGCTCATTTCGGTTTTCAGCATCTGGCGGGTAAAGCCGATCACGCCGTTGAGCGGGGTACGCAGTTCGTGCGACATGTTCGCCAGGAATTCGGATTTGATACGCGCCGCTTCCTGGGCGCGTTTTTTCGCCAGGTCCAGCTCGACGTTCTGGATCTCCATCTGCTCTAGCGTTTCGCGCAGATCGGAGGTCGCCTGATCGATATTTTGCTGCATTTCTTCGTGGTAGGCGGTGAGCGACATCGCCATCGAGTTGATACCGTTTTTCAGCATGTGTAGTTCGCCGAGCATAAAGCCTTCGACGCGGCTGTCGAGCTGACCGCGGCGGATGCGGTCAACGGTGTTCACCATATTGCGGATCGGGCCGGTGACGTCGCGCATCAGGCGGTAAGCAAACAGAATGGCGATACACATGCACAACAACAGCAGCAGGGTAGAGACAAACACCTCTTTGTATTGCTGCAAACGGACCGACTGCAGATCTAGCTCGATCGCCACATAGCCCAGGCGGTTGTCCTGCTGAGGATCGCTGCTGGCGGTTTGATCCGGATACTGGCTCTCTGCCAGGATCGGGGTACGCAGGATCAGTGAGTTGCCACGCCGTGTCAGCATCAGATCGGTGGGGATAGGCACCCCTTTCGGCAACTGCAGCTGGGTAAAGCTGTGATGGTAATTGGAGGTGACAAACAGATTATTCTGCGCGTCGAACACCGTAATGGAACGGACGATGTCCGAGTGGCGACGATGTAACAGACTGACCAATTGTCTGACCGACTCGCGGCTGCGGAACGTCATACCGTACTCGCTGGCCACTGCCAGCGGTTCGATAATGCTGGCCCCAGCATCAACCAATTGTTCCTGTAATTCATTGTAGCGATGCACCACAAAGAAGGTGCTGAGTAACAGACCAATCAACAGCGTTGGGGCCAGAATCAGGATCATCATGCGCGCCCGCAGGCTGTATTTGGTCATGGGGTTCCAGTGTGGGAAAATTGCCGGACAGCCTCTACTTTAAATGAACCGGCACTCGATCGACAAACTATGGCGCAATTCTTTATTCGGTAGCGGGCAGCGATCGCCTCGAAAAACTGTGCGCTGAAACGCCGTATTATCGGAGCGACGGGCTACGCTTAGACTTTGGTTGGTGTGACTTTATTCAGATAAATAGCTTATTAAATCAGTTAATGGTGGCGCCTGCCCTTGAATGGTTCGCGATTCAACCCAATGATCGGGTATTGGATCTTTTATGCGGCCCTGGGCATTTTAGCCCGCCGTTGGCGCGCTGTGCCGCTGCGGTGGCAGGTAGAGAAGGTGTTGCCACACCGGAAGCGAATGGGCAATATAATGCACATAAGAATAGGCTGAGTCACGCTGGCTTCTTATCTTATCGTCTTGCGCGTGTGTGGATGTTGGACAGGTTTCCGCATACGGGGCATCTTGAGTCAATGGCGCTGTTGATTAACGGTGGTGCGCCAGAGTTCGCTGCAAAGTAGGGAGAGGTTATGGTTGCGGTAAGAAGTGCACATCTGAACACGGCTGGCGAATTTGCACTCGACGAGTGGATAGCCAGCTTGGGGCTACCTAACCCGCAGTCATGTGAGCGATTAGCCGCAACCTGGCGCTACTGTGAGCAACATACCCAGAACCATCCCAACTCGTCGCTGTTGCTGTGGCGCGGGCTGGAAATGGTTGAAATACTCTCCACCCTGAGTATGGACAACGACAGCATGCGCGCCGCGCTGCTGTTCCCGTTGGTGGATGCCGGTATCGTACAGGAAGAAACCCTGACCGAAGCCTTCGGCAAGGGCATCACCTATCTGGTACATGGCGTACGCGATATGGACGCCATCCGCCAACTGAAAGCCACCCAAAACGATTCGATGGCCTCCGAACAGGTCGACAACGTGCGCCGCATGCTGTTGGCTATGGTGGAGGATTTCCGCTGCGTGGTGATCAAGCTGGCGGAGCGTATCGCCCACCTGCGTGAAGTGAAAGACGCGCCGGAAGACGAACGGGTACTGGCGGCCAAAGAGTGTTCGAATATCTATGCACCACTGGCCAATCGTCTTGGTATCGGGCAACTGAAATGGGAGCTGGAAGATTTCTGCTTCCGCTACCTGCACCCGGACGAATACAAACGCATTGCCAAGCTGCTGCATGAACGCCGCATCGATCGCGAACAGTTTATCGATGATTTCGTCGCGACATTGCGCGGGGCTATGGGCGACGAGGGCATCAAGGCGGACATTTACGGTCGCCCAAAACATATCTACAGCATCTGGCGCAAGATGCAGAAGAAGGCGCTGGCGTTTGACGAACTTTTTGATGTACGTGCGGTACGCGTGGTGGTGGAGCGCTTGCAGGATTGCTATGCGGCATTGGGGATTGTGCATACTCACTTTCGTCATTTGCCGGATGAGTTCGATGACTATGTCGCCAACCCGAAACCCAACGGCTATCAGTCGATCCACACCGTGGTTCTGGGGCCACGCGGCAAAACGCTGGAAATCCAGATCCGCACCCGCCAGATGCACGAAGATGCCGAACTGGGCGTAGCCGCGCACTGGAAATACAAAGAGGGCGCGGTTGCGACGGTACGTTCCGGCTACGAAGAACGTATCGCCTGGCTGCGCAAACTGATCGCCTGGCAGGAAGAAATGGCAGACTCCGGCGAGATGCTCGACGAGGTTCGCAGCCAGGTATTCGACGATCGGGTTTATGTGTTTACCCCGAAAGGTGACGTGGTGGATCTGCCGGCAGGCTCTACGCCGCTCGACTTTGCCTACCATATTCACAGTGACGTCGGCCACCGCTGCATTGGCGCAAAAATTGGCGGCCGCATCGTGCCCTTCACCTACCAGCTGCGGATGGGCGATCAGATTGAAATTATCACCCAGAAGCAGCCGAACCCGAGCCGCGACTGGTTGAACCCAAACCTGGGCTATGTCACCACCAGCCGTGGGCGTTCCAAGATCCACAACTGGTTCCGCAAGCAGGATCGGGACAAGAACATCCTGGCAGGTCGCCAGATGCTGGACAACGAGCTGGAGCACCTCGGTATCAGCCTGAAAGAGGCCGAGAAGCTACTGATCCCGCGTTACAACATGAATTCGCTGGATGAGATCCTGGCGGCGATTGGCGGTGGGGATATCCGTCTCAATCAGATGGTGAACTTCCTACAGGGCAAGTTCAACAAACCTAGCGCCGAGGAACAGGATCGCGAAGCGTTGCGCCAATTGGTTCAGCACAAAGCGCCGCCGGCAACTCGCAGCAAGGACAACGGCCGGGTGGTGGTGGAAGGGGTAGGCAACCTGATGCACCACATTGCCCGCTGCTGCCAGCCGATCCCGGGCGACGACATTATCGGCTTTATCACCCAGGGCCGCGGTATCTCTATCCACCGGGCAGACTGTGACCAACTGGTGGATCTGCAATCGCACGCGCCGGAACGTATCGTGGATGCGGTGTGGGGCGAAAGCTATTCCAGCGGTTACTCGCTGGTGGTGCGCGTGATGGCCAACGATCGCAGCGGCCTGCTGCGTGACATCACTACCATTTTGGCCAACGAAAAGGTCAACGTGCTGGGCGTCGCCAGCCGCAGCGACACCAAAAAGCAGTTGGCAACCATAGATATGGATATTGAAATCTACAACCAGCAGGTGCTGGGCCGGGTATTGGCCAAGCTCAATCAACTGCCGGATGTGATAGACGCCAAACGCCTGCATGGCAGCTAAATCCCCTTCGTCTTTCGAGCCGCATCGTTGTTGGCTGCGAACGCGCACCCCAGTCACTTAGTTTACTAAGCTCCTGGGGATTTACGTTCTTGCCGCTTAGATGCGACTCGAAATCCATTGGGGATTCACCAGGACGGACACAAAAATGAGCCCCCATTTTTCAGAGATTTTTTATGACTGAACCCACTTCGTTACACCGCTTGCTGAAGATTATGAAAACGCTGCGCGATCCGCAGGTCGGTTGCCCATGGGACCGCAAACAAACCTTCGCCACCATCGCCCCTTACACGCTGGAAGAAACCTACGAGGTACTGGACGCTATCGAACGTCAGGACTACGGCGATCTGCGTGACGAACTGGGGGACCTGCTATTCCAGGTGGTGTTCTACGCCCAGATGGGCCAGGAGCAGGGGCTGTTTGACTTCGACGAGGTGTGTAACGCCATCAGCGACAAGCTGGAACGTCGTCATCCGCACATTTTCGGGGAAGCCGAGGCTGCCGACAGCGAGGCCGTTGCGGCCCGCTGGGAGCAGTTGAAGGCCGGTGAGCGTGCAGAGAAAGCGCTGCATTCTGCGCTGGATGACATTCCTCAGGCGCTGCCGGCGCTGATGAAGGCGCACAAGATTCAGAAACGCTGCGCTTCGGTCGGTTTTGACTGGCATACGTTGGGCCCGGTGCTGGACAAGGTGTACGAAGAGATCGACGAAGTGATGCATGAAGCGCAGCAGGCGGTAGTCGACGAACAGAAACTGGAAGAGGAAATCGGCGATCTGCTGTTCGCCACGGTGAATTTATCACGCCATCTTGGCCATAAAGCAGAAAACGCGCTACAGGCCGCCAATCGCAAGTTCGAGCGCCGTTTCCGTCAAGTGGAAGAGATCGTCAAACAGCGCGGGTTGCAAATGGGGGAAGCCACGCTGGAGCAGATGGAAGAGGCGTGGCAACAGGTTAAACGCCAGGAAAACTAATCGGTAGCAGTGCTGTCCTATGATTGTCGCAATGTTGATCGGCGACAAGGTTCACCTAAGCTGAAACGGTTAAGCTCAGGGTCATAGTTTGCTGAACCGTGGCTTACCGACAGCAAAACGCCAACAAACTGAAATCTAAGGCGTTTTATTGTCTCGAAAGGGCGGGAAAATAAATTTTTCTGTGCTAACTCATTGTTTTAAAAAGACAGGCTCTGGCAGGCCGATAGAGTAAACCCTGATGAACCCTTGATGGTGACAGAGATGATGGACAGTAAAACGATCGTTTGTAGGTCTGGAGAGGTTCGGGTATACTACTTTCCCGTCTTGGTTCTTCCATCGTCTTTAAACCTAAACTCTCAGGTTCAGCATGACAACTAATTATATTTTTGTGACCGGCGGGGTCGTATCCTCTCTGGGTAAAGGCATTGCCGCAGCCTCTCTGGCGGCTATTCTTGAAGCCCGTGGCCTCAACGTTACCATCATGAAACTGGACCCGTACATCAACGTGGATCCGGGCACCATGAGCCCGATTCAGCATGGGGAAGTTTTCGTCACCGAAGACGGCGCAGAAACCGATCTGGATTTGGGTCACTACGAGCGCTACATCCGCACCAAAATGTCGCGCCGCAACAACTTCACCACCGGTCGCATTTACTCCGACGTTCTGCGTAAAGAACGCCGTGGCGACTATCTGGGCGCAACCGTACAGGTCATCCCGCACATCACCAACGCGATCAAAGAGCGCATCCTCGAAGGCGGCGAAGGCCACGACGTGGTGTTGGTTGAGATCGGCGGTACCGTCGGCGATATCGAATCGCTGCCGTTCCTGGAAGCCATCCGCCAGATGGCCGTGGAAGTGGGCCGTGAGCACACCCTGTACATGCACCTGACGCTGGTGCCGTACCTGGCCGCTGCCGGTGAAGTAAAAACCAAACCTACCCAGCATTCCGTAAAAGAGCTGCTTTCCATCGGTATTCAGCCTGATGTGCTGATTTGCCGTTCCGATCGGGCCGTTCCTGCTAACGAACGTGCAAAAATCGCACTTTTCTGTAACGTGCCGGAAAAAGCGGTTATCTCCCTGAAAGACGTTGATTCTATTTATAAAATCCCAGGCCTCTTGAAATCTCAGGGGCTTGATGATTATATTTGTAAACGATTCAGCCTCAATGCGCCGGAAGCCAACCTGGCTGAATGGGAGCAGGTGATTTACGAAGAAGCCAATCCGGGCGGCGAAGTGACCATCGGTATGGTCGGAAAATATGTCGAACTGCCGGATGCCTATAAGTCGGTGATTGAAGCCTTGAAACACGGCGGCCTGAAAAATCGTCTGACCGTGAACATTAAGCTGATCGACTCGCAGGATGTGGAAACCCGCGGCGTAGAAGTGCTGAAAGGTCTGGATGCAATCCTGATCCCAGGCGGCTTCGGTTACCGTGGTGTGGAAGGCAAGGTGATGACCGCGCGTTATGCGCGTGAGAATAACATCCCTTACCTGGGCATCTGCCTGGGGATGCAGGTGGCACTGATGGAGTTCGCCCGCAACGTGGTGGGCATGGAGAACGCCAACTCTACCGAGTTTGTACCAGACTGTAAGTACCCGGTGGTGGCGTTGATCACCGAGTGGCGTGACGAAGACGGTAACGTCGAAGTGCGTACTGAAGAAAGCGATTTGGGTGGCACGATGCGTGTCGGTGGTCAGCAATGCCACCTGACCGACAATAGCCTGGTGCGTCAGATGTACGGCGAACCGACCATTGTTGAACGTCATCGTCACCGTTATGAAGTTAACAACATGCTGTTGAAGCAGATCGAAGCCGCCGGGCTGCGTGTTGCCGGCCGTTCCGCAGACAACAAGCTGGTTGAGATTATCGAACTGCCGAATCACCCGTGGTTTGTAGCTTGTCAGTTCCACCCGGAATTTACTTCGACGCCGCGTGATGGTCATCCGTTGTTCGCCGGCTTTGTGAAGGCCGCTGGTGAGTATCAGAAGCGCCAGGTGAAATAAAATATTTGGTAGGCGGCGCGCGGTGAGAACCGCGCGCTGTTTGTCTGGAGTTTTAGTTTAACTTGTACTGAGGAAAACCTAATGTCCAAAATCGTTAAAGTCATCGGTCGTGAAATCATCGACTCCCGCGGTAACCCGACTGTTGAAGCCGAAGTGCATCTGGAAGGCGGTTTCGTAGGTCTGGCTGCTGCGCCGTCAGGTGCTTCTACCGGTTCCCGTGAAGCACTGGAACTGCGTGACGGTGACAAATCTCGTTTCCTGGGTAAAGGCGTACTGAAAGCCGTTGCTGCAGTAAATGGCCCGATTGCTCAGGCAGTACTGGGTAAAGATGCCAAAGACCAGGCTAACATCGACAAGATCATGATCGACCTGGACGGCACCGAAAACAAATCCCAGTTCGGCGCTAACGCCATTCTGGCGGTTTCTCTGGCTGCTGCCAAAGCGGCTGCGGCTTCCAAAGGTATGCCGCTGTATGAGCACATCGCTGAGCTGAACGGCACCCCAGGCAAATTCTCTATTCCACTGCCTATGATGAACATCATCAACGGCGGCGAGCACGCTGACAACAACGTCGATATTCAGGAATTTATGATTCAGCCGGTTGGCGCTAAATCCCTGAAAGAAGCCGTCCGCATCGGTTCTGAAGTTTTCCATCACCTGGCCAAAGTGCTGAAGGCCAAAGGCCTGAACACGGCTGTTGGTGATGAAGGCGGCTATGCACCAAACCTGGGTTCCAACGCTGAAGCGCTGGCGGTTATCGCTGAAGCGGTAAAAGCAGCAGGCTACACGCTTGGCAAAGACGTGACCCTGGCCATGGACTGTGCGGCTTCCGAGTTCTACAAAGACGGTAAATACGTACTGGCCGGCGAAGGCAACAAAGCCTTCACTTCTGAAGAGTTCACTCACTTCCTGGAAGACCTGACCAAACAGTACCCAATCGTGTCCATCGAAGATGGTCTGGACGAATCTGACTGGGATGGTTTCGCATACCAGACCAAAGTGCTGGGCGGCAAAATCCAGCTGGTGGGCGATGACCTGTTCGTTACCAACACCAAGATCCTGAAAGAAGGCATCGAGAAAGGCATCGCTAACTCCATCCTGATCAAATTCAACCAGATCGGTTCTCTGACCGAAACTCTGGCTGCTATCAAGATGGCGAAAGACGCAGGCTACACCGCGGTGATCTCTCACCGTTCAGGTGAAACCGAAGACGCAACTATCGCAGACCTCGCGGTAGGTACTGCGGCTGGCCAGATCAAAACCGGTTCCATGAGCCGTTCTGACCGCGTTGCCAAATACAACCAACTGATCCGTATCGAAGAAGCGCTGGGTTCACGCGCACCGTTCAATGGCCTGAAAGAAGTTAAAGGTCAGTAATAACGGCTTGATTCGTGTTAAATAAAAACCCGCTGCGGCGGGTTTTTTTATGGGAATTATTCATTGAACTATAATTACAGTCAGTTATAGTGTGTTATTTATTAGTGGGTTATTAATTTATTATTTGTGAGATTTAACTCTATAATTTAATTGTAATAATAAAAATCCTAATTATAAATTCATTTTTGAATTGCTTTATATCTTTTAGTTACTAGACTGCCAGTAAGGCAGAGTACTTATCCCCCGTCGTCCTGCCTCAGTTCGTTTCCCATAACATGGCTGCCGGCCCACTGGCCGGCTGGGCGAGGGCTTGATGATAAACAGGATTGTGATTGTCGGCGGTGGTACCGGCGGCACCATTTTGGCCAATTTACTGGCGGCGAAATTACACCGGGAGATCTTGAATAATAAAGTTGAGTTATTAATGATTTCTGATTCTCCGGCCCACTATTATAAACCGGCATTTATGTACGTTGCCTTTAACGCTTTTTTCCAACAGGAATTAACCCGCTCTCAGCAAAGTCTGCTGCGCCCGGAAATAAAATTTATTGTCGATAAAGCCGAGCGATTCGATTTATCCCAAAGGGTCATTCACTGCCAAAGTGGTAAACATTACCCCTATGATTTTCTGGTGTTTGCCACTGGCTGTGTGCCTTGGCCGGATCGTATCGACGGGTTGGCGCAGGCGGGCGATCATTTTTACCAATATCAGGCCGCCCGGCAGCTGGCCCAAAAGCTGGCAACCATAGAAAAAGGCCGAATCTTTATTACCGTCTCCTTCCCCGAAACTCCTAACGTGCCACATCAGTGCGGCATTGCCCCGATAGAAACTACCTTGATGCTCGATGATTACCTGCGTCGGCGCGGGGTACGTAAGGCGGTTGAAATTGTTTATACCTATCCCAGCGTCTCGCAGTTGCTGCGCAACTGCCTGTTTTTGCAACGCCCGACGGCCGAAGCCTTGCCGGGCATCTTTGCGGCGCGTGATATTCGCCACCAGCGTGGGTTTACCCTCAGCCGGGTCGATGCACAGCAGAAAATCGCCTACTCCGCTGAGGGAGAGGAACAGCCGTTCGATATCCTGATGGCCACGCCGCCGATCCGCGCCGTAGAGGCAGTGCGCAATACCGGCCTTAGTGAGGGCAACAATGGTGAAGGCTGGCTGCCGACCGACCATCAGACGCTGCAGGTCTATGGCCAGCAAGGAATTTACGTCATTGGCGATACGGTGGATCTGCCGGTCAGCAAGGCCGGCGGCTCTTGCCACAATCAGGCTCCGGTGATCGCCGACAATATCGTGGCTGAACTGCGACTGGGCCAGACCGTCAGCCACTACGACGGCAAGGTGCAGGCGATCGCCCAAATGGGGCTGCAGGCCGGTATGCCGCTGGTTTACGACTATCGCCATGATGTATTGCCGACGCCGTCAACCAAGGTGGGCGGCATGCTGCGCAACGGTTTTAATCGCGGGCTCTATTGGGCGACGGTACGCGGGCTGATTTAACGGAGGGTTTATGAACGCATCTGAACAAGCATCCCTGGCACCCTTGCTCGACAAGTTGCAGCCATTGCTGGCCGGTGGGCGGCTCGATAACGTGGTCGATTTATTGTCACTGCTGTCGGACCTGGTGGATATCGCCGATAACGCGCTGGTGGAAAAATTGTCCGGGGTGTTTGAAGGCTTGGTGACGGCAGGCTGGGAAGGGGGAATGGCGCTGAAGATGGCACACACTGAGCTGCAGTCAGATCCCTCGCCCGCTAATTTTCGCTCGCTGTATGCCTTGTTGCGGCAGCCGGATACTTTGCTGGGTCTGATGCTGGTACTGCGCACCCTGCAAATCATCGGCCAGCGGGTACGCAGCAGCGCGCTACCGCCGGACGTTTAAGCGAAATCATTGGAATTGCTTTCACTCACTCAGGAAAGGAGTTGTCATGTCTGCCACATTTCGGCACGGTTTTGCCACACGTGCGATCCACCATGGCTACGATCCCCAGCAATATCTGGGAGCGCTCTGCCCACCGGTGTTTATGAGTTCGACCTTTACCTTCCCGACGGCGGAATACGGCGGTGCCTGTTTTGCCGGTACTGAGTCAGGTTATTTTTATTCGCGTATTGCCAATCCAACGGTCAATCTGCTGGAACAGCGAATTGCCGATCTGGAGGGTGGAGAGGCGGCTGTGGCGTTTGCCTCCGGCATGGGCGCGATTACCGCCTGCTGCTGGACGCTGCTCAGTCCGGGAGATGAGCTGATCGTCGATGAGACAATTTATGGCTGCACCTTCAGCTATTTTCATCATGGGCTGGCGCGCTACGGCGTGAAAATTACCCACGTTGACCTGACCCGGCCGGAGCGGTTGGCGGCGGCGATCGGCCCGCGTACCCGGCTGGTGTATTGCGAAACGCCGGCCAACCCGAATATGCGCCTGGTCGATATTGCAGCAGTGGCCGAGATTGCCCACCGTCAGGGGGCGCTGCTGTTGGTGGATAACACCTATTGCACGCCGTATCTGCAACGACCGCTGGAATTGGGGGCCGACATTGTGGTGCATTCCGCCACCAAATACATCGGCGGACACGGTGACCTGCTGGCCGGGCTGGCGGTAACGCGTCGGGATCTGGCGCAGGACATTCGTTTGGTCGGGCTGAAGGACATGAATGGGGCGGTGTTGTCAGCGCAGGATGCCGCACTGTTACTGCGTGGCCTGAAAACCTTGCCGTTACGTATGGAGCGCCACTGCGACAATGCTCAACGACTGGCGGAAATGCTGGCCCAACATTCGGCGGTAGAACGTGTCTATTATCCTGGTCTGGAAGATTTCCCTCAATATGGGTTGGCGCAGCGGCAAATGGCGCGCCCGGGCGGCATGCTGGCGTTTGAACTCAAAGGCGGTATGGCTGCGGGGATCCGCTTCCTCAATGCGCTGCGTTTGATCTTGCGCGCGGTTAGCCTGGGGGATTGTGAGTCGCTGGCGCAGCATCCCGCCAGCATGACCCACTCGGCCTACAGCCCTGAGGAGCGGCAGCGCCATCATATCAGCGATGGACTGATACGTTTGTCCGCTGGGCTGGAAGATCTTAATGATCTTCAGGCGGACATCCGCCAAGCCTTAGTACTGCTCTAATGATGAAACCCACATCAGCGGGTTTCATCATGATGACATCAGACAGTTAGGTGTTTTGTGTCGCAGTAGTGACAGGTGAACCCCCGCCTTTTTTGCGCACCCACACCCAGTAAGCCAGGGTAAGGAAGGTCACCCACACCAGCCCGACGTACAGAGCGATGCGACTGTCTTCGAAGTAACCGAGCAGGCCGATAACGAACAGCATAAATATCGTTGCCAGCGCCGGTGCGACCGGCCACCACGGCACCGGGAAACTCAGCTTGCTGACCTCCTGTGGTGTCAGGGTGCGGCGCATGGCAATCTGCGAAAGCAGGATCATCAGCCATACCCAGACGGTGGCGAAAGTGGCGATGGAGGCGATGATCATAAATACCTGTTTTGGGATCAGGTAATTGAGTACCACGCCGAGCAGCAGGGCGACCGACATCACCAACACCGTCATCCAGGGCACGCCACTGGAGGTCAGTTTGGAGAAGCTTTTCGGTGCCTGACCATCCTGCGCCATGCCGTACATCATGCGGCCTGCGCCAAAGATGTCGCTGTTAATGGCGGAAATGGCGGCGGTGATCACCACCACGTTCAGTACGTTGGCGGCCGAGCTGATGCCCAGATTGCTGAAGATCTCAACAAAGGGGCTGCCATTCTGGCCGATGCTGTTCCACGGATAGATAGCCATCAGCACCAGCAGCGTCAGCACATAAAACAGCAAAATGCGGATCGGTACGGCATTGATCGCCTTCGGCAGCACTTTCGCGGGGTCTTGTGCCTCGCTGGCGGTAATGCCGATGATTTCAATGCCGCCAAAGGCGAACATCACCACCGCCAATGAAGCGATCACGCCGCCGATGCCATTAGGCATAAAGCCGCCGTGCGCCCACAGATTGCTGATGCCAGTGGCGTGCTGAGTCTGGCCAAAACCAAACAGCATCACGGCCGCACCGCCGACGATCATCGCCACAATGGCGGCAACCTTGATCAGCGACAGCCAGAACTCCATTTCGCCGAACACTTTCACGCTGCACAGATTGAGCGCGCCGATAAACATGATAATACTGAGTACCCACACCCATTGGGCGACGTCCGGGAACCACAGCCCCATATAGATGCCGAAGGCGGTCACGTCCGCCAGGGCGACAATCACCATTTCGAAGGTATAGGTCCAGCCGGTGAGGAAACCGGCCAGCGGGCCAAGATAGTGACTGGCGTAGTGGCCGAACGAACCGGAAACCGGCTGATGTACCGCCATTTCTCCCAGCGCGCGCATGACCATAAAGACCGCCGCGCCGCCCACCAGATAGGCCAGCAGCACCGCAGGACCAGCCAGTTGGATCGCTCCGGCGGAGCCGTAGAACAGCCCTGTGCCGATGGCGGATCCGAGTGCCATAAAGCGGATATGTCGCGCGTTTAATCCGCGTCTGAGTTGTAGTGTTTCGTTATGCATGTTGCTTCCCGTCAAGTTTTTACGGCAGAACAGGCACGCGCTATCCGCACCGGGCGGATAGCGCCCGGTGGGACAGAACAAACTGCGTGGTAGGTGTTATTTATGCCTGGCTAGGCAGCAGTGCTGCAGGCATTAGCGAGGTCAGGTGACCGGCCGCCAACAGCAGGCTGGCGGCTTCAATGTCGGGGGCGAAGAAACGATCCTTATCGTAGTAACTGACTTGCTCGCGCAGTGTGTGACGGGCCTGCTCCAGGCTTTCGGTGGTTTTCAGCCCTTTACGCAGATCCAGCCCCTGGCAGGCAGCCAGCCACTCGACGGCCAGAATGCCGCGAACGTTATCCGCCATTTCCCACAGGCGACGACCGGCGGCCGGTGCCATGGAAACGTGATCTTCCTGGTTGGCGGAGGTTGGAATGCTGTCGACACTGGCCGGGTGCGCCAGCGCCTTGTTTTCGCTGGTCAGTGCCGCGGCGGTCACCTGGGCAATCATAAAGCCGGAGTTCACGCCGCCGTTGTCCACCAGGAAAGGTGGCAGCTGCGACATGTGTTTATCCATCATCAGCGAGATGCGGCGTTCGGACAGTGAACCGATTTCGGCAAACGCCAGCGCCAGATTGTCGGCGGCCATGGCGACCGGTTCGGCGTGGAAGTTGCCGCCGGACAGCACGTCGCCCTGTTCAGCAAAGACCAGTGGGTTGTCGGACACCGCGTTGGCTTCAATTTCCAGTACTTCGGCGGCCTGGCGAATCTGCGTCAGGCAGGCACCCATCACCTGTGGCTGGCAGCGCAGGGAGTAGGGATCTTGCACTTTTTCACAGTTGCGGTGTGAATCGGACACTTCACTGCGCTCGCCCAGCAGATGGCGGTAAGCGGCGGCGGCGTCAATCTGACCACGTTGACCGCGCACGGCATGAATGCGCGCATCAAACGGGCTGCGTGAGCCCAGAGCGGCTTCCACCGTCAGGCTACCGGTGACCGTTGCTGCAGCGTACAGGTCTTCTACGTCAAACAAACCGCGCAGGGCAAAGGCGGCGGAAACCTGGGTGCCGTTCAGCAGTGCCAGGCCTTCTTTGGCCGCCAGCGTCAGCGGCTTCAGGCCCGCTTTGGCTAGCGCTTCGGTGGCAGGCAGCCATTCACCCCGATAACGGGCCTTGCCTTCACCCAACAACACCAGACTCATGTGTGCCAGCGGTGCCAAGTCGCCGGAGGCACCCACGGAGCCTTTCAGCGGGATATGCGGATAGACTTCGGCGTTGACCAGCGCCATCAGCGCCTGGATCACTTCCAGGCGGATGCCGGAGAAGCCGCGTGACAGGCTGTTGATTTTCAGCACCATAATCAGGCGCACCAGATTGTCGTCGGTGGGGGCACCGACGCCGGCGGCATGTGACAGCACGATAGAACGCTGCAGGTCTTCCAGATCTTCGCGGGCGATGCGGGTGGAGGCTAGCAGGCCGAAACCGGTGTTGATACCGTAGGTGGTACGGTTTTCCTCAACGATACGCTCAACGCAGGCAACGCTTTTCTGGATATCTGCGTAGGCATTGTCGTCCAGAGTCAGGGTGACCGGGTGTTGATAAATTTCACGCAGTTGCGCCAGCGTCAGTTGGCCAGGGCGGATAGTCAGCGCTTTCATGCTTTGTCTCCTTGAGTCGCAGCCACCATCGGCAGGTTCAAACCTTGCTCGCGGGCGCATTCAATGGCGATGTCGTAACCGGCATCGGCGTGACGCATTACGCCGGTGGCCGGGTCGTTATGCAATACGCGGGCGATGCGTTCTGCGGCTTCATCGGTGCCGTCACAAACGATAACCATACCGGAGTGCTGGGAGAAGCCCATGCCGACGCCGCCGCCGTGGTGCAGGGAAACCCAGGTCGCGCCGCTGGCAGTGTTGAGCAGGGCGTTGAGCAGCGGCCAGTCGGACACGGCGTCTGAGCCGTCTTTCATTGATTCGGTTTCACGGTTCGGGCTGGCGACCGAGCCGGAGTCCAGATGGTCACGGCCGATGACGATAGGTGCGGACAGCTCGCCGCTACGCACCATTTCGTTGAACGCCAGACCCAGTTTGGCGCGCTGGCCCAGGCCGACCCAGCAGATACGTGCCGGCAGACCCTGGAAGCTGATGCGCTCGCGTGCCATATCCAGCCAGCGGTGCAGATGTTCGTCATCCGGGATCAGCTCTTTAACCATGGCGTCGGTTTTGTAGATGTCTTGCGGATCGCCAGACAGCGCGGCCCAGCGGAACGGGCCAACACCGCGGCAGAACAGAGGGCGGATATAGGCCGGTACGAAGCCTGGGAAGTCAAAGGCATTGCTGACGCCCATTTCTTTCGCCATCTGACGAATGTTGTTGCCGTAGTCGAAGGTTGGCACGCCCATTTTCTGGAACGCCAGCATGGCTTCGACGTGTTCGGCCATTGACTGTTTGGCGGCGATCACTACCTGAGCGGGTTCGGTCAGCGCACGCTGACGGTATTCTTCCCAGCTCCAACCTTTAGGCAGGTAGCCGTTCAGCGGGTCGTGGGCGCTGGTCTGGTCGGTGACCATGTCTGGGCGCACACCGCGGCGTACCAACTCCGGTAGAACGTCCGCCGCGTTACCGCACAGGGCGATGGAGATGGCTTTGCCTTCGGCGGTGTATTTCTTGATGCGGGCGAGTGCGTCGTCCAGATCCACCGCTTGTTCATCGACATAGCGGGTTTTCAGGCGGAAATCGATACGGCTCTGCTGGCATTCGATGTTCAGCGAGCAAGCGCCTGCCAGCGTGGCAGCCAGCGGCTGCGCGCCACCCATGCCACCCAGACCGGCGGTCAGTACCCAGCGGCCCTGCAGGCTGCCGTCATAATGCTGGCGACCCGCTTCCACGAAGGTTTCGTAGGTGCCCTGGACGATGCCCTGGCTACCGATGTAAATCCAGCTGCCGGCGGTCATCTGGCCGTACATGGCCAGGCCTTTGGCGTCGAGTTCGTTAAAGTGTTCCCAGGTTGCCCAGTGTGGCACCAGGTTGGAGTTGGCGATCAGTACGCGTGGCGCGTTGCTGTGGGTTTTGAAAACCCCGACCGGCTTGCCGGACTGCACCAGCAGGGTTTCGTCGTCTTCCAGGGTTTTCAGGGTGGCGACAATTTTGTCGTAGCAATCCCAGTCACGCGCGGCGCGGCCGATACCGCCGTATACCACCAGCTCATGCGGGTTCTCCGCCACTTCAGGATCGAGGTTGTTCATCAGCATGCGCAACGGCGCTTCGGTCAGCCAGCTTTTTGCATTTAATTTTGTGCCGCGTGGCGCGCGTACTTCGACATTGCGAACTTTGTTATTTGCAGTCACAGCATTTTCCTCAAACAGTATTGGTGCAGAATCCCATAACGCGGTGGGGTAAATCACCACGCCATAACAATGCGTAGGGTTTATTAACATATACTTGTATGTACAAGCATATGCAACACCGACCAGTGGAGGACGAAAATGGCATAAGAGAAAGTTATTTTTGTTAATAATCAATGTGATGATATTTAATCGGACGTTGAGGTCATTAGCTGGGCAGGGGAGAACAGTGAGCTATTCGACAAAAATGAATTAAAAATGGGTCAATTTTGCGCGTCAAATCACAATAAATTCACATACCTATTACAAGTTAGGGGCTGTGATAAAAAAGTCGTATCGCTGGAAGCAAAACGCCCGCCAGAAGGCGGGCACATCATAGATAAAGTTTAGCTGAAGTAGTCCCCTCTCCCAAGGGAATAGGGGGACTACTTCAGTGATAATTACGTGGTATGGTGGGTATACAACCTTATGCTGCAGGCTGTAACACCGCTCGACGGGTCATTTTGAATACCGTGGCGATAGCGGCGATCAACGCCGGCACGCACAGGAACATCAAAATACTCTGCACTTCCCACTGCATGGCCAGCAGTTGCGCCCCCATCATGGTTCCCGCCACGCCACCAAAGCGACCGATGCCCTGCATCCAGGCAATGCCGGTTGCGCGACTATGGGTTGGGTAAAAGGTCGCCGCCAGCGTTTGCAGGCCGGACTGCGCACCGTTCATGGTAATCCCCATCAGGAAGATAAAGGTGCCCAGCAGCACGATATGGCTGTCCTCGGTGGCCATCGCCACGATCAGCAGTGCGGTAATGACAAAGCCGCTCGACACCACCTTGTGGGCGTTCCAGCGGTCCATCAGCCAGCCGGCTACCAGAATGCCAAGGGTTCCACCGAAGGTGAACAGCGAGGTCAGGATCGCCGACTGCTCCAATTGATAGCCCAGCCCCTGCATCAGAATGGGCATCCAGCTCAGCAACACGTAATAAATCACCAGCCCCATAAAATAGGTCAGCCACAGCATCAGCGTACCGGTCAGATAAGGCCGGGTGAACAACAGGCCGACGCTGGTTTTTGACTGGGCCAATTTCTCTTCGTACAGATAGAAGCGCGTTACCTTGTCCAGGTCCTGGCTGACAAAACGCTGGGCAATGCGTTTGATTTTGATCGCGTCTTTGCCGCGGTTAACCATGTACTTCACCGATTCCGGAAGAAACAGGATCAACAACACCGTCAACACCAGCGGAGCGATCGCTCCCAGCAACAGCACGCTGTGCCAGCCATAGGCCGGGATAAGCCATGACGAAATCGCTCCGCCGCCTGCGGCACCCAGAGGGAAACCACAGTACATGGTGTTAATTGCCAATGAACGGCAGCGCTGCGGTGCATATTCGGAAATCAGCGTGATGGCGTTCGGCATTGCCGCTCCCAGCCCTAGACCGGTGAGAAAACGCCACAGCGTCAGGCTATTGAGCGAGTCGGCATAGGCGGTGGCCAGACTCGAAAGACCGAAGAACAGGCATGAAAACACCAATACCCGTTTGCGACCGATACGATCGGAGATTGGCCCGGCAACCAGCGCACCGAGTGACAGGCCCAACAGGGCGGCGCTCAGTACCGGACCGAGATCCTGTTTTACAATGCCCCAGTCTTTGGCGACCGAAGGGGCGATATACCCCATGGCTGCAGTGTCAAAGCCATCAATGGCCAGGATCAGGAATCCCAAAATGATCAAGGTCCAGTGAAACAGCGAGAATTTGCTGTCGTCGATGGCCTGCTGAATATTCAATTCGGTGGAATGAGCCATAGCACCCTCTAAACGCAGATGTGATTGTGATGAATGAACCGCCGGAACTGGCGTCCGACTTGTGCTTGCCTGTATATACATCTGCGTATGAGCGGTTTATGTCAAATATATTTATCTTATACGTTATCTAAATGTTGTTTTTGCGGAGCGGATTACATTGTCAGCGGCAGGAGATTGCACAGTAAGTGAATTAAATGAAGTCGATAGCCGGTGAGATAAGCTGGTAGCAGCACGGCGGATAAAATTTAATACAATTTCGCCTGTTTGGTCGCCGGGCTGGAATCTGCGATAATCCCTTTTTACCTATCCAGATTGAGAAACCGATGCAGTACCCGATTAATGAAATGTTCCAAACCTTGCAGGGCGAAGGCTTTTTTACCGGCGTTCCGGCCATTTTTATCCGTCTGCAGGGCTGCCCGGTAGGATGCAGCTGGTGCGATACCAAACATACCTGGGAAAAGGAAGCCAATCGGGAAGTGGATATGCAACGGATTCTGGTGAAAACCGAAGAGAGCGATGCCTGGGGCAGCGCCAGTGCCGAGCAGTTACTGGCAGTCATTCGCCAACAAGGCTACACCGCTCGCCACGTGGTGATCACCGGCGGCGAACCCTGCATTTACGATCTGACCCCGCTGACCGAATTGCTGGAAGACGATGGCTATGGTTGCCAGATTGAAACCAGCGGCACTCATGAGATCCAATGTTCGGCGAAAACCTGGGTAACGGTTTCACCCAAGGTGAATATGCGCGGTGGCATGAAGGTGTTGAGTCAGGCTTTGCAACGTGCTGATGAAGTGAAGCATCCGGTCGGACGCGAGCGTGATATTGAAGCGCTGGATGCGCTGCTGGCGACCCTGCACGATGAGAAACCACGGATTATCGCATTGCAGCCGATCAGTCAGAAGGAAGAGGCGACCCGCCTGTGTATTGAAACCTGCATAGCGCGCAACTGGCGCCTGTCGATGCAAACGCATAAGTATTTGAATATTGCTTAAGAACGGTTAAACCAGATCCCGAAATAATTGGAGTGGCATCAAGGCGGCCAGCAAACGAAGCCCGATGAGCTGACATCGGTCAGTGATTCGGGGGAGTGAGCGCAGCCAACACCGATGCCACTTCAAGTATGAAGGGGATCAGCCTTTATATACGCATCCTGCGGTACAAGTCTCTTTCACCATCACCGCAGTCAGTTCCGGCAACTGGGGTTTGAGCTGCTGCCAAATCCAGGCTGCAAGGACTTCGCTGGTGGGATTTTCCAATCCTGGAATATCATTGAGATAATTGTGATCCAGGCGCTCCCAGATTGGGGAGAACACGGCTTTAAGCTCGGCGAAATCCATCACCCAACCGGTGTGTGCATCCACTTCACCGGTCACTTCCAGACGCACCATAAACGAATGCCCATGCAGACGGCCGCATTTATGGCCCTCCGCTACGTTCGGCAAGCGGTGTGCGGCTTCAAACTGAAAATCTTTAAACAGCGTGGTTGCCATTATTACGGCCTCATTGACTCAAAAACCGCCGAAGTTTACCGGAAACGGAGCTTGCTTGCCATTTATACCGCTTTGGTCTATCGGTAGCGCGAGCAAAGTTGGCTTAACACTTTTTTTGTTTGGTATGAATGAGACCTATCGATTGGGGTAATGAGTGCTAAATGCGATTCATTCAACAATAGTCAAAAAAACGGTTTAATTTTCATGTGGATAAAAAAATCCGCTTAGCGCTTTAAGCACTATCCGTTACCAGAAAAACAGCTTAGTCATTTTAGTTATTATTTATTGCTATCCCTTATTTAATCGTTGCCAATCGGCTGGGTAACCTTACAAACTCTCCTGATCTTTTCAGGACCGCAGACCGAACGAAAAAAGGCGGCTGACACTGGCGAGCACCTGGCTGGATAGGTGCCATGTATAGGAAATAAGTACTGCAATGACGACTCAGGCACCTCCAACATCTTTGCTCCCGCTGACGCCCGAACAGCTCTCAAGCCTGCAGGCAGCGATTGGTGAATATTCATCAACGCAACTGGCGTGGCTGTCAGGTTATTTCTGGGGAATGGTAAATCAACAGCCGGGCAGCGTTGCCATTGCGCCGGTAGCTTCCGCTGCCGCCAGCATCACGCTGATCTCTGCTTCACAGACTGGCAATGCACGCCGTCTGGCGGAACAGCTGCGCGACGATCTGTTGGCCGCCAAGCTGAGCGTCACCCTGGTGAATGCCGGTGACTACAAGTTCAAACAGATTGCCCAGGAACGTTTGCTGGTGATCGTCGCCTCTACGCAGGGGGAAGGCGAGCCAGCGGAAGAGGCGGTAGCGCTGCATAAATTCCTGTTCTCGAAGAAGGCACCCAAGCTAAACGAAACCGCGTTTGCGGTATTCGGCCTGGGGGACACTTCCTACGAAAACTTCTGTCAGTCGGGTAAAGACTTCGATGGCAAGCTGGCCGAACTGGGGGCAGAGCGCCTGGTTGAGCGGGTTGACGCCGATGTGGAATATCAGGAACTGGCCACTGCCTGGCGTAAACAGGTAGTGGCAGTGCTGAAAGCACGCGCGCCGGCGGAAAATGCTGCACCGGGCGTGTTGGCCAGCGGCGCAGTTGATCTGCCGGGCAGCAGCCCGTACAGCAAAGAACAGCCGTTGACCGCGCAACTGGCGGTGAAACAAAAAATTACCGGCCGTGCGTCAGATAAAGACGTACGCCATATCGAGATTGATCTGGGCGATTCTGGTCTGCGCTACCGACCGGGTGACGCGCTGGGCGTCTGGTTCGATAACGATCCTGCGCTGGTGGACGAACTGGTACAACTGCTATGGCTGAAAGGCGACGAGCCGGTGGAGGTCGAAGGTAAAACTCTGCCGCTGGCGCAAGCGTTGCGCAGCCATTTCGAATTGACGCAGAACACTACGCTGATCGTCGACAAATACGCGGCGCTGTCGCGTGATGAGAAGCTGATTGGCCTGCTGGCAGATAAAGCTGCGCTGCAGCATTACGCGCACAATACGCCGATTGTCGATATGGTGCGTCAGGCACCGGCCGATCTCAACGCCGAACAGTTGATTGGCCTGCTGCGTCCGTTGACGCCGCGCCTGTATTCCATCGCTTCGTCGCAGGCTGAAAACGAAAACGAAGTGCACGTTACCGTTGGCGTGGTGCGCTACGACATCGACGGTCGTGCTCGTGCCGGAGGCGCTTCCAGCTTCTTGGCTGATCGCCTGGAAGAAGATGGCGATGTGCGGGTGTTCATCGAGCACAACGACAACTTCCGCCTGCCGGCCAACCCGGAAACGCCGGTGATCATGATTGGCCCCGGTACCGGCATTGCGCCGTTCCGCGCCTTTATGCAGCAGCGTGACGCTGACGGTGCCGCCGGTAAGAATTGGCTGTTCTTCGGCAACCCGCACTTTACCGAAGATTTCCTGTATCAGGTCGAATGGCAGCGCTATGTTAAGGATGGCCTGCTGACCCGCATCGATCTGGCCTGGTCGCGCGATCAACAGCATAAAGTCTACGTACAAGACAAACTGCGCGAACAGGGCGCAGAGGTATGGCGTTGGATCCAGGAAGGCGCGCATATTTACGTCTGTGGCGATGCCAACCGCATGGCAAAAGACGTAGAAAACACATTACTGGAACTGGTGGCCGAGCACGGTGGTATGGATACCGAGCTGGCGGATGAATTTTTAAGTGAGCTGCGCCTTGAGCGCCGTTATCAGCGAGATGTTTACTGATGAGTGATAAACACCCAGGGCCTCTGGTGGTTGAAGGCAAATTGGCCGATGCCGAGCGTTTGAAGAAAGAAAGCAACTTCCTGCGCGGCACCATCGCTGAAGATTTGAAGGATGGCCTGACCGGTGGCTTTACCGGTGACAACTTCCTGCTGATCCGTTTTCACGGCATGTACCAGCAGGACGACCGTGATATCCGTGCCGAACGTGCCGAGCAGAAGCTGGAGCCGCGCCACGCGATGATGCTGCGCTGCCGTCTGCCGGGGGGAATTATCTCTCCTCAGCAGTGGCTGGGTATTGATAAGTTCGCGCAGGAAAGCACCCTGTACGGCAGCATTCGTATCACCAACCGCCAGACCTTCCAGTTCCATGGCATTTTGAAGGGCAACGTTAAGCCGGTTCACCAACTGCTGGGCCGCCTGGGGCTGGACGCGCTGGCTACCGCCAACGACGTTAACCGCAACGTGCTTTGTACTTCTAACCCGGTGGAGTCAGAGCTGCATCAGGAAGCCTACGAATGGGCGAAGAAGATTTCCGAACACCTGTTGCCGCGCACCCGCGCCTACGCAGAAGTGTGGCTGGATCAGGAAAAAGTGGCGACCACCGACGAAGAGCCGATCCTCGGTGCGACCTACCTGCCACGCAAGTTTAAAACCACGGTGGTGATCCCGCCGCAAAACGACGTTGACCTGCACGCCAACGACATGAACTTTGTGGCGATCGCCAAAAACGGCAAGTTGGTGGGCTTCAACCTGTTGGTAGGTGGCGGCCTGTCGATAGAACATGGCAACAAGAAAACTTATGCACGCCAGGCCAGCGAATTCGGCTACATCCCGCTGGAACACACGCTGGCGGTCGCCGAAGCGGTAGTGACCACCCAGCGCGACTGGGGTAATCGTACCGATCGTAAAAATGCCAAAACCAAATACACGCTGGAGCGCGTCGGGGTGGATATTTTCCGCGCCGAAGTAGAAAAACGTGCAGGTATCACATTTGAGCCGATCCGCCCGTACGAATTCACCGGTCGTGGCGATCGCATTGGTTGGGTGAAAGGTATCGATAACCAATGGCACCTGACGCTGTTTATTGAGAACGGTCGGTTGTTGGATTACCCGGGGCGTCCGCTGAAAACCGGCGTTGCCGAGATTGCGCGTATCCATAAAGGGGATTTCCGCCTGACTGCCAACCAGAACTTGATCGTCGCCGGTGTGCCGGAAAGCGAGAAGGCGAAGATCGAAGCGCTGGCGCGGGATCATGGCCTGATCGACGATGGGGTCAGCGTACAGCGCCAAAACTCGATGGCTTGCGTATCCTTCCCAACCTGCCCGTTAGCCATGGCGGAGGCCGAGCGTTTTCTGCCTGAGTTCGTCACCAAGGTGGAAGGGATCCTGCATCGGCACGGCGTGGGGGACGAGCATATCGTATTGCGCATCACCGGCTGCCCGAATGGCTGTGGCCGCGCGCTGCTGGCGGAGATTGGCCTGGTGGGTAAAGCGGTAGGTCGCTATAACCTGCATTTGGGCGGTAACCGGGAAGGCACGCGTATACCGCGTATGTATCGTGAAAATATTAACGAAGAAGAAATTCTGCGTGAGATTGACCAACTGGTAGGCCGTTGGGCCACTGAGCGCACGGCAGGCGAGGGCTTTGGTGATTTCACCATTCGCGCCGGTGTGGTCAAGCCAGTGGTTGATCCGGCGCAGGATTTCTGGGACTGACGCCATTTGGCCCCGCTGATACAGGGGGCTGGATCTGCGCGGTATGATTCAAGCATCAGGAGGCAGGCAACATGGCTGAATTCAATCTGGCGGAGCTCAATGCGCTGCCCAAATCAGGGCAGGCGTTGGCACTGGCGGTGGTTAATGGTCAGTTGGAAACTCTTTCTGCCGAGCAACGTGTCGAATGGGCGCTGGAGCATTTGCCGGGCGAGTTTGTACTCTCCTCAAGCTTTGGCATCCAGGCGGCGGTGTGTCTGCATTTGGTAACCCGGATCAAGCCGGATATCCCGGTGATCCTCACCGATACAGGCTATCTGTTCCCGGAAACCTATCAGTTTATCGATCAGTTGGCCGACAAACTGAAGTTGAACCTGCAGGTGTTCCGTGCCGAGCAGTCGCCTGCCTGGCAGGAGGCACGCTACGGCAAACTGTGGGAGCAGGGCGTTGAGGGGATTGAGAAATACAACCAAATTAACAAGGTTGAGCCGATGAACCGCGCGCTGGAAACCCTCGGCGGGCAGACATGGTTTGCCGGCCTGCGTCGCGAACAATCAGGCAGTCGTGCTCACCTGCCGGTGTTAGCGGTACAGCGCGGGGTGTTCAAGATCCTGCCGATTATCGACTGGGACAACCGCAAGATTTATCAGTACCTGACCGAGCACGGCCTGAGTTATCACCCGCTGTGGGAACAAGGCTATCTGTCGGTCGGGGATACCCATACCACGCAGAAATGGGAACCGGGCATGAGCGAGGAAGAAACCCGCTTCTTCGGCCTGAAGCGCGAGTGCGGCCTGCACGAAGGCTAATATCCGATTAAACTGACCAAAGGCTCAGCATTGGCTGGGCCCTTGGTGTTTCTGTGGGGGATTACTTTTTCTTTGCTGCTTTCGGCGGATGCGCCCGCGCCAGCTCTTTGATCAGCGGCAACAGGATCTGCACGCTCTCGCGGCTGCGCTTGTCGATTCGTCCTGGCAGATTACGCTCCAAGTATTGCAGATTATCGTACTGTGGGCGGTGCCAACTCATGCCCTGTGGGAAGTGTGGGCTGACGGCACGTTGCTGATAGCCGTCTTTGTTGCCCAGCGACCAGTTGGTGGCTTCTACGGACAGCACCGGAATAGCGGCTTTATCAAATACTTCCTGATCGGAACAGCAGCCGGTGCCTTTCGGATGCTCCTGGCTGCCCGGGTTAGTGGCGGCGGCAATGCCATAGCGGTGGGCAATGTCCAGTGCACGATCGCGGCTTTGTTTCGCCAGCTTCGGTGGCGTGTTGCGACCGGTGTTGAAATACAGGCGATCGCCGGTGATCAGGCTGTCGAGGTTAATCACCAGCACCGTATTGCGTTTTTCTTCCGGGCTCATGCGCTGCAGATAGTTCTGCGCCCCCAATGAGCCGATCTCTTCCGCGCTGGTGGCAACAAAGCGCAGGCCGTAAGTCGTGGGAATGTTCTTCAGGCGCTCTGCCAACTCCAGCATTACGCCGATGCCGGAGGCATTGTCATCGACCCCCTGTAGCGTCAGGCCGCCGAGGTTGTTATCCAGATCGGCGTCGCTTTGTGGCGTATAGGTATCAAAATGCGCCACGATCAGAATTTGCTGCGGATTGCTGCCATTTTTAGCGGCGATCACTGAGCTGGCGGTAACATTATTCCAGTTCTTTTTGCCGTCTTTAGTGGTGTAGAGATAGCGGGTATTGAAGCTGCGGATATCGCTCTGGTAACCCATCTTGCTGAACTGCTGGTTGAGATAGTCTGCGGTGAGCAACTCGGCCGGGCTACCTGCCATACGGCCGGGGAAATAGGTAGCGATATGACGGATTTGGTCAGCGGCGAATTTACCCATCGGGAGATCTTTCGCGGTCTGTGTGGCGGCAGAAACGCTGAAAACACCGCCGAGCACTGCCATCAGCAGGCCGGCCTTCAGATAAAAGCGGGAAAACATACCGAAAAATCCTTCTTTTTAATGTCGGTAATACCGATTCTTTTTGCGGCCCTCAGTATGAGACTCGGCGGCAGATTAAACAATTTCCAGCGCTCTTAAATTTACGCGGCACAGGCAAAATTTCGGTACGGTGTGCAACTTATGATGTCTAACTTTGTTCCGAGCAAAATACTTTGCGAAATGCCGGGCATTTTACGGGAATTGATATTTAGCCATGATTATAGTGTGGTTTTTTCTCCAAAGGTAAGGTTCATACGGATCGAAGGAGAAACCCCGATGCTGGACAAGTGCGATAACAGGAGCAGTCTGGATAATGACTGCGGTCTTGCCAGCGTGAAACCGCCGCAAACCCTGACACTGCGGCCTATATTCCATAAAAGAACTAGTCATTCCTTTTCGTCATTTCAGAGGCTAAATCTCAGCCCGTATAGTCACACTATCCTTCTGCATAGATGAAAAGGCTGTTGTGGACTATCTACCTATATTTGCCGACCTAAAACAACGTCCGGTGTTGGTCGTTGGCGGCGGTGAAGTGGCTGCGCGCAAAGTTGACTTCCTCCTGCGTGCCGGGGCTGAAATACGGATAGTTGCGCAGTCACTCTCACCGATACTCGAACAACTGCGTCAGCAGGGGCAAATCTACTGGCTGGGGCAGGCTTTTGCCGCTGAGCAACTCGATGAGGTGTTCCTGGTGATTGCCGCCACCGATGACAGTGCGCTGAATGCCGAGGTGTTTAGCGAGGCGGATAAACGCCGGGTGCTGGCCAACGTAGTGGACGATCAGCCGCGCTGTTCGTTTATCTTCCCGTCGATTATCGACCGTTCACCCTTGGTGGTAGCCGTCTCTTCCAGCGGTCAGGCACCGGTGCTGGCACGCATGCTGCGTGAAAAACTTGAGGCCTTGTTGCCCGCCAGTCTGGGACAGATGGCTGAGGTCGCCGGGCGCTGGCGCGGTCAGGTGAAGCAACGGCTGCATGCCATTGGCGAACGCCGCCGCTTTTGGGAAAAAACCTTTGGCGGCCGCTTCGCAACGCTGGTGGCCAATGGCCAAACCGCCGAGGCGCAGCGGCAACTGGAGCAGGACTTAGAGCAGTTTGCACAGGGCAGCGAAGGCACTCAGGGCGAAATTGCCCTGGTGGGGGCCGGGCCGGGCGAAGTGGGGTTACTGACCCTGCGAGGGCTGCAGGTGATGCAGCAGGCCGACGTGGTGCTGTACGACCATCTGGTCAGCGATGAAATCCTTGATTTGGTTCGGCGCGATGCCGAACGCATCTGCGTGGGTAAACGCGCCGGTGCACACTCGGTGATCCAGGAAGAAACCAATCGTCTGCTGGTGGAACTGGCACGGCAGGGCAAACGTGTGGTGCGGCTGAAGGGGGGCGATCCCTTTATCTTTGGCCGCGGTGGTGAAGAGTTACAGGTGGCCGCCGCCGCGGGTATTCCGTTCCAGGTGGTACCGGGAGTAACGGCCGCCGCCGGGGCAACCGCCTATGCCGGTATCCCGCTGACGCACCGCGATCACGCACAAAGCGTTACCTTTATCACTGGCCACTGTCGTCCCGACGGCGATGGGCTGGACTGGGCAGATTTGGCGCGTGCGCGCCAGACTCTGGCTATCTACATGGGCACCATGAAGGCGGCGGATATCAGCCAGCGCCTGATAGCTCATGGGCGTGCGGCCACAACGCCGGTGGCGGTAATCAGTCGTGGCACCCGCGCGGATCAACTGGTGCAAACCGGCACGTTGCAACAACTCGAACAATTGGCTCAACAGGCACCGTTACCGGCGCTGCTGGTGATCGGCGAAGTGGTGGAATTACATCACCAAATCGCCTGGTTTGGGCATCAACCGCAGGCGGAAGGGGTATCACGCCCAGCCGTCGTGAATTTGGCTTAAGGATCTGTTATGGACGAAAAACGACTCACTCATTTGCGGCAATTGGAGGCGGAGAGTATCCATATCATCCGTGAAGTCGCCGCTGAATTCGGCAACCCGGTGATGCTTTATTCCATCGGTAAAGACTCTTCCGTGATGCTGCACCTGGCGCGTAAGGCCTTCTTCCCCGGCACGCTGCCGTTCCCTCTGCTGCATGTGGATACCGGCTGGAAATTCAGCGAGATGTACCAGTTTCGTGACCGCACCGCCAAGGAATACGGTTTTGAGCTGCTGGTACACAAAAATCCGGAAGGCGTGGCGATGGGCATCAACCCGTTCGTTCACGGCAGTGCCAAGCACACCGATATCATGAAAACCGAAGGCCTGAAGCAGGCGCTGAACAAATACGGTTTTGATGCCGCCTTTGGTGGCGCTCGCCGTGACGAAGAAAAATCACGCGCCAAAGAGCGAATCTATTCTTTCCGCGACCGCTTCCACCGTTGGGATCCGAAAAACCAGCGCCCGGAGCTGTGGCACAACTACAACGGTCAGATCAATAAGGGCGAGAGCATTCGTGTGTTCCCACTGTCGAACTGGACCGAGCTAGATATCTGGCAATACATTTTCCTGGAAAAGATCGACATCATTCCTTTGTACCTGGCGAAACCACGCCCGGTGGTAGAACGCGACGGCATGCTGTTGATGGTGGACGACGATCGCATTGATCTGCAGCCGGGCGAAGTGATCAGCCAGCGCATGGTGCGCTTCCGCACCCTGGGTTGCTGGCCGCTGACCGGCGCGGTGGAGTCCGAAGCGCAAACGCTGCCGGAAATCATCGAAGAGATGTTGGTATCCACCACCAGTGAGCGCCAGGGACGGATGATCGACCGCGATCAGTCCGGCTCGATGGAGCTGAAAAAGCGTCAAGGGTATTTCTAAGGAGCCGCCGGATGAACAACGCAATTGCACAACAAATCGCTGAACAGGGCGGGGTCGAGTCTTACCTGTACGCGCAGCAACATAAAAGCCTGTTACGATTCCTGACCTGCGGCAGCGTCGATGACGGTAAAAGCACCCTGATCGGCCGCCTGCTGCATGATACCCGCCAGATCTACGAAGATCAGCTGTCCACGCTGCACAGTGACAGCAAGCGCATTGGCACCCAGGGCGAAAAGCTCGATCTGGCATTGCTGGTCGACGGCCTGCAGGCCGAGCGCGAGCAGGGCATCACCATTGACGTGGCCTATCGCTATTTCTCGACTGAAAAGCGCAAATTTATTATCGCCGATACCCCTGGGCATGAGCAGTACACCCGTAATATGGCGACCGGTGCTTCCACCTGCGATCTGGCCATTCTGCTGATTGACGCGCGTAAAGGCGTGCTGGATCAAACCCGCCGACACAGCTTTATTGCCACGTTACTGGGCATTCGCCATTTGGTAGTGGCGGTCAACAAGATGGATCTGGTGGATTACAAAGAGTCGGTATTCGAGCAGTTCAAGCAGGATTATCTGACCTTCGCTCAGCAGTTGCCAAAGGATCTGGATATCAAGTTTGTCCCGCTGTCGGCACTGGACGGCGATAACGTGGCCAGCGAAAGCATCCAGATGCCTTGGTACAACGGCCCTACGTTGCTGCAGGTATTGGAAAGCGTGGATGTGATTAGCGAGCGCGAAACGCAACCGCTGCGTTTTCCGGTACAATATGTTAACCGTCCGAACCTGGATTTCCGTGGCTATGCAGGCACCCTATCGGCCGGTGTCGTACGCGTGGGCCAGCGCGTGAAGGTGTTGCCTTCCGGCGTGGAATCCACCGTTGCACGTATTGTCACCTTTGATGGTGATTTACAGGAAGCGGTACCGGGTGAGGCGATAACCTTGGTGCTGAAGGATGAAGTGGACATCAGCCGCGGCGATTTGCTGGTCGATGCCGGGGAAACCCTGCAGGCGGCGCAAAGCGCACTGGTTGACGTGGTGTGGATGGCCGAGAAGCCGCTGTTACCGGGGCAGAGCTACGACATCAAGGTCGCTGGCAAAAAGACTCGTGCACGGGTGGAAGGCATTCGCCACCAGGTTGAAATCAACTCGCTGGCCCAGCATCAGGCCGACACCTTGCCGCTGAACGGCATTGGCCTGGTGGAACTGACCTTCGACGAGCCGTTGGTGCTGGACAGCTATCAGCATAATCATGACACCGGTGGATTTATCTTTATCGATCGCCTGAGTAACGTTACGGTTGGCGCCGGGTTGATCCGCGAAACCTTGCAGGACGCTCAGGCAGCCACTGGCGACTTCAGCGCATTCGAGCTGGAACTGAACGCCCTGGTGCGTAAACACTTCCCGCATTGGGGCGCACGTGACCTTATCGGGGGCAAGTAACGTGACCGACGTAGAGCAACGACCAACCGGGCCGGATGATGACAACGTGGTCTGGCATCCGCATGCGGTAGCGCGTGTGGATCGCGAAGCCCGAAATGGCCATAAAGGCGTGGTGTTGTGGTTTACCGGGCTGTCCGGCTCGGGTAAATCCACCGTTGCCGGTGCGCTGGAGCAGGCGCTGCATGCTCTGGGCGTCAGCACCTATTTGCTGGATGGCGATAACGTGCGTCACGGTTTGTGCCGCGATCTGGGATTCTCCGACGACGATCGGCGCGAGAATATTCGCCGTGTGGGTGAAGTGTCCAAACTGATGGTGGATGCCGGGCTGGTGGTGCTCACCGCGTTTATTTCACCGCACCGGGCAGAACGGCAGATGGTGCGCGAATTGCTCGATGAAGATCGCTTTATTGAGGTGTTCGTCGACACGCCGCTGGCGATTTGTGAGCAGCGCGATCCGAAGGGATTGTACAAAAAAGCTCGGGCCGGAGAGCTGCGTAATTTCACCGGAATCGACTCGGTTTACGAGGCGCCGCAACTGCCGGATATTCACCTTGACGGCCAACAATTGGTAACAAATTTGATTGCGCAATTGTTAGACGTGCTGCGTGGTCGGGCTATTATCAAACCCTGAATTCAGAAAAGCGTGTGGCGTTTTGTACCATACGCTTTTTACGCTAAGCCCGCCGGAGAGCGTGCCGAATAACCAGGGAACACTATGCAAAATGTCTCGCCTATCTTGATTGACTCAAACCAGGAGAAAGAGGAGCCCTCCTATTCTTTCCTGGGCGGCGTCTGCGGCTTTGTTTTCTACTGGCTGGCGTTCGCGGTGCCCTTTGTGGTCTACGGTTCCAACACGCTCTTCTTCCTGCTCTACACCTGGCCGTTCTTCCTGGCCCTGATGCCGGTATCGGTACTGATTGGCATCACGCTCAGCATGCTGTTGCGCAGCCGCCTGATCCTGACGCTGTTGCTGACCGGCGCTATCGTGCTGTGTCTGTTCTGGCTGGTATTCAGTTTTCTGACCGGTTGGTGAGAGAGTGGGCGCAGTTGCCTGCGCCCGAAGCATTGCAAAGCCGTGCCGAAGGTTACAAAACTTTGCTTAGAAAAGCCTGAGTGCGTGGGTTGGCAGGGTTGCTGAAAATCTGCTGCGGTGTGCCTTCTTCCTGAATGATCCCCTGATCAATAAACAGCACCCGATCGGCCACTTCACGGGCAAAGCCCATCTCGTGGGTGACCACCACCATGGTCATGCCTTCGTGTGCCAATGACTTCATCACCGCCAAAACTTCGCCGACCAACTCGGGATCAAGCGCTGAGGTGGGTTCGTCGAACAACATGATTTTCGGCTCCATTGCCAGCGCCCGGGCGATTGCTACCCGTTGTTGTTGGCCGCCGGACAGGCTGCTGGGATAGGCATCAATCTTGTCCAACAGACCCACTTTACGTAACAGCGCTTCTGCACGTAGGATAGCGTCGCCGCGCGACAGTTTTTTCACCCCCATCGGTGCCATAATAATGTTCTCCAGCACCGTCATATGCGGGAACAGGTTAAAGCGCTGAAATACCATCCCCACGCTCTCGCGCATTTTATTGATATCGGTTTTCTGGCTGTGAATGGCAAACCCGTTCACCAGAATTTCACCGCCGGAAAGCGTCTCCAGCGCGTTGATACAGCGCAGAAAGGTGCTTTTACCGGAACCGGACGGGCCGATGACGCAGACTACTTCGTTGGCTGCTATCTCGCAGGAGATACCACGCAGTACGTGGCTTTCGCCGAATTGTTTTTGCAGGTTATGTACGCGAATCACTTTTCCCGAACCTCTTTTCCATGTGTTGCACCATCAGCGAAAGCAGGAAGGTGAGGACCCAATAGACCAGCGAAATAGTCAGGTAGGGCTCCCAATAGGTGGCATAGGCACCGGAAACCGTCCGGGCTGCATAGGCCAAATCGGCCAGGCCGATGGCGGAGGCCAGTGAGGAGTCCTTGACGATGGCAATGGCGTTGTTGCCCAGCGGTGGCAGCATGCGACGGAAGGCCTGCGGCAGGATCACCTTGCGCATGGTTTTGCCGTAGCCCATGCCCAGCGAGCGCGAAGCTTCCATCTGACCGCGATCGATTGACTGAATACCGGCGCGGAAAATTTCCGAGACGTAGGCACCGGCGTTGAGCGTGATAGCCACCACGCAGGAGAGAAACGCGCCGTAGTCGGAGCGCAGCGAACGGGCGAAATCACTGCTCATCAGGCCGTTGGTGACCAGCAGGCCGTCACGCGGGTTGATAAACAGCGGCACCAGGGCGAAATGCACCACCATGATCTGCACGAACAGCGGTGTACCGCGGAAGGCGCTGATATAAATGCGCACTGGCCACTGTACGCCGTAATGCAGTATCGGTTTCCAGATGCCATGCGGCGCTTGCGCCAGACGGCCTAATCCCAGGAGCAGCCCCCAGGTGGTGCCCAGTATCACGCAGATAATGGTGCATTTTATGGTCATCCAGGCACCTTCCATAAACAGCGGGGCATACTCCTGGATAATCTCCCAACGGAAATTCAAGGTCGGATCCTTCTTAAAAAATGTTCAGGCTACTACGCGTCGTCATCTTGGGATTGGGCAGTGCTCGCCATCCTCATGGACTGCGTGTCCACTCCGGTGGCTGTGCGCTGTCCGCACCCAATATGACTTAGCTCGTTACGCCTGCCGATCAGCAGGTAGGCGTCAGTTAATTCACTCGGCAGGCAGTGTCGGCACGTTGCTGTCAAACCAGGTCTGGTAAATTTTGGCGTAGGTGCCGTCGGCGATGATTTTCTTCAGGCCGGCGTTGATCTTGGCACGTAGTTCATCGTTGCCTTTGGCAACGGCAATGCCGAAATACTGGCGTTCGAATTTGGCGTCTGACACCAGTTTGAACTCTTTTTCCGGGTGGGTTTTGATGTAGAACTTGGCCACGCCAACGTCGCCCACGGCTGCGCCGATACCGTCTTCGTACAGTTCCTGCAGCAGCAGCGGGGTATTGTCGAAACGTTTGATGGCGGTGCTGTTTTTACCCAGCACGTCGGAGACCACGATGTCGCCAGTGCTGGAATTCACCACGCCAACTTTCAGCGCTTTCAGCGCGGCGATTGAGTTCACTCGAGAGTCTTTGGGGACCACGATGGTCTGCTCCGCCGGGAAGTAAGGCGCAGAGAAATCCACCATTTGCTTGCGTTTGTCTGTAATGGTGATGCCGGAAATAATGATGTCGCGATCGCCGGAGTTCAGCGTGGCAAAGATGCCTTCCCACGGCGTATTTACCAGTTTGACCTGAAAGCCCTCGGCCTTGGCGACGGCCTTGATGATGTCAATATCAAAGCCTTCCAGCTGTTTGCTGCTGTTTTCGAATTCGAACGGACGATAGGTACCGCCGGAGCCGACGACGTAAGTGGGCTCTGCCGCCAGGGCAGAGGCAGACAGGGTGGCGGCCAGGCAGGCACCAATCAGAACTAAGCGTTTTAACATCACTATCCCCGATAATTAAAAGTTATTCATTGGATTTATTTATGCACTATAAGTGCATAAAAATAACTCCCAATAAATAAAAAAACAACTCCTACATGGCAGTGTGATTTTCAATGGTGTTAAATATGCAATTTTTGAAAGTGCCTGGCAGAAGCGTTGGCGAAATGGCGGGGCAGTCAGTTTTTCTTGCTGCATAACCGATAGAAGAGTTGAGAGTGGTAATGCGGAGAGGTCGAGCGGTGACTTATCGGATGAAAGTGCTTTTTTTTGCCGCTTTCGGCGCGAATTTAGGTTATAAACTCAAGAAATTCTCATCCTACTCTGAATTTGGCGGTGAAATGCCGTTCCCAGTGTGGAGTCCAACGAAAAGTTGTGGGATGATTAGGCGGTTTTTCAGGGGGCGGAGATGGGAAAACTTACGCTGTTATTGCTGGTATTGCTCGGTTGGTTACAGTATTCATTGTGGCTGGGCAAAAATGGTGTTCACGATTACGTGCGGGTCAATGATGACGTTGCGGTCCAGCAGGGCAGCAATGCTAAATTGAAAGCGCGTAACGATCAGCTGTTCGCCGAAATCGACGATTTGAACGGCGGTCAGGAAGCGATCGAAGAGCGTGCGCGCAATGAACTGAGCATGATTAAGCCCGGTGAGACTTTCTATCGTCTGGTTCCTGACCAATCCAGACGCAACGCGGCGTCCTCCTCGCAAAATAACCTACAAAAGTAACGCATGAATCACTCCGCAGGAACCTTTCCACCGGTGATTGCCGTCCTGCCCGCTGCCGGTATCGGCAGCCGTATGCAGGCGGATTGCCCGAAACAGTATTTAACCATCGGCCATCAAACCATTCTCGAGCACGCGATCCATGCGCTATTGCGCCATCCGCGTATTCCGCAGGTGATTGTGGCGATCGGTCCCGATGACCAGCAGTTTCACCAGTTGCCTATTGCCCGAGATCCGCGCGTGCGGGTCACCGTCGGCGGTCAGCAACGCGCCGATTCGGTGATGGCTGGGTTGCAGCTGGCCGGTGAGGCCAACTGGGTGCTGGTACACGACGCGGCAAGACCCTGCCTGCATGCCGAGGATCTGGAACGCCTGCTGGCGATTACAGAACACAGTGAGGTGGGGGGCATTTTGGCCGCGCCAGTGCGTGATACCATGAAGCGTGCCGAACCTGGTCGCAGTGATATCTCCCACACCGTCGAACGTCAGGATCTGTGGCATGCGTTAACTCCGCAACTGTTCCCGCTGGCGTTGCTTAAGCTTTGCCTGCAGCGTGCGATGGATGACTGTGCGACGGTCACCGATGAGGCCTCTGCCCTCGAGCATTGTGGCTATCATCCGCTGCTGGTCAGCGGACGCTCGGACAATATTAAAGTTACGCGCCCGGAAGATTTGGCGCTGGCGGCCTTCTATTTAACTCAGTTGGACAATTAAGGAGCGCATCATGCGTATCGGTCACGGTTTTGACGTACATAAATTTGGTGGCGAAGGGCCGCTGGTGATCGGTGGTGTTCGTATCCCTTATGAAAAAGGTTTGCTGGCTCACTCCGACGGTGACGTGGCGCTGCATGCGGCGACAGATGCTCTGTTGGGGGCGGCGGCGTTAGGGGATATCGGCAAGCTGTTCCCGGATACCGACCCGGCGTTCAAAGGGGCCGACAGCCGTGAGCTGCTGCGCGAAGCTTGGAAACGCATTCGCGCCAAAGGCTATCGTCTGGGTAACCTGGATATCACCATTATCGCGCAGGCCCCTAAAATGGCGCCGCATATCCCGCAAATGCGCGTTTTCCTGGCGGAAGACCTGCAGTGCCATATGGACGACGTCAACGTTAAGGCGACCACTACCGAACAGCTCGGTTTTACCGGGCGCGGTGAGGGCATTGCCTGTGAAGCGGTCGCCTTGTTGATCAAGGAATAAACGCATGGATATGGCTAACCTGACCTGGCTGTATGGCCAGCCGCAGAGCACTGGCGTGTTGAAAGCCAACCCGGAAGATTTCGTGGTGGTGGAAGACCTGGGCTTTGAGCCGGACGGCGAAGGCGAACATGTGCTGGTGAACATCCGCAAGAACGGTTGTAACACCCAGTTTGTCGCCGATTATTTGGCGCGCTTTGCCGGTATTCATGCCCGTTCTGTCAGCTACGCGGGTCTGAAAGATCGTCATGCGGTGACCGAACAATGGTTCTGCCTGCATCTACCGGGCAAAGAGACACCTGATTTTACTCAGTTCTCACTTGAAGGCTGCGAAGTGCTGGCCAGTGCCCGCCATCTGCGCAAAATGCGTATTGGCACGCTAAAAGGCAATGCCTTCACGCTGGTTCTACGTCATATCTCTGACCGTCAGGATGTCGAGCCGCGCCTGCAGGCGATTGCGACCAGTGGCGTGCCAAACTACTTTGGCAGCCAACGTTTTGGTCGCGGCGGCAATAACCTGGTGATGGCGCGCCGTTGGGCGAATGATGAGATCCGGGTTAAAGAACGCAGCAAGCGCAGTTTTTATCTTTCCGCCAGCCGCAGTGCGCTATTTAACCTGATTACCAGCCGACGTTTGGCCAATCAACAGCAACATACCGTGCTGGAAGGCGATGCCTTACAGCTCAGCGGCCGTGGCAGTTGGTTTGTCGCCCAGCCGGAAGAGTTGGCAGCGCTGCAACAGCGGCTGGATGCCGGCGAATTGATGATTACCGCTCCTTTGCCGGGCGATGGCGAACCCGGTACCGCCGGTGAAGCGCTCCATTTTGAACAGCAGTGTTTACTGGAGCAACCGGAGCTGATGGCGCTTTTAAAGCGTGAGCGTGTTGATCCGGCCCGCCGTGCGTTGTTGTTACAACCCAAAAATATGCAGTGGGACTGGTGGGATGATGCTACCGTTGAACTGCGTTTTTGGTTGCCGGCCGGCAGTTTCGCCACCAGTGTGGTGCGTGAAATTATGCGGCAGGACAGCAGTGATGCGGATATTAGCGAGTAATGAAAAAACCTGCTGATGCAGGTTTTTTTTCGAATGTTTTAGCGCTGAGTGACAAACTTTTTTTCAGTTTTTAACTCATTGATATTGGACTGTACCTGACCGGAAAAGCGTTTTTTTAACCATTCGTAACAGGGTTTCTCAAAGAAACGATGAGTAAGATGTGAAAGCACTAGTGTCAATGTGAGAAAGACGGTGAACTTTACTGCGAAGGGTAAGTTCAGTGGTGCGAGCACAGACCCCATAACCAGAATAATGGGGGTGTGTATCAGATAAACAGAATAGCTGATATCACCAAGCCAGCCTGGAATTCTACTGCCGATAATTTTATTAAACCATGAGTTCAGTGTAGCCAGACTTAACATCAGCAACGCAATTAGAGGGATCGGTAAGAAGCTGAGTTTTCCAATAGGCGTTTTTTGATAAACCAGGTACACCACGGCTGCGAAAAGAATCATGTCAAGGCAGCCAATAATAGATTTCTGCATATGGTTGAGCCCTGTCTGCCCCATACCCTGCCCCATACGACAAACAGCGATCCCCAGCGTGACGCCAGCGATGCATCTGACAAAGCCTGAGGTGACGATGCCATACATCATTTCATGAGCGACCATCAGCGAGCCAAAGGATGTATATAAAGCGGTGTAGCACATTAAAGCTATAAATAATAGTTGGTTGGTTTTAACTCGACGGATACACCAGGGAACTAAAAAAACAGAAACCCAAAACTCAGCAGATATTGACCAACTAGGGTCATTCCAGCTCCAGTTACTGACAAAACCCATATTTTGCAGAAGGAATATATTGGCGATGCCAGAAAAAAATGGCTCGTCAAAAGGAAATGCACGTTGCGTCAACAGGTAAATGATACCCACTACGACCATAGTGACAATGTGCAAAGGGTACATACGCGCGAAGCGATAAAAAATAAATTTCCTATCGTTCATCAAGCCTGAGGATAGGGCTTGGCCGTAAACGTGAGACAGTACAAAACCCGAGAGAATAAAAAAGAAATCAACGGAAATATAGGCATTTTGGAATGGGTAGTCATGCCAGCCATATTGGCTGCCAAAAAAATGGCTTAACGCTACGGTCAATGCAAATATACCGCGTAAACCATCCAAATATTTTAGTCTTGTTGTTGGCATTGAGGGGATAAACCTTGCAATCAGCGAGTCGCGATCTTACTAAAAAATCACCATATTGTCAGCTTTTCGTAAGGATTGTGTGATGATCTTCAGGTCTTATCTGCTGCATCGGGTCATGGGTGTAAGCTGTCTTTCCCTTGGTGACTGGACATGTCGGGGGGAGTAAACATAATATCTGCTGGTTAAGCCCCTCCTTTTGGGTGTTGATTCCGAGTATTTAAATGCCAGGCCGCGTTAAAGGCGTTCTGATTGAGAGATAAAAAAGAAGACAATCTTTTATGCGGATATTGCTGAGTAATGACGACGGTGTGACCGCCCCAGGCATCCAGGTGCTGGCGGCGGCATTGAGAGAGTTCGCCGAAGTGCAGGTTGTGGCACCCGATCGTAACCGCAGTGGTTCTTCCAATGCGCTGACGCTGGAATCTCCATTGCGCACCCTGACGATGCCCAATGGAGATATCGCCGTCCAGCAGGGAACGCCGACAGACTGCGTGTATCTGGGAGTGAATGCCCTGATGCAGCCTGCGCCCGATATCGTGGTTTCTGGCATCAATGCGGGCCCCAATCTGGGCGATGACGTTATTTATTCCGGCACCGTGGCTGCTGCCATGGAAGGACGTCATTTGGGGTTGCCTGCGCTGGCCGTGTCGCTGAACGGCCATCAGCATTATGCGACCGCTGCGGCGATCACCTGCCGGGTGCTGCGCGCGTTACAGCGCGAACCGTTGCGAACCGGTAAAATTCTGAATATCAACGTGCCGGATTTGCAACTGGATCAGATCAAGGGCATTCGTGTGACCCGCTGCGGCAGTCGCCATCCGGCTGACAAAGTGTTCTGCCAACAAGATCCGCGTGGGCAAAATCTCTATTGGATTGGGCCGCCCGGTGATAAGTTTGATGCCGGGCCGGACACGGACTTCGCTGTAGTAGAACAGGGTTATGTGGCCATCACACCACTGCAGGTGGATTTAACCGCCTATGCGGCCCAGGACGTGGTAAAAACGTGGTTAACCAAAGCAGGGGTTGGCGGGGAATGGTGAACAAGCGTATGCAAACATTGCTGACGCAGCTGCGTCAACAGGGGATCCGGGACGAACGGTTGCTACAGGCGATCGAAGCGGTGCCGCGTGAACGCTTTGTTGATGAGGCACTTGAACACAAGGCTTATGAGAATACTGCGTTACCCATTGGCTCCGGCCAAACCATCTCTCAACCTTATATGGTTGCACGAATGACCGAACTGCTGAACCTGACGCCAACCTCCAGGGTATTGGAGATCGGTACCGGTTCTGGCTATCAAACCGCTATCTTGGCGCATTTGGTACAGCATGTTTGCTCTGTTGAGCGCATCAAAGGGTTGCAATGGCAGGCCAAACGCCGGCTGAAACAACTCGATCTTCACAATGTTTCCACCCGTCACGGTGATGGTTGGCAGGGCTGGTCATCGCGAGGGCCGTTTGATGCCATCATCGTCACGGCAGCTCCGCCGGAGATCCCGCCAGCGCTGATGGAGCAGTTGGACGATGGTGGTATTCTGGTGTTGCCGGTCGGCGAGCAGGCCCAAACGCTGAAGTATATTCGGCGCCAGGGCAGCGAATTTGTTATCGATACCGTCGAAGCGGTGCGTTTTGTTCCCCTGGTTAAGGGGGAACTGGCCTAGCGATTGTCTGAATTTTCGACAGGAAACGAAATCTGTTGCACTTTCATCACCTCCGGTTAAGGTTTTAACGTTTCAATAAAACTAATTTTCAATACAATTGCCTTTCTGCGTAGTTGTCTTATGGTGCAGCAGCGCTAATGTGGTTAGCATTGGCGCGCTGTTTTGAGGCTCCGGCATGAGATTTCCTGACGTTCAGGGATCGGCTGTGGGCACCTTTCAGGGTAGAAATCGAGAGAATGTTAAAAGCTCAGCTACCATGTAAAGGGTATTTGGATATATCGCTGATATTGCTGTCATGGGGGAAGCATGAGCACGGGAAGCCCAATGATTACATTACGCCGGGTTGCGGTGTGTACGATGGTAAGTTTGTGGTTGGCAGGTTGTACGAACACTGAATCGACATCGGCCCCTATTAGTAGTGTGGGCGGTGGCGGAGCTGCCGCATCCAGCAATGCTGGAGCACAGGCTAACGCTGAAGGGCATATTGTTTACAACCGCAGTTACACTTCGATCCCCAAAGGGAGCTACAGCGGCAATACCTACACGGTAAAACGCGGAGATACGCTGTTTTACATCGCCTGGATCACCGGAAACGATTACCGTGACCTGGCCCAGCGCAATAATATCCCTGAGCCATACAGCCTGAATGTGGGTCAAAACATTCAGCTTGGTAATGGTTCCGCCAACGGAAACGGCGGTATGCTGGCGGCAACAGATGCGACCAGCGGCGGTGTTCCTAAGCCACCATCGACCTCTCAGATACAAACTGCAACGGTTGATTCTCCATCAACTAACGCGTATTCTGATAATTCGGGTAAACAGAATGTAGGTAAGATGTTACCTGCAGCAGGCGCAGTGGCGGCAACTACCGCAACGGCCCCTGTTACCGCACCGGTCGTTGCTCCACCAGTGAGTAGCACCGTCAGCAACAGCGCCCCAGTAAGTACCTGGAGATGGCCAACTGACGGTAAGATTATTGATAACTTTTCCTCATCAGAAGGTGGGAATAAAGGTGTCGATATCGCCGGGACTCGTGGGCAGCCTATCTTCGCTACCGCCGATGGTCGTGTAGTGTACGCAGGCAACGCTTTACGGGGTTACGGTAATCTAATCATCATCAAACACAATGATGATTACCTGAGCGCCTACGCTCACAACGACACAATGCTGGTCCGGGAACAACAAGAAGTGAAGGCGGGTCAAAAAATAGCCACCATGGGTAGCACCGGAACCAGTTCAGTACGTTTGCATTTTGAAATTCGTTACAAGGGGAAATCCGTAAACCCGCTGCGTTATCTTCCGCAGCGATAGATTGGGCAGAATACGCTGTATTCTGCTCGCGGTATCACGGGTAGGAGCAGCTATGAGCCAAAATACGCTGAAAGTTAACGAGTTACATGACGATGCGGATTTCGACGAGAACGCAACGGAAGCGGAATCATTCGACGAAAAAGCACTGGTTGAAGAAGAGGCCAGTGAGAGTGATCTAGCGGAAGAAGAGTTGTTGTCACAAGGCGTGACCCAACGCGTATTGGATGCGACGCAGCTCTATCTTGGCGAAATCGGTTATTCTCCGCTGCTGACCGCAGAGGAAGAAGTTTATTTTGCGCGGCGTGCACTGCGCGGTGACGTGCCGTCCCGCCGCCGAATGATTGAAAGTAACCTGCGGCTGGTGGTGAAAATCGCCCGCCGTTACAGCAATCGCGGCCTGGCGCTGCTGGATCTGATTGAAGAGGGTAACCTCGGCCTGATCCGCGCAGTGGAAAAGTTTGACCCAGAACGCGGTTTCCGTTTCTCGACTTACGCAACCTGGTGGATCCGGCAGACGATTGAACGGGCGATCATGAACCAAACCCGTACCATTCGCTTGCCTATCCACATAGTCAAAGAACTTAATGTCTATTTGCGCACCGCGCGCGAGCTTTCTCATAAACTGGATCATGAACCGAGCGCTGAAGAGATTGCAGAGCAACTCGACAAGCCGGTCGATGATGTCAGCCGTATGCTGCGTCTGAACGAACGTATCACTTCTGTCGATACGCCGTTGGGTGGGGATTCGGAGAAAGCCTTACTGGACATTCTGGCCGACGAGAAAGACAACGGACCGGAAGACACCACGCAAGACGATGACATGAAACAGAGCATCGTTAAGTGGTTGTTCGAACTGAACGCCAAACAGCGTGAAGTACTGGCGCGTCGCTTTGGCCTGTTGGGCTACGAATCGGCAACGCTTGAAGATGTGGGTCGTGAAATTGGCCTGACTCGCGAGCGAGTACGTCAGATTCAGGTTGAAGGTTTACGCCGTCTGCGTGAAATTCTGCAAATGCAGGGCCTGAGCATTGAGGCACTGTTCCGCGAGTAACCCAGGCAGTTGAATCGCATCAAAATAAAAACGGTGAGCACCATGCTCGCCGTTTTTTTATGCCTGCAATCTGCGAAGGGTCAGACCATATTCTTCAGGCGGTAAATCCACTCCAGCGCCTGACGAGGTGACAGTGAATCCGGATCTAGCGCCTCGAGCGCTTCAACCGCCGGTGAGGTTTCCTCATTCAGCAGCGTCATCTGGGTGGCATCAACGGTACCCGTCGCGGTATGGCTGGATATCGCTTCCAGCTCGCGCAGTTTTTGACGCGCACGTTTGATCACCTCACGTGGCACACCGGCGAGTGCCGCAACCGCCAGGCCATAGCTCTTGCTGGCGGCTCCGTCCTGTACGCTATGCATAAAGGCGATAGTGTCGCCGTGCTCCAGCGCGTCCAGATGCACATTCACCACGCCTTCCATTTTCTCCGGCAGGGTGGTCAGCTCAAAGTAATGGGTAGCAAACAGCGTCATGGCTTTAATGCGGCTGGCCAGGTTCTCGGCGCAGGCCCAGGCCAGGGACAGACCGTCGTAGGTTGAGGTACCGCGGCCAACTTCATCCATCAGTACCAGGCTATTTTCGGTGGCGTTGTGCAGGATATTGGCGGTTTCGGTCATTTCTACCATAAAGGTAGAGCGGCCAGAGGCCAGATCGTCCGCCGCGCCTACTCGGGTAAAGATGCGGTCTACCGGGCCGATGACCGCCTTGCTCGCTGGCACGTAGCTGCCGATGTGTGCCATCAGCACGATCAGTGCCGTTTGGCGCATATAGGTACTTTTACCACCCATGTTAGGGCCGGTAATGATCAACATTCGCCGCTGAGGCGACAGCGATAGTGGGTTGGAAATAAACGGCTCGCTCAGCACCTGTTCGACCACCGGATGGCGACCCTCAGTGATGCGTACACCGGGTTGTTCGCTGATGGTTGGGCAGGCGTAGTGGAGCGTTTCGGCTCGTTCAGCCAGGTTGGCCAGCACGTCCAGTTCGGCCAATGCAGCAGCGCTTTGCTGTAGATCGCCCAGGTGCGGCAACAGCAAGTCGAACAACTCTTCGTACAGACCCTTCTCGATTGCCAACGCTTTCCCTTTTGAAGTCAGTACCTTGTCTTCATACTCTTTTAATTCGGGAATGATGTAGCGTTCGGCATTTTTCAGCGTCTGGCGGCGCACGTAGTGGATCGGTACCAGGTGGCTCTGCCCACGGCTGACCTGAATGTAATAACCATGCACGCCATTGAAGCCGACCTTCAGCGTATCCAGCCCCAGCTTTTCACGTTCGCGGATCTCAAGACGGTCGAGGTAGTCGGTGGCACCATCGGCCAGTGCGCGCCATTCATCCAGCTCGCTATTGTAGCCGGGTGCGATAACGCCGCCGTCACGCACCAGCACCGGCGGTGCTTCAACCACTGCGCGTTCCAGCAAATCCTGCAGTTCATCAAACTGACCGACCTGCGACAGCAGCTGTTGCACATACGGGGTTTCTACCCCTTTGAGTAACGCGTGGATATCCGGCAACTGTTGGAAAGCATGACGCATACGAGCCAGATCGCGTGGACGGGCACTGCGTAATGCCAGACGGGCCAATATGCGTTCCAGATCGCCCACCTGACGCAGCGAAGGCTGCAGATCGGTATACAGATCCTGCAGGGAGCCGATCGCCTGCTGGCGGTTATTCAAGACTTTGATGTCACGGGTTGGCATATGCAGCCAGCGCTTAAGCATACGGCTACCCATTGCCGTCACGCTGTGGTCGAGGATGGCCGCCAGGGTATTTTCGCTGCCGCCAGACAGGTTCTGAGTCAGCTCAAGGTTACGCCGCGTGGCGGCATCCATGATAATGCCGTCCTGCTGACGCTCCATGGTGATGCCACGGATATGTGGTAATGAGGTGCGCTGAGTATCTTTAACATATTGCAACAGACAACCGGCGGCGCGCAGTGCCTGATGGGCCTGTTCAACGCCGAAACCGGTCAGATCGCGGGTGCCGAACTGCAGGTTCAACTGCTGGCGTGCGGTCTCGGGTTCAAACTCCCACAGTGGGCGACGACGCAGGCCGTGACGCTGTTCAATAAGCGACATCTGTTCAAAGGTTTCAGGGTAAAGCAGCTCGGCAGGATTGGTGCGCTGCAACTCTGCCGCCATGGTTTCGATATCAGCGGGTTCCGCCACGCGGAAACGCCCGGAGCTGATGTCCAGCGTGGCATAGCCAAAACCGCGTGCGTCCTGCCAGATTGCCGCCAGCAGGTTGTCCTGACGTTCTTGCAGCAGAGCCTCGTCGGTGATGGTGCCAGGCGTGACGATACGCACTACTTTGCGTTCCACCGGGCCTTTACTGGTGGCCGGATCGCCGATTTGTTCGCACAGAGCGACGGATTCACCGAGCTGCACTAGTTTGGCCAGATAGTTCTCGACCGCATGGTGAGGGACGCCGGCCATGGGAATAGGCTCCCCCGCTGAAGCTCCGCGTTTGGTCAGCGATATATCCAGCAGTTGGGAAGCGCGTTTGGCATCGTCATAGAACAGCTCATAAAAGTCGCCCATGCGGTAGAACAGCAGGATCTCAGGGTGCTGAGCCTTGAGGCGCAGATACTGCTGCATCATCGGCGTGTGCGAATCGAGCTTATCGGTACTATTCATAAGATTACTGTTTCCAATCCATTGAATTTAAAGTTGCTTGTGATGTTGATTGTCATCATTAGGGGTCACGCCGCGGCACAAAAAACTACTCGATAGAGCAGTGGTTGACGGCGGTAAGGATCAATAAGCCCTTAATACTCTCGCTATACTAGCCCAGCGGGCAATCGGCTGTCACAGGTAAAATGGGAAGCTTTACGCAAAGTCGGTTTGTAAGGTATGGATTGCGTTACACAGGTTAATCATGGAGTGATGCAGGGCTGTATTGCAGATGTCCTTAGTGAGTAATCAAAGCAATGCGTTACCCCAATCAGGCGATCTACCGCGAAGGGTACCCTGCTCTGCCTGAAGCTGGCCTGCCAAACCCTGGCCCCCAAAACCCCAGCCATTTACCACTTCTTTTCCATCCCCCGGATCGTCCTATCTTGCTGAAGCGCGCTAATCAAGGGCGAACGATTTTATGGTCACCAATCGACCTATGGACGATCCCGCACACAGAATTATCCATAAACACCCTGCATGTTTTTAACTTATTGTTTATAATTATTATTTGTTTATTTATGACGAATTTATTCAGTAATTAAAGGTTATTTGAGAGACAGGTCACACTATTTTTTTATGTGAAATGTGAAGAGGGTCAATCAGGAAGGTCAAGCAGAGACGGTTCTAACTGCTTGTGGCTTACCGATCCGCTGCACTGCCTCCGTATACTGTCTGCAACCAGGGCAAAGTAAGGGAAATTTTCATAAGGAATGTGCGTGAGGCAATGACTATTGCATCTGGCAAACAAATGACACGGGGCTTTTTTGATTATCTTGAGGGATTGGGTATGGAAAAGAAAAAAATCTATCTGTTTTGTTCTGCCGGTATGTCGACTTCCCTGCTGGTTTCAAAAATGAAAGCACAGGCCGAGAAGTACGAAGTGCCGGTGATCATTGCCGCCTATCCTGAGGCGTTGGCCGCAGAAAAGGGGGCAGAGGCAGATTTGATTCTGCTCGGGCCACAGATTGCCTACACGCTAGCCGAAGTGCAAAAGCAGTTACCCAACAAGCCTGTTGAAGTGATCGACTCTGCTTTATACGGCAAGCTCGATGGCCTGGGCGTATTGAAGGCCGCAGTCGCCACCATAAAAAAAGCTAACCAATAAAGGGGTCTGCCGTGAATACGTTAATTGCCTCGTTGGAAAAGGTCATTCTGCCCTTTGCCGTGAAAATTGGTAAACAGCCCCACGTTAACGCCATCAAAAACGGGTTCATTCGCTTGATGCCACTGACGTTGACCGGCGCGATGTTCGTTCTGATCAACAACGTGTTTCTTAGCTTCGGCGAAGGATCGTTCTTCTTTTCAATGGGCGTGCGGCTGGATGCGTCTACCATTGAGACGTTGAATGGCCTGAAGGCCATCGGTGGCAGCGTTTATAACGGCACCCTGGGGATTATGTCCCTGATGACGCCCTTTTTTATCAGTATGGCTTTAGCTGAAGAGCGCAAAGTCGACCCGTTGGCCGCAGCGCTGCTGGCGGTTGCCGCCTTTATGACCGTGACCCCGTTCAGCGTCGGCGAAGCTTATGCCGTAGGCGCTAACTGGCTGGGTGGTGCCAACATCATTTCCGGTATGGTGATCGGCCTGGTGGTGGCGGAGATGTTTACCTTTGTGGTTCGTCGCAACTGGGTGATCAGCCTGCCGGACAGCGTTCCTTCTTCAGTGTCACGCTCGTTCTCTGCCTTGATCCCCGGCTTTCTTATCCTGTCGATCATGGGCGTACTGGCCTATTGTCTGACGCTGTGGGGCACCAACTTCCACCAAATCATCATGGACAGCATCTCGGCACCGCTGGCAAAAATGGGCAGCGTCGTGGGCTGGGTATATGTGATGTTCTCCTCGCTGCTGTGGTTCTTTGGGGTACATGGTTCAATGGCGCTGGCTGCACTGGACAGCGGTATCATGACGCCATTCGCGCTGGAGAACGTCGAGCTGTACAACAAGTACGGTTCTGTCGAAGCCGCAGTGGCTGCAGGTAAAGAGTTCCACATGTGGGCGAAGCCGTTCGTTGACTCCTACATCTATCTGGGCGGAACAGGTTCGACGCTGGGGCTGATTATTGCCATCTTTATCGCTTCACGCCGCGAAGATTATCGTCAGGTTGCCAAGCTGGCGACGCCGTCGGGCATCTTCCAGATCAACGAACCTATTCTGTTCGGCCTGCCGGTGATTATGAACCCGGTGATGTTTATTCCGTTTATTCTGGTTCAGCCGGTACTGACGATTATTACCACCGTGGCTTATTACACCGGATTGATCCCGCCAATTACCAATATTGCGCCATGGACCATGCCGGTGGGGCTGGGGGCGTTCTTCAACACCAACGGCAGTATTGTGGCCATGTTGCTGAGCTTCTTCAACCTGGGGGTAGCGACCCTGATTTACCTGCCGTTCGTGATGATCTCCAACAAGGCACAGAGCCAGATCGATCAGGCAACGGAAAGCGAAGAAGACATCGCCAAGGCGTTGAAATTCTAACTGCAGTCTGGGGCAGCAATCCGCTGCCCCGGTTTTAGAGGGGCTTCGGATGAAATATCAATTTGCTGACGATTTCTGGTGGGGGAGCGCCACTTCGGCACCCCAGTCGGAAGGGGCAGCCGCGCGGGATGGCAAAAGCCAGAACATCTTCGATTACTGGTATGAGATTGCACCAGAACGCTTTCATCATCTGGTTGGCCCGTCCGAAACCTCCACCTTTTATGATAATTTCCAGCAGGATATCCAACTGCTAAAGGCCCTTGGGCACAATAGCTTTAGAACCTCGATCTCCTGGTCACGGTTGATCCCGCAAGGGGATGGCGAAGTGAACCCGAAAGCGGTCGCTTTCTATAATGCGCTGATCGATAGCCTGCTGGCTCAGGGCATCACGCCATTTATCAATCTTTACCATTTTGATATGCCGCTGTGCATGCAGCAACAGGGTGGCTGGGAAAGCCGGGCGGTGGTTGATGCCTACGCGCGTTATGCCAAAACCTGCTTCAGCCTGTTCGGCGACAGAGTCAGCCATTGGTTCACCTTTAATGAGCCGATTGTCCCGGTCGAGGCCGGGTATCTGAATGACCTGCATTATCCTTGTGTCGTTAATTTCAAAAGGGCAATTACAGTGGCTTACCACAGCGTTTTGGCCCATGCCAAAGCGGTGAGCGAGTTCAGGGCGCTGGGGAACCAGGGCTCCGTAGGCATTATTTTGAACCTGAGTCCGACCTATCCGCGTTCGGACAGCCAGGAAGACTTGGTTGCCGCCCATCATGCGGATCTGCTGTTGAACAAAAGCTTCCTCGATCCGGTGACCAAAGGGCGCTATCCGGACGATTTGGTGAATATACTGCGTGCCAATGACTTGTTGCCGCAGACTGCGCCGGAAGACGCGCAGCTGATTGCCGATGGTGTAGTGGATATTCTGGGCGTCAATTACTACCAACCGCGCAGGGTCAAAGCGAAGCAAGGCTATCGGTCCAGCGACCCGGTGACGATGCCGGAAGACTTGTTCAACTATTACGAGATGCCGGGCCGCAAGATTAACCCTCACCGCGGCTGGGAAATCTATGAAAAAGGCCTGTATGACATCCTGATGGATCTGAAGGAAAACTACGGCAACATTCCCTGCTATATTTCAGAAAACGGCATGGGGGTAGAGGGCGAAGAGGCCTTCATCGGTGCCAGTGGGCGGGTAGAGGACGATTATCGAATCGACTTTATTCGCGACCATCTGAAATGGTTGCATCAGGCGTTGTCCGAGGGTTCTAACTGTAAGGGCTACCATCTATGGACCTTTATTGACTGCTGGTCCTGGCTGAATGCCTACAAAAATCGCTACGGGTTGGTTCGGCTGGAGCGGAATAGCCAGCAACGCACGATTAAAAAGAGCGGCTATTGGTTTGCCGAGACGGCCAGGCAAAACGGTTTTGATTAATGGGAGCGTGCGCGGTGTCTGAAAACCTGGTTTCGCTGAATGCGAACGACGTTAAGCTGATTCGGGAGCAGGATTTTTTTAACTGCAAAGATTTCCATCTGTTTATCTATAACAAGGTGGAGAGCGCCACCGGGCTGCATCAGCATGATTATTACGAATTCACCATCGTCCTGAGCGGCAAATGCTATCAGGAGATCAACGGTAAGCGGGTGCTGCTGGAGCGCGGGGATTTTGTGTTTATCCCCATTGGCTCGCATCACCAGAGCTTTTATGAGTTCGGCGCCGCGAAAATCTTTAACGTGGCGGTCGGCAAGGTTTTCTTTGAAGAAAACTACCTGCAGCAGCTGCCTCGTTGTTTTGTCGCTTCTCAGGCCTATAGCCTGAAGAATGAGTTCCTGGCTTATATCGAGTCGGTGGTCAGTTCGCCGCAGTTCCGGGAGGATGATTTTGCCGAATTTCTGGAAACGCTGACTTTTTATATCATCAGCCGTATTCGTCATTATAAGGAAGAGAGCGGTGAGGGGGATGATATTCCTCAGTGGCTGAAGAACACTCTGGCTGGCATGCATGATAAAGCGATGTTTGGTGAAAAAGCGTTGCTCAATATGGTTGAGCTGTCGGGGAAAACGCAGGAATACCTGACCCGGGCAATGCGACGTTATTACCATAAAACGCCGATGCAGGTGATTAATGAAATCCGCATTAACTTCGCCAAAACCCAGCTTGAGGTCACCAACTATTCGGTCTCGGATATCGCCTTTGATTCCGGCTATGGCGACGTGAGCCTGTTTATTAAAAACTTTAAAAGACTCACTGAAGTGACGCCGGGTAATTACCGAAAAAAGTTCTACGGCCCTATTTAGGGCCGAGCCCGATAAGCATTAACGCCGATATTCCGAATGCCTTTCAGGCCGCCAATAGCCTGATGAGATAAATTTCTTTGCTTAAGCGAAGGGGAATTGCCGTACCTGACGGAGGGTATTCCCTTGCCAAAAATTTGTTAAATGGATGCCAAAATGGAAAAGTTACTGATAGTGAATGCTGACGATTTTGGTCTGAGCAAGGGCCAAAACTATGGCGTTATCGAGGCTTATCACTACGGGGTTGTCTCTTCAACCACTGCTATGGTCAATAGCGTGGAAGTACACCATGCCGCCAGGCTCAGCCAGCTTTATTCTGGGCTGCAGATTGGCCTGCACTTTGTGCTGACCCACGGGAAGCCCCTGACTGCCATGCCGTCGCTGGTCAACGAACGTGGGGAGTTGGGCAAGTGGTTATGGGAAAGGGCCGAGTCTGAGATGCTGGATTTGGACGAAATCTACAATGAGCTGGTGGGGCAATACGACAGGTTTGTGGCCGTTTTCGGCAAAGCGCCGACTCATATCGACAGCCACCATCATACGCATATGTTGCCGCAAATCTATCCGTTGGTGGAAGCCTTCGCTCAGTCCAAATCCATTCCGCTGCGTATTGATCGTCAGGCAGTGGAGCAACAAAACATTCCGCTGCATTATGATCGCAGCACCGAGTGGTTTGATGCGGGCTTTTATGGTGAGGCCATATCCGAAGCGCTGTTTTTGCAGGTGCTTGAGCGGGCCGACGAACGCAGCGCCGGTTCAGTAGAGATGATGTGCCATCCGGCATTCCTGGATAAAACCCTTCTGGAGAGCAAATACTGCTACCCGCGGCTTGCTGAAGTGGATGTTTTAACCGCACCAGGCATTAAAAACGTGATTGCGGAGCGCGGTTACCGCCTGGGATCCTTCCTGGATCTGTGACGTTCGGATATCGCGCTCAAAGAGGGAGCAATGATTAAAGCATCGAGTGGGCCTTCTTCAACCCGGTATCCTCATCAGGATCGGCACCCTGCGGGATGGGCTCATCGGCTTCTTCTGCCTCCGAGGTTTCACTGGCCTGCGGATCTATCGGATCAGGTGCCGCTTCCGGAGGCGGCATGGTGTCATGGATTGTCTGCTCATCGAAGGTTGGGTTCAGCGCCGGAGAAAGCGGGGAACTGGTCAGGCTGTCCGGCAGCGGAATATGCGGCAGTGGCGCATCCTGCGCAAACTGCGACTCGTCCTGTTTTACCGTCCGACTGAAGCCTACCAGCAACACGCCACAAAGCGAGAAGAAGGCATACAGAATATTGCCTCCTAACGGTTCAATTAGTGAACCGACCGCCAATGGGCCGATACTGGCACCGACACCGAAGGCCATCAGCAAACAGGCGGCGAGGGATACGCGCCGTTCAGGTTCGATCAAATCGTTCGCCAGGGCGACTACCAGCGGATACAGCGTGAACTGCAACATGCTGACGATAAAGCCCACTACCAGCAACACCGGAAAATCAATGTGCGGTACCAGCGCCAGCGGCAGGGAAGCTACGATCAATAAAATGGCGTTGATGCGCATCAACAGCGTTCGATTGTAACGGTCTGACAGCCAACTGAGTGGGAACTGCGCCACCAGCCCGGCGAAGATGGCTATCGCCATAAACAGGCCGGTTTGCTGGGTGGTTAGCGATTGCAGACTTGCATACACCGGTGCCAAACCATAGAAAGATCCCACCACCATGCCGATCACCAGCGTGGTTGCCAGCACTTTGGGAATAGCCCCGATAAAATAGCGTAGCTCCATAGGGGCCGGTGACATATGGCGGGCATTGGTGCGGGTGGTGAGAGCAATAGGCACCAGGCACAGTGCAAAGCACAGGGCAATCACCAGCAGGGTGGTGATGCCGAGATTGCTCTGCAGCATTAACACCACCTGACCCAATGACATGCCCAGATAAGTCGCTGCCATATAAAAGCCGAAAACCATACCGCGCTGATTGGACTCTGCCTGGTCGTTCAGCCAGCTTTCCAGCACCATGAATTGACACATCATGCACATGCCGATAATCAGCCGCAGTACTACCCATATCGGAATGTATTCCGTCAGGCCGTGCCCCAGCACCGCCGCGGTGATAATGCCGGCGCAGGAAACGTAGGCGCGGATATGGCCGACGCGGGCAATCAGAAAATGGCCGACCTTGCCGCCGATCACCAGGCCGATGTAGTTGGCGGCAATAATTGCCCCGATCAGCGCGCCGGTCACGTGGATAGAGGTTAAACGCAGGGAGATATAAGTGGTGAGCAACCCTGAACCCAGCAGCATCAGCAGGGTGGTGGTATACAACGGAAAGAAGACGCCTAACGTTTTTTTCACTCTATCATCCTAATCTTTTATCCTGGTTTGCCCTGGGATTGACCCTGCCGGCGGCAAAGGCAACCCGGTGAGATCCCTCGTGCAAAACACCGCCCGTTAACCCGAGCGTTACATTCGATACTAGCAGTTTGGTTTGCCGCTTAACACCGCTTCGCCTGCGAAGCTGCGCGCATTTCTGTCATCGCGCGGTCGGGCAAGCTTGATAAATGCTACTATCGGGCGCATATACCTGATTCGCTAAGGAGAGGTTATGAGTGAAAATCAACTGCGTAAACTCAGTATTGCGGTGGGCGAAAAACTGAAGGCCAACGGCCAGTGGATCACCTGCGCGGAGTCCTGTACCGGGGGCGGCATCGCCAAAGCCATCACCGATATTGCCGGGAGTTCTGCCTATTTTGATCGCGGCTTTGTCACCTACAGCAATACGGCAAAGCATGAATTGCTGGGCGTGGCGGAGGCCACTCTGACGGCCTATGGCGCAGTGAGCGAAGAAGTAGTGCGCGAGATGGCCCAAGGGGCATTACACGCAGCACGGGCCAGTTTGGCGTTGTCGGTCAGCGGCATTGCCGGGCCGGACGGCGGGACTGCAGAAAAACCGGTGGGCACCGTTTGGTTTGGCTTTGCCGACGGCACTGGGCGGGTACTGGCGCACAGGAAGCAATTTGTCGGCGATCGCGATGCAGTGCGGCTTCAGGCAACGATTTTTGCGCTGCAAACCGCGCTTGATGATTTTTTGTAAAATTAGGCTTGATACTGTATGACTATACAGTATAATTAGTGACATTTCCTGCACAACATACAATCAGTGGCAGTGTGGGGTAACACCGACATTGCATAACGAAGGAGCAAAAATGGCTATTGATGAGAACAAGCAAAAGGCGCTAGCTGCGGCACTGGGCCAGATTGAGAAACAGTTCGGCAAAGGCTCCATCATGCGTCTGGGTGAAGACCGTTCTATGGACGTAGAAACGATCTCTACCGGCTCACTGTCACTGGACATCGCACTGGGTGCGGGCGGCCTGCCAATGGGGCGCATCGTTGAAATTTATGGCCCGGAGTCTTCCGGTAAAACTACCCTGACGCTGCAGGTTATTGCTGCGGCACAGCGCGAAGGTAAAACCTGTGCGTTCATCGATGCCGAGCACGCGCTGGATCCGATTTATGCGAAAAAGCTGGGTGTTGATATCGACAACCTGCTGTGTTCGCAGCCGGATACCGGTGAGCAAGCGCTGGAAATCTGTGATGCCTTGACCCGCTCTGGCGCGGTTGACGTGATCATCGTTGACTCAGTAGCGGCGCTGACGCCAAAAGCGGAAATCGAAGGTGAAATTGGTGACTCACACATGGGGCTGGCGGCACGTATGATGAGCCAGGCGATGCGTAAGCTGGCCGGTAACCTGAAAAACGCCAATACGCTGCTGATCTTCATCAACCAGATCCGTATGAAAATCGGTGTGATGTTCGGTAACCCGGAGACCACCACCGGTGGTAATGCTCTGAAATTCTATGCTTCTGTCCGTCTGGATATCCGCCGTATCGGCGCGGTTAAAGAAGGCGATGAAGTGGTCGGCAGCGAAACCCGCGTAAAAGTGGTAAAAAACAAAATCGCTGCGCCGTTCAAACAGGCCGAGTTCCAAATCCTGTACGGTGAAGGTATCAACAGCCGTGGTGAACTGGTTGATCTGGGCGTGAAGCACAAGATGATCGAGAAAGCCGGCGCCTGGTACAGCTACAATGGCGATAAAATCGGTCAGGGCAAGGCCAACGCCTGTAACTTCCTGAAAGAAAACCCGGCGGTTGCTGCCGAGTTGGATAAACGACTGCGTGACCTGCTGCTGCACAGTAACGGCGAACTGGTTGCTGCAACCAACGAAGGCTTCGACGACGAAGCTGAAACCAGCGAAGAGTTTTAATCGCTGCTGGCGTTCGTGAACACCGTTATAGGTTCACGAACGTCAACTAAATCAGGCTTGAAAAATGAATGACTTGCTAAGCCGCGCCATGCGCCTGCTGTCGCAACGCGATCATAGTGAAGCTGAACTGGGCCGCAAACTTGCGGCGCAGCCATTTATGGCGAAAGCCAGATTTGGCACCAAAACTCCCTCGTCCTCCGCTCCGCTGCCTGAAGAACCCGTCGATCCTGCCGTTATAGAACAGGTTATTGCCTATTGTTACCAGCATAACTGGTTGGACGATCAACGCTTTGCCCGCAGTTATATTGGCAGCCGCAGCCGTAAAGGCTATGGCGCGCAGCGCATTCGCTCCGAATTGATGCAAAAAGGTGTGGATAAAGAACTGACGCAGGCAGCGCTGGCGGAGTGCGAGATTGACTGGTGTGAGCAGGCCAAACAGGTGGCTCAACGTAAATTTGGCGAATCACTGCCAACGGACTGGAAGGAGAAAGCCAAAGTGCAGCGCTATCTGCTCTATCGTGGCTTCTTCCAGGAAGAAATTCAGTCAATTTACCGTGATTTTGCGCAATGAACGCACACGGGGTTTTACTTCCCTCTGAAGAAAATTTATCTTATCCCCACTTTTTGTTCGTGAGCTAGGTGCCATCGTCAGGATGTCGAGTATCTTGCTCACGTGTCGTTATTCTAGCCTTTCCGGGAAAATTATGAGCAAGAGCACCGCTGAGATCCGTCAAGCGTTTCTCGATTTCTTTCATAGTAAGGGCCATCAGGTTGTAGCGAGTAGCTCCCTGGTGCCTGACAATGATCCGACATTGCTGTTTACCAATGCCGGCATGAACCAATTTAAAGATGTTTTCCTGGGGCTGGACAAGCGTGCCTATTCCCGAGCCACCACCTCACAGCGCTGTGTCCGTGCGGGTGGTAAGCATAACGATCTGGAGAACGTCGGTTATACCGCACGTCACCACACCTTCTTTGAAATGCTGGGCAACTTCAGCTTCGGCGATTATTTCAAACATGATGCCATCAGCTACGCGTGGGAATTGTTGACCGGTGAAAACTGGTTCAACCTGCCGAAAGAAAGGCTGTGGGTGACCGTCTATGAAACCGATGACGAAGCCTTCGACATCTGGCAGCAGCAGATTGGTGTGCCGGCAGAACGCATTATCCGCATTGGCGACAATAAGGGCGGTGCCTTTGCCTCTGACAACTTCTGGCAGATGGGCGATACCGGCCCATGCGGCCCGTGCACCGAGATTTTCTACGATCACGGCGATCATATCTGGGGTGGCCCGCCGGGCAGCCCGGAAGAAGACGGCGATCGCTACATTGAGATCTGGAACCTCGTTTTCATGCAGTTCAACCGTCAATCCGACGGTACTATGCTGCCGCTGCCAAAGCCTTCGGTAGATACCGGTATGGGGCTGGAGCGTATTGCCGCAGTATTGCAGCACGTGAACTCCAACTATGAAATTGACCTGTTCAGCAAGCTGATTGCCGACGTGGCCAACGTGACCGGTGCCACAGATTTGGATAACAAATCCCTGCGCGTGATCGCCGACCACATTCGTTCTTGTGCCTTCCTGGTGTCGGACGGTGTGACGCCGTCCAACGAAGGTCGTGGTTATGTTCTGCGCCGCATCATCCGTCGCGCCGTTCGCCATGGCAACATGCTGGGCGCGAAAGATACCTTCTTCTATAAGTTGGTAGCCCCGCTGATAGAAGTAATGGGGCCGGCAGCCGACGAACTGAAACGTCAGCAGTCACTGGTTGAGCAAGTCCTGAAAACCGAAGAAGATCAGTTTGCCCGTACTCTGGAACGTGGTTTGACGCTGCTGGACGAAGAGCTGGCCAACTTGCAGGGCGATACCCTGGATGGTGAAACCGCATTCCGTCTGTACGACACCTACGGTTTCCCGGTCGATCTGACGGCAGACGTGTGCCGTGAACGTGGTCTGAAAGTGGATGAAGCCGGTTTCGAGCAGGCAATGGAAGCACAGCGCCGCCGTGCGCGTGAGTCCAGCGGCTTCGGTGCTGACTACAACAGCATGATCCGCGTTGATGGGACCAGCCAATTCAGTGGTTATGACCACGAGCAACAGCAGTCCACCGTGACCGCGCTGTTCCGTGATGGTCAACCGGTGAACGAGATCCGCGCCGGTGAAGACGCCGTAGTGGTACTGGACGAGAGCCCGTTCTACGGTGAGTCTGGTGGTCAGGTTGGCGATAAAGGCGTGCTGAAAGCTGCCAACGCTGATTTTGAAGTGAGCGACACCCAGAAATACGGTCAGGCTATTGGCCATCAGGGCAAGCTGTCTCATGGTTCGCTGAAGGTGAACGACCGCGTTGATGCGCAGATCGACACCGTGCGACGCAACCGCATTCGTCTGAACCACTCCGCAACCCACCTGCTGCACGCTGCACTGCGTCAGACGCTGGGTGAGCATGTGGCGCAGAAAGGCTCGTTGGTTAACGATAAATACCTGCGTTTCGACTTCTCGCATTTTGAAGCAATGAAGCCGGAGCAAATTCGCATCGTGGAAGATTTGGTGAACCAACAAATTCGTCGTAACCTGCCGGTGCAAACCGAGGTTATGGCGCTGGATGATGCCAAAGAGAAGGGCGCTATGGCGCTGTTCGGTGAGAAGTACGACGACAACGTCCGCGTACTGACCATGGGCGACTTCTCGACGGAGCTGTGTGGCGGCACCCATGCCAGCCGTACCGGCGATATCGGCCTGTTCCGCATTCTTAGTGAGTCTGGTACCGCCGCGGGTATCCGCCGTATTGAAGCGGTAACCGGTGATGGTGCGATAGCTACCTTGCATCAGCAAAACGATCTGTTACAGGACGTTGCTCATCTGGTTAAGGGTGACAGCAATAACCTGACGGACAAAGTGCGTGCGGTGCTCGATCGTACCCGCGCATTGGAAAAAGAGCTGCAGCAGTTGAAGGACCAGCAGGCGGCGCAAGAAAGCGCTTCATTGTCCAGCAAGGCGAAAATGGTTAACGGCGTACAGCTGTTGGTCAGCCAACTGGATAACGTTGAGGCCAAAATGCTGCGTACTATGGTTGATGATCTTAAAAATCAACTGGGTTCCGCGATTATCGTGCTGGCCACCACGGCCGATGATAAAGTGAGCCTGATTGCCGGCGTGACCAAAGATCTGACCGACCGGGTAAAAGCCGGCGAGCTGATCGGTAACGTAGCGCAGCAGGTTGGCGGTAAAGGGGGCGGACGCCCTGATATGGCGCAAGCCGGGGGGACCGATGTCAGCGCCCTGCCAGCGGCATTAGACAGCGTAGAAGCCTGGGTGGCCTCGAAACTGTGAATATAAATAAATAGCACTTACAAACGCCATAACTCATTACTGATTATGGCGTTTTTAACCTGTGCTAACACAATTTGGTTATAATTACGGGAACAAAGTTTTTCAGGTCGGCTAAACTTATCATTATCTGAGGTGAGACCAAGTCTGCTTACACTTATTGTGGATTACAAGACTTACGTTTTCACAACATATGATGGATAATGACGGGGAAACTGAGAGACCCGACTCTTTTAATCTTTCAAGGAGCAAAGAATGTTAATTCTGACTCGTCGAGTTGGTGAAACCCTCATGATTGGCGATGAGGTCACTGTCACAGTGTTAGGGGTCAAGGGCAACCAGGTTCGTATTGGTGTGAATGCCCCCAAAGAGGTGTCAGTTCACCGCGAAGAAATCTATCAGCGCATTCAGGCAGAGAAGTCTCAACCGACGACTTACTGATTTCGATGTAGCGTCTCGTTGCTCAGCGAGACGCTACTGAGCTTTCTTGTGCCCCCACAGACCTTCCTCTGACTTACCCTGTTAAATCTTCCTGCAGTTCCTCCCACTTTCGTTTGCTGATCCACTGTTATTGTCTGTTGATAAAACAATCTTTTTGACGTGAAATCGCCCATGTTGAGTGTGAATTGTGCAAACGCACATGAGATGGGAAAAATTGTTTGACTTAAAAGTCGGAGAAAGTAATATGTGCGCCACGCAGTGCCGATGAGCTTCTCCAAAGCAAATTAGGCACAATTCGCAAGAAGCGTATGGTGAGGTGGCCGAGAGGCTGAAGGCGCTCCCCTGCTAAGGGAGTATGCGGTCAAAAGCTGCATCCGGGGTTCGAATCCCCGCCTCACCGCCATTTGCATCCATAGCTCAGCTGGATAGAGTACTCGGCTACGAACCGAGCGGTCGGAGGTTCGAATCCTCCTGGATGCACCATATTTTGCAGTATGGTGGGGTAGTAACAACGTACCATACGGTATCAAAAAAGAATTCCCGTGCATCCATAGCTCAGCTGGATAGAGTACTCGGCTACGAACCGAGCGGTCGGAGGTTCGAATCCTCCTGGATGCACCATTCTTTCTGTCAAACTTGTTTCTTCAAGCAGACAAACCAAAAAATAGTAATGCATCCATAGCTCAGCTGGATAGAGTACTCGGCTACGAACCGAGCGGTCGGAGGTTCGAATCCTCCTGGATGCACCATCTAAGAAAAACCCGCCTTGGCGGGTTTTTCGCTTTCTGGTATTCGGTGATACGCTGCTGTAATTCCATCATCTTTCCTCTTGTGCACAGCACATTCCGCTATTACGCGATCAGCGACAACCTTCCGGCTTTACGCTAAAGTAGTTTTCTTTCCTCAACGATCATGGAGTAACGATGTACGACCGCTATCAGGGTCTTATTTTCGACATGGACGGCACCATTCTCGATACCGAGCCGACGCACCGAAAGGCGTGGCGTGAAGTGTTGTCCCGTTACGGTATGACGTTTGATGAACCCGCGGTGATGGCGTTGAGCGGTTCTCCGACCTGGCGCATTGCCCAGGCGATTATTGCCAGCCATCAGGCCGATCTTGATCCCCATCAGTTGGCTGCGGAGAAAACTCGTGCTGTTGAGGTGATGCTGCTGGACAGCGTACAGCCCTTGCCGTTGATTGAGGTGGTGAAGGCCTACCATGGCCGCCGTCCCATGGCGGTGGGTACCGGCAGTGAGCACCGCATGGCGGAAACTCTGCTGCGCCATCTGGGCCTGTTCCACTGCTTTGATGCGATCGTGGGCGCCGATGATGTGCAGCGCCACAAGCCAGAGCCGGACACCTTCCTGCGCTGTGCCGAACTGATTGGCGTATTGCCGGAGAAATGCGTGGTGTTTGAAGACGCAGATTTCGGCATCCAGGCGGCGAAAAGCGCCAATATGGCCGTGGTCGACGTTCGTACGCTGTGAGTAGTACGCTGGCGGTGATGTCGTTATTCGGCGGCAGCTTTCTCAGTGCGACGTTGCTGCCGGGAAATTCAGAAATTATTTTGGTTGCCTTGCTGACCAACAGTCGTGTATCACCGGAACTACTGGTGCTGGCCGCGACGTTGGGTAATACGCTCGGTGGGCTGACCAATGTCATTATCGGGCGCCTGTTACCGGCGTTGAAACCACAGCGAGGGCTGGATACCGCGCTTGGGTGGATGCAACGCTTTGGCCCGGCTGCGCTGTTGCTCAGTTGGGTACCGGTAGTGGGCGATTTGTTGTGCGTGTTGGCAGGCTGGCTGCGCATGCCCTGGGGCCCTGTTGCGCTATTTCTGTGTATCGGAAAGGCGCTGCGTTACATCATTTTGACTATGATAACGCTACAGGGAATGGCCTGGTGGCATTAACGACGTGAATATAACTCAATATTCTCTCGGGTGCAGATTCAGTATGCTTACGAGTTCTTGTTTTTAGAAGCGGGAGGTCAATTTGATCCCGGACGTATCCCAGGCGCTTTCTTGGTTGGAAGCCCATCCCCATGCATTAAAAGGCATTCGTCGCGGCATTGAGCGTGAAACGTTGCGCGTCACAGAAGACGGAAAGCTGGCAACAACCGGACATCCGGAAAAATTGGGGGCGGCATTAACGCACCACTGGATAACCACAGACTTTGCCGAGGCGCTGTTAGAATTTATTACGCCGGTTGACGATAACCTCGATCACCTGCTGACGTTCTTGCGTGATATTCATCGTCACGTAGCGCGTAATCTGGGTGAGGAGCGCATGTGGCCCCTCAGCATGCCGTGCTTTATTGAAGCCGAGCAGGACATTGAACTGGCGCAGTTTGGCTCGTCGAATATTGGCCGCATGAAGACGTTATACCGCGAAGGGTTGAAGAACCGTTACGGTGCGCTGATGCAGACCATTTCCGGCGTGCACTACAACTTTTCCCTGCCGCTGGAGTTCTGGCAGGCATGGGCCGGCGTTAAAGATGCCGAAAGCGGTAAGGAACAGATTTCGGCAGGCTATTTCCGTCTGATCCGCAACTATTACCGTTTTGGCTGGGTTATCCCATATCTGTTCGGCGCATCGCCGGCGATCTGTTCCTCGTTCCTGAAAGGGCGTGAGACAACATTGCCGTTTGAGCGGACCGAGCAGGGCATGTGTTATCTGCCGTATGCCACCTCGCTGCGGTTAAGTGACCTGGGCTACACCAATAAATCTCAGAGCAATTTGGGTATCACCTTCAACGATCTGCAAAGCTATGTCGAAGGCCTGAAGCGAGCAATTGCCACGCCTTCCGAAGAGTTTGCCAAACTGGGCGTGAAGGATGGCGATCGTTATCTGCAACTGAACAGTAACGTGCTTCAGATCGAAAATGAACTCTATGCGCCAATCCGGCCGAAGCGTGTGACCAACAGTGGCGAGACACCGTCAGATGCGCTTTTGCGCGGCGGTATCGAATACATCGAGGTTCGCTCGCTGGACATCAACCCGTTCTCGCCAATCGGCGTGGATGCGGTACAGGCACGTTTCCTGGACCTGTTCCTGGTATGGTGTGTGTTGGCCGATGCGCCAGAGATGAGCAGTGATGAATTGCTCTGCACGCGCAAAAACTGGAACCGGGTGATCCTCGAAGGACGTAAACCGGGCCAGACCATTGGCATCGGTTGTGATGACAGCCGTGAGCCATTGGCAAAAGTAGGCAAAGCCTTGTTTGACGATTTTCGCAGCGTGGCGGAAGTGTTGGATAGCGAAGCCGGCGATCGCCAGTATCAGCAGGTGTGTGATGAACTGGTCGCAGCGTTTGACGATCCGGAACTGACGTTCTCGGCTCGTATCCTGAAAGCGATGAAGGAAGAGGGCACCGGTCGTGTGGGCCTGCAATTGGCTGAGCAATACCGTCAGATGCTGATTGAAGAGCCGTTGGAAATCCTGACTGAAGCCGAATTGGCGAAGGAGCAGGAAGCCTCATGGCAGCGCCAGCGCAACATAGAAGCCAGTGATACGCTAAGCTTTGAAGAGTTCCTGAAGGTACATGGCGGGAGCTGAAAAAGAAAAAGGCCACATCAATGTGGCCAAATATGCATCTCTGATGACAGGGATGATGATAACAAATGCGCGTCTTTCACATATTAAGACTCGCTGAGTTAGAAAAGGTTTCCTGAATAGATAAAAAAGTTTCGAAATAAATACTCTTTTACGAGGAGGTAACGAAATGCCACTGCTGGATAGCTTCACCGTAGACCATACCCGCATGGCAGCTCCGGCTGTCCGCGTTGCGAAAACCATGAAAACTCCTCATGGCGATACCATCACCGTATTCGATCTGCGCTTTTGCCGCCCGAATCTGGAAGTGATGCCTGAGCGTGGTATCCATACGCTGGAACACCTGTTTGCCGGCTTTATGCGTGACCATCTGAATGGCCAGGGCGTTGAGATTATCGATATCTCCCCGATGGGATGCCGTACCGGTTTCTACATGAGCCTGATTGGCGTGCCGGAGGAGCAGCGAGTTGCCGATGCCTGGAAAGCGGCGATGGCTGACGTGCTGAAAGTGACCGATCAGCGTAAAATTCCTGAGCTCAATGAGTTCCAGTGCGGCACTTACCACATGCACTCACTGGAGGAAGCGCAGGAAATCGCCAAGCACATTCTTGATCACGACGTGGTAGTGAACCACAACGAAGAGCTGGCGCTGCCGAAAGAGAAGTTGCAGGAATTGCATATCTAGTTCGTTACCTGGCTTCAGCGATAAAAAAAGACGCGATGTTCGCGTCTTTTATCCTTTCTGGTGGGCGGTCAGTGTTGTTGAACGCTCGATTGCAGCGATTTTATCGGCGTGACCCGCACCTGTTTGATCATGTTGTCCTGCACGTCGAGGATATCAACGTCATAATGGCCAACCCGGACTCGGGTGCCCACTTCGGGGATCTCTTCGAGTTCTTCCAACAGCATACCGTTAATGGTGCGTGCATCGGTGGCTGGCAATGTCCAGTTGAATGCCTTGTTCAACTCGCGCACGTTGGCGGTACCGTCGATCAGGACTGAACCGTCGCTTTGTGGATTGACCTCTTCCGCCAGCGTTGGTGACATGGATGTGGTGAAATCACCAACGATTTCTTCCAGGATATCTTCGACCGTCACCAGCCCCTGAATATCTCCGTATTCGTCCACCACGATGCTGACTTTCTCTTTGTTGCGTTGGAACTTCACCAGTTGAACGTTGAGCGGCGTGCCTTCAGGCACGTAGTAAATCTCGTCGGCGGCGCGCAGCAGGTTCTCTTTGTTGAACTCTTTCTTCTCGGTCATCAGGCGGTAGGCTTCACGTACCCGCAGCATGCCGATGGCATCATCCAGTGAGCCGCGGTACAGCACGATGCGGCCGTGTGGCGAGTGGGTGAGCTGGCGCATGATCGACTTCCAGTCGTCGTTGACATCGATGCCGACGATTTCGTTGCGGGGCACCATGATGTCGTCGACCGTCACCTTCTCCAGATCTAGCACGGAAATCAACATGTCCTGATTGCGGCGAGAAATCTGTGAGTGGGATTCATTAACGATGGTGCGCAACTCGTCCTTGCTGACGGCATCGCTGACCCGTACGTTGGTGTGGATGCCGAACAGGCGCAAGACCAGCGTGGTGATGCCATTAAGCAGCCACACCAGCGGAAACATCACCTTCTGCAGCGGTGCCAGTAAAACGCTGCTGGGGAATGCTATGCGTTCCGGATATAACGCGGCGAAGGTTTTCGGCAGTACTTCGGCGAACAACAGCACGGCAAAGGTCAGGATACCGGTGGCGATAGCGACGCCCACATCACCATACAGGCGCATACCGACAATAGTTGCCAGCGCTGAGGCGAGAATGTTGACCAGATTATTGCCGATCAGCACCAGGCCGATCAGGCGATCCGGTTTTTTCAGTAGCTTCTCGACCCGGCGGGCAGAGCGGTTGCCCTGCTTGGAGAGATGACGGAGACGATAGCGGTTTAGCGTCATCATGCCGGTTTCGGATGCTGAGAAGTAAGCGGAAACCACGATCATAACCACCAGGATAATGATCAGGGTCCCTGTCGAAACGTGCTCCAACGCGGTATTCCTTATGTATGGAGAAAGATAGCCTGAGGGCTTAGCGAACCATTACTTGCTGGATCAGACGGCTGCCGAAGTAGGCCAGCGTTAGCAGAAAGGCACCGGCAAAGCTGAACCATATGACACGGCGGCCACGCCAGCCTTCATGGTAATGTCCCCACAGCAAGACGATATAGACAAACCATGCCATGATCGACAGGACGGCCTTGTGCACGTTTTCTTTGCTGAACAGGTTATCCATATACAGCAGGCCGGTGCAGAGTGTGAGCGTCAGCAGCACGACACCGATCTGGGTGATGTGGAACATTTTGCGTTCAATGCTCATCAGCGGCGGCATATCGGCGCTGAAGGTAAGCTTTTTGTTTTTCAGCAGATAGTCCAGCCAGGCAAGTTGCAGCGCATACAGCGCGGCAATAATCAGCGTAGCGTAGGAAAACAGCGCCAGGCCAATATGCACCATCAATTCCGGGCTGGCTTCCAGATGGGTAATAAATTCACCTGGCATAAAGCTGGCGAAGGCCAGATTGATCATCGCGAAGCTGTAAACAATCGGCAGCAGGAACCAACCGCGGTCGCGTGAGGCGACAAAGGTCATGACCGAACAGATGATCAGGCTGACTATCGAGCCGATGTTCAGCAGGCTGAGATTTTGTCCGGCGCTGACGTCAAAAATACGCTGCTGCAGTGCGATGGCGTGGCAAACCAGTGCCACCACCGCCGAGACGAGAGCAAGCCGACGGTATGCGCTGTTCTTCCGCAACAAGCTGGGAATAATCAGTCCAAGGCTGAGCAGGTAGGCGATCAAAGCCACAATGGAGAAAACTGGCATAGCGTTTAATTTTGCTTCGGCGTGGTGAATGGGATTGCCAGTATAGCGTTGAGCGCGCCCCACTCCAACCGATCTCCAACGCTGAGGCAGAGATCCTCTTCGCTTCGTGTTATAATCGCCGCAATTATGTCGCCAGAGCGGCCTGTCATTACACGTTGAGCAAGAGACGATGTTTGAAAATTTAACCGATCGTTTGTCGCGCACCCTGCGCAATATCAGCGGCCGTGGGCGGCTGACCGAAGAAAATATCAAGGAAACCCTGCGCGAAGTGCGCATGGCATTGCTGGAAGCGGACGTTGCGCTGCCGGTGGTGCGGGACTTTATCAATCGCGTAAAAGAAAGCGCGGTCGGTCATGAAGTCAACAAAAGCCTCACGCCTGGGCAAGAGTTTGTAAAAATCGTCAAGAGCGAGCTGATTGCCGCGATGGGCGAAGTGAACACCGAGCTGAACCTGGCGGCACAACCGCCGGCAGTGGTGCTGATGGCGGGCCTGCAGGGTGCCGGTAAAACCACCAGCGTCGCCAAGCTCGGCAAGTTCCTGAAAGAAAAACAGAAGAAAAAAGTGTTGGTGGTTTCCGCTGACGTTTATCGCCCTGCGGCGATCAAACAGTTGGAAACGTTGGCGGAAAGCGTTGGCATTGACTTCTTCCCGTCCGATGTTAAAGACAAGCCAATCGACATCGTTAACCGTGCACTGCAACAGGCCAAGCTGAAATTCTACGATGTTCTGATCGTCGATACCGCCGGCCGTTTACACGTTGATGAAGCGATGATGGACGAGATCAAACAGGTACACGCGGCGATCAAGCCGGTGGAAACCCTGTTTGTGGTCGACGCCATGACCGGCCAGGATGCGGCCAACACCGCCAAGGCCTTTAACGAGGCGCTGCCGCTGACTGGCGTGGTGCTGACCAAGGTCGATGGCGATGCGCGCGGCGGTGCTGCGCTGTCCATCCGTCACATTACCGGCAAACCGATCAAGTTCCTCGGCGTGGGCGAGAAAACCGAAGCGCTGGAGCCATTCCATCCGGACCGCGTGGCATCGCGCATTCTCGGCATGGGCGACGTACTGTCGCTGATTGAAGATATCGAAAGCAAAGTTGACCGCGAACAGGCGGAAAAACTGGCTAACAAGCTGAAGAAGGGCGACGGTTTCGATCTGACCGATTTCCTGGAACAGCTCAAGCAGATGCGTAATATGGGCGGTATGGCTAGCATGCTGAGCAAACTGCCCGGTGCCGGCCAACTGCCGGACAATGTGAAATCGCAGATGGACGACAAGGTTTTGGTGCGCATGGAGGCAATGATCAACTCGATGACGCTCAAAGAGCGCGCCAAACCGGAAATCATCAAAGGTTCGCGCAAGCGTCGTATTGCGGTGGGTTCCGGCATGCAGGTGCAAGATGTTAACCGCTTGTTAAAGCAGTTCGACGACATGCAACGCATGATGAAAAAGATGAAGAAAGGCGGAATGGCGAAGATGATGCGCGGCATGAAAGGTATGATGCCGCCGGGCTTCCCAGGCCGCTAACAGCCGCTTGCCCTCTGGGGTGAGTCTGTTTAAGCATTTGCCGTTCGCGGTGAAAACCGCCCGAAATATTACTGGCGAAAAAAGTAGTTGACGACGATCTACGCTTTCGATTGCTTTTTGCGCCAAAATGAGTAAAATTTTCGGGCTTTTTATATTGCAACCGGGCCCCGTTCCCTCAATGGGGCCCGGCTGTTTTATTAACTAAAGAGGATGTTATGGTAACAATTCGTTTGGCACGTGGCGGCGCAAAAAAGCGTCCGTTCTATCAAGTAGTAGTGACCGACAGCCGCAATGCTCGTGATGGTCGTTTCATCGAGCGCGTAGGCTTCTTCAACCCGATCGCATCTGGTCAGGCTGAAGCACTGCGTCTGGACCTGGATCGCATCGAACATTGGGTCGGCCTGGGTGCAACTGTTTCTGATCGCGTTCACGCGCTGATCAAAGACGCTAAGAAAGCAGCTTAATCTGTCGCGGTGGTGGCAATGAGCAAGCAACTCAAACCGGTAGCACCGATCGCGCCGATTGTACTCGGTAAAATGGGGTCTACTTACGGCATCCGTGGTTGGCTCAGAGTATTTTCATCCACCGAGAACGCCGAAAGCATTTTTGACTATCAGCCGTGGTTTATCCAGCAGGCGGGTCAATGGCAGCTTGTCGAGTTGGAAGACTGGAAGCGCCACAGTCAGGACCTGATCATCAAAGTCAAAGGCGTTGACGATCGGGATGCTGCGAATCTACTGACCAATCGCGAGATCTTGGTAGATTCAAAACAACTTCCTCCGCTGGAAGGTGATGATTATTACTGGAAAGACCTTATGGGCTGCCAGGTCGTCACCACCACCGGCTACGAACTGGGTAAAGTCATCGATATGATGGAAACCGGTTCGAACGATGTGATGGTTGTGAAAGCTAACCTGAAAGATGCGTTCGGCATGAAGGAGCGGTTGGTCCCGTTTCTTCATGGGCAGGTTATCAAGAAAGTCGATCTCACTGCTCGCGTGATTGAAGCAGATTGGGATCCTGGTTTTTGACCTCCGAATTAAACGGTCGAAACAAGTGGAATGACAGTATGGGGATTGGCTTGTGTTCATTGGTATTGTAAGCCTGTTTCCTGAGATGTTCCGCGCGATCACCGATTACGGGGTGACTGGCCGGGCAGTAAAAAATGGCCTGCTGAGCGTGCAGTGTTGGAGTCCACGTGACTTCACCTACGACCGGCATCGTACCGTGGACGATCGCCCTTATGGTGGCGGCCCGGGAATGCTGATGATGGTGCAACCCTTGCGGGAAGCCATTCATGCAGCAAAAGCAGCGGCAGGCGAGGGAGCAAAGGTGATTTATCTGTCACCTCAGGGGCGTAAGCTGGATCAAACCGGCGTGTGCGAACTGGCGGCCAACCCGAAGATGATTCTGGTGTGCGGTCGTTATGAAGGGGTTGACGAGCGCGTAATCCAAACCGAAATTGATGAAGAATGGTCAATCGGCGATTACGTCCTCAGCGGCGGGGAACTGCCGGCAATGACCCTGATTGATTCAGTTGCCCGCTTTATACCGGGTGTGCTGGGCCATCAGGCTTCAGCAGAAGAGGATTCTTTTGCCGATGGATTGCTGGACTGCCCGCACTATACCCGTCCTGAGGTGTTGGAAGGGATGGAGGTTCCGCCAGTTTTACTGTCGGGCAACCATGCCGAGATACGTCGCTGGCGCTTAAAGCAGTCGCTGGGCCGTACCTGGCTTAGAAGACCTGAACTTCTGGAAAGCCTAGCTCTGACTGACGAGCAAGCGGTGTTGCTGGCTGAGTTCCAACGGGAACATCAGACCAAGCAGCAGGACTATGAAGGGAACGTCTGAGCAACTGGCTCGACGGGACCGATATATCAGTTTACCTAGGGTAAGAGACATATTATGAGCAACATTATTAAGCAAATTGAACAAGAGCAGATGAAGCAAGACGTACCTTCATTCCGTCCGGGTGATTCCGTGGAAGTTAAGGTATGGGTCGTTGAAGGTAGCAAAAAACGTCTGCAGGCATTCGAGGGCGTGGTTATCGCTATCCGTAACCGCGGTCTGCACTCTGCATTCACTGTTCGTAAGATTTCCAACGGCGAAGGTGTTGAGCGTGTATTCCAGACTCACTCACCAGTAATTGACAGCATTGCTGTTAAACGTCGTGGTGCCGTTCGTAAAGCCAAACTGTACTATCTGCGTGAGCGTACTGGTAAGTCTGCTCGTATCAAAGAGCGTCTGAACCGCGTCGGCTAACGCTGCATCCAAAAGTTAATAACTATGAAGGGGTTGGCAATATGCCGACCCCTTTTTTTATGCTTAAAATCTGTTGGTTGCATTTGCAAGATTTTGTTTTCGGAAAAGTAAGTTTCCGCAGATATAAAAAAGCCTGCGGTGGCAGGCTCTTTGCGTTACAGTGCGGCGGCGCGCGGTTTGGCTTTTTCCGGGTGCGGCTGAGCCGGAATAATATCGCCAGGCTTTACAATCACGCGTGCGACAGATTCGTGCGTGGCGAAGGTACAGCTGCAGTTAATGTTTTGGCATTGGTGATAGCGCTCTTTGGTCGCTTCACTCAGGTAACGGCTGGAACGAGTATGGGCCACGCTACCGCAAAGTGGACAGTGCATCATAGTTGAATCCCTCTTTCGACTGCATCAAGTTATATGACTTATAATATCCCATTAACTTGCAAATGCAAGATTTGATTTTCGAAAGCGAGATTAATTTTCGTTGGTAGTGATCTCAACACCCTCAATGTAGACGTTAAGTTCCAGATTACTGAAGAAGCCACTGTTGCTTAAGGTATGGGTGATCTTATTAACCACCCACAGCTGCTGATCGATAGCTTCCTTAAAACCATAAACTCGGATAGGGGTCTCAGGGAACAGGTCTGGCTGTCCGGTGGCCAGGCTGATACTGAAGGTTGCGATCCCTCTTTGTAATTGCTCAAACAGTGACTGAGCTGCCCGCATGGCGGTTTCTTTATCACGATAGATTTTTGCAATGTGGCAGACCTGCTTTTCTTTACCGACCATATAGCTACTGGTTTGCTGTGGGGCGGTAGCTGTTTTGTCAGCGAATTTGGCGGCAGGATGTCGGGAGGTACTGGCGTTTGCCTGCGGGATTTCCCGTTCTACTTGTACGCTGCTGTTGGCTCGCTCCGGATGTTCGGTATTCAGCCAACTGGCACTGACACCGGTGTAACCGCCGCGATCTTTCAGTTCAAAACGGTGAGTGTCGCCGTCATTGCGGGTCAGTGTTTTAATAGGGTTTGGCTCGCCACGCGGGCTACGACCAAATCCGGGTTTGATAAACTGCAGGCGCTGGTATTTGATAGTCACCCGTGCACTATTTGCCAAGGCCAGCCGGGAAAGAAATTGAACATCGGTCTCATTGGTTTGATCGATATGCGCAATCTTTGTTGCGGCCAACTCATCGCTCAAATAGGGGGCGTTCAGCCCATTACGCGTTGAAATTTGTTGCACGATTTCGCCAAAGGTCTTGTCTGAATAAGACTCGCTGCGGGATTCGTTTAACGAGCCACGAAAATCAACGCTACGGGCTGTGATTGATATGAGATCTGGAGCGCCAGAGTGGATGATAGTATCGACAATAAACTTGCCTTGGCCAACCAGTGCTGAGTTATTCCAACCAAGAAACAACTCCAGAATGGCCCCCCGACTGGGCAGGGACATCAGGCCATCGCTGTCGTCTAGATTAATGGTCAATTGATCGGCGCTCAGGCCGCCATTATCTACCATGTTTAACGAGATCAGCCGCTGACGGATATCATTGGTAATATCCTTATCTGCCAGCGTAAGGATAAAGTCGGGGGCCGGTTTGGCCCCCATAGGTTGATAAACATCGGCGATCATAATGATATTCCCGTCGCTTTTTGCGCTTTCGCCAGTAGCTCGCCAGCCTGGTGGTGCAAATCGCCGAACATGGCATGCAGCGATTCATCTACGCGCTTTAATGTGATGGTGAAGAAAATTTGGCGTGGTTGACCGTTAGCGAAAAATTCTTTGCTGTCTTGAGTAATTTTCTCGATCACGAACATACCGTAAATGGTGCCGCTGCCTTCAATAAGCGGCCAGGCACGCCCTTGTTCGGCCATGGTTTGCAGAGTCAGTAAAGATAGCCGCCCACCGGTTAGCTCAGGCATCAGTTGTCCGCTTAAGGTGATAGTTTCGCCATCCACGCCCAAAAATTGAGCACTTGGTCTTTGGCCGACACGGCTTCCTGTCGGCCAGCGATAACTTAGCTGGCGGTTCATGGTTTGGTAGGGCAGGGTACGTAACATAAATACGAACAGTCCCAGAGTTAGCATCATTAGTCTGGCTCCTTATACCTGCGCATAAGCGCTGAGGTGCTGATTACGGCGAGTATTTTCGATGTCCATCATGGCTGAACGGACGACACGTTCCATTTCGTCACGGGTAGTTCCCTCCGGTACGTTGATGGCGATGTTATTGGTCAGTACGCTGTTATCCGAAAGGTTAGGGTGAGTGGTTGGGCGAACGGCACGATAGTTTTCGTTGCCCAAACTCAATATGCCACCGCTGGGGGAAAGGCTGCTGTCATATTTTTCCGAGGTTGGATCCCTTTTTTCATTGCTAAACCATCCAATTGCCGAATCAATGATGCCTCGTGCCTTGCCGATTAAGCCAATCAACTGGTTAAGCGCATCGCCGGGCAGCCTGAATGCCCAAACGAGCCATTCGCCCAGCATTTTTCCGTAAGCCGCTGCGGTGTTCAGTTCTTCCTGAGTGCTTTTGATCGGTGTCAATAATTGCATAAACCAGTTATAGACCGGTTTTAACGTGTCCATGAGGCTGTTGAAGGCTGTTCTCACTGGAGAAAATGCCTCACTAATAGGACCCATTGCCGTACTGAAACTTTCCGCGACTCCGCCGATAAAGGCGCTAATCGGTTCCCAATATTTATAGATTAAGGCGGCTCCTCCGACGATCGCTGCGACTACGGCGACAATGGGCAGGCTGAGGGCAGCAAAGACTCCGGCTATCATGCCGCCAACGGAAGTGAATACGGTGCCCAGTAGACCCGCACCGGCCATCAGCATGTTAATGGCGCTCAGCACCGGCACGATAAAGGTACCTATGGCTGACAGGCCGCCAGTCAGTGCGGTTACGGCAATGGCTACCGTCATCAGGGTATTGGTCAACGCAGGGTTTTCTTTTGACCATTGACCCAGGGTGTTTAGCCAGCCGGTCGCGGTTTGCGTCAACTGCCGTAGGGCTGAGTTTTGCCCATCGAACAGGTCGATGCGGATGCTGTCCCAGGAAGCGAACAGTTTCTTGATATCGCCATCCAGATTATCCCCCCGTACGGTGACCATCGCCTGAGCGGCGCCATCAACGCTCCCTAGGCTGTGCCCTTGTGGGGCCAACTGTGCGGCGGTTTGCTCCAGGCCCTGTCCACTCTGGAGGGCTGCCGGTGCGGCGGTCCGCATTTTTTTATCGAACTCATCGAGGCTCCACTGATAGCTGCTGCTGGCTTTGGCCATTATATCGGCGATATTTCCAGCCTGATCGGCCGGCAACTGAAACGCCTGCTGGATACCCGACAGCGCTTTTACTGCTTCCTCGATGCTGCTGCCGCTGGCCTTGGCCAGATTCAGTGCTGCAGGTGCCGCAGTCAAAACTTCCTGAGGGTTGTAGCCAGCGGCGGCCAGAGCGGATTGCGTTTCAGCGACCTCCTGCGGGGACTGTCCCTTGGACACCCTGCCGGTTGCCTGCTGGCGCAGGGCTGTTAATCGGCGGTCGTCGTTGTTTAATCCCAACTGCGCCTGCACACCGGACATCTTCTGTTCAAACTTCAAACCCGGTGCCAGCAAATCTTTACCGGTGTTGAAGGCACTTCCTGCCAGTCCCAACCCCTTTGAAGTAACATCGCGAATCTTTCCAATTCCGTTCTGCCGCGTTTGAAAATCACCAAGCACTTCTGTGCGTCTTTGCTGACTCAGTTTTTGGCGGACGCCTTGTTGGAAGTTAAGATGGCTTTGGGCTGTCTCTGATTTTTCTTGTGAGCGTTGCTGGGCGCCGGTTAAATCGGCGGTATCGATCCCTTTGCCCTGGAGCCGTTTTTCAATATGGCCTTGCTGGAGCGATAAAATGGCTCCACGGGCCTTTTGCACGACGTGATTTAGATTCGCCTGCTGTGCCGTTTCAATATCTTTGGGGGAAGATAAAAACGCGGGCAAAGCCATACGGGTATTTTGAATTGCATCAAGCTCAATCAGTACGTCGGCCTGCGCCGCTTTTATCTTCAGTAATTGGGTAAGTTGAGCCTGGTTTTTTTGTTCTGTTTTTAGCCGCTTTTGCTGGTTGCGGATGCTGGTGTCCGCGTTTGCCAACGCTTTTTTGCTGCCGCTGCTACTCATCTGTATTTACTCCACTACGTTGAAGGGCCTTATAGCGCCAGTCCATCAGCTCGGTCAGCGTCATGCCGTTCATCTCCGATGGCGGCCAGTGAAAAATCACTGCGATGTCCGCCATCAGGTCGTTCACGGTCAGAACGGGGTCGATGTTTACTCGGCCGATTTCGGTGACAAAAAACCGATCACCTGGCCGGCCAGCGCAATTAGGTCCGGCAGTTCCAGACGGGCGCACTCTTCTTTGGTCAGGTTTGGATAGGTCACGCGCGGCAGGATGGTGATCAGGGCGTCGACGTCGGCGTTGGCCAGCGCCGCCAGACCGATACCGCGCAGGCTGCCTGCATTCGGTTTGGTGACCTGTACTTCACGGATCTCGCTGTCGCCGCGTTTGATTGGGGTTTCCAGCGTTACGGTATTTTCTGGTGATGCATTCAGTTCCATGGGGGTATCCAATTATTGTCAGAGGAAACAGGGCCAGCACCAAGGCTGGCCATTGAAGTGGTAAATTACAGACCGATAGCGCGGCGGTGGGCCGCCAGCAGATCCACTCCGTCGACTTTTTCGATCATGTTGACGGTATCGATCTCGATCAGCTCTTTGCCGTCGATGCTCAGCTTGAAGTAGGTACAGTCGGTAGAAACCTTAGTTTCGGTGTCTTCGCCTTGTTTGAAGTCGCCGCTGTCGATTTCTTTGTGGCGACCGCGCATGACCACTTCGAGCGCCGATACTTCACCGGTGTCATCGCGCTGGAAAGAACCGGTGAAGCGTAGTGGTACCGCATCGACACGGCCCCATTGCTTCAGCACCAGCTCATCGATGCCGCCCATGGTCCATTCGACCACCAGCGCATCGTCGTCCAGGCCGAAGTCCACCGACGCCGCACCGCTCATACCGCCACCGCGGAATTTCTCCAGTTTGCGGGTCAGTTTTGGCAGGGTCATGGCGGAGACCACGCCCATGTAGTTGAAGCCATCGTTAAACAGGTTCAGGTATTTCAGTTTTTTTGGCAGTGCCATGATTCAGGTCTCCTTAGCTGTTCACGGACGCGGCGAAGTTCGCCAGGTAGCGGTCGGTAATGCGCTGACGCAGGGTCAAGTCTTCCAGCGGCGGTACCGGGGTGTAGTCGTAATCGATAAACAGCTTACCGGCCTTCAGGGTTTCCTTGTCGTTGGCGCTTTCGTCATACCAGCAGTCGCCGTCAATGATCAGCCCGGCGGATTTCAGCTCGCGGAATTTGGCTTTGATGCCGTCGATCATGTCGCGGATCAGCGTTGGCGTCACCGGGCGGTCAACGGCCCACAGATGCGCTTCGGCCATGGTGTCAGCCAATACCTGCGCGGTACGGGTGTAGTTTTCGAACTGGAATAACGGCTCATCGGAACAGGTGCGTGAGCCCCAGAACTTGAAGCCATCTTTGCGGATCAGGGTGGTCACACAGCCTTGGTTTAGCAGGTCAGCGTCGGTGCCGACGGTTTGCAGATCCCAAAATACGCTGGCCGAAATACCGCTGACGCCGTTGACTCCGACGTTGGATAGGGTTTTATGCCAACCGGTCTCCTGGTCAATTTTGGCGCGCAGACCGAGTGCCCGAGCGGTGGCGTAAGCGATATCGCTGTTGTTGGTGGTGGTATTCCAGTTAACAAAGTCCGGCCAGATCAGCATCAGTTCGCGTTGGCTGAAGCCGGCGCGGTACTTGATGGCGTCGGAAACGGTTTTGCAGCCGTACGCGCTGATATAACCGAAGGCGCGCAGTTGCTGGCAGATGCCGGCCAGTGCGGTAGCAACTTCCAGGTTGTCGTGGCCTGGCACCCCCAGAATACGCGGCTTCACGCCCAGCTCGGCCTGTGCTGCCAGCAAGGCTTTCATGCCGGTGTATTTACCGTTTTCATCGGCGCCGCCAATGATATTGGAAGTGGTTTCGGCCTCGTCTTTGCCTTCCGCCACGCGTACCACGACGGTGACCGGTTTGGCCTGCTCGGCGATCGCCAGCAGCGAACGTGCCAAGGTGCCATTCTTGCCGGCCTTGCCACTGGCGGCCAGAACGTCAGTGATCAACACAGGAGTGTTGAGGGGGAACAGGGTTGCATCGGCATCTTCTGCAGTACAAACCATGCCAATAATTGCCGTCGAGACGGTGGAAATTACGCGGGTGCCTTCATTGATTTCGAGGACACGCACGCCGTGGTGATAATCACCCATAGCATTACTCCGTTTGTGGTTGGTAACAACAGAATGCCTTTCGTGACGGGGCTGCGCATCTCATTGGGTATGTATGAGAACTGGTACAACAGCAGGAAAATCAAGATATCGGGATAGGGGGGCCAGGTCCTGGAGACTGTAATTAAAATTGTGTAATTACCTGTTTTGACATGTTCACTCCAGTAACAGAGACAGGCAAATTATGGACGAGAAGAAACTTAAGGCCCTTGCGGCTGAACTGGCTAAAGGCCTTAAAACCGAAGCCAACCTCAATGCGTTTTCCCGTATGCTGACGAAGTTAACCGTCGAAACAGCGCTCAATGCAGGGCTGACTGTCCCCCTCGGGCACGAGAAAAATGCCCCTAAAGCAGGCTCGAATACCCACAATGGCTATTCAGCCAAAACGCTACTGTGCGATGCTGGTGTGTCACCCACACTGATATCTAAAGTCACCGATGCGGTCAAATGGCAGGTCGCAGAATGTCAAAACTGTCCTCTCGATGCGTGGATGAGTTTGCGGGCGTCTGGGACGATAAATACCCGTAAATCAGCAAAAGTTGGCGTGCTCACTGGGAAAATCTCAATATGTTCTTCGACTATCCAGCGGATATCCGTAAAGCTATCTACACGACGAATGCCATCGGGTCGCTGAACAGCGTGATCCGCGTAGCCATCAAAAAGCGGAGAGTGTCCCAGACAGACGACTCAGTGCGAAAGGTCATTTATCTGGCAAGCAAGGATGCTTCAAAAAAATGGAGTATGCCAGTTAAATGGGGGCGTCCATCTTATTACCACCCGGCATGCAGGTCCGCACCGGGCGGTTAGTGAAGTTGAGGTTATGAGAACCGTGTATGAAAAACCTCCGGCTATGCCGGAGGATATTTATTTTTAGGCATCCGGCGATTGCGGCCACGCCACATCAGGAGCGGTTGTCGTATCCACACGATTCAACAGTACGCTGTAGGTTTCCCACGCCGTCAGCGCCGCTTTTTCTGCCTCCGTCGCCATATTCAGTCTAATGGCCGCCGCCAGTGGAGCAATTGCGTTTGCGGCTTCCCGCTGGCGAACTGCCAGTTCTTGCTGAGCCGCATTTACAACGGCTTTGTGCTGTGCGTCGGTATCCGTTTCCCATTTCTTACCGTTCCACTTATCAAACGGTGATGATGGTACTTGTAGCGTAACCTCTTGCGGTAAATCACCGATGACAGCCACAGTCTGCGGTTCGCCGGTAACCGTGCTATAAACTGTCTGCCCACGGTAATCAGGCAGTGTCTCCCATGCAGTCCCGTCAACGCTGCGCACCAGCGCTAATCCGGCTTTATTAGGCAATGTCGGCTTATCCACGAAACTCAATGCTGGCAGGCCGACACCCTCCGGCAGATATTCCAATACAGCTTGCTGATACTCACGCTGTACCGGCTCAATGCTATAAACCGTCAGCCAACCCGCCTCCACGGCCAGACCTGCATCATTCAAGGTTGCAGTGGGTAAATCTGTGCTGTGTTTGTTCATTATGCTGCTCTCACGATGTAGTTAAATGCGATGTTACGCGGACGGATATACCATTTGTTACGAGGCCCATTATTGCCGGCGCCCGGTAAGTTGGTGACTGCACCAAGCGCCCCCGAATTAAACTCCCCCTCCCCGTTACCCAACATAATGCCGGTAGTTACGGGGTTATTTTCAATATTCGGTTGTATCCATGTTGCGGCTTGCGCCGTCAGCACCCCGCGTCCGTTGTCTACCCCTCGGCCATCATCCCAACCCCGGAGGAATTCTCCGCGCAGGTCGGGCAAACGGCCATTTGAGTAGGCTTGTGCCAGTAATGGGTATTGGACTTTGTCAAATGCCGCCCCGTTGCATTTCAGCCAGCCCGTCGGTGCCGAGGTAAGCGGCCAGGGTTGCGGAATGCCTACAGGGAAATCTTTACGGCTAAGTGCCCCAACGTCATCAGCGGTGGGTTTACGCGCTTCAGAATAAAACTCAATCCAGCCACTCCAGCTGCTGCCCGTCCACGTACGACGCCAAACCCTGCCGCCTGTGCTACCAGACTGACCATAGCCGCTAGCCTCTTGAACCGTACGGTAACCTGTAACCCCCGTTCCCGATTGCCACGTCCTCACCTGCAAGAAAATAGTCCCGGTATCACCACTCATGGGCCCATTAAGCGGAGCAGTCACAACGCTATCACCCCGTGTCAAAATCGTATTTAAATCCGTCCCCGCTGTCGCCTTAACCGCCGGGGAAATGCCGTATTCAGCAAGCCCGATATTCTCCTGTGCGGCTAACTGTGCATTGCGCCCGGCGACACGGATCTCACTCAGGTTATTAGCCGTTGATAATCGGGTGCTCGCATTATCATTCGCCGCCTTCACCGCTTTAGGGGTTGCCGCGCGCACCTCACTGTTGCTGTCAGTGGCACTATTGAGTTGCACAAAGCCCTTTTCCGTTAACGTGGCGTCGGGGTGATTGCGTGATTTCGCGTGCTCGCCGATTTGTTCATCAACATACTGCCGGGTTGCCAGCACGACGGACGGGTCAATCTTAAGCGTCACCGCCTCGGTGCTGGAGATAGTCAGCACCATGCGAATGGTTTGCGTGCGGCCGCTGCCTTCCTGTAACTGCGGCTTGTAGGTCTCCGGGCAGTTAGCGACCGCAATCAGCGTGCCGTCAGCAGAAAACAAACCAATCTCTCTAATCCACCAACCGCCCTCATTTTCCGGGATTATTTGCTCGGCGATAATCTGGCTGTCGTTGCCGGGGTCAATGGTCAGCATATTGATGGCCGCGCGACGCTTTTCCCCCTTAAGGGCCGCTTGAGCCGGGTCAGGCGTCGGCAGGACACCACCGCCGTCCCCGACGGCGATATGAGTCAGGTCAACTCGGGTGCCGAGTGCGGTCGCATTTGCCAGTGCTGCCGCACCCTGATTAGTCAGAATGGCAAAGAATTTTGCTGTCATGTGTTTACTCTCAGGTTATCGATAAGATGAATTGCCGCACAGCTATAACCGGTGCTGCCGACAGATATGATTTCGGGTAAATAGGGATAAACGGTCAAAGCATCGCCGCTGTAACTGCCTGCCCCCACATAGCCAGTGCCAATGCTGGACAGGTTCAACGCCAGGCCGGTCAAGTGGCGGCTGACCGGCTTGGCGTCGGCGATCATCCGCTCCATTTCCAGGTACATTTCTTCGGTGATGCCATTTTCCAGCACGCCGATGTCCAGTGAAAAGGTGCCGGGTTCTGCGTTGGTTTCCCACCATTCACGCAGCTTGATCAAATAGCCCAACGGCTCCACCACGCGGCGGATGGCGCCAATAGTGCCTTTATGGCGATGCACGAAGAAGGCAGAGGAGACGACGTTGCGTTTGGTTTCTTCCGTCCAACCCTCATCCCAGTGATCGACCGAAAACGCCCAGGCCAGATATGGCAGCAGGTTGACCGGGCAGGTGGCCGGGTTCCACAATTCCCGCAGCGGTACCGGCATCGTGGCCAGCTTGGCGCAGGCGGCGGCCGCAGCGACCTCCAGAGGTGAAGAGCCTACCGGCAACAGGCGGTTACTCATCGGAGCCTCCTACCGTCAGAAGATAGCTGGCACAGTACGACGCCTGGGTTTTATCCAGCACGATATCGGCCTGCGGGCTTTTCAGTTCCACCCGTTGCACCCCTTCGGCATGCAGAGCGGCATAAATCGCCGACAGACGGATATCACGGCCCAGGCGATGTTGCGCGCTGATATAGCTTTTCAGCTTGGCTTCGGCAGCGCGGCGGATCGGTTCGGCTTCCGGACCAGGGTAGAGATAGAGCAGCGCATCGATATTGTAATTGACGATAGTGGCGGAGCGGACGGTGACCCGATCCGCCACCGGGCGCACGTCTTCATCGTTCAGCGCTTTATCGACAATCGCCACCAGCTCGGCGCTGGCGGTGCCATCACCCTCACGTGAGAGTACCGAAATCAGTACGTTGGCTGGGCTGGGGCTGGTGGCAGATACATCGGCTACCCGACCATCGGCGGAGCGGCCATGGTATTCGTAGGAACCGCTGGAGCCGGCAACGCTCAGACCTTCGAATGCCTGCTGGATGCGCACACGAAAATCGCTGTCGGACTCCATAATCGCCGCCACCGGTGGAGTGACCGTATTGTCAGGCTGCTGGACCACCAAGCGCTCAACCTGGAAGTTACCGCCAAGCTGATCGAGATCGCTGCCGCCAGCATAGCCGAGCATCACCGCCTGAGCGGCCTCATTGATGCGCTGGCGCAGGATCAGTTCGCGGTATGCGTTTTCCTGCAGCAGTTTGACGATCGGTTCCGACTCCAGTGTCAGCGTGCGTGCAATGGCTTCACGTTGTTCTTCCGGGTAAAGGGAAATCAGCGTGACTTTGCGATCGGCCAGCAGAGACTCGTAGTCAAGAGGATCCACCACTGTGGGGGCGGGTAATAAGCTCAGGTCAATGGTTGCCATGGTGTCAGCTCACAGAAACAGAAAGAGAAAAGGTATCCGGCGTATCGGTACGGTTGCCGGTAATGTCGACCACCATTTTTCCGTCGATGGTGGTGTTAAAGGTGATGCCGCTAAGTTGAATGCGCGGCTCCCATTGCAGCAGCGCGCTGTAGCAGGCGGCCATAATCTGCAACCGCAGCACGTCGTTTTGCGGCTGATCCAGCAGCTCGGACAGCAGCGAACCGTAATTGCGGCGCATGATGCGTGAGCCGATCGGAGTGATTAAAATGTCGCTAACCGATTGGCGGATATGGTCAAGATCGGTGATCGTGCGGCCTGAGCCGCGGTTCATGCCGAAATATTTCGCGTTATTCATACTGGTTTATCCGTTTGGCCTCCGCCGTTTTGCACGCCGCCGTGGGTGTGGCTATGTACCACCACGCCGTTAGAACTGATGCTGCCGCCGGAGTGGTTGAGATCGCCGGTCATCGAGCCACCCTGCCTGATGGCGATGGTGCCGGTGGTTAATAGCTGGGTGCATTCCACTTCGGGGGCATCCAGCGTGATCTTGCTCGTTGCACGACAGGTGATGGCCGGTGCAGTGACGCTCACCTGCTCTGTGGCTTCAATGGTGGCGCTTTTGATACCCGTGACTTTCAGTGCCCCTGCTGCCGGTTCGTATTCGATCACCGCGCCGTCAGGGAAGGTGATGTGTGCCGCCTGAGCCGAGGTTGACGGCGCGGGATGGGCATCGGAAAAAATGCCGGGTAGCACGAAGGCGGTGTCGAGCTCGCCTCCCAGCGACAGCACCAGCACCTGTTCACCTACGCTGGGTGCCCACCAGTAACGAGCATCACCGGCTCGGCCGGTTAGCCAGTTAAGCCAGTCGGTGAGGTTGCCACCGGTAGCAACGCGACAGCGCCCGCGTTCGAGGTCGAGCTCGCTGATGGTGCCGATGCGTATCAGGTTGCGCACCAGGCGCTGAATATCGAAGTTGTCTGTGTTCATCTGTTAAGAATGCCGCCGTATAAGGGGGGCGACAACGCGGCGGCGTTTAGCTGACGCCAGCACAACAGAAGCCGTCCCCAGGGTCAGTTTATGGCTGCTGAAATTGGCTGATCAGCTCGCCGTGCAGGTAAACACGGGTGAAGCGAATGACGTTCTCCGGCTCCGGCGGCTCGGCCAGGGGGGTGATATGCAGTGCACCCTCGCGCTGTTCCACCTGGATGCGTTCGGTCAATTGCAACTGAAGATCAAGCTGGCCGGCGGCGCTGACGTCGCGTTTAAAGGCAAAACCGTTTTTACGTTTATCCGGGTTGGCGAGAATGTCGGGCTGGTGGCTACGCATCCAGGACAGGACTGTGACCATCACCAGGTCTTCTTCGGTTGTCTGATCGCTCAGCGTCAGATTGAGCTGGTATTGGTATTCGAATGACAGCGAAGGGCCTAATGTCGAGACTACGCGGCCGTTATCCAGGCTGATGTGTAACTTATCGGGGTGCGTCTGCAGGTCTGGCAGAGCGGTGGTCAGCGCAGTACGTAACTGCTCGGGTTTTAACATGATGTCTCTCCTTGAATGGTTGAGTCGAAGCAGCTGTGATCAGCGCTGGACACCTTGCAGGCACAGCGCCCGTTCGGCAGTGCGACGGCGTTCGAGCCCCTGGCTTTTAACGCCCTTGACATAGATCCAGCGCGGTAGCTGATCGCAAGCTGCCTGCCATTGTCGGCGTTTGATAAAGGTGGCCAATGTGGAATTGCAGGCAGCGCTGACGCCAACGTTGAAGGCAAAGGCGCTGACCGCGTCGTAAACCGGCTGAGGCATCTCTACCGTCATGCAACGGGCTATCCCTTGTTCGACGGCGCGGACATCCTCGATAAGATTGGCCGCTGCCTGGCGTTCGTTGATGACGGAGCCGGATTTCACACCGGCGGTATGGCCGATACCGTTGGTCCAGACTCCGGCACTGCACTGATAGGGGGCGAGCCGGCAGCCTTCGAAATCGGCAATCAGCCGCAATCCCTGCTCAGAGGTGTGCAGGGTATTGAACTGCGGCAGCAGGGTAGCGAGGGCCAGAATAGCCGCCACGCTGCAGCGTTTAGCGAGTGAGCTCATCGTAGACTCCGCGTTTCAAACCGTTTTTTTTTAACGATTTCAACAGCTGGTAACTTTTACGCTGGTAGTACCAATTGACGGCGAAAGTACCGACGCCGACCGCAGCGCCGACCAAGAGGGCAATGTCCTGTGTGGAATGTTGCCCCATCCAGGCCAGGCAGGCCGCCGTGAGGTAGGCAAGCGTTGAGGTGAGTTTTTCCATCGCTTAGTCCCACAGTTTGACGGTTTCTCGTTGAGCGGCCGCTGGCAGATCCGGCAGTTCGACCGGATGACCGTGGGGGAGTAGCGGGCCTGCGTCGGCCAGATCGCGATTAGCGAGATAGACCTGCTCCACCAGTCGCTGAGTGCTGCCGTAATAGCGCCAGCAAATCGCGTCGATGGTGTCGCCCTGTTGTGCATAAATTTTCATCATTACGCTCCTGCGTGGGGGAAAATGCCGTAGGCGCGAAGGCCCTGGATATGCGCCAGTTTCCCGTAGCAGGCAGGCGTCGGCAACGCGATGGGGTTGTGGATGGGCTGGCACAACCGAGGACAGAAAATACCGGACGCAGAAACGAAAACACCCGCCGGCGGCGGGTGTTGGAAAAGGGGGGGTTTAGCGTAAGCAGGGGCTGGTTTAACGAGAGTCTTGTCCGTCGGCCGGGTAAAATATTTCTTGATAATCATTGTTTGGCAGCACCTGGCCGGCCAGATCCGAAATCAGCGACATGGCGATCAGAAATTCGGCGGCATTGCACTGCGCAGCCTGCGAAACATCGGCGATGAACTGGATGCGGGACAGTGTTAGCTGTTGTTTATCCATAATTTCCACTGTTCTTGCCCTCTCTTAAGTATACTGTTTATTTATACAGTATTAAGCAAAACGCTAAAGGCGTCAATGATTGGATTTATCATTTGTGCAGTAAAAATTGGCCCAGTCATTGATTAGCGGAAATTGTACAAGTTGACCGTCAAAGCTGATTTTCCCTCCTCTTGCTAATACTTCCAGCTGCCAGCGCTGAGGATCGATACCTGTCTGTCGAAGATCGCGGGCAATCGTCAGGCAATACTGCTGTTGTGCTGGAGTCAGACGTGCGGAGGGCGCCAGTTTCGGGCCGTTAAAGGGAGCGGATCCACAGTTATTGACAGAACTCCAAGGTGTCGCAGATTCGCTGCTTTTGGCGACGATGCGCCATTGCAGCGTCCTTGTCCGGTATACCCGTTCGGAGCCCAGATGAGGAGCATAAATACCGACCACTTTTTGCACTCGTTCGTCATAACTGTTCAGTGTGGGCGCATCATCACGCGCTACACGTACCCATTGCCGGCTGCGGGGCACGTTGGCACCGCCCTGGGCATCGATATAACCGGAAAAGTCGCCAGTATCGGCAGCGGCGCGTACGGCTTCGGTTCGCTCATCGAACAGCTGCGTCAGGCTTTGTCCACGAATGCGCCGACACTCGCGGTATGCGCCCATGCTGGGCAAACCAAAAGGATGAAACTGCGGAATACGCCAGGTGCTGGCCCAGGCGCTGACGGCATTGGCGGTTTCACTCAGGGGGGTACCAGTCTCATGATCGAGTTCTTCCTCCAGCGCATAGCCATCGAGATTCTTGGCAATGTATTTGGCCATATAAGCTGTCGCCCCCCCTCGATTCAGGTGCTTATACTGGAGACGATTCTCTTGCGCTCCGGGTTCCCCGGCATCCTGCTGCAGTGCATAACGGAGCAGAATATCGATCACCGGTTGACGGTGATGATGGGGAGTAAATAGCATCAGGTGCCAATGCGGTGTACCGTCGTGGTGTGGTTCCACCACCCGGATACCGTAGACCTGAAGTTGACGATCCTTAAATGCGGTGCGCATTTTGCTCCATTGCTTCACCAGGTAGCGTTGGCCGTCTTTTGGGGTGAAGTCTTCAGGATCCCAACGGTGATTGAAGCGTGCCTTGCCGTGGCCGCCAAGGGTTCGAGTGGGATGAAAACGTGCGGGAGTCGTCAGGGTGACAAACAGCCCGATATGGGTGCTGCGCGCGGCGTAAGTTTCAATGCCTGCGAGGGTATTCATCAGCTCCATACGGCGGATAGCCGGGTTGGCGATGCTGCTCAGCACTTTCTCCATCAGATCGACACGCTCCCCGGTAACGGTATTTTCCAAATCGCAGCGGCGAAGATAATCCTGATTTGATTGACGGCGCGCCTTCACGTCACGAATAGCCTGACGGCTGGCATAGGGGGAAGTGTTGCGGCTGACGTTGCCAATGGCGATCAGCAGCGCTTCGCGCCACTGCATACGTTGCATCTTCAGGCGCCGCAGCCACCAACGATCGCTGGTCAGTCTGGAGAGTGCCGCTACCGCGCGGTGGCTGTCCAACAATCCTTTGCGATAACAGTGCCAGTGCATGGGCTGAATATTAAAAGCGCGTGCCATGCTTGCAATCTGGCCATACAGTTTTGATTGAATTTCGTCCCGCAGCAGGACAGAAGAGGCTCCCGCGTGCCGGGTCAGTAAGGTGTCGCACTCACTTTGATAAAGTGCCAGTAACTGACCTGCGATTCGTTTTGCCAATTGTTCCAGCGCCTTGTCGCCCAGCGTTGGCAAAGCGCTATAGTTGTCGGCCTCATTGCCAAAGTGCATTGAGGCTTGGTGATTTTGGCCAAATTTATTGTTCACTTGTTGGATCCGTGGCCATAGGCGGCGGTCGAAAACCCGCACCAGGTAGTGCCAGGCAGCCTGCGCACCTTGCTGACGCAACAGAAGTTGGTGGCGCTCGGTAAACTTTATGCGCAAATAATAAGGCAGGGTGTTGATGCGGCACAGCGAGGCCTGCCACTGGCGTAGCCGATCGCGGTTAAGCGTGGGTTCGCGGCCAATGGCTGGCCGCGGAGCATTCCAGGGATAGGCACCTTCAAACAAGGGCGAAGGCGGGGGGCCAATAAGGTCGGGGGGAGCCAGCATCGTATTAACGTCGGATAAAGTGACGTTGCTGGGCCTCTGCGATCTCCTGGCAGGCTACGCAGCGGCTTACGCCGGGAATAGCGCGGCGTCGTACCTCCGGGATCTCCCCGTCACAGTCTACGCAAAACTGAGCTGAGGCTTGGGTGACTACGGGCCTGGCGTGCGCGATCTGCTTTTCGAGCATCAAGGCCTGGCGTTCTTGCGCCATATCTATGGTATCAGCCATGGTGTGTTCTCCAGATAGGGTAAATTTGGGCCGGGCGACATCCGGCGGGTTGCACGCCAGAGGTTGCAGAACGGCTATTTTTTCTGATTCAGCAGGCAATCCTCTTCGCTGATATAGCGCGGCAGTGATTTGCCCAGTTCAATGAATGCATTGAGTGCAGCGACAATTTTCTGTCGCTGGGGATAGCTCATCTCGTGGAACTGCAACATCACGTGACGCTCGGTCAGGCCTGCATGAAAGCAGAGCGTGTGACGTAGATGCAGCGGTGCCGTGTTGTAGATCTCCTCGGCCTGATTTTTATATTGGGCGAATAGCGTGCGGCGGATTTCAGCGATACGCCGTAGGCCGATAGCCCGTTGTTCTTCATTCGCCAACAGCATGGCAACCTCCCTGGATGCTAAGTGATATATGGGCTTGCAAAAGCGAGGCGGATCTCGGTTCGAATCACCCTCACTCTGTGAGCAACGTGCCTGCTTACCGTTAACCAATGGCAGCATAACTTGCTATTGGACTACCACGATGTTTGCATTTTCATCAATCATGTCGCATCATCTTAACTAAAGTGACATTTAAGCCGTTTGTGAAACATTCATGTGGCACTTTAGATCGCAAAATGCGACTTGTAAATGCAAATTTTGATTTTAATCGGTGATGATATGCGTGAAGATACTGTGAACGATAACGCCTCAGTAGGCGCAGTGATTGAAAGGATCCTTTCATCTTATGGTGTTGGCACGCAGAAAGAGCTGAGTGAAATCCTGGGGATAGCCCCTAACAACATCAGCAGTTGGCAGCAACGTGGCAGCGTGCCCGGTTATGTGATCATCAGCTGCGCACTGGCTACGGGCGCTGATTTGGCCTGGCTTATGACCGGAGAGCTTGCAAAAGCAAAAAGTGAACGTAAACCGATTCAACCCGCGCAGGGAAAAGCGCTTTACGAGCGGGTTCTGGCTTCTGGCGGTAAAGGTGTGCTGCGGCGCATTCTCGATGCCTATGGCTTCAGTCTGCAGAAAGAACTGGGAGATTTACTGGGTATTTCGTCGGGCACCATGAGCACCTGGGTTCGTCGTAACTATTTCCCGGGAGATATCGTGGTGACTTGCGCTCTGGATACCGGTGTTTCTCTGTTGTGGCTGGCAACCGGGCAGGGGGAAATGGGCAGTGGCAGCACGGCGGTGGCGGTACCGACTGGCGGGCGGGCGCTGCCGAAATACTGGCTCGTCGCCGGGCAGTTGAAAGATGCGGGAGAATGGTTGGCGGACAGTTCGCTGATCTCGGCAGGGGTAGCGCAGCCGGCTTACGTTGACGGCGGTCGGTTATCCTGGCTGGTAGATTTGGCCGTGACGCACATTGCCAATGGCCGTTGGTTGATCGATATCGACGGCAATATCGACGTCTATGATATTGCGCGTTTGCCGGGTAATCAGGTACAGGTCAGTGGGGGAAATGCTGACTTCCAGTGTTCCACCGATGCGCTGAAAGCCTTGGGCATGGTCTGGTTGACTCTGACACCTCAGGCATAAAAAAAGCCCATCGATGATGGGCTTGGTGGAATCAGTGTCCTGGGCGAAAGGATTACAGACCGTATACCAGACTGATGGAAGTCGTGGTGTCGGTATTCTTCGGTGCTGAGGCTGGCGGCTTGCTGTTGTAAGTCACGTTATAAGCCAGACGCAGTGCGAACCTTTCGTTAATTGCGACGCTTAGCGCGGTTTCGGAGTTCAAGGTGGTTTCTTCGTTAGCCAGGGCGGAAACGCCCTCGGTGAACTTGGTATTGTCGGTCAACTGATACGAATAGTTGGCTGCGCCGTAAGCCAGCGCTTTGGTGGAGCGACCACCGCCATGATATTCATCGTGACGCACGCCCGGACCGAATTCAACTCGCAGATCGCTAAGCGGCCCATTGAGGATTTGGCGACCATAACCGCCGGTCAACGTGGAACGGGAGTCATAACCGTTGAAGCGATCGCTCAGCCAGCTCGCCTGACCGAACAGGTAGTTACGATCGGACAGATTATAACGAGTACGACCACCGGCCTGATACTTTTCTGACGAGCGCACGTTAGAGGAAGTGGTGTTGTTGGCGGCTCCCCACAGGCTGTAGGCGGCATCGCTGTTGAACCAGGTCATGCTGGTATTGGCCAACAGGGTAGAGCTTTGTGAGTTGCCTGACTGCGAGTTGTAACCGGCCTGGATGTTGCCTTCAAACGGTTTTTTGGCGGTGGCCGGATCGTCCATCGCGGTGAAAAGTGTATTGTCGGCAAGGGCTGAAACACTGGTGAAAGTCGTTAAGCAGCTAATGAACAGCGGAATAGCGCGGCGAGCGCGTAAAGAGAGCATTTTGGATCCAGTTGTTAAGAGTGATTATAAGTGATGTCAGTCACATTATATCGGTTCGTCATGGCGACCAAAATAGCTACGATTAGCTTAAGTTTTTAATTTCTCATCCTTACTTATTCACTTTTCTTCTACTTAATTAATCCCTTCCTGCGGCATATCATGCTGAGTATCCTTAGCGTTTGACTGGGTTTTGGCTAAGGTTGTCGCCTGGTAGCAACAGCGGGTGGGCTGCCGTGCTCGATCATCCGGATGAGACCGAGAACTGTATCGCGGCCTGATACTTTGCCGTGGAATATATTGTGTATATTTATATTTACACTTTATGGCAATGGTGCCCACCCTTTAAGGTTAAAAGGGATAAAAGAAAATCTTGGTTTAATTTTAATATTTTTATTTATAAATCATGTTGTTAATTTTGTTTTACATTCTTTTTTAATACGACATTTCAAGATGGTTTTTCATTGGTAATTTTTTATTTACAGATATCGGATTGAAAACTTTACATCGCATGGTATGGTAAGGACCTGAAACGCTCAAGGTTGTATTAACGCTTACGCATAACGGCAAACGACAGGAATAGCATCATGCAAAAAGACGCGCTTAATAACGTTCATATCAGTGCAGAACAAATTCTGATTACTCCGGAAGAACTGAAGAACCAGTTCCCGCTCAGCGCCAGCGATGAAAATGAAATCGCGACCGCGCGCAAAACCATCGCTGATATTTTGCAGGGGCGTGATCATCGCCTGCTGGTGGTGTGCGGACCCTGTTCTATCCACGACCCGGATGCTGCCCTGGATTACGCCCGTCATTTGAAAACCCTGTCGGCTGAATTGAGCGATCAGCTATATATCGTAATGCGCGTCTATTTTGAAAAACCACGAACCACCGTTGGCTGGAAAGGTCTGATTAACGATCCGTACATGGATGGTTCGTTTGATGTTGAAGCAGGTCTGCACATCGCGCGTCGTCTGTTGCTGGATCTGGTAGGTATGGGCCTGCCGTTGGCGACAGAAGCGTTGGATCCGAACAGCCCGCAATACCTGGGCGACTTGTTCAGTTGGTCAGCAATTGGTGCGCGTACTACAGAATCGCAAACTCACCGCGAGATGGCTTCAGGCTTGTCAATGCCGGTGGGCTTCAAAAACGGTACCGACGGTAGCCTGGGCACGGCAATCAACGCGATGCGTGCAGCGGCTATGCCACACCGTTTTGTCGGCATTAACCAGGCAGGGCAAGTGTGCCTGCTGCAAACGCAGGGTAACCCGGATGGGCACGTGATCCTGCGCGGTGGCAAAACGCCGAACTACAGTGCCGAAGACGTTGCGGCCTGTGAAAAACAGATGCAGGAGGCGGGACTCCACCCGTCCTTGATGATAGATTGCAGCCATGGCAATTCGAATAAAGACTATCGCCGTCAGCCGACGGTTGCCGAGTCCGTGGTAGAGCAGATTAAAGCGGGTAACCGTTCGATCACCGGCATCATGCTGGAAAGCCACCTGCACGAAGGCAGCCAGTCCTCTGAGCAACCGCGTGCAGATATGCGCTACGGGGTTTCTGTTACCGATGCCTGCATTAACTGGGAAAGTACAGAGACGCTTCTGCGCCATATGCACCAGGAACTCGGCACTGCGCTGACGGCACGTACTGGAGAGTAGTAAGTTATGGTGGCTGAACTGACCGCGTTGCGCGATCAAATCGACGAAGTGGATAAGGCGCTGCTGGAGCTGCTGGCAAAACGCCTGCATCTGGTGGCAGAAGTAGGTGAGGTTAAGAGCCACCACGGATTACCGGTATATGTTCCTGAACGTGAGGCGGCGATGTTGGCCTCAAGGCGTCAGGAAGCAGTAAATCTTGGTGTCCCCCCTGATCTGATCGAGGACGTGCTACGCCGGGTAATGCGTGAGTCTTATGTCAGCGAAAACGACAAAGGCTTTAAAACTCTGAACCCACAGCTACGTCCGATTGTCATTATCGGTGGTAACGGCCAAATGGGCCGGTTGTTTAATCGCCTGCTGACGTTGTCCGGCTACCAGGTCAAGGTATTGGATCAGCAAGATTGGCCGCAGGCCGATACTTTGCTGGCAGACGCCGGAATGGTGATTGTCAGCGTGCCGATTCACGTGACTGAACAGGTGATTGAAAGATTACCTCCGCTGCCGGCGGACTGTATCCTGGTCGATCTGGCTTCGGTAAAAAATCGTCCGCTAAATGCCATGTTGGCAGCGCACTCTGGCCCGGTGGTGGGTCTGCATCCGATGTTTGGTCCGGACGTAGGCAGCGTGGCCAAGCAGGTGGTGGTCTATTGCGATGGGCGCGAGCCGCAAGCCTATCAATGGTTGCTGGAGCAGTTGCAGGTATGGGGCGCGCGTTTGCACCGTATCAGCGCGGTTGAGCACGATCAGAACATGGCGTTCATTCAGGCGCTGCGCCATTTTGCCACCTTTGCCTATGGTCTGCATTTGGCGGAGGAAAACGTTCAGTTGGAGCAGTTGCTGGCACTCTCTTCACCTATCTACCGATTGGAGTTGGCGATGGTCGGACGGCTGTTTGCGCAGGATCCTCAGTTGTACGCAGATATCATCATGTCGTCGGAAGAGAACATTGCGCTAATCAAACGTTACTATCAGCGCTTCGGTGAGGCGATCAAACTGCTGGAACAGGGTGATAAACAGGCGTTTATTCAAAGTTTCCAGAAGGTCGAGCATTGGTTTGGCGAGTATGCGCAGCGTTTCCTGGTGGAAAGCCGTTCGTTGCTGCGTCAGGCGAATGACAACCGACAATAGAGTATCCGGGTTCGGCAATGCCGAACCCTTTTTTACATCATCAGGATGGATTGACCGGCACCACGTTGTCGCTGGGATAGCAGCCCAACACCTTCAGCGAGCGAGTGATAGGCGTCAAATCCCTCAATGCTTTCTGCATTGATTCAGAACGCAGGTTAGCCTGCACATCGATATAAAACATTTCTTCCCAAGGATTGCCGTTAATCGGGCGAGATTCCAGTTTGGTCATGATGATACCGTTCTCGCGTAACACCAGCAGTGCTTCAACCAGTGCACCAGACTGCTGCCCGGTGGCCATGATCAGCGTGGTTTTAGCCGGCACCTGCTCAGAGACGTCGATAGCCTTACGCGCCAGCACGATGAAACGGGTGATGTTCTGCTGTTGATTGGCCAGATTGTGTTCCAGTACCTGCAGGCCATACAGCGCGCCGCCAGCTTCGCTGCCTAGCGCTGCGGCTTTTGGCGAGTTCAATTTGGCGACTTTTTCCATCGCTGCGGCAGTGCTTTCACAATATTCGATTTTCCAGTGCGGATAACGATTAATGAACTGGCTGCACTGTTGGAATGGCTGCGGGTGGCTATACACGACTTCGATCTGGGCTAGATCGGTGTCGCTGGCGACCAGGACGCAGTGATCGATAGGGTTGGTCAGTTCGCCGACGATCGACAGGCTGGTGTGCTGCAGCAGATCGTAGACGTCGTTAATCGAACCTGAGCTGGTATTTTCGATTGGCAGAATGGCGTAATCTGCCTGACCGGTTTCGACCTGGGTAAATATGTCCTGGAATTTCTGGCAACCACACTCGATCAACTGATCGAAATGACGAGCTGCGTATTGGCGTGCGGCCAGGTGTGAATAAGAGCCTTTCGGGCCGAGGAAAGCGATGCGGGCTGAATGCTGACTGACTTGATTGAGCTGGTTTTGCAGTAACGACTGCTGGGTTAATACCGAGTCTTCGATAATCAGTTGGAACAGGCGGGTGACGTAGAACCCGTCCAGATCGTAGGGCTTGGCGGCAGCGATCAGGGCGTCCAGCAGGTCGCGCTCACGCTCTTTATCCCGGATTGGACGATGAGAGTGAAGCTTGGTTTTCCCTACTTCTACCGCTAGCTCACGGCGTTCTGCCAGCAGGGACAGCAGTTTCAGATCCAGTGCGCTGATGCGTTCGCGCAGCACGAGTAACGGGTTGTCAGTCATAATCAGCTTCTGCCTTATATTTTTATACGTCGTAAATAGCCATAAAAAAAGCCCCCTGGTTTCAGGAGGCTTTACTGTTCGTCTTCGCATTCTTTATCACACGACGAAACGCCTCCCAATCAGGGGAAGGTAAAAAAGAATGCGAAGAAAAACGGTTTACGGAGCATGGGTTATCCAGAGTATGCGTGAGACAGGTTTTAAAGTAACCGCAGGCCTTTATCTCGTCAATAAAAAAACCAGACAAAAAACGCGCCCTCAGGCGCGTTTGATGTGAAACAGCCGCTAAACGGTTATTCCTGTTCCGGTTCTACTTCCGGAATGATGTCCTTCACGCTGGTTGCGGCACGGCGTGCTTCGCCTTTGTGCTGCACCTTATTCAACTGACGCTCCAGCTTGGCGATCAGATCGTTAACGGCGGTGTACATGTCTTCATGTTTAGCGCTGGCGACCAGCGGGCCGTTAGGGGTAGTAATGGTGGCGTCGGCAACAAACCCTTTCGGTTCTTTGGATAAGACGATATGTGGGTTAATCAGTTGGGCCTGCCATTTTTCCAGTTTGGTGAGACGGTCTTCGACGTGACTGCGGATTGCGGGAGTGATATCCATTTGTTTGCTGGTAATGTTCAATGTCATATAACTTACCTCTCTGTCTTTCCGTCTTGGATGGATCCAGCATACCTCGCTTTTTGCTTAAATGTGTGATGAAAATCACGTATTTTTGTCACTTTTTGCAAAGTTAGTTCAATCTGTGATTCAGCATTTGAATTGGCTATCTAACGCTTGAGTCTTGTGAGCAGAACGCGCATTATTGAAAGGATAAGCGGTGAGGCAGACTTGCTAACATCGTGTTTTTGCTCGTGTATTTTTCCAGCTCTGGCTAAGTTCACAGCAAATGAAAACGGCAGCCGAAGCTGCCGTTTTGTTTTTCTGCCGTTGCCAATTCGGTTATGCCGGGTTGGCGGCAATCACTTTGGCCACTTTGTCGGCCTGACCGTTCAATTGCAACTGCTTATACGCATTTTCCATCAGCGGCAGCGCGTCGCGCGTCGCTTTGGTATCCGGATATTCACGTAGCATCTGTTCGGTGCGATTAACGACCGCGACGTAGGCACCGCGTTTAGTGTAGTATTCCACCACCGAAAGCTCATACTTGGCCAGGCGGTCTTTCAGATACACTAGGCGCTTGTTGGCATCGGTCACATACTGACTGTTCGGGTATTGCTGAATCAGCTGGCTGAAATCGCGAAACGCAGCGCGAGCATGCTGTGGATCGCGGTCTGAACGATCGACCCCGAAGAAGCCTTGCAATGCACTGTCATCCAACGCCATATCGGTCAGACCACGCATGTACATCACGTAGTCGATGTTTGGGTGCGTAGGGTTCAGACGCATGAAACGATCGATAGACGCCTGAGCCAGTGGTAAATCGGCAGATTTGTAGTAGGCATAAATCAGGTCCAACTGAACCTGCTGAGAGTACGGCCCGAAAGGATAGCGGTTATCTAACGCTTCGAGTTGCGTAATCGCGCCCTTAAAGTTACCGTCCTGCAGTTTTTGCTGGGCAGTAGCATAGATTTCCGAAGGTGGGTTGTCGGGAACCGCATCCTTGGATGTGGAGCAACCTGCCAGCGCCAGGCTCAACGTGGCTGCCGCCACCAGATATTTCATACGCGTCATGACGTTTTGATTATCCTCAGGGTGTTATTCCGGGAGACTGTCCGTTAAGCTCCCGACAAAGACCAGTTACAATAGCACATTATATTAAACGGCATCGCCGTGAAAACCCAACGTTAACGAAGAAGCTGCATATGGCACAACAAGTACAACTCACCGCAACGGTGGCCGAATCTCAACTCGGACAACGTTTAGATCAGGCTTTGGCCGAATTGTTCCCTGATTATTCACGATCTCGCATAAAAGATTGGATCCTGGACGATCGGGTACAGGTTAATGGCAAAACGATAAACAAACCGAAAGAGAAGGTACTGGGGGGAGAGACGGTCGCCATTGATGCACAGATAGAAGAAGATGCCCGTTGGGAACCGCAGGACATCGCGCTGAATATCGTCTACGAAGACAGTGATATTCTGGTCATCAACAAGCCACGCGACCTGGTCGTGCACCCTGGCGCCGGTAACCCGGATGGCACGGTGCTCAATGCGTTGCTGCATTACTATCCTGAAATTGCCGATGTGCCACGTGCCGGCATCGTGCACCGTTTGGACAAGGACACGACCGGTTTGATGGTCGTGGCCAAAACTGTTCCGGCGCAAACCCGACTGGTAGAAGCGCTGCAGGCGCGGGATATTACCCGTGAATATGAAGCGGTCGCCATTGGTACCATGACCGCCGGCGGTACTGTCGAAGAGCCAATTTCGCGCCATTCGACCAAGCGCACCCATATGGCAGTGCACCCGATGGGGAAACCCGCGGTGACGCATTACCGTATTATGGAGCACTTCCGTGCGCACACTCGTCTGCGTCTGCGTCTGGAAACCGGCCGTACTCACCAGATCCGCGTGCATATGTCACATATCAATCATCCGTTGGTGGGCGATCAGCTGTACGGTGGCCGTCCGCGTCCACCAAAAGGTGCGTCGGATGCATTTATTGCCACGCTGCGCGGTTTCGATCGTCAGGCACTGCACGCTACCATGCTGCGTTTATATCATCCCATCAGCGGTATCCAGATGGAGTGGCATGCGCCGCTGCCTCAGGATATGGTCGATTTGATTAACGCGCTGAAAGCCGATACCGAAGAATTTAAAGATCAGATGAACTGGTAATGGATACGCTCATCCTGCCCGATTGGCCGTTGCCGGCAGGGGTAAAAGCCTGCAGTACTACTCGTCATGGCGGTATTAGTTTGCCGCCGTATGACTCGCTCAACCTCGGAACCCACGTGGGTGACGATGCGCGGGCAGTGGCGGATAACCGCCAACGGCTGGTGATGGGGGCCGACTTGCCGCAGATGCCAGTCTGGCTGGAGCAGGTTCATGGTACCCGTGTAGTGCGGCTGGATGGGCAAACGCTAGCTGACCTGCAAGCGGATGCCGTTTACAGTAATGTCCCGGGGCAAGTATGTGCCGTGATGACGGCGGATTGCTTGCCGGTGCTGTTTTGCTCGCAGGCCGGTGATGAAGTTGCAGCAGCCCATGCTGGTTGGCGTGGGTTGTGCAATGGCGTGCTGGAACAAACTCTGGCTGCTTTTGCTGCTGAACCGGCTCGTATCAATGCCTGGCTCGGTCCGGCGATTGGCCCGCAGCAGTTTGAGGTGGGGCCGGAGGTCCGTGCGGCATTTATTGCTGTGGATGACGCCGCGGCGGCAGCTTTCACCCCCCAGGGTGATAAATTCCTGGCCGATATCTATTTATTAGCTCGTCAGCGCCTGCAACGCGCAGGCATCCACGCCATCTACGGTGGCGATCGCTGTACGGTGAGCGAAATCAGTCATTTTTTCTCTTATCGTCGTGATGGAATAACCGGACGTCTGGCAAGTTTAATCTGGCTGATATAACCTATTGAATTAGGACGGTCCAAAGACGCATGATGTAGTACCGAAAATATACAGTCGAAATAACCTTGAATTTTTGAGGGATGACCTCATTTAATCTCCAGTAGCAATTTCGACTCATCTTGGAGGTGTTATGCGTCTGGATCGTCTTACTAACAAATTCCAGCTTGCTCTCGCCGATGCCCAATCTTTAGCCCTTGGGCGCGACAACCAGTTTATTGAACCGTTACATCTGATGAGCGCTTTACTCAATCAGGACGGGGGCACGGTTCGTCCACTCTTAACTTCTGCCGGTATTGATGCAGGGCGCGTGCGCACTGAAATCGAACAGGCACTGTCTCGTCAGCCTCAAGTCGAAGGTACCGGTGGTGACGTTCAACCGTCCCATGAACTGGTGCGTGTCCTTAACCTGTGCGACAAGCTGGCGCAAAAGCGGGCGGACAAATTCATTTCTTCCGAACTCTTTGTACTGGCGGTGCTTGAGGATCGTGGAACATTGACCGATCTGTTGAAAGCGGCCGGTGCGACAACCGATAAAATCAGCAAGGCTATTGAGCAAATGCGAGGTGGAGACAGCGTGGAAGACCAAGGTGCTGAAGACCAACGTCAGGCATTGAAGAAATACACTATTGATCTGACCGAACGTGCCGAGCAGGGCAAACTTGACCCGGTTATCGGCCGTGACGAAGAGATCCGTCGCACCATTCAGGTGCTGCAACGTCGTACCAAAAACAACCCGGTGTTGATCGGCGAGCCTGGCGTAGGTAAAACCGCCATCGTAGAAGGTTTGGCGCAACGCATCATTAATGGTGAAGTCCCGGAAGGCCTAAAGCATAAACGTGTGCTGTCCCTCGATATGGGGGCGCTGATCGCCGGGGCCAAGTACCGCGGTGAGTTTGAAGAGCGTCTGAAAGCGGTGCTGAGCGATCTGTCCAAACAGGAAGGCAGCGTCATTCTGTTTATTGATGAATTGCATACTATGGTCGGCGCGGGTAAAGCCGATGGCGCGATGGATGCCGGCAATATGTTGAAACCGGCGCTGGCGCGTGGGGAACTACACTGCGTCGGTGCCACCACGCTGGACGAATATCGTCAGTATATAGAGAAGGATGCGGCGCTCGAGCGTCGTTTCCAGAAAGTCTATGTGGCGGAACCCAGCGTTGAAGACACCATCGCGATCCTGCGAGGCCTGAAAGAACGTTATGAACTGCATCACCATGTGCAGATCACTGACCCGGCGATTGTTGCGGCGGCGACCTTATCACACCGTTATATCTCCGATCGTCAATTGCCGGATAAGGCTATTGACCTGATCGATGAGGCGGCGTCCAGCATCCGCATGCAGATGGACTCCAAGCCGGAATCGCTCGACCGTCTGGAACGTCGCATTATTCAGCTTAAGCTGGAGCAGCAGGCGCTGAGTAAAGAGTCGGACGACGCCAGCAAAAAACGCCTGGAAATGCTTAGCGGTGAGCTGGAACAGAAAGAGCGTGAATATTCAGAGCTGGAAGAAGAGTGGAAGGCGGAAAAAGCTTCACTCTCCGGTACGCAGAATATCAAAGCGGAACTTGAGCAGGTCAAGATCACCCTAGAGCAGGCGCGTCGCGTTGGCGATCTGGGGCGGATGTCGGAACTGCAGTACGGCAAGATCCCTGAGTTGGAAAAACAGCTTGCCGCCGCCACGCTGGCCGAAGGCAAAACCATGAAGCTGTTGCGTAACCGGGTGACTGACGCAGAAATTGCCGAAGTGTTGGCGCGGGCTACCGGTATTCCTGTTGCCAGAATGCTGGAAGGCGAGCGTGACAAGCTGTTGCGTTTGGAGCAGGAACTGCATTCTCGGGTCATTGGCCAGGATGAAGCAGTAAGCGCGGTATCTAACGCAATTCGCCGTAGCCGAGCCGGGCTTTCAGATCCAAACCGTCCTATCGGTTCGTTCCTGTTCCTCGGCCCGACTGGGGTGGGTAAAACCGAACTCTGTAAGGCGCTGGCCTCGTTCCTGTTTGACAGTGACGACGCAATGGTGCGTATCGATATGTCCGAGTTTATGGAAAAACATTCGGTATCGCGGCTGGTGGGGGCGCCTCCGGGTTATGTCGGGTATGAAGAGGGCGGTTATCTGACCGAGGCAGTACGTCGTCGACCTTATTCAGTGATCCTGCTGGATGAAGTGGAGAAAGCGCACCCGGATGTGTTCAACATCCTGTTGCAGGTATTGGACGATGGGCGTCTGACCGATGGTCAGGGACGTACCGTTGATTTCCGTAATACCGTGGTGATTATGACTTCTAACCTGGGGTCCGATCTGATCCAGGAACACTTCGGTCAGATGAACTACGCGCAGATGAAGGAATCGGTGATGGAAATGGTCACGCATCATTTCCGTCCGGAATTCATCAACCGTATAGATGAGGTAGTAGTGTTCCACCCTCTCAGCCAGAAACATATTGCCGAGATTGCCAAGATTCAGCTGGCGCGTCTGTACAAACGTCTGGAAGAGCGCGGTTACGAAGTCACTATCACCGAACCGGCGTTGGAGCTGCTGGGCAAAACCGGTTTCGATCCTGTGTATGGCGCGCGTCCGTTGAAACGCGCTATCCAGCAAGAGATCGAAAACCCATTGGCGCAGCAAATTCTTTCCGGCAAGTTGATTCCGGGCAAACCGGTGACGCTGGATGTAGAAGACGAGCATATCGTCGCCAAACAATAGCGGCTATCTATAGCCATTGTGATAAAAGGGAGCGGGCGACCGCTCCCTTTAGGTTGCTGACAAAGCAGGAAAAAGCGTGGTTTTTCCTGCTTTGTGGTGAACAGCCGAAAATCAACAAATTGATTTTCCTGATTTTTATTTATCGACCTCTACTCGCTCTGGGCAGGTCTGGGCAGGAATGAGGTTTGTCATCAGTCTGAAGGGAGCGGTCGACCGCTCCCTTTTCTTTATCTGTTTTCATTGCACTTATAGAGTTTTCCGGGCTAACGGCCTTAAAATACCACTTTTCTGGCTAATAAATATCCTAAAAGGACTTTGTTGGTTGTTATTTGAACGCTTGAAAAGTTTTTTGCATTTAGGGGTTGCGGCCTTCTGAGAACTCCCTATAAT